>DASQGZ010000066.1:0-61928 GCA_035632315.1 Kapaibacterium sp. (SeqCode) | reverse complement strand
ATCATGGTATCGCACGTGCGGCAACTTGTATCGGTGAAGGTCAAGCGGATACAGAATCGCAGCGAGTCGTAACAGCCATTGAACGGCGGCGGAGCAGTGGGGAATTGCATCTGCACCGCAAGCGGTACGCCGGTGAACGAAACGCCGCTCGGCACGACGCCCCACATTGCTTCGCGTGACGGAGCAGGCGGAGGTGTTGCGAATGGCTGAGATACTCCGACCAGCGGCAGTCCGCCGATCGAAGCAGGCGGATTGATAATATCACCTGAAGCAGGCAGCCAGCCGGTCGATGCACAGAACTTTGCATTACCAAAGGTCTTGATATCTGCGCTGACGATCGTTGCTGTCATCTTTGTGATCGGCATCGGGCCTGCAGTCACCGTCGAGCTTAATGTCGTGACGCCTGCGCCGTTGGTCGCGAATGTCAGTTTATCAAGCAGCTTCCTGAATCCGTCGCAGCAATCTTTGCACGGCGGCAATGTGATACAGACCGTGTCCGGCGGGCAGCACCATTTGAAGCCGTCCCCTTGTGCATTTGCCGCACCGTGGAGTTGAACGACAATGCATACCGTTGCTCCCGGATGAACACCCGCTCCGCTGAGCGTAAAACACAGCGGCGCGGAGGTTGCACCGAACGCAAGCGGCGGGAAGTTCACGAGCCCCGGCGAAACATTGACGCCTGGCGCGCTCGACCAGACCATCGCGTTCTGCGCCGGATAGAAATATGGCGCTTGTGAGAACGGCGAGTTATTCTTGATCGTGAAGCAGTATTGATAGATCGTCCCGTTCGATGACGATTGCGTGCACATCAACGAAGAATCATGTACGATCGCGCATGGCGGGATCGGCGGCTGCATTTGAGGGCAATCGAGCGTCAGCGTGTCGCGGCAGACAGAGCCATCGACACCGTGCCAGACAATTTCTACTTTCTGCACAGGCGGCACTGTACTGTTAATACAAATAATAAGCGAATCGGTAGAACCGACGGGTACAAAACCTCCGGGCGGCATCCAATTTGCGATCGTCCCGGTATTTGTCAGGCTCCAACCGGTCGGGACGGTTGCGCTTGCGAATACAAATCCTGGGGTGATCGCTTGCGCGGTCACGTTCGTCCAGAAATTCGGCGTTGTATTATTAAGAACGACATCGTAACAGCATGGTCCGCCCGCTGCTCCGTTTTGAATTGGCTTTGCAGCCACACGCGCCGAACTGCACGGGCCTTGCACGACATCAGGAGAGCCGCAGGTGTCACGATAGACCCTGACGTCTCCGATCTGTGTTTTATCCTGAGTCCCGGGTATGCCGTTGAAGTCAATAAAATATCCCGTTGTCGCTACGGTTGCAGTCGTATTTCCGGATGCCGGACTGCGCTGCATCCCATAGACCATTCCGCCGAAGCCGGGATCGTTGAGCAAGAAGTCGCCGGTGATCCAGACCGTAGAATCGCAATCAAGGTTTGTATGCGTTACCGTATCGTAGCTGCGATAGGCGTAATCATTCCCGCCCGCGGCATTTGAATAATATATATCCGCGCCTATATAAAACACTTTCGGCGTCGCCGACCAACTCAAGCTCCCCCCGGTGTATTCCAACACGCGAGAAACGTGCGCACCCGGATTGTCGTCGCTTGCCATCGAACGTTCGGCAAGCAGGATGTTGCCCTTTGTGTTGAATGCAATATCCGATACAGGGCTTGACCAGTTATAGATGGTGCTCGTGTTCGTCGGGTCGAGGAAGTCGGGCATCTTGATCTCAAAGCGATCGTCCGATGCCGGCTTGAACGCGCCGGTCGCAGTAAGTCCGATAGAGCGGATGATATTATATGTAGTCGGAGTATAGCTGCTTTGGTCCTCCATCCACACAGCGTAATAAACGCGATTATCAACCCGGTTATATCCAATACCCCAAATGCGATCACCGCGCGGTACGAACCCCAGACTTGACGCATTATCGGCGACCATTGCTGGATTCGACGTGCCGCCGGGATTTGCGGCAATCACCGGGTCATAGATCCCGTCGATCTTTGCCGTTAGTGGGTTGATACTATAAATAATGCCATCTTCAAAATTTGTGACGAAGAGCTTATCGTGTACACGGTCGTAGCAAATGTTGCCAAGACCAGGATGGACGGTGCTGTTGCCATTCGGGATCGTGCTCGTGCCGATTGCGTTCGATGGAGTCGGCGCGAATGTATTATAGGCAGTCGTCGTAATGAAACCGGTATTGATCGCGCCGGTCGTTCCGTCTATTTGATAAACCCCGCCGGAGCCCGCCGCTCCGTAGGCATACGGATTCGAAGTCTGATGACCGTACGAACTCGTTGCGGTGAGGTAGATATTATTCCGCTTATCGAGTGCGATACCGAAGACTTGGCCGAGGATGCTCGATTTCCACGGCGTCGAACTCGGCCCGTGATATCCCGGCGCCGGCCAATTCACTCCCGGTCCGACTGGGACGTGCACGTTCAGAAGTCCGGCGACAAAATCGTTTTTCACGTTTCCCGACGCATCCAAGCCGGAGAAACACGTAACGACTGCTTGGCCTTTGAGATTTGCCGGCATCGGCTGCGACCACGCCGATATAACAAAAACCGAAATCAATAAAAATGACAGGAAGAATGTACGATGAATAATTTTCATAAGTTGCCTCCGGGTACGATGTGAATGAGCCTCTGCGATGACTGGGGAATCAGAGAGGCAAATATAATGATATTTCTTGCCCTGTGATGGAATACCGACATTCCCTGTCGATACACGAATGTTACCATAACGTTGCCATAATATTATCACGAACTGTGAACGAATGTTCGGGGGCAGGCAGTCAGGACAATGGAATTGGTAGGTATGAAATATGTTTAGTTAGGATGTCACTCGACTCAACGATCGGGATCATTGCGAACATTGCGCTGGCGCTGTCGTTCATCGTGGCGCTGATCTTTGGGATGGCGCAGATTCGCACTGCCGAGCGCGACCGCAAAGAACGATTCACGCTCGAGACGCTTCGCAGTTTTTCGACGCGCGAATTTGCCGAGCAGCTTTTCTTCATTCGCGGCGCCGAACTCCCGCCCACTCAGGATGAATTCTTTGCAATGCCGAAAGAAGAGCAGGTGATGCTCATCCAGATCGCCCAACAAATGGAATCGCTCGGAATGATGGTCTATGAACGATACATCGATCTCGACCTCGTCGATAAAACGCTCGGCTCGTTCGTCTCGACCGTATGGGTAAAATACAAACCGATGTTTACGGATATGCGAGCAACAATGCCCGACCCATATCTCGGCGAATATTTCCAATGGCTCGCCGAACGCATTGATAAACGTATGGCAGACGAACCCCGCGCACCGTTCTATAAAGTGCAGCCGAGGAGACATAAGAAGTAAGTCTCGACTTATTCTTTGATAATCTTTCTCGTTACAATCGAACCTGCCATTTCAAATCTCGCAAAGTAAATTCCTGCAGGAAACTTCGATAGATCGAACGTGAAATCCGCCGCGCCGGAATTCGCAAGCTCACTGACGGTCTCGCCGAGGATGTTCGTGACGCTGACGTGCTGGATGTCCGACGTCACATCACGCACCGTGATGATGCCTGTTGTGGGGTTGGGAGAAATGGAAACGGCAATCTCTGGTTGAGAAATATCTTTTACCGCATTGACCGCGAACTCCGAAAGTGGGCGGCGCCAGACGCCTGTATTATTGCTTCCGGCAAGAAGATACTCTCCGCTGACAGCGAGTGAGTATATCGCAGATGTTGTAAGCCCGGTATTTTCGGCAGCCCAGTTCGCGCCGTGATCGGTTGAAAGATACACTCCGTTCGTAGTCGCTGCGAACAGATCGGAACTGCTTGCAGCAAATGCATCCGTAATGAAGGGCGCGAGTCCGTTATTCGAAAGCGTCCAATGTACGCCGTTGTCGGTAGAAATAAATACTCCAGCGCTTGCCGTGGCAGCAAAAAGATCGCCGTTATTACTGATAAGTGCTTGGACATGGATGTCCGTCAGTCCGGAGTTGGTCACTTTCCAGTTCGCGCCGTTATCGCTCGATACAAAAACGCCGCTGTCGTACGTTGCGGCAAACAAACTTCCGCCGCTCGATGCCAACGCATACGGATACGAACCGTTCAAACCTGCACCTGCCTTTGCCCAGCTGCCGCCGTTATCCGATGAAATAAAAACGCCTCCGCCGTACGTACCTGCAAAGATATTGCTGCCGACAATGGAAACGGTTTTCACATCGATGTTCTTGAGACCAGTGTTCATCCCGGTCCAATTGGAACCGGCGTTCGTGCTGAGATAGATGCCGCCGTATTCTGTTCCTGCCAGTAGTATTGATCCGCTTGTCTGAACGGACCAGACATACTTTTTGGTGAGACCGTTATTAACTGCCGTCCAGGTTGCGCCATGATCGGTTGAAAGATAAACGCCGCTACCGCCCGTGCCCGCAAAAACATCTGTCTCGTTCACCGCGAACGAGTTTACTGTCGGCGTTCCCGTGCCGCCGACGTTGATCCACTGGCTTTTCACATCTGGTGCAAAACCGGCTGCAACAAGCACAGTGAATGCAATGAAAAAATAATGATGCTTCATATCCTTACTCCTTTAAAACCATCAGAATAATGAGGCTGATTTGAAACGCGAGCAATCAAAAGTACGTGCCTCAGTGATATTATCTAGGTGCTTGTAACATTATCATTAAAAATAAGTGTGATGGGCACCTTGACAAAGGGCTTCTAATTTCGTATTTTTGTGACCTTGATTCTCAGGATAAAAGGATCAATCCAGGATGTAATGCGAGCCGGCGCAAGCCGGCTCTGTTGTTTTACGAGAGAAAGTGTGGGGGTACACCGGTTAGGGTGAGAAATAAGGAAGTTACGGACCTAGAAATTGAGAATTGAAAATGGCGAATGGAGAAAAAATGAGGGTTGCCAAGCCGAGAAAAAGCGCTCTGTTGAACGAGGGGTGTTTAGCTATTGTTTTATGAACGTGATCGTAACAGTTGATAGAAATTCTGGTTTTTGCTGGGGTGTGGTCCGAGCAGTGGATTTTGCCGAGGCGGAGCTATCCGCCGTCGATAGTCGGTCGTCGATCGTTGATCGTCAGGGCGTGGACGTCGATAGTCGATCGTTAATCGTCGATAGTCAAAATGCGGATTCCGACCATCGACCATCGACTATCGACGCCCTACGCCCCCGTCTTTTTTCGCTCGGCGATATCATCCATAATCCGATGGAGATCGAGCGTCTCGGAGCCGAAGGGCTTGCGACGATCAGGCATTCCGATTTCGAACGCATAGCCGCCGAGAATAAGTTGAACGGCACTCATACCAAAGTTCTCATCCGCGCTCACGGCGAACCGCCTTCGACCTACGAAATGGCGAAGAAGTTTGGCATCGAACTCATTGATGCGACGTGCCCGGTGGTGACGAAAGTTCAGGAGCGGATCAAGAAATTTTACGACAAAGGTTTTCAGATCGTCATTTTCGGAAAAAAAGATCATGCCGAGGTGATCGGTCTTCGCGGCGTCGTTAACGATGAGGCGATCGTTGTCAAGACTGTCGCCGAAGCGATGGAGCAGGTGACGCTTGATAAGCCGACGGTTCTGTTCTCGCAGACGACTATGGATAAGCCGACGTTTTATGCGATCCGCGACGAGCTGAAATCGCGATTGAAAGAACTTGTCGTCGCCGAGATGGAAGAAGATGCGGTCGAGTTTCACGCGAAGGATACGATCTGCGGTCAGGTTTCGGGTCGCGAGAAGAAGTTGATAGAATTTGCGCAGTCGAACGATGCGATGATCTTTGTTGCGGGACGCACAAGTTCGAACGGGAAGGTTTTATACGAGATCGCGAAGTTGGCGAACCCGAACACATATTTCATCGAACAGGAAAACGAGTTGAATGAGGATTGGTTTAACGGAATCAAAACGGTCGGTATCTCCGGTGCGACAAGCACACCGATGTGGTTGATGGACAGAGTAAAAGACGCGGTTTACCGAATGTGTGGCGAGCCGGAGAAAGCGGAGTTGTTGCCGGTAATATCTTGATAGCACCAAATATTTCCACCACGACCGAAACGAATCCGCTGCTCGCATTAGCATCGGGCAGACTCGATGCAACAGAAATGCTCGAAGCACTTGTCCCGCCGAAGCATTTTACGAATGCGGAGTTTTCAAATTATATTCCGGAGCCGCACCATCCGTCGCAAGCGGCGGCATTGAAAGCAGTCAGCAAATTTATTTTCGATCTTCAAAAGAAGCATTCGGCGCAAAGTTTTTTTCAGAAGATATTCGGTTCAGATGAGCATGGTCACGGAATTTATCTCGATGGCGGCTTCGGAGTCGGGAAGACGCACTTATTAGCTTCGGCATATCATAGCTTCGGCGGAGCCAAAGCATATTTGTCGTTTCAGGAGCTGATGTTTCTTGTCGGGCTGATAAAGCTTAGTGGAGTCGTCGAATCGTTCAGGAATTATAAGCTGCTTATCATTGATGAATTCGAACTCGACGATCCGGCGAATACGAGAATCTCGACAAATCTGCTCGGTCAATTATTCGATGCCGGAGTTTCGATCCTGACAAGTTCAAATACGCCGCCAGGAGCACTCGGAGAAGGAAAATTTTCAGTCGAGGATTTTAGAAGAGAATTAGGTTCATTGACAAAACGATTCAAGACGGTCCCCATCGATGGAGAAGATTACCGGACGATCCATCATCTTGATGAAGGCGCTGCTTCGACATGGGTTGCAACCGATGAGGAATTAGATCTCGTCATTGCAGAGAAAATAACTTCCTCGATGAACGTTGTCGATATGACATTTGCAGAATTTCTCGACGCATTATCGAAAGTTCATCCGATGCGAATCAGAAATGCACTCGGTAATATCGACGCATTGGTCTTGCGGGGAGTTGAATCTATTTCACATCCTCACGAAGCATTGCGATTTGTTTATGCTGTGGATAAAGCTTACGACAATAATATTCTGTTCTTAGCAAGTTCATCGGTCTCGCAAGATGAATTATTTCAGAAGTCGTATTTCACCGGTGGCGATACGAAGAAGTTCTTGAGAACGAAGTCCAGGTTACGGGAGATGACGCGATAATCTATTCGTGGATCATTTTTCAATCTTATTAAATAATTTTCTCAATTCAACTTTCGCTGCTTCGAGAATTTTCTTCTGCTTCGCAGGTAAAACTTTGCCGGCACGATTAATATAAAAGTTCAGCACCGACATTGCTGATTGAAAAGGACTTGCTTTGCGACGAGTGCTTATTTCAGCTGAGTGTTTTAATGAATGAGCAATCTTCTTTGGGTCAGTCCAGGTGAAAACGCCTTCTTCAAGTTCGAGGGCAGAACTATGCTCTGTCACATCTTGTGACCAGCGTTTTGCGGTCGGTTGCTTTGTCATAGGGGATTATGATTCGTTTCTAGAACAGAGTAATAGTGCGGATGAGTACTTCGAAATTGGAAATTTTTTGTCGTGAAGATTGTTATACGCCCCGCAGAGACTCTGTCTTAGGGCTTTCATAGTTGTTCGTCCCGGCAGACATCCTCTGTAGATTCAATAACTTACAGGAAAACAAACTATGGTAAAATTACGCCTTGCAAAACAGGGAAGGAAGAAACTTCCTATTTATAAACTGGTTGCCGCCGATCAGCGCGCAAAACGTGACGGCAGATTCATCGAATCTCTCGGACAGTACCGCCCGAAGAACGAACCCGGAAAGAAGATCGAATTCAACGAGGAGCGCGTGATGCATTGGCTCCGCGTCGGTGCACAGCCGACCGATACCGTTCGTTCGCTTCTTTCGGCTCAGGGAATTCTGTTGAAATTCCATCTCGAAAAGAAGAAAGTTGAACCGGCTCGTGCCGAGGAAATTTTCAATACGTGGAAAGCAGCGAAAGATTCTTCTGTCACGAACAAACTTCTGAATCAGAAAGAAGCAGCAAAGAAGAAAAAAGCTGATGCCGAAGCGGCCAAAGCTGCTGCTGCACGTGCCGTTGTTGAAGCAGAACAAGCTGCTCAAGCCGCCGCTGCGGCTGCCGCAGCACCGGTTGAAGAAGCTATTGTTGCCGAAGCTCCTGTCGCTGAAGCTGCACCGGAAGCCCCTGCCGCGGAGTAAATTATTTGTTTTAATAGTAACGGGCGAGGCATGTCTCGCCCCTACGGTTTGCTGACGAACGTCTCTCATGCCAACCGATGATCTTATCCTCATCGCCGTCATTCGCAAGCCGCATGGAGTCCGCGGCGAAGTCAGTTGCGAATCATACACCTTCGATAATACACGTTTCAAAAAACTTTCTGTCGTATCTGTTCGCTTAACAAGCGGCGAATTACTGTCACTGACATTGACAGGCTTTCGCGAAACACCGAAAGCAATTTTATTGACCTTCAAAGAGATCGGCGATCGAAACGAAGCCGATAAATTTAGAAATGCAGAAATTTTAATTCCCGCGAACGATCGGCTGCCGCTCCCTGATGGAAAAGCATACTACGATGAATATCCCGGGATGAAAGTACTCGATGCCGAGACAAATAAAGAGATCGGCTTGGTTGGACAAATTCTTGAAGGGGGTGCGGGCCCGATACTTTCGATTAGCTTGCACAATGGTTCGACCCGGCTTACGACGATGGCCGGCGAAGAAATTAGACGCGTCGATAGAACCGCTCGAACGGTCTTTGTATCACTTCTGGAAGAATATTAATTAAGACGGCGAACCGGTCTGTGATGGCTGCGCCATTGCCTCAACAGCCTGTTTTTTCTTTTTCGTGCCATACATTATCCCAAGCGGCACAACCACCAGGTAGCCAAGCACCAGAACAAACGGAGAGATATTCAGCGGGATAAAATCCAGTGCGCCGCCGCTGCCCATAAGGATATACCCAAGAGTAATAACGCCAATCCCGATGAGAACATATATCACATTCTTATTCTCGAACGGCATATTGAACGGCTTTGCCTTGCCGGGAGCCGTTCGCTGTGATGAGCGCGAACCGGAGGTCTGTTTTTGGCGCGAACGAGCGCGAAGTTCTTGACGTGTTGCTTGTGCCATCTATGTTTTAAAATGAGTCAGACTGAAAACGAGCCAATGCCGAGTCCTGTTCCTTACGATTTCCCCGCATTTATTCTGCGATCGTTCCTTTTTCAAGATGCAGCGTTCGAGCGGCGCCTCGGGCAAGCTCGATGTTATGGGTCGCTATGACGAATGTTTGCTTATGTTTCGATGCAAGCGAAAGGATCACGGCGAAGAGTTTCTCTGCATTATCAGGGTCAAGGTTACCTGTCGGCTCGTCGGCAAGAACAAGATCCGGCTGCATCATAAACGCACGAGCAACGGCAACACGCTGTGCTTCACCGCCGGACAGCTCCGACGGCCGGTGTGTTCTGCGATGCGAAAGGCCGACGTCACCAAGCAACTCATTGGCACGTTCCGAGGCTTTACTAAGCGTCCATCCGGCGATCAACGCGGGCATTGCGACATTTTCCAGAGCTGAAAATTCCGGAAGCAAATGATGAAACTGAAAAATAAAACCAATGTGCTCATTTCGGAATGCGGAAAGTGGGACGCCGGAAAGTGTTGCGATATTTGTGTTTTTGACGGTGACCGTGCCGCCGGTCGGCGAATCGAGCGTGCCGATAATATTTAATAATGTCGTCTTCCCGGAACCGCTTGCACCGGTGAGCGCAACAATTTCTCCTTCGGCTACTGTGAACGATACATCGTGAAACACTTCGACCATTGTCGATGCGCCGGAGCGATATTGTTTGGCGAGCGATGTGACTTCAAGAATATTACCGTTATTCATCATGCATATCTAAATTCTATTCCCATCTCAACGATTCTGCCGGGGTAGTCTCGGCTGCTCGCCGCGCAGGAAAAATGGCAGCAACGATCACAAGGACGAGCGCCCCGAAACCGACAGCGATAAAATCAAGCAGATGCAGTTCGACCGGAAGCGCCGGAATGATATAGACGCTCGTGTCGAGCCTGAAAAATCCGAATTGCTGCTGAGCCCACACGACTACAAGCCCGAGAATGCAGCCGATCAAAACGCCTGCAATTCCGGTGATCAATCCTTGCATGAGAAAGATCCTTCTCACCTGGGACGGCTGCGCACCAAGAGCAGTCAAGAGCCCAATGTCTCGTCGTTTTTCGAATACCGTAAGCGTCAGTGCGCTGAAGATCGAGAAGGATGCAACGGCAACGATCATAATGAGAATAACATACGCGATCCACCGTTCGATTTCCATAACGTTGTAGAGGTCCTTATGGAGATCGTACCATGTTTCGATCGTGAGCGGCTGCGAAGAAAATGAGTGCAGCATTGCTTGCTTCGTTTGTTGCGACTGGCTTATATCGTCTAATCGAATATCTACCTGTGTCGCAGCATTCGGCGGTATTTCAAAGAGATCGCGGGCAGATTCGATGTTTACATACGCATTATTGCCATCGTAATCGCGATTATTTGCTGCAAAAATTCCGCGCACAATAAAATATTTACTTCGTGGCATCACCGGTTCGGTCAAGATCCTTTCCATTCCGACAGAACTGAATACTTGTACCGTATCGCCCGTAGCAATTGCAAGATTATCGGCAAGCAATTGACCGAGAACAATACCTTGCGAATCGAGCTGCATCGTCCCGGCTTGAACTGTTTTTGCAAGACCGGAAACGCGATCGACGTCCCGGACATCGATGCCGCTAATAATGGCGACCCTTGGCAATGTATAATGTATAATTACCGCCTTTTCTTTGACGACGGCTGCCGCTGCTTTGACAGAAGGAAACGATTTTGCTTTTGAAACTAACTCGTCGATATTTCCAAGATAACGAACTTGATTCACGGAGCTGTCGGCTTTTGCAGTAATGCGAATATGGGGATCGAAGTTTACGAGAATATCGGTGACAACTTTTGAGAATCCGTTAAATACCGAAAGTACACAGATAAGCGCTGCAACACCAACCATAATGCCAAGCGCGGAAAGAGCGCTGATGATCGTGATGAATTGCTCGCTGCGCTTTGTAAGCGCATACCGTTTTGCAATGAACAGTTCGAATGACACGGTTACTTTTTATCGAATCGAGAGAGGACGACGGTTACAGCATCATTTTCAGATGACGTCCGGATAGCAAAAAATTGTTCGACGCCTTCCCATCTGATCTCTGATGCCGATGCGATGTCCGGGGTGCCGTAATTATTCTTCACGGACGAACAAATATCGGAAAATAGTTTGTCGTTCTCGGATCTATTATGCGACGCTGCCGCAAAGGAAACCTGCTCGACCTTGTTATTTTGAATTGCGACGCGAAACTCGCCTTGATGCCCGAACATTGAGCCTTTCGAGCGAAGCATTCCGATCCCCTGTCCGTCATTCCAGAGGATCGTATCGAATGTTGAGAGTGACGGGACCGATACAGAAGGTACCGACGGCCGAATTCCGCCGAGCGAAAGTGTATCGACATTCGGCCGGTTTTGAGCAAATGCTCGTTGGCTTAAGAAACATAAGACAACGGATAGAACGTACTTCACAAGATCATTTAAAATAAAAATGCCGGAGCTTCTGCAGCTCCGGCGCATTACCCACAATAAGCTGCAACCTTAAGCCGGCTTCCCCACAACACTGAAGCCAACATAAAAGGTTGTAGTCTATTAGGCTATACAACAGAATGCCGGTATTGGATTTAAAGAAATGTGCCTATTTCGAGCGAATATCCCTGGCGATCGTTCTGAAGTAGGTAAGGCGGTCGCTGAAATCTTCGGATGGGAAGTTTGCAGTCAACAATATTCCTTCAGATGTCGTCATGATCGCCGCGCAATATTCAATTCGATCGGGATGTCGTGCGAGCACTTCGTATCTGCCGATAATCCCGTTGACGGGTTTTTCACAGAGGCTGCTGTCGAAGAGCGGCATTACTCCGACACCTCGGTCGCCGTATCCGGTTCGGATATGCTCCTTTGTTTTATTCCATTGGATCGAATCGAACGAACGACGATCGTATGATTGAGATGTACACCTCATTAAAATTGTCGAAGTATCATTCGGGTCACAAAATTCAAGTGTGACAATATGCGTTGCCGAGTCGTACGTTTCTTTGGCTTGCCAACCCGGATGACGTTCGATAGTGTATTTTGCAAGAGTTAAGTGAAGCGGTCGCAACAGACCCGGCAATTTCAACTCGGCTTGCGGAGGATGTATAATAACTTTTGTCTGAGCGTGCAGTGAAAATCCGCTACTGACCGTCAGGATTATAGCGGCCGTTAAGGCTATATTCTTCAATGGAATAGGTTTAATTTTCAAACGTATAACCCGGTGATTGTTAATGAACGAACAAAACGCTGATTAATTTCATTATCATACTAATATATGCGCTTCTGCCTGATGGTGGTGTGCGGTGTCACAAATAGTCGTATTTTTGCGTCATTATATGGGAGGTTTACCTCTTCGAAAGCAAAACTATGAAAAAATTATTACAGATCGTTTGCGTACTGTTCCTGATTTTCGGGGCATGTGAGTCTTTTGCTCAGATCACCATTTTGAGACCGATGCTCAACAACCCGTCCGCATTTCTTTCGGATTGGCAAAGCCGCTCGAGTACAGCGACCGTTATCGTCAATAACACTTCGACGACATCAAGACAATGCATTCTTTGGACAGAGTTTTTTCTTAACGGCAACAAAATTGCTTATACGCAGCCGCCAAAACTTAAACCCGTTACCGTTCGTCCAGGATCGAATCTGTTCAATGGAGAAGATATAGCGCCGTTGAATGCCGTCCATTTCGAAAATAATGTCGACATCAGTTCTCAGCGCGCAGGTCGCGTTCCGGACGGGACCATCTGCATTATCGTACACGTGATGGATGCAAAGACGGGCGGCGAACTTGCCGTCAGTCCCAACGATTGTGCGCAGATCATTAGTTATTTCCCTCCACAGTTGATGATCCCGGCGGATCAATCGTCGCTGTGCAGGATCGGAAATAATAATGTGATCTATTCAAAAGACGGCTCGCCGATGCCGAACTTTCAATGGACGCCAATCGCTCCGGCGCCAACTATGCCAGTTGATTATCGTTTTGCGATCTTCGAAGTGTATCCGAACCAACAGCCGATCACGGCGATTCTTGCCAATCGTGCGCTCGTGCAGCAAGATATTATCGGGCAAACTTCGTTGCTGTGGCCAATACAATATTTTCTCCCTGAACCGGGCAAAACATACGTGTGGAGCGTTCGCGCACTCGATGCAAGCAGTAATCCGTTCATACAATCCAACCAAGGCTGGGCAGCACCATTCGTCTTCAGTGTATCTGCGAATTGCGATCAAAGCCCGACCGGTAATACGACTAACGACAGTACGAAAGGGAACACAGCTGCTAACACTGACTCTACCGGGTCAACCGGAGGAGGAACGCAGTCTAATAATATTACCGGCAATAACAACGCATCTCAGCCCGGCAGTGGCGGCGGAGATAAGTCTGGCAGCTCGGGCAATAACCCTAACGGGACGTCCACAAATTCAGGTCCCGGCGGCTCAGGCGGCGGAAGTGGTACCGGAAATCCGGGCGGAGATGACACCGGCGGGATGCAAAGTATGATGCGCGATAAACGTTCGTACACCGCTGGAAAATATGCTATCGAATTGGATGGTCTCTCTGCAGGATGGATCCAGTCTGCCGAAGGCGGGCATGCAACAAGTGATATTGCTGAGAAAACAAGTGACGATCACATCCAGAAAAAACATATTGCAGGCGTTAAGTACGAAGATATTTCGGTAACCTGCGGCGCGAATATGCGCAAGAATATGTATGACTGGATCAAGAGCTCGTTCGATCGCAAATACACGCGCAAAAGCGGAGCGATCATCGCCGCCGATTACAATTATAAAGAATATTCGAGAGTCGAGTTCAACAATGCACTTATTTCGGAAATAGGATTGCCGGCGCTCGACGCGGCATCAAAAGATGCGGCGAAGATGACGATCAAATTTTCTCCGGAATGGACGAGATATAAAAAAGGCGACTCTACGAACGACCTCTCGGGTAATTACAAGTTCGGTAGCGGCGTTCAGAAGCAATGGACGCCGTCTAACTTCCGATTGAAGATCGACGGACTTGATGATGCCTGTAAGAAAGTAAATAAGATCGAAGCAATCACACTGAAGCAGAAAGTGGTTGAGAACCCGGTCGGGGAAATGCGTACGTACGAGAAAGAGCCGGCAAAGCTCGAATTTCCTAATCTTGTGATCACTATTCCCGAGTCACATTCGAACGGATTCTATAAATGGCAGAAAGATTCTGTTATCAACACAGGGGAAAAAAAAGGAACACTCGATTATCTTGACGATAGCGGGAATCCGTTATTTACACTGACATTTCAAAATCTCAAAATCTTCAAGATCACACCCGACAAAATGGAATCGGGCAGCGAGGGTATCAGGAGAGTGAAAGTAGAGATGTATGTCGAACAAATGAAGTTCGATTATAGCGGGGCTGGGTTTTAGAAGTTGGCTATTTATCCCACCAAGTCAATTACTCCGCCCAATCCGCGATAAAAATATTCGTGTTATGCGGATGCGACCCATTTCGATTTGAACACCATACCAGATGTTTTCCGTCACGCGTGAACATCGGAAATCCGTCAAAGCCTTCAGCATAGGTTAACCGCTCGAGGTCCGTTCCGTCGGTACCGATCGAGTACAGGTCGAATTCTCGTCCTTGCGGGTCATCCATATTCGAGGAGAAAATAATTTTCTTGCCGTCGGGAAAAAAGTACGGACAAAAATTTGCCGCGCCGTTATGTGTAACTTGATGCTTATGCGAACCGTTGGCGTCCATGACCCATATTTCAAGAACACCTGGTTTAACGAGCCCTTGTTTCAAAAGCGCTTTATACTCGTCGAGATCTTTTCCGGTTGGCCGCGACGCGCGGTAACAAATTTGTTTGCCATCGTTCGAATAAAATGCACCGCCGTCGTAGCCGACTTCATTCGTCAGACGTTTTACATCGCTGCCATCAAGCTTCATTGAATATAGATCGATGTCACCGTCACGGGTGCTCGTGAATACTATGCGATCGCCAACGGGTGAGATCGTTGCTTCGGCATCATAATATAGTGAGTCGGTTGTTAGCTGCTCTGTTGTGACACCGTTCGTATCCGCGACGAAAATATTATACGATTTGTAGATCGGCCAAACATATCCTTTTGAACGATCAGGCTCCGGCGGGCATCCTTCGCCGCTCGCTTGCGTCGAAGAATAGAGGATACGATTATTATCAGGAAAAAAATACGAGCAGGTTGTTCTGCCTGAGCCGGTCGAGACCTCTTTGACATTTTTCCCGTCAAGCGTCATCGTAAAGATCTGATCGCATTTCCCGTCACCTTTACCACGTGCTTGAAATGTGATATGTTGATCATCCGGACTCAAATACGCTTCCGCATTTTCACCTTCGAAGGAAAGCTGCCGGATGTTCTTCAGATGTTTTTCTTTTTTAATATACAGCGACTCAGCAAGAGGTTTGGCGCCGGGAAATTGCTTGGCTTTATCAATGCCTGCATTGTCAATGTCGGGCCGGTAGGTGACAATATTAATGGACGGCTCTTTGATCGTGTACGGACTCTTTGGCTGTGCTGAAAGTATGCCGGCGAGCGCAATGATCAATGTGAAACAGAAAATAATTTTCATCGAAGGTAAATTTATCAAGCGAGAGAGAAACAACGTAAGCAGGTGAGTAAGTTTTGCAAGACTATGCTTGTGCGGGTTTTGTTGGTGTTCGCCGCGATACGATATTCATTGCCAGATGATAGATGACGATCAACGCAAACAATCCGAGCGCAATATAAGAAAACACCGGAACCTGGTCGTGAACGAAATCAACAAAATTTGCGAACGACTGTGACGAAGGCTCGGGCAGAAAATTTCCTTCGTATGCTTCGTGCAGGCAATCAAAGACCAGCTGCACGACGAAGATCATCAATACGAATGCTGATTGCTGTAAAAACTTTCCGATATTTACTTTAATGAGCCCCTTCGAAATAGCATACGCGAGCAAAATTGCCAAACCGATGCCGGCAAGCATTGCCGAAACATAAAATTGTCCTCCGACGCCGGAGCCAAATGCAAGCAACAATAACACCATCTCGAATCCTTCGCGGGTGATCATAAAGAACACAAAAAAGAAAATGCCGAGCACAGGAAGCAAGCCGGCATTCGATGTGGTCGAAGAAATGCGTTCGTCAATGTTCGCTCTGATCTTTTTCCCTGCTTTCATCATCCAGATCACCATCGCCGTCACTGCAACGGCAGCGGCGATATAGAGTGTAAGTTCGACGCCATGATTATTTACCAACGCGATCGTTCCGAGCGCATACCCGCCGACGGCGCAGGTAACGATCGCCGTATAAATTCCCCAAAGCGCTGCGCGTCGGATTCGTTTATCGCCGCGTTTTTTCAGCGCGACCATCACGGCCATCACGACCAACGAAGCTTCGATCGATTCTCTGAAACTAATGACGAATTGATTGAAAAGTTTGCCGTACACAAAAAATGTAAAATGAAAAATGTAAAATGTAAAATTAAACTCTACCCCCACGCTTTGCGGGGTTCATCAGCGCAAGTTTTCGCTGACGGGCATATTCGCAATCCTGAATATCCATTGCCCCGTCGAGGCATTCGCTGAAGATCTGGAATGAATGATACAGGGGCTTAAATCCATACGCAATGCAAATGTCATTCTGCATTTGTACCACTCGGCCGTTGTCGAATTCGATGATCTTGCCGCAGGTCGTGCAGATCAGGTGATCGTGGTGCGGACGGTCGGTAGTTTTTTCGTATTGCGCATGGCCTTGCGAAAAGCGGTAGCGTGATACGAGACCGCACTCATGTAGCAAGTTCAGTGTCTTGTAGACGGTTGCGCGTGAAACTTTTGAGCCCGCGTTCTTGAGATAGATAAAAAGATTATCGGCGTCAAAATGATCATCCCAGCTCAGGACAGCATCGAGGACTTCGAAACGCTCGGGGGTGTTGCGATACTCGCCATCGTGCAAAAATTTCCGGAACACATCATGCGGATTTTCCCGCGCATCTGAAGAAGTATTTTTCTTCGAGCGCTTCTGAGCTTTACTGCCGTTAGAGTTCTCTGTCATTCTTATTAAGACTGAGTCTTAATACATAAAATAGAGGGAGGTGGTTCCAAGATATTCGTCATCTAGTGCCATCAGATAAATACTATTCGATCAATAAGCATTTGTGTTGCATTGCCTTGCTTTATTCAAAAAGAACGCTGTCTTCTAGAAAAAGCAGGCAATGGCTGTAACTTTTTATTTCTTTTTGCATTTTGATACTGTGCGAACGGTAAAACACCGTAGCACGAGTTGTTGAACTAACCATATAAGTCTATGTCACGCTTAGTCATACGTACTTTTTTCATATTGATGCTTGCTGTTATAGCAGGCGGGTTTGCGCCAAACGCCTCGAATGCCGCAGATTGCGGATTTAAGCTCGAGACGCAGGATACGGCTTGGACGTTCTCTGCTGCTGCGGGTGCAACATATTCGCGCTATCTCTACATCGTTAACACATCGAGCGGTGGGATGACGATCAATATCAGTACGAGTTGTGATGCGTTCACAGTAAATCAGACAACTGTGCAGCTCGGCGCGGGCGATTCCACGCACATCCTGATCACGTTCAGCCCCGCAAAAACGGCGACTACAACAGTCTATTGCACGCTGAAGGTCACGAAGTCCGGGTCCGATTGTTCCAACACGCTTTCACTCATCGGAACGATCACCACTAATAGCGGCGGACATGACAAAGTGCTTTCGCTCACTCCGACGAGTTACAATTTCGGCCCAATGGTGGCAGGGCAGGATTCGTGCCATCCGTTCTATCTCGTCAATTACACTGGTGCGACAGTGACAGTGACGGGTTTAACTCTTGTCGGCGACAGCAAAGATTTCAAGATTTCGTCGTCATCAACACCGAGCTTCACGATCGACTCGGGCGGATATTACCGCTTCGAAGTTTGCTACATTGGCGATTCACTTATAACCAAGGCATTCGATTCGTTGAAAGTGACATATCAATATAACGGTGCAAACTACAACGATTATGCGCTGCTTACCGGCTATACCGCACGGCCGAGCTCGACCGATCTGGTTGCCGATCCGCATGAGTTTACTTTCGGCTCTGTAAAAGTCGGTACCGATTCGTGCCGCACCGTCACCATCAAGAATACGAGCAATAACACTGTCAGCAACTTCCATATCACAGGATGTAACAGCGACGTCTTTTCGGTGACAAATCTGAGCCAGATCAAATCTCTTGTGCCGGGCGAATCAATTTCATTGACGGTGTGCTTCAAACCAAGCACCGCGGGTATGCAAGCGTCATGCGTCTGGACGTTGAACTATACCGATTCAACGACAACATTGAATGGGGCGGTCACTGTCTATTTCAGCGGTTCTTCACCGGCGGCAAACACGTCGTGCATTTCGTTCGATCTTGGCAGTGCATATAAAGATCCTGTTGTTCTTGGCGCGAGCGCAACTCGTACGCTTGAGCTGATCAACAATACTAACCATTCGATAACGGTAACAGGCGATAGTCTTGGCTGTGAGGATATACACGCCTTCACGGTTGAGCAGTCACAATTTCCTTTGACGATCCCGGCATACGACAGCGTCGGGCTGAAATATGTCTTCACGCCATACGCAACAACGAACGGTAATCCGAAGCAAGGATATGCCTCATGTTTGCTTCTGTGGCTCAGAGGCGATTCGTTAAATTGCACGTATGCCGAACGCGGAATCTATGGCTTCTCGCTGCACGATAGCGATCATCATTCAACCGACTCAGTGGTTCGCCCGCTCTTCCCGACCGAGCCGCGTATCGTTGCGATCGAGTCTTTCGGCACCCAACCGACGAAGACATTCTACTTCTATAATAACCTTGGCATAGATGTAACCGTCAATAGTGTGTCGCTCAAAGATGGACAATACTTTGCTGTCCAAAGCACAAATCCTGCGACACCGTTCTTGCTGCATCCGAATTCGCAAATGTCTGTGACGATCGTTTACACCGCAACAGACAAAGCTGTTCATCATGATACGCTTCTCTTTACGACGACACACTCGATCGTTCAGTCGGGCGGCTTCGAACTGCAAGGCGTTCAAGCGGCGACATCTGGCGTAAAAGCAGAAATTCCGAGCGGGGTTTCGATCACGCTCGCGCCGAACCCGATGACATCGAGCATCACGGCAACGATAGGCGGGGTCACCAGTGCAACAGTTGAAGTATATGATATACTCGGTACACTCTTGACAAGCGCTCCGGTGATGAACATCTGGCGCTGGAATGCAACAAGTTCAACCGGCGAGCATGTCTCGAACGGCAGCTACTTCGTCCGTATCAACGGCGTCTCGAATGACGGCATACCGTTTGTCACTACGAAGCGCATAATCGTAACGAACTAAAAGTATCTTTTGAGAACATTGTTTGTACAAAGCCGCGGCAGTTGCCGCGGCTTTTTTATTCTCGTGTAACTTCTTGGGTGTTGGATCGTTTTCGATGAGAACGAACGTATAATGTACTATCGGATATTACCAATCGTTGTATTTGCTGCTTTGATGTCCTGCAAGCAGGTGACTCAACCCGTCATTTCAATACCTGCGACGTGTATGTTGCTGAGTTCACCAACTACGCATAACCTCAATAATGTCTTTTTTATCGATGAGCATACCGGTTTTGTTGTAGGGGATAGCGGGACGGTATTAAAAACAAGCAATGCCGGTGATTCGTGGTCGCAAGTTACTGTTCCGACGAAGCAGAAACTATACGATCTGTATTTTTTCAATTCGGATACGGGGTTTGTCTGCGGCGATCAAGTTTTCTTTCAAACGACAAATTCAGGAGTCACCTGGGCGGAGATCGACTCAGGACTTCTTTTTGCAAACATTCATTTCTTCGACGGCGTGAAGGCAGTACTTTCAGGCGGAAAGTCATCGTCGGGTCACCAAATGCCGTTTCTGTTGGTATCTTCGGATGGCGGCGCATCGTGGGATTATCGGAGCCCGAATTTCCCGGCAAACTCTTCCGCGCCGATTTATGCCGGTGAATCATTTTATGACTTCTATGACGGCTTCCTTTTTATACACGATCCGCTGCAAGGATATGCTTCGGTCTATCGGACGAACGATAACGGAAGAACCTGGAATTCAGTGTATTACGCCGATCATGGCATATCAGCTGCATATTGCGCAAATTCGAGCACCGTTTATATGTGCAGCGATTCAGGATTGGTAATAAAATCTACAGACTTTGGTCTGTCATGGGTCGGGCGAACATCGGGGACCACTCACGATCTTTCGTCACTATATTTTATTTCTGCAGATGCAGGCTACGCAGCGGGAGCGTCCGGGACGATCATTTCGACATCAGATGGAGGTGCGAATTGGAATTCACTTTCCAGTGGCACTTCATCTGCATTACGAGCAATCTATTTCCCAACGGCGAGCGTAGGGTTTGTCGTCGGAGCAAATGGTACAATAATAAAAATATTATAATTGTTTGCCGGCAGCGAGCCCTGCGAGTACACTTGCCGCCATCCTTGCTGCAAGACGACTGGTTCTGCCGTCAATATCAAATGGCGGACTGACCTCGACGATATCGAACCCACGCAAGCGGCCGCTTGCTGCGGCAATACGGCAAATATCAAGTGCGGCATCCGAGCTAAATCCTTGCGGTGACGGGGCGCTGCAACCGGGAGCATCTGATGTGCGAATAGAGTCAATGTCGAATGAAAGATAAAATTCACCAAGCTCGGAGATCGCTTTCTCGAATGCTGTCACGACGCCGTATGACCTGATCGCATCGTAGTAGTAAATTGTGCCGCCCTGATCGGTTACCCAATCGGCATGAGCTTTTGCTGCGACCAGCGGCTGGATTCCGAATTCAACAAATCTTGAAGGGTCGATAATATGTTCTTCGAGAAGCAACCTGAAGCTGCTTCCTGAATGATGCAGCCCATTCTTTTTTTCTCGCACATCCAGATGAGCATCGACATTGATAAGCCCAAGGCGCCCGTGGGTGTTCGATGTACCTCGTACTAACGGATACGTTATGTCATGTCCGCCGCCGAGGCCAATGACAAAACATCCTCGGTCAGTATAATCTTTTATGATTTGGGACGCACGGCCGTGCCGATCTTCAAGAGTTGAGCCGCTGACATTTCTATGATCGAAGACCTGTCGTGTCTTCGTGCCGGACATCGTAAGTGGGGGGACAAGTTTGCGAAGGTATTTTCTGATTTCATCGGGCGCTTGCGCGGCGCCGACCCTGCCTCCGTTTCGAAGAATACCTTCGTCGGTTGGGACACCGACGATAACGATATCGCCGCTTGTTGCAGACTCAGTATCCGATCTGATCAGATCGCCGAAACGCGGATCGCCCGGATCATTCATACCGAAGCGCTTCGACCGGATTAAGCCGTGCGGCCTTTTGTGCGGGGTAAAAACCGAAGAAGACGCCAACAAGAGCCGCCGCACCGAACGAAAGCCCTGTTGCGACGGGGGAGATCGCAAGTGTCCAGCCGTTGCTCGCTGAGATAAATGCGCTCATTGCGTAACCAAGAAACACCCCGATCACTCCACCGACAAGCGAAAGAGTCATTGCTTCGGTAAGAAATTGAACCATGATATTCACATTTTTTGCGCCGAGTGATTTGCGAATACCGATCTCGCGAGTCCGTTCGGTGACGGTCACGAGCATAATATTCATAATGCCGATACCGCCGACGAGCAGGGAAATGATCGCTGCATTGCGAAGCAGGCTTGTCAGTGTGTTCGCATTCTGATCGGCTGCTGCGGCAAGGTCCAGTTGCGAGCGAACATTAAAATCGTCCGGCTCGCTCGGTAAGAGCCGGTGTTGAGCGCGGATCGTCTGGCTTACGTCTTGAATTGCCGCGGGTGTTTCGTCGGAACTCGTCGCGCTGGCGATGATCGTATTGAGCCACGTGATGCCGAGCAGTTTTTTTTGAACAGTTGTTAACGGAGCAAGAATAATATCATCTTGATCGAGACCGAACGAATTGAACCCTTTCGGCACCAATACAGCAATTACTTTGAACGGAAGATGGCGTATCCGAATTGTTTGACCGATCGCATTATCGCCATTCCGAAATAATTGATCGGCAACGCTTTTGCCGAGAATGCAAACGTTGGTTTCGTGCTTGACATCGCCCGTTGTAAAATTAGAACCGTCGATAAGCCCCCACGCGCGGACCTCTATATAATCTGGCGTTGTGCCATTGACACGGGTTGACCAGTTTGCATCTTTTGCAATAATTTGCGACGAAGCCGTCGCGATCGGAGCTACAGCAGTGATCAGCGGAGAACGACGCATTGCATCGGCATCTATCTGAGTCAGTTTGTTCGAGGTTCCGGCACCAAAACTAATGCCGCCGCCAAACGATGCTCCGGGGAAGACGGTCAGCACGTTTGTCCCGAGCGATGCAATCTGGTCATTAACAGCTTTTTTTGCGCCTTGGCCGATCGCCGTCATTGTGATGACGGCAGCAACTCCGATGATAATTCCAAGCATGGTCAGAAACGCCCGGACTTTATTATGCCCGAGCGATTCGAACGCCATGGTGATCGAAGAAAAAATATTGCTGAACATTATTATCTTCGCCCGCCTCTCGCGGCCGCGCCGCCGAATGGGTTCGTTCCAGGCATAGTGCTTGACGAGCTACCTGCAGCTCCGCCGACGGAATACATCCCGATCGCGATGCTATCGGTCGATTTTAATTCGCGTCCGATCGGATTGATCTCCATAAATAATCCGTCACTGATGCCGGTCGAAACAGATACTGCTTCAAAGCTCGGCATTTTGCTTGTGCCCTTGCTCTGAGCTTTAATATAAATTATACCGGACGCGGCAGCAGCAGAATCAGCAGATGCCATCGTAGAATCGCTTTGTTTTTTCGATTGTCCGCTTCCTTGATGCTGACCGTTGCCTTTATGTCCGCCGTTCGCGACAGGCGCTTGAACATCCGGAGGAGTAAATCGGAGCGCCGAGACGGGGACGCGCAGTACATTCTGTTTCGAAGAATTAATGATCGTTACCGTTGCGGTCATACTCGGCAGCAATTTCAGATCCGGGTTGTCCGCGTCGATAATGACCGTATAGTTCACAACATTTTGCGTGATCGTTGCATTAAGACGGACGGAGTTCACAACCCCTTGAAATTTTTCGTCGCCGTATGCATCAACAGTGAACGTCACCTGCTGTCCAGGGTGGACGCTCCCGATATCTGCTTCGTCAACGCTTGCCCAGACCTGCATTTTCTCAAGGTCTTCGGCAATGATAAAAATAACGGGCGCATTGAGCGATGCGGCTACTGTCTGTCCGACATCGACATTGCGGGAAACGATCGTACCCGAGATAGGAGCATGAATTTGAGTATAACCCAGGTTTACTTTTGCTTGCTGTAACGATGCGGCCGATTGCTTGACGGTCGCATCCGCATCTTGACTGGTTGCAAGCGCGGCATCGTAATCCGATTTAGCTAACAGATTTTGTTGAAATAATTTTTCAGCGCGGCCGGCATCTAATTTTGCTTTATTCTGATCGGCAATTGCTTTTTCATAGTTCGCCTCTGACTGTTGGATTGCTGCCTCATAAAATGTAGGGTCGATCACTGCAATGAGATCGCCTTTCTTTACGGTCGAATTAAAATCTGCATGAAGCTCCCGTACAACTCCAGACACTTGCGTGCCGACCTGAACGGTTTTTGTCGCCTGAATCGTCCCGGTTGCAGTAATGGCCTTGATGATGTCGCCATGTTCGGCAACCGCAAAACGGATCACGGTCTGCGGTGCGGCATCTGCTTTATTAAAGAAAAAATACCAGGCTGCAACTCCGACGATAACGACAAGAACTCCTATCATCCCGAACCGTTTGATGTTCTTGCGTCGCTGTTTTTGTTTGAATGCTTCTAATGCGTGGTCACCCTGAGATGTACTCATTCGTTATTGTGATAAAGTGGAATAGTCGTTTCTACGTTTCGGGGGAATAATGAAATACGTTTTTCAGCCCAATGAGTTTCCGCTAATTGTATGAACAAATGATCATTTAGAATGCTCTCAGCTGCGCGCACGCCATTGCGAACAGATCCTTCGATGGTCATTGGGAGCCCATTTGTTGCAAGATCCGACGCAACGAACACGTTCGGCGAACCGGTCCGGCAGTGAGGGCGCTCGGATTCGGTCACGGGGTTGAGACGATATGTCGCTCGTTTTTCTTTGATAACGATCGAGTGAGAAACGGTAAAATCCTTGATATGAGGAAGTGATCCTCGCAGATCATTTTCGATAATGGTCGTTATTTCAGAAGGTTCAAGTCCGCATAGTGTATCTGCCGCGCTGACGGTGCAGGCGAGCATCTGTTCGCTATATTGTGACACTTTAGGAAATGCCCATTGTACGCTGGTGCCGAGAAATCCGTTTATCGGGCTGTCAAGAATTTTTTTATTAAGCCAAAAATAGAGATTTACGATCGGGGAGAATGATAAATTATTTTGATGATCGATAAATTCGGAAGCCCAATCCGGCAGTGGTGAAGCAGCGATGATGAATGCGTCGAATGTTTCAAAGCCTTTCGCAAGATTTGTTGTAAGATAGACAACTCCGCTGCGTACATGAGCGCTCGTGATCTCTTCTGAAAGCCGTACCTGATGTCTGTGTTGCTCTAACAAAGACATGGCAGGCTCAATAAGCAGCTCGGAGAGGCCACATGCGGGGACAAGCAGTGTCGAAAACTTTCGGTTCGTTAAAAATATCGTTCGGATGACATTCAGAAATACTTGCGCGCTTGCCTCGGCGACAGACGTGTTCATTGTCGCTAAAATGACCGGCTCCCAGAGCTTTTCGATAAGAGTATCCGGTTGTTGGGTTGCTACAAATAATTGCTTGCAGGTTTTCTCGGCGAATAACGTATCGTAGCGAAAGAGCATCACTCCTGTACCGAAACGCAATGCCGCCATCTTTTCGTATGCAGCGAGCAGGTTGCTGTTGATCATCCCAACGGTAAGATTTAGCGGTACTGGTAAAAATGTCGGGACGAAAAAGGAGCCGATCTTTCCGATATTTTTTCTGTAGTATGGAATTGAGAGCGGGCTTTGAATATGAAGTTTAGAGAGCGAACCGATCTGACGAAGATATCTAAGTGTAGAAGTATAGCATCCCATCATCAGATGCTGGCCATTGTCGATAACGTCACCGGTCGTTTTATCAATAAACGATCGGGTTCTGCCGCCGGGAGTATGACGGGCATCGAAAAGCGTTATCTCGATCTGCCGGTCACTTCGGGCAAGGGCGAGTTCGACTGCAGCGGCAAGTCCGCTTGTCCCGCATCCGGCGATCGCTACTCTGAACGGCGCTTTCACGTACTATCAGTAAATATGCGAAAGAAGAAACAACAAATACTCTTAGATTATTTAGAAGTTACAAAAAGAAAAAAAACTTCTCGAGAAGACTTCTATACACGCGTTTATGAGATCGTCGCTATTATTCCAAAAGGATCAGTGACCAGTTACGGCGCTATTGCCGAGACGCTTGGCTTAAAAAGCTCTGCTCGGACGGTTGGGTATGCAATGGGTATCATACCGGAGGGATTTCCTGCACATCGCGTACTTAACCGTAACGGTGAACTCAGCGGGGCACATAAATTTGGCGGTTATAAGCAAATGCGTTCGTTACTTGAGCGCGAGGGTGTAACGTTTATAAAAAAACATGTTGATATGAGAAAACATTTTTGGCACCCCAATAAAAAAAGCTGAGGCTCAAAACGCCATTGTTTTTAATTTCAGTGCCTGTTGCCTGACCAATGTCTTTGTCGGAGAAGAATCCGACGGACCCGTCACGATAATATGTGTAGGGATTATTAATTTATTGAGTTCGGCAGCTTTTGACGCATCCAATTTTTGAGTTACTTTGGCGGCAGAATCAATTGCATTATTATATTTTACCTTGGCAGAGTCGATTTGTTCTGTTGTCAGTCCGGGCGCTTCAAGTTTGGTTGCCTCTATTTGTGCTTGCTTGAGTTGGTCGTTTGCCAAGAGTTTGGTATTTGAGGTTTGCAGCAGATCGTTATTACGTAGTGTGGGTATTCCAAAGATCCCGACGACGATCACGGCGGCGAAGCTCAGTCCCATAAAAAATTTTATCAGACTAACGGCACTTTGGTTCGGCGACGGCTTATCGATCACGTCTTTGATAAGCTTAAAACTAAAATAAATAAGTACGAACGCAGTAAACGCGCAGCCATAGCCGAGGGCTTTGACGAGGTCGAAATTAGCGCCAAAAATATCGAGCAGCATAATGACAAGAAAAAGTGTGAATTCAGGCGGTGTAACCTATCATTTCACAAGAACATTCAACCGAAAAAAGTCCGGGCAGTCCGAAACTTCGCACCTATGAATTTCGGCCTGCCCGTTATGTAGCCCGTGACTAACTCTATGAAGTACTATCAGTTTTTCTGTTAATGACCGATCCGGCATATTGCCTATATAATATGCCGGAACGAGGTCATTTTCTTATTTTTCCCTACGGGAGCTTTGCAAAGCCGACTGCTTTGATGCCGTACCACGGGAAATACCCCGGCGTACTATTGAGGATAACGCGCGTACGAGCTGCAATGCTGACGGTATATCCGCACGGATCAAGCGGCTTCGTATCGAGCGACCACGGTGTATTCGCATCGCCGGTATCACCGAGGAACGAGTAATCTCGCTGCACCGGCACGGGCAATGTTCCGTGTGTATGCGATGTCGGCTCGAGATCGAGATACCATGTCGCGAAGAACGGATGCACAGCTCGCAAATGACCGTCAATGAGCGGGTCTTTATTGCTATAGCTGTGGCAATCTCCGCCGTCGATGACGAGATCGATATCCTTCGTGAAGTCAACAGTAACATTTGCCGTCGGGCTGATGCTCATTCCCTGATTGTTCACGACGATCGAGAAGACGTCGCCGATCTGGACGATACCGAATTCGTCTGTGTACTCAAAACGAATAGTGTACGTTCCGTCAGGCAGTGCGCCGGCATTGAGGGTGCTGAGAAGTCCATTATCCCAAATGTCGAATATCCCAAGCGCGGGATTGACATCGTAGATATAGAACCCGTTCACATCTGCAGTCTGTGGTACCCATTTCGGATTAATTCCGGGTATGTTCGGCAGCGCCGAATTCCATCTGCCGAACGATTCATTGTTCGACACCGGTACATACGACGCATCAGGCGCGCCAAACGGTTTGACGCTCAGGCGGTACTTGATGATGCCATTGAAGCCGTTGCGATCAATGATACCGCAGATATTCGTTGAGCCGCCCCACGGACGATTATTATTCATCGTCGGAGCGAATCCGTTATAGTTATACAGGTTCTGCACCGGATCGATCATGAAACGATCGACATTTCCGACAAGGCTGATCACTGTGTGAATACCGGACTCTCTTCCGGGACGCAGCTGCACAAGCGCATCGATCGAATTGCCCCATGTATTAAGAGCATTTGGATCTATCGTCGATGGCAGCGATTCCCACGAGAGTACGGCTCGAACACGAATGATGTTCGGGTTCGCACACGAACGCAAACGCTTCGACACATCGATAGGCAGAATGACATTGTAATACAGCCCGCCTGTCGGAATGTTCGCAATATCGTGCGTCTCGAAACTTTGTGTTCCGAGATATTCATCAAATATGCCATCGTTATTCCAGTCTGCCCAGAATGCGACGTGTTCCGCAGAACCGGTATGGCAGAGATCACCGCTGTAGCCCGACGATAATTTTACATGCACAACAGCGCCGAGTTGGTCGGTGTCGGTATTCAATCCGACACACGTTACTTCTTCGAACGTGACATCTGCTTTCTTTTCGTTCGGGACGGCGCTGATGAGTTTGATGATCGCCGACGGATCGATCTTAAACGCAGCAAAATCGCTGATCTTCATCTGTGATTTTGCAAGCGAGAAATCCATCGGTGTATTGATCGATGATCCGATCGTCGAATAGAAAGTCCGATGATCGGGGACACCGGCTTTTTTATATGCTTCATACAATACTTGCGCTTCTACCGGAGCCGGATCGGGCAGCGGGATCGGATGATCGGCAGCAAATATTGACGCAAGAGATGTTTTTTTCACGGCGTCGGCAATATTGCTGAAGATGATCCACGGACGGCGCTGTAATTGAATGTCGGCATCGCGGACGTTGCCATAGAATGGAATGTATCCCGGTGTAGCAGGGGGCGGCGGCACGTTCCATTGTAGGATCGCACGCATTGTCGGGATGACGGCGTGTGTGCAATCGGTGAAGCGCCGATATTGCTCGTCGTTGATATAATAATAGAGCATATAGCTCAACGGGTGCTCCGGTCCCGGCGGAATGTTAGCAATATCTGACGATTTGAAACTTGCCAGTCCCATATCGCGAAAGCCGCCGCCGTCTTTGAAGTCCACATAGAATCGGACATACTCTCGTGACGCTTTCGAGCACAAGTCGCCGTTATAGCCGGTTGCTTGCTTGATGTTCACGATCGCTTCGAGCCGCATCAGTTCATTATTGTAGCCGATGCACTCAACCTCTTCCCAAAATGTATCGGTCAGAGGTTTGATGATCCCGAGTGCGTATTCTAAGTGAAATTTATTTCTCGCATCGAGTTGGGCTGCAGGAATTTCGGAAACTGCTGTTGAAGATGGTTTAGCTGTTGCCATAATGTTTAGTTGTGTGATACAGTTTTTATTGCCTACTCTTTTTCGGATTTTCGGCAAACTCCGTATGATCGCAGTCGGGAAGGACGTCGATCGTGTATATTATCTGTTATCCGCGCGGAAGGTGCGATGTCCGGCTTCGGCAGAGAAAATCAGTTGTGCATGCGTCTGAAGAGAATATCTATATAATCTATTTCATCAACGCATGTTCCGTTTTGAATGAGTGCTCACGAAAATAGGCGAGCGCCTCTTCTTCGGTTATTTCGGTCAGGATATATGGACAGATCTTGCACGCATCCGCGCCGCTTTGTACAAACCAGCGGCACTGCGGACGGATCGAACATTCCGGAAGCGTATCGCTGACGGCGACCGTGTCCAGAAATTCGAGAGCTCGGTCGGCGACGCCGCATCGAGAGCCCGTCCATTGCGCACAGCTGCCTTCGATGCAAGAGTTCGCAAAGCGAAAGTGCTGCTCAGGTTTGACGTACTCCGATATGCTCTCGACGAATTGGAGATCGATCTGCACCACAGTCGGCAAGATCTCAACGGTGCCGTTGTCTTGACGAATGCCGAGCAGCTTCGCTCCGGGTTTCGCTCGCGAACTCGGGCAAAGGATCGTTTCAGCCGTGTCCATTATCCGCGCGCAGGTTACATTTTCCCTGCAGCGAGGTTCTCGAATGTTCCTTCGTTGATCGGACGAACAATAATGCCGTTCAAGATCGGTCCGTGCGGCCAGTTGTGAATCGGAACGAGCGCCACGAGTCCGTTCGATGCTCTTCCGAGTTCTCCACTGACGGCAGATTGAATAGCAGAATTAATACTTGTACGTTGTGCGTCGGACAGCTTCAATGAGCCGAGATCGACAGTAAATGTATTCTCTTTCATAATGTTGTTAATGTTGGAATGAATATATGATAGAATGCACAGTGGAAGCCCTTGGTGCGTAAG
The DNA here is from genome assembly GCA_035632315.1 of Kapaibacterium sp. (SeqCode). Classification (GTDB taxonomy): domain Bacteria; phylum Bacteroidota; class Ignavibacteria; order Palsa-1295; family Palsa-1295; genus JAFDZW01. The sequence goes on along the minus strand of DASQGZ010000066.1, from coordinate 32,214 downwards.
GTCCTCTGTTGTTGGGGAGTACATATCAATATGCATTTTGGCGTCCAAACCACGACCACACAAAATGCTCTCAGTACTACAATCAGGAGTCTGGGGACTTGCCTATTGTTTCATTCGGCGCCGTATCCATCAAACCATTCTCTCATCGCGCCACCATAAACTATGACATACCAAGCGGTACAAATATATGAAGATAAATATTGAAATCCAAATATTTTTTGAAAATATTTCAGATAAAGGCTTTAGTAATTGAAAAACAACATGCTTAGTATGACAATCAACTCATACATACGGCTTGATTATTAGTTATTTTTCTATGTTAGTTATTTTCCTTTTTGCTGTCTCAGGATAAACATTCGTACCAACGACCTCTCATACTTTACAGGAGCGAAGTTCGTGTTGCAACTGTTATCTCACATTCAATAAGTTTTAATTTAACGACAGATGGCAACAAACGTTGTGATGCCCAAGATGGGCGAGAGCATAACCGAAGGGACGATTCTTCGTTGGCTCAAGAAGCCGGGCGATGCAGTCAAGAAAGACGAGCCGATCCTTGAAATATCTACCGATAAAGTCGATACCGAAGTGCCCGCGCCGTTTGCAGGGGTGCTTCTTGAACAGTTGGTCGAAGAAAAGCAAACCGTTGCTGTCGGAACTCCGATCGCTGTGATCGGAGAATCCGGTGAAAAAGCTATCGCTTCACCGGTAACAAAAACAGAATCAAAACCGGCACCTGCTCCTGCACCTGTTGCACCTGTTGCACCTGTTGCACCCTCAGCACCCGCGCCAAAAACAAATGGCGCAGTAACGGCATCTGCGAATGAACAAGCAGTTGTTATGCCAAAAATGGGCGAGAGTATAACCGAAGGCACAATTCTTCGTTGGCTCAAGAAACCGGGCGATGCCATCAAGAAAGACGAACCCATTCTCGAAATCTCTACTGATAAAGTCGATACCGAAGTCCCGTCACCGATAGCAGGAATATTAACTAAAATTCTCGCAAACGAAAAGCAAGTCGTTCCGGTCGGCGATGTGCTTGCTTATATTGCCGGCACAGGCGCTGCAACGCCATCCGTTAGTTCTGCGCCTATTGCTGTGCCGCAAGCAGCTCCGGCTCAAACGATGGCATCGGTGCCACAATTTATTATCGGTACACCCGCAGTTTCTGCTCGAAACTCATCCGGAAGATTTTATTCGCCGCTTGTTCGTTCGATCGCAAAAACGGAAAATATTTCACTTGCCGAACTCGATCAGATTTCCGGCTCAGGACTTGGCGGGCGTGTGAATAAGAATGATATCCTTGGGTTTATTTCGAATCGCAAATCCGGGAAAACAGCCGCACCGGCTTCAAGCGGCGTGGCGATCAAATCAACTCCCATATCGAATACACCGACCGTAACGTTCGCTTCGGATACTGTTATCCCGATGGATAATATCCGCCAGAAAATTGCCGAGCACATGGTTCGCTCCGTGCATACGAGTGCACATGTAACGAGCGTCAGCGAAGCCGATGTTACCGCGATCGTAAAATTCCGTGAGAAGTTCAAAGATGAATTCAAACGCCGTGAAGGGCTGAATTTGACATACACTCCGATCTTCATCGAAGCGATGATCCGCGCGATCAAAGATTTTCCATTTATCAATGCGCAACTTGACGGTACGAATATCTTGGTCAAAAAAGATATTAACTTTGGTGTCGCTGTCGGCGTACCGCCTTCGGAAAATTCGCCACTACCACCTGCACTGATCGTACCTGTTATTAAACAGGCGCAGAATCTGAATTATATCGGTATTGCCCATGCTGTAAGCAATCTTGCAGTAAAGGCGCGCACAAAAAAATTGACCCCGGACGATATTTCTGGAGGCACGTTCACGATCACGAACCCCGGGATGTACGGCAATCTTTTTGGTACACCGATCATAAATCAGCCACAGATTGCAATTATGACCACAGGCGCCGTCGTGAAGAAGCCGGTCGTCAAAACGGATGAAAACGGCGACGATTATATCGCCATTCGCTCGATGATGTATCTCGGCCTCTCGTACGATCATAGGCTCATCGACGGAATGTATGGGGTGCAGTTTACAGAACGGGTGAAGTATTATCTTGAGAATTTTCAACTGGATATGCTCTAAACTTAATGTTACTATTTAAGTTGCAGGCAACTTTTGATGTGTTGGCTTTAAGGGAGTAAATAGCGTTTTTTGAAGAAACCGACCTTAAAAAATCGTATCTTTGCAGTTCTATAAACCGGCTGCTACTTTTGGGCGGGTCGTGTGTTATTATTACAACAAGTACGTATTGTTGTGTCATCAATCAGCGAATCACCTAACAAAATGATGAAGTATTCTGCTCGCTTTCTTTCTCTTTGTTTGACAGCCCTCGCGGTGTTCGGCGTTATGGTTCTTAGCAGTTGCAAAGACAATGCACCGGATCCCGGATATGTCAATTACGCACAGTTCCGGGCAATGGAATTCGTTCAGCAGACTCCAATTCAAGTCTTTATGTATCGCGCCGATAATATCGCCGATACCGAGTTTGTCACGCAAACCGCGCTTACGTATGGTGTTTCGACCGTTTACCAGAATAACATCCCGACGGCTCGCGGCGCAGGGCAGTTATATCATTGTGTTGCCATCGTTGCCGGTACGAGCAATCCTGCGATCGTTGTAGCGACGACCGATGTGACGCTTTTCCCGGGAGATAAACAAACGTGGGTAATTTATGATAAAGACCCAAGCTCTGGGCAATATCCAAGTGCCGTCCTGAATGATAACACGCCATCCGGGAATTCAAACACTCTTGCGTATTTTAGATTTATCAATACCACTCCGCCGTCATCACCCAATTTACAAAATATCCATTTGATGGTCGGCGATCCGTGGCATGGACTTGAAATTACTCCAACAGGTGGCGTACCATTTAAAGCTGTCACTAGCTATAAAGGCTTGCCGGTCGCCAAGGATACGACGGTTACTTTTTACGTGACCGATAATACATCGCCTGTGCCCGTTATTCTCGGCCGTCTTGCCGGAATTGCCCTTCAGGGCGGGACATATCATACGGTCACTTGGGGCGGGCAACTGGACCAAAACTCGCGGAAAATTGATAACAATGGTAACCACGTTCTTGATGATACTGTCCGGATTCACCTATTCGACGACAATCAGCTTGGGAACGACCAGCTTCCTGTTCCGCAAACATTACGCTTTAATTTTGTCAATGCCCTAATGCCCTCGACAATTCACAGTCCGGCATTTGTTGATTATACGTTAGCGGCTACTCAAATGTCACTTGTGATCAATAACAATACCGTATATGATGCACAGGGATTAGCGCCGTTCAGTACCTATGCCGCTCCTTATAATGTAACAAGCGACGGCGTACTGCAGGTTGTACCGAAAACCGTACCGCTGACAGGTCTTGTGTATGTCAAATGTGTAAAGGCTTACGGGGCTGGCCAGAACCCGAGCCCTTCCGATTCTATCCTCTTCCGCTTCTATGCGAATAGCCAACTTATCAAATCCGATCAGTTGTATTCCTTGGTAGTATTCGATACTGTCAAAAAACAGAATCCGACTGCCGCAGCACCGTACGATTCTTCTGCCGGTGTAACGACGATTCCGATCCCAGACCAGCCGGAACCTGGCGCGGGAGCAATCATCGTAGTTGCTAATACGGTTTCGAGTTATAAAGCAACCGGAACATCGGTTACAGCAGCGAATGCAAGTATCTCCGTTAATGGTACGACATTGACGAAAGTAGTAGCACCGAAAACATTTGATAAGTCCATTCAGCCAGTTGGTCCGGTGACAATTGCCGGTTCACTTAATAATAAGACCGAAACGGTACCATCAGTCACATTCAATGCTGTCGCGGGTGGGATATACGAAGTGCTGCTCGTCGGAGATAGAGGACGACCTGACGGGAATTACAAACCACACTTTATGGTGATTCTGACGAATCCGATCCAATAATTGATTTGATTATAAAAAAAAGCCGGAGTGATTCTTACTCCGGCTTTTTTATTTATAGAATTGAAGAACAAGTTACATCCGAACATTATCTGGTTAGGCATTGCCAGCCTATTCAATGATATCAGCGGTGAGATCATAACGCGTGTGCTGCCGCTGTTCCTTTCTGCAACCCTCGGTATCGGTATGGGACTTATCGGACTGATCGAAGGTGTCGCTGATACGACATCGTCGCTGTTGAAAATCATTTCGGGTTGGTATAGTGATCGATTTAAGACTCGTAAAGCTCCGACGGTACTCGGCTATGCGATCACGGCAGCAGCACGACCGCTGCTATTGTTTACATCGTCCTGGCTTCTTCCGCTGATCAGCCGGTTTCTCGATCGTGCCGGAAAGGGAATTCGTACTGCTCCGCGCGATGCCTTGGTCGCAGATTCCGTAGACGCACAAAGTCGCGGACGTGCTTTCGGTATCCAACGAACACTCGATCCGCTTGGCGCTGTTATCGGCGCGCTGGTTGCATCGCTTGTTACCGGGCTCCTGACGAATGATTCGCCGATGACAATCAGCGCTCATACATTCACGACACTTATCTACATTGCTGCGATTCCATCGTTCGTATCGGTGCTGCTTATCGCAATATTTGTTCGGAATATAAAAGTACATGCATCTCCTCACGAACGAAAAGAAATTCGTACGCACGAGAGCTCGTTCAGTGTTCCATTCAAAAGATATCTGATCGTACTGTTCATCTTTTCCCTTGGGATGTCAAGCGATGCGTTCTTACTCCTGCGTTCGGCACAAGCGGGGTTGCGGCCGAGCGAGATCTTTTTACTTGTTGCTTTTTTCAACCTTGTTACAACCATTACAGCATACCCTGCAGGAATACTTGCAGATAAACTTGGAAAAAGGAAGGTGATCATCATTGGATGGATGTTCTACGGAGCGATCTATATCGGGTTTGCTATTGCAGATTCGCCATCGATGATCTCACTGCTTTTTATTTTGTACGGACTATACTACGGAATAACCGAAGGTGTAGAGAAAGCCCTCGTTGCCGATCTCGTGCCCGCTCAGAAGCGAGGCGCAGCGTACGGACTGTTCAATGCCGTTATCGGCTTTAGTGCATTGCCCGCGAGCGTTGGCTTTGGTTTCCTTTGGCAGCAATTCGGCGCACCTGTGGCGTTTTCTGTGGGGGCAGGGTGCGCTCTTTTAGCCGGAGTGCTGCTGAGTTTCGCTATCAAGGGAGAGCTGAACGAAACAATTGAATATAAATTATGAGAAGATTGCAATTATCTCCGCATAGTTCATATTCAATTATTACGTTTGGATAACACCCGGATTAAATTTAGGGATATCGGCATTGTGCGAAGCCATTTCTATTCCAAGTGAAATAATATCTCTGGTCTTTCGCGGATCGATAATACCGTCGGTCCATAATCTTGCCGCGCCATATAATGCCCCCGATTGATCGTCGTACCGTTTCTGGATCTCGGCAAGCATCTGTCGCTCTTTTTCAGGAGTGATCGTCTCGCCCGTTTTAGCGAGTGTCGCGATCTTTAATGTCAAGAGTGTCTTCGATGCTTGGGCCCCGCCCATCACGGCAAGTTGGGCGTTATGCCAACTAAAGATCAACCGCGGATCGTATGCTTTGCCGCACATTGCGTAATTTCCTGCGCCATAGGAATTTCCGACAATGAACGTAAATTTCGGTACAACGGAATTTGCGACAGCGCTGACCATTTTCGCTCCGTCTTTGATAATACCGCCGTGTTCGCTTCGCGAGCCGACCATAAAACCCGTCACGTCCTGCAAAAAAACCAACGGGATCAGCTGCTGATTACAGTTCATTATGAATCGCGCTGCTTTATCTGCCGAGTCAGAATAAATGACCCCCCCGACCTGCATCTCACCCGCGGCAGTCTTGACGATCTTTCGTTGATTAGCAACGATCCCGACCGCCCAACCGTCAATACGTGCGTATGCAGTAACGATCGTTTTGCCATAATCAGCTTTATATTCATCGATCTCGGAATTATCGACGAGCCGTGCGATCAGTTCGTGAGTGTCGTATGGCTTGTTTGTTGCTGTTGGCAGGATGGCAAGCAGATCGTCGTTCGGGAAGCGGGGAGCGGCAGATTTGATTCGGCTAAATCCTGCCCGAGGTTTTTCGCCGATCTTCGAAACGATCGAGCGGATCGTTTCAAGACAGACCTTATCGTTCGGCATTTTATAATCGGTAACGCCGGAAATTTCCGAATGTACCCTTGCACCACCAAGCGATTCATTATCTATTCTTTCTCCGATCGCCGCTTCGACGAGCGCGCTGCCGGCAAGAAAAACATGCCCCGTGCCTTCGACGATCAGCGCTTCATCCGACATAATGGGTAGATACGCACCGCCGGCAACGCACGGACCCATAATAGCGGCGATCTGAACAATGCCCATACTGCTCATCACAGCATTATTTCGGAAGATCCTTCCAAAGTGCTCTTTGTCCGGGAATATCTCATCCTGCATCGGCAGGAATACCCCGGCGCTGTCAACGAGATAAATAATGGGCAGGCGGTTCTCGATAGAAATTTCCTGAGCGCGAAGATTTTTTTTGCCGGTAATAGGAAACCAAGCACCGGCTTTGACGGTCGCATCGTTAGCGACAATAACACAAAGTTTTCCGGATACTCTGCCGACTCCGGTCACAACACCTGCTGCCGGCGCGCCGCCCTCTTCTTCGTACATTCCATTACCGGCAAAAAGGCCGAATTCTTCGAATCGGGTCTTCGGATCGATCAAGAGGTCGATGCGTTCACGGGCAGTTAGCTTATTTTTTTGGTGCTGGCGCTCAATATTTTTTTTCCCACCGCCTAAGCGGGTGCGTTCGGCGATGACCTCAAGTTTACGTAGTTCATTAAGATGGAAGTCGTAGTTAATGTTGTACGGCTCTTTCGAGCGGTCGATTGTTTTCCCGATCGTGTGAGACATTTATCCGTTTTTTGTGTCTTTAAAGAAATGGATTGTATGCAAAGCCCGCTCCGGTCATTCTTCGTGTTGCTCAAATGACAGATGAGGATGCTATATCAATCGTAGTACTAAACCCTTTTTGTATAATTATTGTTTTCACTAGTCTATAATTGGAGACGAATTAATGAAAAAACCCGCCTTTGTCTTTACGGTATTAACCGTACTATTTTCTTTTTCTCCGCTTTTAGCGCAAACGATGCCCGACCCTGACTGGGGTGAGCACCAGAATGTCGAAGCGGCAATGAAATACTGGCTCTCTTGGGAAAAGAGCGGCCCGGATACGAATATTGCCGAAGCTCGTGCGCAGGGTTTCAAAGAGTTTACGTCAATGCGCCGGCCGCAAGGTTTTCTTGTGCAATCGAGTCCGGCCTGGACTCAGGTTGGTGGTTCGCTTGGAGGCGCGGTCAGCGGCAGGCCGACGGCGATGGCATTCAGCAAGCAGCATAACGGCGTTTGTTACCTCGGAACTTCCGGCGGCGGCTTATGGAAATCCACAAATTTTGGTTCAAGCTGGGTCTTTCTTGCAGGGACATTCACGACAAATGCGATCGGCGGTATTGCAGTAGATTATACGAACGATAATATTATATATGCCGGCACGGGCGATCTATATACGAATAACGATCAGGAAGCCAGTATGGGTGACGGTTTATTCAAATCGGTTGACGGCGGGCTGAATTGGACGCATGTTGCTACTACAGGGGCTGTAGGCGGCGCTGTTAATCAGGTTATTCTCGATCCGGTCACTCCTTCGACGGTTTATGCGACTGCCAATGACGGCGTGCATCGCAGCCTTGACGGTGGCATCACCTGGAAGAAAATATTGGGTATTGGAGGGGCGACGACGCACATGGTTATTGACCCGAACAACCCAAATCGCCTCTATGTAGGAGGAGCAGGGGTGATCAAACGGTCTGTTGACGCTGGTGCAACCTGGTCTGGTGACGTGGCTGCAAATATCGGCGGCAAGTCAACCATAACAATGGGTATCTCTGCGGCAAATTCTTCTATCGTGTATGCAAGTGTCGGCAGCGGATCGAGTGGTAATTCGATCGGCCTCGCTCGCTCGCTCGATTCCGGGACAACCTGGAGTATCGTGACAAATCCGGGCGGCGGATATATGAGCAACCAAGCGTTTTATAACAACGCTTGTGCGGTCAGCCAATCAAATGCGAATAATGTGATCGTCGGCGGGCTCGATATCTATACTTCGACGAACGGCGGAACATCATTCCCGTATTATACCGATTGGCGTTCGGCTGCAGGCTCAGGCAACTATACCCATGCTGACATCCATGTCCTTCAATATGGCGGCGGATTTTTATGGGCATTGACCGATGGCGGTGTATTCCTCAGCGGCGATAACGGAAAAACATGGCAATCGCGCAACGGGACTCTGCCGACACTTCTGTTCGTTGGCGGCGATGCCGATGCGAATTTTACATTTGCGATTGGCGGTGCTCAGGATAATGGCGTCAGTAAGACCGAGATACCGTCAGGAAAAACATTTACAGAAAAAGTCGGCGGAGACGGCGGCAGATGCTTTATTTCACAGACTGATGGGCTGACAGTTTATTCAACCTATGTCCAAGCGTCACTGCAAAAGTCACCTGATGGAGGGGAAACCTGGGATATCGGACCTCGCGGAGATAACAATGTCATCCCGTTAGGCTGCCCGTTGCTAAGCGAAGGCGTACCGTTCTATATGTATTACGATGTTTGCGAATCCGATCCTGCAACACTTGCTGTTGCCGGCGGTTCGAACGTGTATTATACGAACGACGGCGTTGCCAGTTTGAACCAGATACCCAAGAGCTCGCAAATAGCCGGTGGGCCAAAAACGGTCCACGTTCCAGCAGCCGATCCGAATACTGTTTTTGCAAGTAATGGATCGACAACATTTGTGACAAGGGATCCTTCGAATGGCGGTTGGACTAAATCCTCTGTCAACATTGGGGCCGTTTCCGATTGGGCAACTGACCCGACGGATGCAAATGTGAATAACGTTTGGGTTTCGATTGCAGGGTACGGCTCAAAACATTTTGCACTTTCAACCGATCGCGGTACGACATGGACGTTCCCGGCAAAAAATTTGCCAAACCTAAATATGCAGTCCATCGCACGTGCTCCGAACGGCGATCTTTTCCTCGGACATACGCTTGGTGTTCTTCGTTCGATCGATAATGGGGTTACATGGGAAGCTTTGACCGATGGTATTCCGCTTGCTCAGGTGACGAAATTGCGCGTTCGGGGTGCGACGACGCAATACCTTCTTGCAACGACCTACGGTCACGGGATGTACAGCCTCGATATCACCGATCTTCCGAGAACGATCAATCCGTTGCAGGATGTCCATAATACGGCGCCGTCAAGTAGCTTTTCGATTTCAAGCATCGTACCAAACCCTGTAATGCGCGGCGCGAGCGCAACGCTTACTTATACTGCTGCCACTTCCGGGCCGCTTTTTGCGAAGCTGTATGACGAACTTGGCCGACAGGTTAAATTGCTGACTAATGAGTATGTGAACAGCGGCAACGGGTCGGTTCAATTTACCCTACCCAATGAAAGCGGTACATATTGGGTCGTGTTGACCGAAGGCGGGAAGTCGCTTACGCGTCAGATCGTCGTCCAATAATCCATTTTCAAAGATATTCAAATGGGCTGAGGTTATACTTCAGCCTTTTCGAATTTCAGGGGTCATGGGAGTAAGCCTCCAAAATTTGCTCCTGTAATATGTTGATATAAGTTAGCTTACGGGGTCGCGTGTATCAGAGTTGTGTCAGCTTTGTCAGTAGGGCAAGCTTTTGTGACCTAAAAAAAATTGATAAATTTTGTAACAAAACGGGGTGCTCGCGGTACTTATATATGTGCGGCACGGTGCCCACAGTGTTAACTAAACCGTATAGATCGTAGAATTCTTTTTGATACTGTTTATTGTCCGCTTGTCGGCAGTTCTGTCATCTGAGGAACGACCAAGGGTGCAGATCAAATAATCTTGGCGAACGGACAGGGATGTACAACCGTCATTCATCTATCAAAAGAGAAACTCTACGTCTATGCAAACCCGAACAGTACGCTCGGCTTCAGCCGAACAAGCAATCGTCCAGTCGTTTCCTGTGTCCGATGATCTTGGCTCGATCCGCAGCCGGTTCAGATCAGGGAAATCGAATCCGTTAGCCGAAATCCTCACTGATGACGCCTATGTGGCGCTTCGTGAGAACGACCTCCTCAACGAAAAATCCTTGCGCGATTATATTATCCGCCAGATGTTTCTAAAACTGAGGTCGGATTCGCAAATGCGAACGTCCGAAGCGATCGGCGCATTAAAAGAAATGTATCCGTATCTGCAATTCGATACGATCAGGAAGATCGTTTATCGTGTGTATCCGTCAAGCGCCCGCAAGTCGATGATCTGATGAATTTCGTAGTGATGAATTAGTGGGTGAAAATACTAATACGCAATGCCCGCAGCAAGATCCTCCCTCTGTGCTGCGGGCATTGATCCGTCAAGCCGATAATTATTTTGTTACGACGATCTTATACGTCGCGTAATTTCCGTCCCGATCGCTTGTTCGAAGAACATATACCCCTTCCGAGGCTTGTTGCGGAATAAGAAGAGTGTTTCCTGAAGAAGATATAATCTTATTGCCTCGCAGATCGAATAGATCGATCGTAGTATATTCCTGACCGAACGTTATCTCTGTGCCCGCAATGACAGGATTCGGACGCGGGAAAGAAATTTGCTCAGCAATTGGCTTGCGAACACTGACCTTGTTTCCAGACGTGGCGACATCGAGTACCTCATAATCGTCTATTCCTGCTTCGACGATTGCGCCGATGAAATTGCTAGCAATAAATTCTAGCTGTACAGTGTGAGTTGGCGGCACATAATCGGCCAGATGAATCGTCTCTTGCGTCCAGCCATCAGTGACATTGTTCGTTCGAATTATTTGCTTCCAAGTTGCTCCATTATCGACCGATAGATTGACGACCCACTCCGGAATGCCCGGGTTATCACCCTGATCGTTCGAATAATAATACCAATACCTGATAATCGGGCTAGTTGTACTGTCAAAATGGATATTCGGTGAAACGAGAGTTGTCGCACCGCCACCAACATCGTCATACCCCGGGTCTCGAGTCAGATTGCCGGGAAGTCCGTTGCGATTTCCGGTCACGTAGCACATAACACCATTCGGCGAATGATCGGTATCTTGCTGTACGAAAAAGATCGGTGGGGTTGGGTCGGTATATGTACCATACGGCTTTGCAAGTTCCCATATACCGGTCGTTGCCTGATCGCCTGCAATACCCGTCTTCCAACCACGATTGTGTTCGCAATCGTCGAAAAAGATCCGATTATATCCGACAAGAAACGAATACTGAGGGTTAGGGGCAGTTATTGAGTCGGTCGAAATATTTAATTTGCATCCGACATAATAATTAACGACCGATCCGGCTGCCTGAGCAGGGATCAACGCAAGAAAGAACGTATCTTTTCGGATAAACGGGACATTGTTATACGTTTTTCCATCATCAATAGAATAGTACAGCTTGAGTGAAGTCGTGTCAAGTTCTCCGACGGGTCCGTTATATGATACCGTCGTTGAGAGTGGGTAGGGGGCAGAACCGGTATCCTGATCGGGTAAGTGCGGGACGTCGATCTTAATAAAACCGGCAAGGGTCACATTATGCTTTGCGAACGCCGCAAGTATCTGTTGAATATGCGGGGTTCCGTTCTTAAGATTATTATCGTTATCGTCGGCGATGATCGTTGCCATCAATGTTTGTAAATATGCTTCGAGCAGTCCGTCATTTGAATAAATTTCGGGTGCGTCGGGAGTATAGTACATCATCCGATGGAATAGCTTTGTTGCTTCATTTAGTCCGATCATTTTTCGAAGGTCCCAAAACGCGCCCGAAACGATCTCGCCGTTGAAATGCGGGTCGAGCGACAGACTATCCGGCCATGTGTTCTTATTGTCACACGTCCGCAGGAGCGTATTGTTATTTCCGAAAAAATCTATACCGATGCGCGGGTCATCGCGCATGAGCGAGCTGTACGTATCCGAAAACCCTTCCCCGAGCGAGGTGTTGACGATATCGGAATCGCCGCCAATGACAGTCGAATAGACTGCGTGCTGTACACGATGCCCGAACTCGTGATACACCACATCAGAAATTTCAGCAGTGTTCTCGCAGCCTGACCCCGCACTGAAAAAATTAAGCGAAATGTTCGTTGGGTCATAGAATGCATTGCACGAAGAATTAACGTTGACATTTACGGTGAGAAACCTGTCTAATCGGAGGAGCCCGATATCGAGTCGACGGATAAATAATCGTGCCCAATTGACGGAGTTATACGCATCACGCTCAGCAATATCACTATTGAGTGAGTCAAATAGGATCGTCGTCTTCTTCAGAGGCAGTACTGCAGAAAGTGCCGCGCTTGTTCCGCCCGTGTTGACCACGCCCATAAATACATTTGTAAGTGTCGCCGTCAAGTTTGAGCCTGATGATGGAATGCTGAATGATCCTGTCGAATCGGCGGAAGTCGTCGTTGTGCCGTTCGAGATATTTATAAATGGGAAGCCTACCATCGTCAGCGTATCAAAAGGAGTATGCAGATGTACGGCGCCTTTGACGACACCTTTGGGACCTGCTTGTGGTAGATTGCCATCATCAAAATGATGCACGAGTAATCTTTTTTCTATCAATGCTCCGCTTGTCGCATCAAACGTCAAACGCCAACTTTCTTGGGCGCCGTCGCGGACACGAAGTTCGTAACAAAGTCGAAGCAAATTATTTCTTGGATCGGCAACAAATACGAGCGTCGGAGCAGTGACAATTACAACGCTCGAACTGAGTTGTTCCTGAGCCCTCGTAAGCACGGCTTCACGCGAGATAGAAGCAGTTATTGTATTGGCAGAATAATTTGGAATGGAATTTCTGACGGCAATAATATTATTTTTTATCCGTCCTATAGAAAGGATCATTCTGGCATCGCGAATTGGAATGGAGGCAAGCGAAGCAGTATAAATATATTCGGCGGTATTTTCAACCGAAGTTATGTTTGCATTATTAAGCTGAGTTTCTTGAGGGACAAATAGAACAGTTCGGCAGATGTCTTCTGCGACAGATCTGACCGAGGCTTCGACTTCTTTGGATTCTATCGCCGCTTTCGATCCATTGCTGATACTTACAAAACTTTGCGGGAGAATAATAGATGGAGTGTGGCTCGGTTGCCGCCTGATCACATTCCAAACCGTGGACGGCTTTGAATATAAGACCGTGCCAAACGGGGCCAACAGCAAATATGCTGTTATAGCAAGGAGAATACTTTTGAGATTTACTCGCTTCATAGGGTTAAAAAGTTCATATTACTATAACCCCAAAAAATAGGATTAGTTGTCAATTGCTTACTTATCCCCTGTTGCTAATATAAATGCTCAGGGGGTGGTTAAAGTTACAAACTCTCCTCAGAACCTTAATTTTTATTAATGGTTGTAACATTCGCCGTAAGGCGTTCGTAGCTTTGTGATATTTCACCTACATACTATGGAGGTTGTCGTGAATCGTCATACCTTGCTTGTTGTTTTACTGCTTGCATTATTTACTTCGCTTGCCGGAGCACAAACTGAATTCCAGCAAAACGAGCAAACGGATCCTGCGCAGAAGCAGGAAGGCATTCGCATAGATTTTTCTGTCGGCGATACGACCCTGATACACCAACTGCTCACAGGCTCCCTCCTGAATGAATCGCTTAATTCCCTCCTGCACCCTCACTCCGTGTTCGATCTCGACAGCAATGACGAAGTGAAGGATTCGGTAGGTGATTCGCTGATCTATGAACTTCGTATCGGCAAAATGTTTCATAAATATGGTAAAGGGCGCCATTCTTTTTTGATCACTAATGACCCGTTCGATCGTCTTCTTCCGTATGGCGAATCATTTTCGATGATTGATTTTAACCGGGTCAATGGATTCTTTCTTGGTCTGGCTACCCCATTCTATATCAATTTTGGACGGCACGATGAACTTGGCATTAAAGGCGGCATCGGGTATGGCTTTGAAGAACAGAAAGGGCAGTCGATGCTTGGAGGGGAATACAGGCTGCCGCTTGGCACGATCGGTGACACAAGCGTAACTGTCGAACATTGGCGCTGGACGCCAACGCTGGCGTTTGGGGCCGAGTATCATGATATCACGACAACCGAAGACGCGTGGCGGGCATCCCGTTCGGAGAATGCGTTCTATGCATTCTTTGCCCGTGAAGATTTCCGTGATTATTTCAAGATCGACGGCTGGAACGCACATATCGCGTTTCGTCCGAATCAGCATGCGGAGATAAGCGTGATCTACGAAAGCGATATAAATTACGACGAACCCCAACGCGTATTTCATGGCAGATGGGGCGGGGATAAAACACTTCCTGATAATCCGGCGGTGACAACAGGCAGAATAAATTCCTGGCTCATCAGCGCCGGTGAAGAAAAAGTGACGACCGAGACGAAGCGGGTTACGAATATCTTTGGCGATAACGTCGTCATGGAATATCTCAGCGGCAGAGCATATCTCTTTCAAGCAGAATTCGGCAGCCGAGAAGATACGACGGCAACATTCGATTTTGCGAATGGTGGAAAGACTTACGCCAAATATTCGCTCGATGCGCGGGATTTCAACCCGATCACGAAAGCAATCAACTTCGATACCCGTTTGAGAATTGAGACGGAAACGGGAAATGTGCCAATCCAAAAGATGTCATATCTTGGAGGACCGTCGAGCTTGCCGGCATTCAAGAATAAAGTATTTGCCGGCAACCGAATGTTGCTGTTGAATACCGAAGTTCGGCTGAGCCTCGAAGAACTCAGTTCGTTCTTTGATGAATCGAATGCGGAGATCATTGTTTTGAATGATTTCGGCTATATTGATCTTGCAAACCCTGGCGACGATCCGCTTGGGGGATTCAATAACTTCAAGCTTGCCAATATTATTTATAACGTCGGGATAGGAATTGGTCACGCATCTGGCATTCAACTAGGCGTTGATTGGAGAACGGATGTAAAAGAAACAGGCAGATTCTTTTTCCGCTTCCAGAGATCGTTCTGATTCAGCGTTTTTTCTTGAAGTATTCCTTCAAGATCGTGCTGCACTCTGCGTCGAGAACACCGCCGAGTGTTTGTGCTCGATGATTGAGGCGCTCATCTTCCGTAATATTATAGAGGGTTCCTGCTGCTCCGGCTTTTGGGTCGTGCGCTCCGAAGACGATTCGTTCTACACGTGAGTTAACGATCGCTCCTGCGCACATCGGGCACGGTTCAAGGGTCACGTAGAGGGTGCATCCGGTAAGAAATTTATTTTCGAGCGTTGCACAGGCAGAAGTGATCGCGATCATCTCAGCATGAGCCGTCGGATCGTTCAGCTGTTCGGTCTGATTGTGTCCTTTGCCGATAATAATTCCGTCTTTGACGATGATACAGCCGATCGGGACCTCGTCATTTTCAAATGCACGCTCAGCTTCGCGAAACGCAAAGCGCATCCAGTATTCGTGCGGCTGAGAGAATGGATTCTGATCCATGACGGGTTGAATTGTGGGCCCTGCAGGACTTGAACCTGCGACCAATCGATTATGAGTCGACTGCTCTGACCAACTGAGCTAAGGGCCCCGCCTGCTTCTGTCAAGAGAGCGGTGTAAAACAGAGAGTACCTCATGTGAATTCCTATTATAGACACTTCACTGCATTTCAAATTATTCCGTTAAAATCATTGTTTTGTTAAATCTCAAACCAAGCTACTACGTTTTTTACTGATGACAACAGCTATTACACAATTCGACCGTTTCCGCAACCGCCATATCGGACCCAATGCTGCCGAAGAAGAGATCATGCTCGCCGCGATTGGCGTTTCGTCCCTTGACGAACTGATCTCGCAGACAATTCCGGCATCGATCAGATTAAAGAAACCACTTACCGGCCTTAATGAGCGTACCGAAGTTGAATTTTTGGATGATATTCGCACGATCGCTTCGAAAAATCGCATATTTAAATCGTACATTGGGATGGGGTATTACGATTGTGTGACGCCCCCTGTTATTCTGCGTAACGTTCTCGAAAATCCGGGTTGGTACACCCAATACACGCCGTATCAAGCAGAGATTGCACAAGGACGGCTTGAATCGCTGCTGAATTTCCAGACGATGGTGATGGACCTCACTGCAATGGAGATCGCAAATGCATCGTTGCTCGATGAAGCAACTGCCGCTGCCGAAGCAATGCATTTAATGCATGCTGTTCGCGATCAAGAACTCTTGAAACGAGATGCAAATGCGCTTTTTGTCGCCGATTCTGTTTTTCCGCAAACGATCGATGTTCTCAAAACTCGAACGGAACCTCTCGGAATTAAACTTATTATTGGCAATCCGTCGGAAATAATTAAGAACTGGGATGAAAATATTTTTGGGGCGATCATTCAATATCCCGATGGTAATGGTTCGGTCAGTGACCCTGCAGAATTTATCAATGCCTGTCACCACCATAAAGCGCTCGTTGCTATCGGCAGCGATCTGCTATCTTTAGTAATGCTCCGCCCGCCAGGTGAGCTTGGCGCTGATATTGTGTTTGGTTCTGCGCAGCGTTTCGGAGTCCCGCTCGGGTATGGCGGCCCTCATGCTGCTTTCTTTGCCGCACGCGAAACGTACAAACGCCAGATGCCCGGACGCATTATCGGTGTTTC
This sequence comes from Kapaibacterium sp. (SeqCode), assembly GCA_035632315.1. Classification (GTDB taxonomy): domain Bacteria; phylum Bacteroidota; class Ignavibacteria; order Palsa-1295; family Palsa-1295; genus JAFDZW01. The sequence goes on along the minus strand of DASQGZ010000066.1, from coordinate 15,486 downwards.
CGTTGATTCGAATGGTAAGCCCGCACTTCGTATGGCATTGCAAACTCGCGAGCAGCATATCAAACGAGACAAAGCGACGAGCAATATCTGTACGGCTCAGGCATTGCTTGCGAATATGACTGCACTCTATGGCGTCTATCACGGGCCGGAAGGGTTGAAAGTCATTGCCCAACGAGTCCACGGATTGACCTCACTTCTGTCTGTGGGTTTGGAGAAACTCGGATTTACAGTTGCAAACAGTTCTTTCTTCGATACAATCAGAGTATATCTTGATTCTGAAAAGATCAAACAGCTCAAACTCGAATCTGAAAAGCACCATATCAATTTCAGATATTTTACTGACGGTGTCAGTATCTCAGTCGATGAGACAAAGACAAAAGAAGATATTGCTGAGCTGTTACAATTATTCGCGTCTGTAAAAGGAACAAACGGCGTGAAGATTAATATTGAAGTTCTGTCTAAAGAACTAAAAGGGCATATCCCCGAATCTCTTGAACGGACAAGCCCTTTTATGACGCATCCGATCTTCAATACGCACCACTCCGAAACGGAGATGCTGCGCTATATGAAACTGCTTGAGAACCGTGACCTCTCACTGACTCATTCTATGATCGCACTTGGGTCGTGTACGATGAAACTCAATGCGACTGCAGAGATGATCCCCCTCACGTGGCGGGAGTTCGGGGACATTCACCCGTTCGCGCCTCGGGAACAGGCGAAGGGTTATGCAGAAGTCTTCGAAGCGCTTGAAGCTGCGCTTCGCGATATTACCGGGTTCGATGCCGTTTCACTGCAGCCGAATGCCGGCGCACAAGGTGAGTATGCCGGTTTGCTTGTAATCAGAGCATATCATGAAGCACGCGGAGAATCTCACAGAAACGTCTGCGTCATTCCCGCTTCTGCACACGGTACCAATCCTGCAAGTGCAGTTATGGCCGGGATGAAGGTTATTGTCGTGAAAACGGATTCGAACGGCAACATAGATATTGCTGATCTCAAACAAAAAGTTGGAGAACATAAAAACGATCTTGCCGCGCTGATGGTGACCTATCCTTCGACACACGGTGTGTTCGAAGAAGGGATCACTGAGATTTGTGAGATCATCCACTCGCACGGCGGGCAAGTGTATATGGATGGTGCGAACATGAACGCGCAAGTCGGCTTGACCAGCCCGAAGGTGATCGGAGCGGATGTATGTCATCTGAATCTTCATAAAACATTTTGTATCCCACACGGCGGCGGCGGTCCCGGAATGGGACCGATCGGAGTTGCAAAGCACCTCGCACCGTATTTGCCCGGACACTCTGTTGTGCCGATCGGCGGTGAGCACTCAACACATGCTGTATCTGCAGCTCCGTGGGGAAGCGCGAGTATCTTGCTTATCTCCTGGGCATATATTGCAATGCTTGGTTACGACGGTCTTACGGAAGCCACGAAATTTGCAATTCTTAATGCAAACTATATTAAGTCTCGTCTCGAAAAGCACTTTCCGATTCTTTATCAGGGAAATCACGGACGGGTTGCGCACGAAATGATCGTCGATATGCGTGAATTCAAACATTCTGTCGGTATTGAAGTCGAAGATATTGCCAAACGGCTGATCGACTATGGCTTTCATGCACCGACCGTTTCTTTCCCGGTTCCCGGCACGCTGATGATCGAACCAACAGAAAGCGAATCGCTCCACGAACTCGATCGCTTCTGCGACGCCTTGATCGCTATAAAAAATGAGATCGGCGAGATTGCAGGAGGAATCGCAGATCGTGAAGATAACGTGTTGAAAAATTCTCCGCATACGATCGAGTCGATCGTAAGTGATGACTGGAAGCACCCGTATTCTCGTGAGAAAGCGGCCTACCCGGCACACTGGCTTCGTACAAATAAGTTCTGGGCTCCTGTTGGGCGTGTTAACGGCGCGTTTGGCGATCGCCAACTTGTTTGCAGTTGTCCGCCTATAGAAGAATATGCCGAGTCAGTATGATAGACAAGTCAATGTGAGGCCTATTTGATCCGAAATGTCATCGGTCACGATCTCTTGCCGGAATATACACAACGCGCAACGCAGCATTGTCGAGTGTACTGTCCCGCCCGATAAATCAATTCTTCATCGTGCCCTCTTCTTAGGAGCTCTATCTGAAAGTATTATTACTATACCGGTCACTGAGAGTGTCGGTGATGATATTATTAGCACAATCAATGCTCTGCGTCAACTTGCCGTACCTATTGAATTTGAAGGATCTCAGATAGTCATTACCGGAGTCGGAAAAAATGGTTTGCATAAATCCGATAAGCCGATCGATTGCCGAAACAGCGGCACGACCGCACGACTTTTGATGGGAATTCTTTCAGCGCAGGATTTTGAAAGCACGCTTGTTGGTGATAGCTCATTATCAACGCGTCCAATGAAGCGGATTGCGACTGTTTTGAATGAAGAACTCGGTGCGGATATTATTACCTCGGAAAGCGGTACATTGCCGGTTTGCATTAATGGCCGCACATTACAAAATGCAGCTGTCAGGCTTCCAGTCGCATCTGCACAAATAAAGTCATCTTTATTGCTTGCAGCATTTTGTTCGGGTACTTCACTGGAAGTTATAGAACCCTTGCAAAGTCGGGACCACACAGAACGAATGTTTCGGCAATTCGGGGTTGATGTGCAAACGAGTGCCGTTAAAATTTTTTTACCTGAGAGGCGCACATTTGTGCTCCCGAAAGAATTCGACTACAATGTTCCAGGAGATATTTCCTCAGCTTCCTTTTTGATCGCTGCCGCTGCAATAACGCGGACAGACATTTCAATTAACAACGTCGGTATCAATCAAACTCGATCTGGAGTACTGCAAGTACTGTCAAACTCGGGCATCCCAATCTTTGTCAACACCATTTCGGAATTTTCGGGTGAAAGAAGTGGGAATGTTCGTATAGCCGGTTCGCACATCATTACATTCCGTCCGTTTTCGCTCGATGCTTCATCAGTGCCAAACGTGCAGGATGAAATCCCTGCTCTGAGTGTCATCGCGCTATTTGCAGATGGCGTAAGTAACTTTGCGGGGGCGTCTGAATTGAGATTGAAAGAATCGGATAGAATTAGTACGCTCTATCATAATCTTACTGCTTTTGGCGCAAATATTGTAGAACGATCTGACGGGCTAACAATACATGGAGATAAGAATTTTATCGGTAAGGCTTTGGTGATTGATCATTCAGGTGATCATCGTATCGCGATGGCAATGTCTGTCGCTGCTCTTTGTTCCGGTGGGGAAGTAATAATTCCGGATTCCAATGTTGTAACGATCTCCTACCCGAATTTTTTTGAAACGTTGACCACGATTGCTTCGCAATCAGGCTGCATTATTACTTCCAACTAATGGTATTTAAAGCAGCACTTCTTGGAAAAGAACTTTCACACAGCATCTCCGGTATACTGCACGAAGAGCTATTTAAGATCATTGCTCCCAAATTTGGTATTACTGATTCAACGTTAGAATACACTCTCATCGAATGCCCAAATGTCGGCCAATTTATATCGCGAACTCAATTACTTAACGAGCAAAATTACATAGGAATAAATGTTACTTATCCCTATAAAAGCAAGCTTTTAAAAATAAGTGAAAAAAAAACGGCTAACGTTGAGATGTTAAATTCTGGAAATGTTGCAAGATACATCAAAGGGGAACTTGAGAGTGCTGATACGGATGGGATTGGCTTCACTAGCGCATTAGTGAGGGAATATAGAGGTTTTGACCTCAGTTCATACCACTTGATTTTCGTTGGGGACGGAGCAGCTGCGAAAGCTGTTGCATACGCTTTGTGCGCTGTGAAGATGCCTAAGTCGTTAACTATTGTAAGCAGAAACCAAGCAAATGCCTTGACGCTTGCCGAATTTTGCGGTCGTGTAATCTCAGGATTGAATGTTCATGTCATGCGGATTCCAGATGCAGGCAATATGCTATCAGCATATTCTCATCGTTTTATCATTCAGGCAACACCCGTCGGACAGAAGAATCATCCGGGAAATCCGCTCGAAGAATTTGAATGGAATGAATCGGATATTGCGGCAGATCTTATATATAATCCGCCGCAAACCGAATTTCTTGCAGGCGCTGTGCGCGGTGGTTCAAAAATTATGAACGGATTGGGCATGCTTATTGAACAAGCGGCATTTTCTCAGGCATTCTGGCTTTCCGGTATATTACCCGAACGATCGCCATTAACGAGCAGCGAGTATCGGAGTATGAAAACATTTTGCACAAAGTTCGTCAAATAACAATGCCACATTTAAGAATACTCACTGGGGGGGAATCACATGGAGCTTCGCTTATTGGGATCATCGATGGCATACCAGCCGGGCTTTCGCTTGTTGCAGAGCAAGACATCAACCCGATCCTTTCCGAGCGGCAGAAAGGCTACGGCAGATCATACCGGCAAAAGATTGAATCCGATCGAGCTCAGATTCTCAGCGGCGTGAGATTTGGAATGACGACCGGTGCACCGATTGCGCTTCATATTGAAAATAACGACTGGAAGAATTGGTCCGATAAAATGTCGGTCACTTCAATAGATAAAGACCGTGAAGCCGTTACCATTCCGCGACCCGGCCATGCCGATCTGGCCGGGGCAATCAAATATGGGCATATGGACGATCTGCGTAACGTCTTTGAGCGGGCAAGTGCACGGGAAACTGCGATGCGAGTTGCTATCGGAGCAATATGTTCAAAATTGCTTTTTGAAATAGGAGTCGTATCGGTATCATTTGTCAAGTCGATCGGAACGATCGAAGTTAACACTTCCAATACTCCATCTACTGTTGAAGAGTTGAAGAATAAAATTTCTAATTCTGAGGTACGGATGTGTGATGCCGATGCGACAACGCGAGCGATCGAATTGATCGAGGAGGCAAAACGTCAGGGCGATACACTTGGCGGGATCGTGCAGGCTGAATTTTATAATGTTCCGGTTGGTATCGGAAGTCACGTTCAATGGGATAGAAAACTTGACGCTAACATTGCTCAAGCAGTAGTAAGCATTCAAGCGGTAAAAGCAGTTGAATTTGGTGACGGTCTTAACGTTGCCTCGCAGCGCGGCTCTGAGTCTCATGATGAAATTCGTTTGGATAATAAACGAATTACCCGCACCACTAATCATGCCGGCGGTATTGAAGGCGGTATGTCTAATGGAATGCCGATCATCGTGCGTGCTGCGATGAAGCCGATCTCGACACTAATGCAGCCACTTCGATCGATCGATCTTGTAACATCGGAACAAACAAACGCGCATATCGAACGCAGCGATGTATGCGCCGTGCCTTCGCTTTCAATCATTGTCGAACGAGTTGTTGCGACAGTGCTCGCAGACAACGTCCTCGACACATTCGGAGGTGATACGATGACCGAATTGCAAGAACGAGTTACGAAACGACGTTCACAAGAGATGATATCCAAGTGACTTGGCGCGGGCGACATATTTATCTGACGGGGTTGCCGGGTTCGGGCAAAACGAGCATCGGCAAAGAACTTGCTGTTCGTCTCACGAAAAGCGGATATGTTTTTTTTGACCTCGATACGGAAATCGAACGCCGCAACGGCCATTCGATCGCTGAGATATTTTCCAGAGAGAACGGCGAATCTATATTTCGTAAATTAGAGACCGATATACTCGTAGAAATTGCAGATGAGGGTTTTCATCAGAAACCGTATGTTGTTGCAACCGGCGGCGGTACGCCACTGAGCGTAGTTAATCGGCAGGTCATGCGTGGAAGTGGTGTTGTCGTTTGGCTGGATGTTACAGTTCGTCAGTCGGCAAAGAATGTGCTTGCGAGTATGCTCAAAGGGAGCATTCGTCCGCTGCTTACCGCGTCAAGCCCCGAGGAATTAACCGAGAAGCTTCGTTTATTATATACTGAACGTTTGCCGTTCTATGAGCAGGCAACGTTGCATTTTGTGGCGCGGTCCAAAAGCGAACAGAGCTATTCGGCGTTGGAATTAGCGGCTGAATTACACAACGCACTCGATCAAATGTCTCGCCGGGTAAGACTTCGTCCGAAGTTTGAGACGCTGATCGCGCACTCAGCCTTCGGCGATTATCCGATCTCGGTCGGGAGCGGAATTGCTGCTGCCGAGTTAGCGCGGACTGCGTCCGATATGAATGTCACGAGGCTTATATTAGTATCGGATAATAATGTTGCGAGCATTCATTCTAAACGACTCCATCAATCGCTGATCAAAGAAAGCTCAGGAAAACTAACACTCCATCAAATAACGATCGATAGCGGAGAAGTCAATAAAAATATTAAGCAAGCGCTTGATCTTGCCGGGGAGTTCGATAAACTGAATGTATCGAGAAAAAATGATTTACTCGTAAGTTTTGGCGGAGGTGTCGTGAGTGATATGACGGGGTTTATTGCAAACCTGTATAAGCGCGGTATTCCGATCGTTCATATTCCGACAACGCTTGTTGCTCAGATCGATGCTGCGATCGGCGGAAAGACAGGTGTTGATTTCAACGGAAAGAAAAATCTCTTAGGTACATTCTTTTCACCGAAACGTGTGATCGTCGATCCTATCTATTTGCAGACTCTCCCAAAGCGCGAATTGCAATCAGGTTTATCCGAATTATTAAAGTACGGATTGATTGGCAATACCGACCTATGGAATCGGCTCTCACGTTCGATCAGACGTCTGCTTCGAGGATTAGATTCGGGGTATGAAATTCTCATCCGCGATGCAGTAAAAGAAAAACTTCGATATACGAATCTCGATGAGTTCGAGCAGAAGAATGGTGTTCGCGAACTACTTAATTTTGGGCATACATTCGCCCATGCATTCGAATCTGCAACCGGATTTTCCGCGTTGCTTCACGGCGAAGCTGTCGCATTAGGAATGCGTGCCGCTTCGTGGCTTTCAATGAAAGAAGGAATGATCAGTGAAGACGACTGGCGCGAGATCGAAATAACACTTGGCAGATTACCAATTCCTTCAGCGCAATTAAAGGTCAGTGATGTGTTCGAAGCAATGCAAAGCGATAAAAAAAATTATCGCTCAGGAATACGTCTTATTCTGTTAGAAAGAATCGGGAAGGCAGTTGTTCGGGAAAGTGTCGAACGATCGAAGATCAAAGAAGCAATAGAATTTGCAATATCCGTAGTATGAACATATTAATCCTTCACGGGCCGAATTTGAACTTGGTTGGGGAACGCGAACCAAGTGTATATGGACATACGACACTCGCACAGATCAATGAGCAGCTATATTCTCTTGCGCAAGAATATAATGTAAATATCCGTATTTCCCAGTCTAATCATGAGGGCGTGCTTATTGATACTATTCACGAGTTTCGTATGTGGGCTGACGCGTTGATAATCAATCCAGGTGCATTGACGCACTACTCGTATGCACTTCGCGATGCGGTTTCTGCATTTACAAAGCCTGTGACCGAGGTGCATTTGTCCGATCTTTCAAAACGTGAAAGCTTTCGGCAGATTAGCGTGTTTGAAGGACTCCCAAATGTTACGCGCGTTATGGGCAAAGGTGTCAATGGATATTACGAGGCATTAAGAACGATCGCATTACAGCCGTGAAGAAATATTTTTCATTTGTGAAGATTGAGCATACGCTGTTCTCGCTTCCGATGATCTATTCGGGAATGGCGCTTGGGTATTTTGCATTGAAAAATACCGAGGCAACTCTCCCTTCATCTTCAGTACTGTTCAAGATCGGCTTACTGGTGTTGGTTGCGGCAACCGGGGCACGAACCACAGGATTCGCAATGAACCGCATAGTCGATCGGCACATCGATGCACGCAACCCTCGAACTGCCATCCGCGATCTGCCAACCGGCCGGATGACGCTCACGCAAGCATATTCGGTACTCACAGTTGGGGTCTGTCTGTATCTATTAGCTGCATCACAGATCAATTCATTTTGTTTTTTACTTTCTCCTATCCCGCTCGTTGTCTTTGGCGTTTACCCGTTTTTAAAACGCTTCACGATACTTGCTCATTTTGGTGTCGGACTCTCTCTTGCGCTCGGCCCCCTTGGCGGATATTTTGCCGTTAATCCGACCATCGATGCTCGTGTTATTCCTGTCGCATGTCTATTCTTTTTTACATGGTGCTGGGTGTCAGGCTTTGATATTATCTATTCAACAACGGATGAGGAGTTCGATAAAAAAGAGGGGCTCTTTTCATTTCCCGCACGATTTGGAAAACGGCAAGCATTACGATACTCAGCTATAATTCATGTTCTTGCATTCTTATTATTGGCAGGTGTCTATCTGACAGCATTTGCAGGAAGCGTTATCGTTGCGTGCTTACTTGTTCTTTCAGGATACTTGCTATACCTCGAACAAGCGAAAGCCGATGATGTTGAGCTGGCATTTTTCAAGATCAATGCTGTCCTTGGCTTTGTGGTATTTGCATTTGTATTTATTGGTGTGCGGATTTCTCAACCATGAGCAAAACTATTACTCACGAGAGACAGCAAAGAATTGTCGTCGGGATCACCGGCTCGAGTGGGACGGTATATGCTCAAGATTTTTTGCGCCGCTGCCCGGGAGATAAATTTCTTGTGATGAGCAAATGGGGGAAAGCTGTTGCAAAAGACGAGCTTGCTCTGAAAGATCCTGAGAAACAATTAGGAAAATTTTGTAAGAATACATTTTCTGATGCGGACTTGACCGCTCCTCTTGCTTCCGGTTCAAATTCGATCGACACGTATGTAATCCTTCCAGCATCCACTTCTACGATCGGGAAGATTGCGTCAGGAATTGGTGACACACTGATCACACGTACAGCCGCAGTTTGTTTGAAAGAGCGATATAAAATGATCATTTGTGTTCGTGAGACACCGCTATCAACGATCACACTTGAACAACTTGCTCTGTTGTCTCGCGAGGGTGTAATTGTAATGCCCATCTCGCCGCCGCTTTATTACGTACCCGATACGGTCGAGAAATATGTGCAGGGATTTGTTGACAAGGTGCTGCAGCATTGCGGAGTTAATGTTGGCGGTGGGTGGCGTTCGGAGGATCTTGAATAAACGATGCAGAAACACAAGCCGCTTCATTCGTTAAAAAATTTTCTGCATTTGCTTGAGCGAGAAGGCGAGCTGGTTCGTATTTCGTTACCGGTAGATCCGTATCTCGAAGCCTCCGAGATTGCGGTACGTGCAATTCGTGAATGTAAAAAAGCAATTCTTTTTGAAAATGTCATTGGCGCGAAATATCCACTTGCGATGAATATGCTTGCCAGTGATCGTCGCATCGAACTGGCACTCGGATGTGGTGCTGATGAACTTGGGGCGCAGCTTCTCAATGTCGCCGAACAACTGATGCCTCCGAAACCGAGAGGTTTTTTTACAAGTGCAATGACACTTGGTAAGCGGCTTATTGCTGCCCGTGCCCGAAGTGTAACGAATAATAGAAAGGAATTTGCTCCGAATCTTTCCGATCTTCCCGTCTTGCAAACATGGCAGGATGATGCCGGAAAATTTATTACACTACCGGAAGTCATTACATATGACCTAAAAACGGGAAAGCGAAATATGGGGATGTACCGGATGCAATTGTTTGATAACGCAACGACAGGGATGCATTGGCAGATACAAAAAGGGGGAGGCTTTCATTACAATGTTGCAGAGTTGTTTCAGAAAGACTTAGAAGTCGCCGTTGCAGTCGGAACAGATCCTGCGCTGTTGCTCGCAACAGTGGCGCCGTTGCCCGAAGGAATTGATGAGGTAATGTTCGCGGGATTTCTTCGCGGCGAAGCAACACGAATGACCCGTGCGAGATCACTATCAATTCACGTACCTGCCGAAGCTGAGTTTATTCTCGAAGGGATTGTGCCTCGGCAGGAGCGCCGCTTGGAAGGACCGTTCGGCGATCACTTCGGCCATTACTCTCATGCCGGGATGTTCCCGGTATTTCATATCAAGAAGATTACCACTCGTCCCGATCCGATATTTACAGCTACGGTCGTCGGTAAGCCTCCGATGGAAGATAAATGGCTCGGTGATGCAACGCAGAAAATTCTCTCACCGCTTGCACGGTTGATGCATCCGGAGGTGAAAGGCATTTGGGCATATTATGAAGCAGGGTTTCATAATCTTCTTGCTATCTCGATGAAGCCTCGATACGGAAAAGAAGCGATGAAGACAGCACTCTCGCTTGTCGGGGAAGGGCAGCTATCGTTGACGAAATGTGCTGTTGTCGTAGATGAAAATGTCAACGAGCGGAATTTCATGCAAGTACTTCGCCAAATCAAAGATAGTTTTGACCCGCATTACGACCTGGTGATCTTGCCGCGCGTTCCGCTCGATACACTTGATTTCACATCGTACACGATGAATCTCGGTTCGAAGATGATAATTGATGCCACAACGAAACTCACCGCAACAGCAAGCGGCGGTTCGTATCCTGCGCGTCAGCCAAACACATATTTATTGCAGACCGGGACAGCCGAAGCGGAGTTGGCAAACATTGATAATCGTATCATCGAACATCGCCTCATTGAAGATACGCTTCTAGTCGTGAAAGTTCGCGGAGAATATACTACTGCTGAAAATGCAGCGAAGAAATTGGAGAGCGAATTTACTGCACCGAATGAGACAAACGGCAGCGAAGTGATCAAGCGTTTGATCGATCGGGGTACCGTCCGATATTTACCAAAAGGGACGAAGATCGTTGCGGCGGTGAGCGAGGACGTCGATCTTACGAATGATATGGAAGTGCTGTGGGGCATCTTCACCCGCTTCGATGCCGCTCGTGATGTGTTCTTCACATCATCGCATCTTGAGCGCACAGTGCCGATTTACGAAGGCATTATGGGTATCGACGCAACGTGGAAGCGAGGATACCCTAACCCGTGTATTCAGGATGAGAGCATCGTTCGTCGTGTTGACGAACGATGGGGAAGTTACGGCTTCTGATCGTCCGGCCGCTCCGATTTTTCCCATGACTCGAAATCGTCAGGGAAACGCTTCTTCCATTCTTCTTTCATCTTCTCGCGCTCTTCGGGCGAGAGATGTTTCATCCAATAGACTTTTTGCATCTGCTTCATCCAGATCATGCGTTGGATGTATTTCGACCAGTCGCCGGTGTCCCATTCTTTCTTCCAATCTTTTCCGGCCCAAGGCGGTCCACCGCGATGATGGCGATGATGCCCGCCGTGGAAACCACTAAAGAATATCTTTGCCAGTGCGAGCAGCGCAACCGCTTGCCAGTAAGTTACTTCAGGACCATGGAAAAGCGCTGGTACGGTAAAATTCCAGAGCATGCTCACGACCCAGCCAAACAGGAGTATCATTACTACTCCGAAGAGAATGAAGAGCGGGGCCTTCATCCATCTGGGTTTACATTCGTTGTGCTCGTGCATTGTTGTTCCTTTCACTAAATTTGTTATATAAAACGTTATTCGAAAAATTGGTCGTACAGGTCGCGAAGCTGTTCTCTAAGCGATAACACTGCATACCGTTTGCGCGAGATCAGTGTATTGATCGGAACGCCGGTCTCTTCCGAAAGCTCTTTGAAACTTCTGCCTTCTATTTCCTGCTCGATGAATGCTTCCCGTTGTTCGTCAGGCAATTCATCAAGAGCTGAACTGATCTCGTCCCAGACCATCTCGCGTTCGAGGACTTGATCCGGCATTGCTGAGTCGTCGAACAGAAGATCTTCAATATTAAAATCATCATCTTCGTTTTGACTGGACTTCGAACTGACACTACTGAACGTGTCGGTTTTCTTCTTACGATACCAGTCAATGATCCGGTTGCCGGCGACACGATAGAGCCACGACGATGTTTGCGAAATGACGCCGTCTTGCATTGTGCTTGCGAACTGATAAAACACATCCTGCAGGATATCCTCGGCGTCGTCTTCATTTGGGACACGTCGTCGGATATAGTCGAGCAGCCTCCTCCGCTCGCGTCGAACGGTATCGGTGATTGCCGTATGTTGGGCAGCGCTCAAAACTATCGTATTCTGCATCGTCGCCTTTCAGATAGTAAGACGACTTAGGTAAGGATTTATTGTAAATGAATAAGGCGGGCAAAAGTTGACCTATAAACAAAACCTGATTTATATTTTAAGTTATACACGTACAATGAAAGTCCAATTTTGCTCAAAATTCGAAGATGTGTTTTCAAGATAGACATGTACTTGGTTGCAGAACCTATACACATAGCCATCATCTCTTAAGTAGCTTTCTCTTGTGAGGTTTGCAATTAATCTAATGGTTTGCTGCATAATAGTAACTTCAAGAGCAAACTCATTATATTTAATGCCCTTTATTTTTACTGAGTCACTACTAAAATGTTTGAATAATTGTCCTAAAAAGAGATTCATATATAGACCTCATGTTTGAATTTAGGGGCAACATAGTGTCGCCCCTAAGTTTCAATATCTTGAACTACTTCTTCTCGTCATCAACGACCGTATATTCGGCGTTTTCGACATTGGGATTTCCTCCAGCAGAGGCTCCATCGCCGCCTTGCGGGGGCGGGGTAGAAGCTTGCTGCTGATACATCTGCGTAGAGACTTCGCTCCAGACCCGGTTGAGTCCGTCAATAGCGCTCTTGATCGCGGAGGTATCGGTGCCCTTCAACACTGCTTCGAGAGTTGCAACGGCATCGTTAATTTTGCCTTGCGCTTCGGGTGTCATCTTATCTTTCAATTCGTCGAGTTGCTTCTTCGACTGGAAGACAAGCTGATCGCCTTGATTGCGCGTGTCAACATCTTCTTTGCGTTTGACATCTTCCGCTTTATGCGCTTCGGCATCCGTCTTCATCTTTGCGATCTCTTCTTTCGAAAGCCCGCCGGATGAAGTGATGCGGATGGATTGCTCCTTGCCGGATGCTTTGTCTTTTGCGCTGACATTCAAGATGCCATTCGCATCGATATCGAATGTCACTTCGACTTGCGGCACGCCACGCGGTGCTGGCGGAATACCATCGAGATGGAATTTGCCAAGTGACTTGTTGTCAATTGCCATTGGGCGTTCGCCCTGGATGATATTGATCTCTACCGAGGGTTGATTATCCGACGCCGTCGAGAATGTCTCCGATTTGCGCGTCGGGATTGTCGTGTTCGACTGTATCATTGCCGTAGCAACTCCGCCAAGCGTTTCGATGGCAAGTGTGAGGGGTGTCACATCGAGAAGCAGTACATCTTTTACTTCTCCTGCGAGCACACCACCCTGGATCGCTGCGCCAACGGCAACGACTTCATCCGGGTTAACACCTTTATGCGGTTCTTTGCCGAAAAGATTGCGGACGATCTCCTGCACTTTTGGAATGCGCGTCGAACCACCGACGAGGATGACTTCGTCAATGTCGTTTGGCGTTACTTTCGCATTTTGCAGAGCGCGTTTGCACGGCTCGACCGTGCGTTGAAGAATATCGCCAACGAGTGTCTCGAACTTTGCACGTGTCAACGTGAGATTCATGTGCTTCGGCCCATCAGCTGTTGCAGTGATGAACGGAAGATTGATCTCGGTCTGCATTAATTGGGAGAGTTCGATCTTAGCCTTTTCGCCGGCTTCTTTCAAACGCTGCAGAGCCATCGGATCTTTGCGAAGATCAATTCCGTCGGTCTTGACAAATTCGTCAGCCAAATAATCTACGAGGCGTGCGTCGATGTTATCGCCGCCGAGGTGCGTGTCACCGTCAGTGGACTTGACTTCAAAGACACCGTCGCCGAGTTCGAGGATAGAAATATCGAACGTGCCGCCGCCGAAATCATAGACAGCAATCTTTTCGCTCTTTTGCTTTTTATCAAGGCCGTATGCAAGCGCGGCGGCTGTCGGCTCGTTGATGATACGGCGCACGGTAAGACCTGCGATCTCGCCGGCATCTTTCGTTGCCTGACGCTGTGCATCGTTGAAGTACGCCGGAACAGTGATGACCGCTTCGGTGATCTTCGTGCCAAGATAATCTTCTGCGGTTTGCTTCATTTTCTGAAGGATCATTGCAGAAATTTCCTGCGGGCTATATTGCTTGCCCTGAATTTCGACTCGCGCAGCAGATGCTTCACCGCTCTCGACTTTGTACGGAACAAGCTTTTGCTCCTCGTTCACTTCGTCGAAACGGCGCCCCATGAATCGTTTGATCGAATAGATGGTGTTGGTCGGGTTAGTAACTGCCTGACGTTTTGCAGCCTGCCCGACAAGGCGTTCGCCAGATTTGGTGAATGCAACGACCGAGGGCGTCGTGCGCGAACCTTCGGTGTTCGCGATCACGACCGGCTGTGTGCCTTCCATCACGGCAACACAGGAGTTAGTCGTCCCAAGATCGATACCAATAATTTTACTCATATAATTTGTTTTCTCACTTTCTTGATTAAAACTGTCGTTAGAACTTTCGTTGGGCTTTTGCGAATATATCCGCAATGAAAAGGCCAACAACAAGCACGATGATCACTACAATGACGATCTTAATGAACATTGCTATTACGTGGTTTGTATTAAGACGACGCTAAACACATGTTCGGTAACAGCTGGTTTCTATTGATATGAATGTGTCCCCAAAGCTAAACTTCAGGGACACTCTTGATCGTCGTCTAACCAGCTTAATTAATGCTGATCTGAATTTCGCGCTCTTTCGGTTTTTCCGGCTCTTTCTTCGGAATAACGACTTCGAGCACCCCGTTGGCAAACGATGCGCGCATTGCTTCATCGTTCACGTTCTCCGGCAAAGTGAACTGGCGGACGAACTCGCCCGAGCGGCGCTCGATACGGTGGTAGTTACGCCCTTCCTGCTTTGTCTCCTGCGATTTCTCGCCGCGGATCGTGAGTAAGCCGTCTGCAACGACGACCTTCACGTCGTCTTTAGAAAGACCGGGAAGTTCAGCATTCACATAGATATTTGTCGAATCTTCGGAGATGTTCACGCGGGGAGTGAACGAGCCGCCCGAAAATACATTCTGAATCTCATGATCGAGTTCGCTTGCTAAACTACGGAAATACCGCGGGAAGAACTCAACGTTCTGGCGCGGTCTTGTGATAAGTTTTGTCATTGTCATGTTAAAGTTGGTTGAAAAATTTAATTTCAAATAAGCATATATAAAAAATCGTGCCAAATTAGAAGATGTCGATTCTGGTGAAATTTTAGAGGTCTTATTTTTCTTCTGCGACATATTGACAGATTAGAATGACAAATTGTCTTACGTTGTGACAACCTTGATCTATAAAAAAAGCCCGCCAAATTGGCGGGCTTTCAAAAGATATTTATTAGCTTTTATTTTGTGACAACCATCTGTCGGTTGAGCCGGACCGCACCGCTGGAGAGAGAGACGATATATGTCCCGCTGGCAAGTTCGTCGGCATTGATGGTGATCTCATGCGCACCGGCGCTGACCTTTCCGCTGGTGATCGTGCGGATGGTTCTGCCGGTCAGATCGCTGAGGGTCAGTTCGACCGGTGCTTCGGTCGGCGTCGTGTAGGTGAAGGTCGTCGTGGCAGCGAACGGATTGGGATAGTTCTGCCCGAGCGAGAATCCA
>DASQGZ010000065.1:0-4918 GCA_035632315.1 Kapaibacterium sp. (SeqCode) | reverse complement strand
GCGGCTGCAATAGAGTTAAAAAATCTGAAGGATGGCGCTTCCCTCTACAACACTGCCTGCCTCTTCGGCGATCTTGGCGATAAGGCGGAAGCGCTCGGAACATTCCGCAAAGCGATCGAGGCGGGATTTAGAGATATGCGCCTTCTGAAGGAATTTCTGACCGATGAGAAAGAGGGCGTTCTCGCGCTTCAAGGGACGCCGGAATATGAGGAGGTGCGGGGGATGGTGGATAAAATAGAGGCGGAGGGGAAGAATGCCTGACATCTTCATCTCATATTCCCGCAAAGATATTGAGCAGGCGACTACGCTTGCAGATGCCCTTCGTGCACGGGGCTTTGAGGTATGGATCGATGTCAACGGCATTGAAGCAGCCGCGAGTTGGGGAGCCGTGATCGCACATGCGCTCGAATCGTGTTCGGCGTATGTGATCTTACTCTCCGCCAATTCCCTTGAGTCGCAGAATGTTGCGAAAGAACTTTCGATCGCGGCAAAGCTTGCTAAGAAGATCGTCCCGGTTCGTCTGGAGCGTGTCGTGCTCAAAGGAGATTTCCTTTACCATCTTACAAGTATCCAGCACGTCTATAGTACCGATGTTGATGCGATCGTGCGTGCCATTGAATTAGCCGGCGCAGAAACAGATGTTTCATTTGCAGATACCATTCCGATAGATCCGAATGAGATCCGTCTGGCTGTCCTACCGTTCGAAGATCAGTCCCCTGCCCACGACAATGAATGGTTCTCCGATGGACTCACCGACGAACTCATCTCGACACTTGGCAAACTCGGGTTACTATTCGTCGTTGATTCGCAGTCATCGCGCATCTATAAGAATGCGAAGCTCACAACAAAAGAAATTGCTTCGCAGCTTGCGGTCCGGTATATCGTTCGCGGCGCCGTTCGCAAAGCGGCAGAAAAAATTCGCGTGCAGGCAACGCTCGTCGACGCTCCCAGCGGTGCAACATTGTACGATGAGAGATTCTCCGGTACGATGGATGATATTTTCGAGATACAGGAACGAACGGCATTCGATATTGCGAAAGGATTGAAACTCAAACTCACGAAAGATGAGATTGCAGAGATCGAAGACCGAGGGACGGATAATGCAGAAGCATACGAATTATATCTCAAGGCTGTCGCAGATGTCGGTGAAGCAAAAGAAGATTTTGCACGCAGCATGGAATTAATAAAACGTGCCGTCATGCTCGACCCGAATTTTTCAAAAGCATACGCATTGATGGCGGTACGTTATGCAAATTATTTTCGCGCGCATGGACGCAAACAAGAGACACTTGAATTGCAACGGCAGGCAACTGAGCGGGCACTGGCTCTTGCTCCCGAACATCTAACGACATACAATGCATTAGCAAACCTCTATAATATTACCGGAGAAAATGAAAAGGCTATTGAGATGGCGCAAAAAATGGTCATTGCCAATCCTAAATCCCCGTATGGTTATGCGGTAGCCGGATTTATGCATGTCGAGGCAGGTAAAATTGCCGAAGCGGCAAAATTTTTTGAACAAGCGCTTGTGATCAATCCGAGCATGCTCCGCGAGCTTGGTAATCTGTCGGCATGTTACTATCATTTAGGAGATCGAGAAGCACTGAAAAAAACAGTGATCCGTTCGGTCCCGTATCTTGAACAATATCTTGCTCTCCATCCGGGTGACCAAACCATCCGCGTACAACTGATGGTCGCGTTGGAATCGATCGGCAAGCACGACCTCGCCAACCGGGAAGCCGACCGGTTGATCGCGATGGCAGAGGTGTTCGGCAACACGTATTATCAGATCGCAAGTATTTATGGCAAGCAATCCATGACCGAGAAGGCAGTAGAACTTCTGTACAAAGCCGCGGGGAAAGGCTATGTTAATTTCGACGAATTGCGAAATGACAAAGAGTGGTTCGCCTCGGTGCAAGCTCTTCCGAACTTTAGCGAACTCGTCGCAGAACTTGAAACGATGATAGCAAAAACGTCAGAACCATGATCCGTTCGCTTCGCTCAGGACAAGCTTTAGGGATTTCAGGGATTAACGGGATTAATGATTTTCCCGACTATACGTCATTCTGAGGAAGCAAAGCGACCGAAGAACTCCCCTCTTCCGAGATATTTCCGCCGAAATAATTGTTATAATATATAAGAAAAGGTATGACTATGAGCACCTATTGGCAGTGGCTGGTGATCAGTGGCTGGTGGCCAGCATTTCAATCCCGTTAATCTCTGAAATCCCCCAAATCCTGGTTCAGACAATTTTATAATCACACAACTATTATGGAAATATCTACACTGGACAGTGCAGAGCTTTCGCGGCTTGCACAGGAATATCACGAAAGCGAACCGCTTGGCACGATCGAGGGTCGTGCAGTGCGCCCGGGCGAGATCACGATAGTGAAAACAACTACCCGTGCGGCAACGCTCGAGCATTCGCTCGCCGAGGCGCGAACGCTTGCGGCGGTGCATCCGGTATTATATATCAATCGCCTCACGTCTGGCAGCGAAATCGCGCGAGCGATCAACCGAGGCGGCAGCGAAGCGATACCGGCACAGATCTATCTGAGAAATTATTGCACTACCGAGATCACCGCTGACAAAGCGGCGATCAGTGCTGAGATCGCCAGTAAACAGATCAAAGTGGTGATCGTTAGCACGTTCGAATCGGTAGTCGAGACCGAACGCCATCGCAAAGAACTCGTGATGATGATTCGCTCGTATGCATTCGAGCTTGGGTGTGCCGTAATTATTTACACTCAAGATAATCGGACGAAGATCACCGCCGGTGAGTTCTCTCGCGGAGCGCTCGGTGCGCTGGCGAATCTGGCGAGCGAGATCATCGATCCCGCACGTGAGCAGGCAAGCAAACCGCCGCCGCCAAAACCAAAACCCGCTGTCGAATGGTGGCCGAAAGAACAACTGATGACCTACCAGCAGCGAACCGGGATGAAACTTGCCGAGAAAGTTAAGCCGAGAGATCTGCAAATGGTGCTTCGCGCGATCAAAGAAACGAGAGCGGATCTCTTGGCAGGAAAGATCAAGCTTAAGCGGGTCTCCGAAGAAGAAGAGAAAGCGATCATCGAGAAATTCTTGCCCGCCAACGAATTAGAAATCAAAGACTTAGAAGCGCGCGTGTATCAGGATGCCGAAGAAGCCGCCCGCCGCGAAGCGCTCGGAATGAACACCGAAGAGTATAAGATGAGATGGGGAAGTTGACGAATGTAAAATGTAAAATTAGAAATGCAGAATGACCAATATACAATTATCATTGCACTTTTTGCCGCGGGACTATCTCATCACCTGAGAGGATCGCTGCCCCTTACTCCGATAATTCTTCGATGCGTTTTACTTCCGGCGCATAATATTGGATCGAGCGTTCGATGCCGGCGCGAAGCGTCATTAATTTCATCGGGCAGGTTTTGCATGCACCCGTGTAACGAACCTCGGCGATGCCATGTGTTTCATCAAAGCGAACGAACTCGATCCCGCCGCCATCTTTCGCAAGAAACGGCCGGCATTCGTCGAGAGCGGATTCGATTCTCTGCTGAAGCGGAGACATTACTAATCCTCTGTTCCGAGAAGAATCTCGACCGGCTGTTGCGTTGGCATTAGGTCGCGGATCGAAACTTGCTGCGCGGTTGCTTGTGCGAATTCGGCAAATGCGCTTGCCGCCGGAGTGAATGGTGCGCTGACGACGATCGGTTTGCCGGCGTCGCCGGATTGGCGGACATTTGTTTCGAGCGGGAGTTCGCCGAGGAACGGGATCGCGAATTCATCGGCTGCTTTGCGTGCGCCGCCGTGCGAGAAAATTTCTTCGCGATGTCCGCATGCCGAGCAAATATAGTAACTCATATTTTCCACAATACCGAGCACCGGCACGTGTACTTTCTCGAACATCCGCACTGCTTTGCGCGCATCGGCAAGCGCGACATCTTGTGGCGTCGTGACGATCACCGCGCCTGTGAGCGGTATTGTTTGACAAAGTGTTAGTTGGATATCACCTGTGCCAGGCGGCAGATCGAAGATGAGATAATCGAGTTCGCCCCAA
The DNA here is from genome assembly GCA_035632315.1 of Kapaibacterium sp. (SeqCode). GTDB lineage: Bacteria > Bacteroidota > Ignavibacteria > Palsa-1295 > Palsa-1295 > JAFDZW01. Next base: position 879 of record DASQGZ010000065.1, on the reverse strand, counting down.
ACGACGTCCGTCATAAATTGTTTGAGCGCGCCGCTTGCCATCGGGCCTCTCCAGACAACGGCGGTATTCGGATCGACAAGAAAACCGATCGACATAATTTTTACACCGAATGCTTCGAGCGGCATGATCATCGCATGACCGTTCGTCTGCATGGCTTCCGGTTTTGTGTGTTCGAGACCAAACATTAACGGAATGCTCGGTCCGTAAATATCAGCATCGAGCAGCCCGACTTTCGCGCCGTCCTTCGCGAGGCTTGCAGCGAGATTCGCCGCGACGGTCGATTTTCCGACGCCGCCTTTGCCGGATGCAACAGCGATCGTGTTGCGCACTTTCGATAATGCCGTCGGTTTGTTCGCCGCACTATGCTGCGCGACATTCGATGACATCGCAACCTTCACGTTGCCTGCGCCCGCGATCGCTTCGACAGCCGTGCGAGCGTTTGCTTCAAGCTCGTCTTTGAGCGGACACGACGGAGTCGTCAGTTCGAATGTAAATGAAACATCCGTGCCGCTGATCTTGACATTTTTTATCATGCCAAGCGTGACGACATCTTTATGCAGATCAGGATCTATGACCGAACGCAGTGCACCCAGCACATCGGCTTCGGTAAGAGTAGAATTGTTCTTAGAGAATATGCTCATTGTAGTTATAATTATCTGTAAAACAGATTCGGGGAGTGGAAAGTGCGACCGTGATTGTCTGAACCATGATTTTTGGGGTTAGTAAGGATAGACGGGATTATAATTTTGTTGTAAAATGAGGATATTCATAATCCCATTAATACTTTTAATCCCATAAATCCCGGTCAAAACTCAACATTCAAAATTCATAATTCCCGAATGTCGTATTTTTGTATTTCTATCTATATTATATAATAAT
>DASQGZ010000064.1:0-9500 GCA_035632315.1 Kapaibacterium sp. (SeqCode) | reverse complement strand
AAAATTGAAGAGCACTCTGCTCGTTGCCGGGCAAACAGATGCCAAGTTTAGTGTATCAGACCTTCCGGACGGATTGTATTTTGTGCGTTACATTTCAGGCAAGAATCAATTCGTGATAAAATCGCAGATCGTTCGTTGAATTTAATGTGTGATCGTTACTGTGCGGCTTGTGACAGTCCCATCGGAGGTTATCAGGCGCAGAAAATACTCGGAAGAAGAAAGTTGTGAAGTTTGTATGACAGAAGATGCTTCTCGTGTGCCGGCGATAGATTGCTTTGAAATAATATCGCCCATCATATCTATCAACTGAATTTCGCCCGATTCTCTGCCCGCAAGGTCGCACGTTACGTTGATCTTTTGATCTGCGGGATTCGGGATGACGCTTAAAAATTTTGGCACATTCCCGCTCAGCATATAACTTACGAGTGTGCTGTCGCTGCACTGTGGGATAATGTGAAATGTCGTTGACGGGATCGTGCAAAGAGACAGCGGAGTATTTCCGACAATACTAAAGCTATCGAGCACAACGGGGCACGTGAATGATTTCGTTAGTGTCACCAGGAAACGAAGAAGGATCACGGGCTTTGTAAAATCGGATGCGTCTGTGATTGGAGTCGCGAGATCGATGCTGCAATCCAGTCCGTTTAATCCGGTCGGAGTAATTGAAAGCGAACTGTAGTGCTCCGATAATGTGCCAAGTGTTTGCGTCGGGTTTCCTGCCGGAGTCAGTATATCGCCGTTATATGTCAGATGAAACGCGAGATGAGAAATGTTGACGGTATCGGTCGGGGGCAATATCTTCATCGCGATCGCCACGGTATCGCCAACTTTTGTCGGAGCCGGATCTTCAAGGTATGGCTCCGGCGAGCGCGAATGAAATGCATCGATCCAAAGGGTCGTATCGAACTCCTGTCCTGCAACATGACATTTTAATTCGAGCGGCAAGAACCGATGTACATTGCTATCACTCTGGAATTGCAATGATATCGAATCGGTCTTGAATGAAGTAACACTATCACCGGCAGGGTGGTGAGTGATAGAGAAATTTCTCAAAGGGTCGTTGAATATGATCGTATCGATGATAAGTGTCGAGCAATTGCTGTCGGCGATCATAAACGAGAATACTCCCGGTTCACAAAAATGCGTTCGAATCGCTGCACTATCACTAACTGTGAGGACAGGTCCGTTGGAGCCGTTGAAATTATTGTCAATATGCAGCGTCATTATCGTATCAATTGTTTTACCATTTGAAAGACCTTTCACATGAATAAAGATTGTTCGCTGTTCATTCTTATCACTTTGGTATTGTACGGAGATACTGTCAGATTTTGAGCTTGCGATGGTATCGTTATTCGGAGTATGTACGATGAGAAATTCCGCTGAGGTATCACCTTTCAACGTGATGCTGTCAAGTTTTAAAGTAAAGCAACCGGAGTTAATGAGCGGGAAAGAAACGACAAGGGGCACACAATAGTGTGCTTTTACAGAAATAGAGTCGAACAAAAGTGCCAGTGACGCGTCGTCTAATGTTGAATCAAGCGTTCCGTCACCTCCGTCGATAGTTTTCCAGACATTACCCAATGTATCGAACGCATAGACAATATTCCCTTTGCAACCGGTGACGCAAAAACGTGAATCACGATTGTTCGATGGACCACTGATAGGTTTCCATGTCAAACCGAGATCATCAGACCGATATAAACCTTCATCTGGATCAGGAAAATGAACCTTCGTTTGAATATACACAGCGGCTGCTTTTCCTGCAATATGACCAGTAAACTCGGTTGTTGCGGATTTTGGTAGCACTCCTTTTGTCCATGTGACGCCCGCATCGACGGTTTTGTATATTATATGGTTTGTATTTGGCTCGTATAGCGCTCCTTCCGGCATAGCAAGATATGTTGTTGAGCCATGTATTGCATATACACCCCAGCATTCTGGAAGCGCCGCGCCGGCAGTCCATGTAATGCCGCCATCATGAGTACACCAACAACTTGAAAACCGTGGTTCTGGCCGAGGACCCATTGTAACGATACCGTTCATAGGATCCGCAAAATCTATTCCGTCACTTGCCTGATATGCTCGATCACCGAATACTTCATTAAATGTGATTCCACCGTCTAATGAGACCCCTGCCGGTTGCCCGGAATTTCTCCAAGCGGTTTCAATGATCGCGTTAGAAGTCACATAGACACATGTTCCCCGATCAAACCCTGCTGTTCCAACGTCCTGCCAGGATGTGCCACCATCCGTTGTTTTCCAAAGAAATTCATTATCCAATGCAAGTATAGAAGCGTATCCGATTCTTTGATCCTGCATAAAAATAGAATTCACACATCCGAGGACTATGCCCGGAGTTGCTGATTGTTGCCACGTTCGTCCTCCGTTGGTGGTACGAAAGATTTGAGGTGGATTTGCGAATGCAAAAAAATTTCCTGTCCCGATAAGTCCGTGATCACCATCGAAGAAAAAACCACAGCTGACAACTGCGTCAGTATGAAAGACGATCTTCCACGAAGCAATACTATTGCCGGATGTGGCATCAAGGAGAACAAGAAGAATATAGAGCCGCAATCTCATCGGACGAACCGTGTGTCAGATTCAATATAATTACTTACCGTTGTATAACTACTTTCAGGTTATAAACAGTGCCGTCATCGCGTCTGATAGAAAGAAAATATATTCCATTTGGGACATTTTGCAGGGAGATCGTTCTGTCGGACATCCCCTCAGGAGCGTCGTATCGACTTGAAGAAACTTGCTCTCCGCGGTTATTATAGATCGAAATTTTAAGTTCTGAAGCGGAGGCGAGTCTCGAAGAGATCGTTATTTGATCTTGCGCGGGATTCGGCCGTATAGAAAACATTGAGGTAAGCTTCTCACCGCGCATATACTGATAGAGTGTTGTATCCCCGCATTGCATTTGCAGAACAAATGCAGGCAGAGGCACGCCGGTGCAGCTTGCGAGGAGTGTCATTTTCCCGGAGTTTATGATATTTGCCGTGAAGAGAACATCTGTTCGATTAGTATCGGTAAGATATGCTTTCGCGTGGACGTAAAATAGCGGCAGCGATCCCGAGCCTGCTACAGGAGTATTTTTTTTAAGCACAATATCGTATGTCCAGACGCCGGTTTTCGTTTGATAGATCGTATCGAATGTTGTTTTACCTTCGAGTTGAGTCCATTGAAGTACGATCGTATCAGGTTGAAGCAAGTTGTCATTGAGCTCAAATGTACCCGATAATTCTTGCACCGTCACCGGATTTTCGAGAGTATCGTAATAGACGGGGATCAGAACATCGTCACCGGCTTTAACTGTAGATATGCTGCCGACATACGGGGAAGGAATCAGGGTGCCGTCACCGCCATCCGTTGTTTTCCAGATACCGCCCGTATTATCGAACGCATAGACAACTTCACCGCGGCAGCCCGTCACAAAGAAACGAGTGTCTCTGATGTTCGATGGCCCTCCGACATTTCGCCATGTCGCGCCATGATCGTCAGATCGCATAAGTCCGATATTTTTCGAGATCGCCGTTTGGACATAGATCGCGTTGGCGGCTCCGGTGATGTGCCCAGTAAATTCAAGGTTACCGAACGAATTTAATTTTGTCCAAGTACGACCGTTGTTTGTTGACTGATACAGCGTATTGCCTGGATTCACTTGGTTATCTTCGGCAAGTGAAAAGAATGAACCGGAGCTTTTTTCGGCATATACTCCCCACGATTCGTGCATTTGCCCGCCGAGCTGCCAATTCAATCCACCATCAGATGTATAATATGTATTCGATATCACATTGCCAAATGCATCGGCATCTGGCCCCATCGTCACAACACCATGCAGATCATCAAGGAAATCGATCCCATTGCTTCGATCGCGTTGGTCGGCTGACCAAAAATAATTCTTAAAATTTAAATTGTTTATTCCAAATACACCACCATTGTAGTTCCATGAAGTCGTAACTATCGCTTTTGATGTTGCATATACGCAAGTTGCGCCTCCGGATTGATTACTTGATATATCTTGCCAGTTCGCCCCGCCATCTGTTGTTTCCCAAATTGTGTACGAGGAAGTGCCAAAAGAGAAATCGGAGAGCATCACTGAAGCATAGCCGACGAGCGAATCTCGCATAAAGATGGAAGTGATTCGTCCTTGTCCGGCAGGTGTCGAAGATTGTGACCACGTTGCCCCGCCGTTTGTTGTTTTCCGGATAATAAGATCTATATTACCGGTATTAAATATCCCGAAACCGACAAGCCCGACCCGCTCATTCAAAAAAAATGCACAAGAGCCAATCTCTTTGAAATGGGCAACCTGATTCCAACTCGCGAATACGTTCGTGGAAGCGAGGCACAACAATATCGCTATGATTCCTTTTCGAGTCATTCTCAGGAATATCTATACTTATACAGACACTATGGCAGATAAAGAGTTTCAGCAAAAACAATAACGATTTTTTCACAAGATTTTTGTAACATTGGCACGGAATTTGGGTTTATTGCATAAGTGAATGAGTGCGAGTACACTACAATACCCGAGTATTGATCAACTCCTTTATTTATAATATCTTATTGGCAGCGCTGCTTGTGTTGGGCGGTGAGCTTTTGTCTGCCCGGCCCGCCACGGCTCAGCGAGATTCAACTGCGCGGCACAAACAAACCTCCGGCCTTCGCAGCACAAAAGGAAATGTCTTCTTTGACATCAAAAGTGTCGATATCACACACTTTCCGCAGATGAGTGTGATCTTCAGCGCCGTAACCGATCGGAATACGTTCGTCAGAGATCTGAGAAAAGAAGATATGATCGTACTCGAGAACGGGATTCAGCGTCCGATCATATCGCTCGATCTGATCAGTGCGGAAAATCGTGTCCCGGTCGATATTGTGTTCGTGATCGATCAGACGGCATCGATGCGCGACATTATTCCGGTGGTCAAGGATAACGTGAAGCGCTTCGCCGAGCAGCTTCGCTCACACGGATTTGATTTTCGTCTCGGGCTTGTCAGGTTTTCCGATACGATCGAATGGGTAAGTCCAAAAATGACGGAAGACGCCGGCGAATTCGAAAAATGGATCTCGGACATTGAAGCACAAGGCGGCGGTGACATAAAAGAAAATGCACTCGAAGGTCTCAAGGCCGGAGCAGTGATGCCAATGCGCAACATCGCGCTCAAGCTCGAGATCGTGATTTCAGATGCTCAGTATCATCAGCAAGGCGAGCACGGCGACGGTACGACGGATTTTACGACAAAGACGATGGGTGAATATCTATATAAGCACGAGATAAAGCTCATCACTATATCCTCAACGGATTACCCCGAATATCAGGAAATGTCCGGGGCGACCGGAGGAGCGAGCTTCGATCTGTATAAACCATTTGATACTGTGATTACGCAAGTTGCATCGAATATCACGAGTCTCTATGCGTTGAAATATCTCTCGCAATCGACGCTTGCGCCAGATAGTGTCCGGCTCGATATTCTTCGTTCGGACGATCAATCGCCGCTTGCATCGCGCAAGCTTCAGGCACTCGAAGAAGGCAAACGCTTTGTGTTCGAAGATCTTCTCTTCCAGCCGAATCAAGCATCGCTTGCGCAGGAATTCATCGAAGAGCTCGAACGTGTCGTTCGTCTTCTCTTCGTGCGCCCATCGATGCGCCTTCGGATCGAAGGCCATGCCGATTCGACCGGTCCGCACGAAAAAAATATGGAGCTTTCGCTGAAGCGAGCCGAAGCAGTTCGCCGCTATCTTGTCAGCAGTGGTGTACAGCCGTCGCGACTTGAAGTTGCCGGTTACGGCGATACGCGTCCGATCTCGACGAACTCCACAGAAGAAGGTCGGCGCCTTAATCGCCGGATAGAATTTGTCGTGCTCTCGAAATGAGCGCTTCTGCCGTTACGACAGAGCTTATTATCAACGCATATCGGCAAGGATATTTTCCGATGGCGCACGGTCGTTACGGCAACATCGGATTTTATTACTTCGAACCGCGAGGCATCATTCCTCTCGATGAGAAATTCATTGTTCGGCGGTCGCTTCGAAAGGTTATTGAACAACAACGATTCACGATCTCTGTCGATGCTGCATTTGAAAAAGTAATGCTCGCTTGCGCACGATATGATGAGCTGCCGGATGATGAGATATGGATATCCGAAGAGATGCTCTTTCTCTATAGAGAACTTCATCACAAGGGTATTGCTCACTCGGTCGAAGCGTGGAAAGATGGTAAATTAGTCGGCGGGTTATATGGGCTGACGGTTGGCTCTGTATTCTGCGGAGAGTCGATGTTTTCGAACGAACCATTCGCCTCACAAGCGGCGCTCGTCTATTTAATAGAGTATCTCCGAAAACATAATTATACGCTACTCGATGCTCAAATGGAAAGCGAGCACTTGAAGCAATTCGGACTCTTTACCGTACCACAAGATGAATATCTTCGTTTGCTTGACGATGCACTTATGAACCAGACTCTGTGGGATTCCATATAGAATAATTATTTCCGTACAAGCATTTTCTTTACAACCGGTGTGTCAGCGCCCGCAGTAAATTCGTAGAAATATGTTCCGCTTGCCGGGACATCACGCGCAGAGATGTTCAATTGATAATATCCTTGTTTTTGCCGAGCGTGATCGACCGGACGCATCACTTCGCGGCCGGTAATATCAATGATCCGAATGAGCACATCGGTACCATCTTGGGCAATGTTATAATGGATGCTTGTTACCTCATTTGATGCATCGCCGCCGAACGGATTCGGCGTATTCATATCGATATAGTTCGCCGTGTACGATCCCGATGTCAGGTGGGTATCGCCGCATGTCGAATCGATCAAGAGTATTCCTCCGACTTCCTGTATGAGAAACTCTGTTCGTTTCGGCAGAGAGAATTGTGCATGCTGTAACGGGGATTGCATCCCGGGCTGTGCGGCAGGCGCAGGTTGGAATGTCATCCTAAGCAATGCAATAGGTGATGTAATATTAAAATTATTCGAGGCGCCATCAAGATCGTATGTGTATTGCCCCGCTATATCGCTCCCGGTAGCCGGAGGTGTCAGTACTAATTTTCCTTTTGCCGAAACGGCGGGCTCGACCTTGATGAGAGAAACGACAGCCGGATCCCATTGAATGACGCCCTTAAGATGATTTAATTTCAATGAGTCGGGTACGGCACTCAGAAGACGGAGATTCGGATAAACTATATCGCCCGGCCTGAGTGCTTCGTTATCGAATTTGAGGTCAAGATTTATCGGAGCAATGTCTTGCGCTTTCAGATACAACTTAAATACACTGCTATCATCGAGCAGGAAGTCTATCTCACCATATCTCGTAGCCGCTTGATACGGAGTTGATGCTTGGTAGGTGATAGCAAGAGTTTTACTGCTACTGGGAGTGACAACGACTTGTTGGCTGAAGTTCGGGGTAAAATCCGTCGCGTTCACGCCGATGACTTTCTTCGAAAGCGTAGAAATATCCCAATTACCGTTGTTAGCAAGAACGATACTGCGAGTCGCCGAGTACCCATTAAACATTGCGCCGAAATCGAGCGTATCGATCAACGTTGAATCCATCATAAATGTCGGTATTGGTTTTGCGCCGATACCGGTGATGAACGTTGTATCATAATGCGGAAGTGTATCGGCATTAGCCATTGTCAAACGTGCGGTAAATGCGCCGATGATCGTCGGCGTGAACGTTACGTGGATTGGCTCGAGCGTATTTGCCGGCACCGTAATGTTCGTCCCGGTTTTGTCGGCAGTGAAGCCATTGTTTGTAATATTCGTCAGATTGAGATAGGCCGCTGTCAGTGGTTTAATGTACGTGCTGACAAGATTTGCAGAATCTATTTTTGAGGTGCCGATGCGTACTTTCCCAAAATTCAAAGAATCGGCGTCGAGCACAAGGAAGGGGGATTCGTCATATCCAACAAGCTGAACGTAGCCTTGCGTGCTATCGTCAAATGTGAAAACGATCTTTGCCGTATGATAGACGATCGTTTGTGTCGGTCTGAATGTCACATTATACAATGAATTGCCTTGCTCTGCAACCGTATCTCTGGTAGGATCGGGTCCGCTTGCTTTTGTGTATGTAAATTCATTATATGTATCTCCGACGAGTTCGGAATGGATCACACGCAATTGCCAGTCGCCTGTATCGATAAGTTCAAAACTATTTGGTTGTGTCGTTAACAATGGAACTGTGCCAAAATTTACAACTTGAGGGGCAAAGGTTGGCATCGGTGCCGCGCCGATGCCTCGAACTTGGATAGAGTCTGTTTTAAAATCACCTTTGGCTCCGTGCAACTCGCCATTATACTGGGTTCGTGCTGTTGGCAAGAAATTGATCGATACTTTTCCACTGTCACCCGCGGCAACAGGGCCTAATTGGCTCAACAGCGCAAAGACCGACGAATTCGAAGTGAGCCAGAGCGAATCTACTTGTAACGTTTTGCCGGAGCCGTTACGGAACATTGCAGTTTTTTGCGCGGATGTATTTACACGAACTTTGCCAAAGTCAACCGAACTTTGCCCGAATTGCAAATACTGTGTTTCTTCGATCGCTTCGAGCGGAAGGCAATCGCTCGACGAATCGCTGTAATGGATGCACAACGTAGCATAATGCGCCTCGCCGGTACGGGCATTCGTGAAAAATCTGACCTTGATGGTGATCGAAGAATCTTCATTAAGTATGTACGGACTTTGAGGGGATGCTTTCGGAGTCGGCGGGAACAGAACGCTGAAGTCGGATGCATCCGGTCCTTTGATCTCATACCATACGATCTCGAGTGGATAATCTCCGCTATCGGTCAGAATAGTACTGTCGGTCACCGGTGTATTCGATTTGACAACGCCAAAATTTATTTGCTGAGGAGCAAAGATCGCTTTTGCAACGGCGCCGATGCCTTCGAGAAGAATCGAGTCCCGTTCACTGGCATTTGCATTAATATAATAATATGCCTCCAATGGTCCCGGAATAAGAGGTTTAAATTCGGCTTGAAGAGCAGTCGTTTTGTGGGACGGTATGGGCGGAACTTGTGATACAAATAGGAAATGTGTTGACGGTCGAACAGCCTGTTCTGTGAGAGTAACGTCAACATTATTTGGGTTATAGATCGAGGTGACCGTATCGATTCGCCACGCGCCGATCCTTACCTTTCCAAAATTATGGACATGCTGGCTGACATCCATGATCGGTGGAAGTTCTGTCCCAACCAGAAGTACACTATCGAATGTATTGTCGTCATAGACAACGACAAAATACGCGCTCCACGTAAAACTTATTTTATTTCCCGGATGAAATGAGATCGAAAACTTGCGGGAAGAATCAGGCTCGACAATAAAACTCGAATCACTTGGAGTGAATGAAAAAAGCGCTTTGTCGGCGCCGACGATCGAGGCTTGAACGACCGTACAGGTCCAGTTACCGGTATTCGTCATCACAAGCGGCTTTGATACTGCGTCGCCGCTATAGACGCTACCGAAGGAAATGACCGAATCTGAAAAT
>DASQGZ010000063.1:0-57086 GCA_035632315.1 Kapaibacterium sp. (SeqCode) | reverse complement strand
ATACAGCTCGAGCCGGTCATCATTTTGAGCGGGAGTATTCAGATCATAGATTAATGAATTATTCGATCGATCGAAAACCGTTCGTCCGCCGAGATCATCTGTTGCGAGTGCAGACTGCACCCCGAGCGCCGGATCGAATGCCACTGTATATTCGCTAAGCACAAGCGCATCAGTATCGAAGCCGAGTGAATCCAATTTATATGGCAAGCCTGCAAAAAATTCTTGTGTACGAGCATTATTAGTAAATCTCAGCGTATCAACCAATTTTCCGTGATATGCAAAAAATTGCAGCGGCATCGTGAAATGATCGCGCCAAGACTGTCCTTGTGCGACATTGATCATGAGAAAACCTGATTTCGACTGTCCCCAGGTAATTGCATATTTCACATGTCCGGGGCCGTAGATCCATTCATCGATGAACTCGGTAAGATCGATCCCCAACCGTGCGCTCATAAAGTCTCGAAACTCGTCTGTTGTCGCGGTCGAATAAGCAAAGTGATCGGTATAATCCCGAAGTGCGGCGAAGAACATTGTGTCGTTACGAATGATACGGCGAAGCATGTGAATGACACACGCTGCTTTCGGGTAATAGAGAACCGTTGAACCGAGATTGAACATATCATCCGCGCCGGGCGGATCATAGATCGGGACATCAGAATATGCAGAAGAAAAATATTGCAACGCATCGGAGCGAATATTCCCGATATAATTACTATAGCCGCCCCACCCCTCGTACCAAATAGCTTCGGAAAATGTTGCAAACCCTTCATTGAGCCAAATGTCTTTGAACGTTTCGCACGTTACCTTATCGCCGAACCAATGATGTGACATTTCATGCGCCATCCCCTGCTCGTTATTGCGCAGCCACGAGCGATTGATCGTCGTGAGCGTTTGATGCTCTTGACCGCCGAAATCGAATCGTTGGGCCGGTACTTGGCCGTATTTCTCGAACGGGTAAGGGCCATACCGTGATTCATAGTTCGACATGATCCACGACGTGTTCCTGAACGAGTGTTTCGCATTATATTTCGATCCGTCGGTGATGCTGTCTTGGTAATAATCCGCCGGCCAGGCATAATACACGAGACTGACGGTATCGGCAGGATCGGACGAACGATGATGCGTCTCGCCCCATTGTATAAAATTACTCGCATCGGCAACCATCAAATATGTTGACATCGGCCGGTCGCTCTTCCAATGCCAGAGCGTTGAATTCGCATCGACGGAAGTTTTCGCAAGCAGTGCCCCATTCGATGCCGTCGTGATACCATTGGGCACGATGATCGACACTTCGTAGTCCGCTTTATCGTATGGCAAGTCCATACACGGCATCCATGCATGTGCATCGAGCGGCTCGCTCATTGTGTAAATAATGTCTTCGGTGGTAAAGATCGAATCGACATTTCGATAGAGGCCGACGAAAGTGTTTTTCGGGTAAAAGAAAGCCCCACGAGAACTGACATCTGTGCGGTGATATGAAATTGAGATGATCAGATCGGCAGTATCCTGACGAAATGCCGTAGCAAGAGGGATTGTGATCTGCTCGTTCGTATCCGGCTGGGGTGTCGGGAGAATATGCTGGCTGCCAACAAACACGGTGTCAATAACAAGTAGCGCGGCGTCAAGCACGATCGAAGTTGTGCCTGCATCGGTTAGACGAAGAGTAATAATATTCTTCCCTGAAAATTGCTGGGACTTCACAACAAATGGTTTTCGCCAATCGAGCGTCAAATTATATGATTTAACGTCGAACGGCCGTTTCGGAAATGTCGGGAATGCCTGTGTGCTTGCACCTGCTTCACGATGCCATAGGAATACCGAGCCTGAAGTGGCAAACGACGTTCCAGAGGCGAGGACGATGATAATAAAGAGAAATAGATTTTTTTTCACAATTTGAATTTATATAGAAGACACTTGATGAACTTTCGGGGACAAGAACATCAAGTGCCTTGACAATAACAAAAATATCTCGCTCACTCGATCACGACTTTTTGCGATGCAACCGTTCCGCCGGATATCAGCCGTACGACATACGTACCTGCGGAAAGTCCTGCCGATGCAAAGCGCACTGAATGTGCTCCCGCATCATAAAAATTCTTATCAAGAACTTTTATTTCGCGGCCAAGCAGATCGAACAGCCGCAGCTCGGAATATCCCGAAGTAGTAAGAGTAAAGTGTATCGTAGCCTGCCCCGTTGAAAGCGGATTCGGCACAATTGGATCAAGCTCGAGTGCGGGTGAAGTATGCGAATCCGCAACGCCGAGCGATGAAATATCGACGGAGAATAACCCTCGCCCGTAGGTTGACGCAAAAAGAATATTATCCGTCGGACCCTTCACTCTCAGCGATGTGACTCGTGCATACGGCATCCCATTCATCATAGGATTCCACGATACTCCATGATCTTGCGAGAACAACACACCTTTATCGCTGCCGACAAAGAGCGTACCGTCTTTCGGAGAAACTGCGATCGAAAAGCATGGAAATTGTGCCAACGCATTCGACGGCGAAGTAAATGTCGCACCGGCATCCTTACTTACCCAAAAATGCTTATAAGCAGCAGACGTACCGTTGGTGACAACATAGACTATACTATCATTGTTGGGATCGGATGTTATGCCAAGAACAGGCTCTTTTAAATTTACTGACGTCCATGTATATCCTTCATCAGCCGTTCGCCAGAGATTCGTTAGTTGGCCGCCACTCTGATATGTATTTCCCCCTGCCCACATAAAACTTGGATTATGCTGCGAGACATGAATTGTGTACACTTGGCCAATGCCTTTATCACTATGATGGTCGTTGAAAGCATCATCGCCGCCGTTCATACTGATCCAAATATGGGCATTGCCGCCAAAAGCAACAACCGTTCCGTCCGAAGAAACGTCATACGCAGGATAAAATGGCGCACCTTCCCCGGCGTGCGTCCCACCGCTAGCTTGGTCGTTAAAAAGAGCTGTATTCGGTTGAATGAGATTATCTCCAAAGCTGACGCCTCCGTTCAATGACTTGAAAAAAGTTGTATAGACATAGGTGGTATATACAATACTCGAGTCGTCCGGCGAAACCCAGCCGCGCCCGCCATCACCGCTGTGGGTAAGTGTAAAATCAGGAGCGTTCACACTCGCACGAAGCGTCCCGTTATCCTGACAGCCACCACTAGTAAATGAAAATGCTTTGTTCGCATCGGCGCCGACAAATTGAAGCGTCGCAAGTCCTTCGTTGATCGCTGAGTTCCACGACTGGAATTGCTGGATCGTCGTCGTCGAAGCTAACCCGCCATCACCCACGGCATAAAGCGTACCTCCAAAGAATGCAAGGTGATGAATATCGGCATGAACATACTGCGAAGCTGTAGGAGGAGATCTCCAATCACTCACTTTATTCAACTGCGTGCCGCTATTATTTGACCAATAAATATCAAGCCCTCCGACAAGCACTTGCTGCGGAAATCCCGGGCGAACAACGAGCGAATTACAATATGGCATCTGCATGCCAAGTGGATTTGCATTTGTCGGCGATTCTGGATTAGCAGAATTAAATTGGTTTTTTACTGTCCACGTTTTTCCAGAATCGATCGAAAGCCAAAGTCCAAGTGTCGCGCTATTATTTGTATTGCCGAACGAAGCATAGACAATGTTAGGAGCAGAAGGAGCGCACGCGACTGCGACACGACCGGCATTGCCCGGGAGCCCGGTAATCGAGGCAGCTGTCCACGTTACACCTGCATTTGTGGAACGGTATACCGAGCCTGAAGCAATATTTGAGTATGTATGTTGATTACTATTAATGCACCCCGCGTAGAGATAATTCGGAGCTAACGAAGAATAGGAGATAGAAAGCGGAGCTTTTCCCCCGACCGAATACTTTCTCCAGGTATCGCCGCCATCAGTGGACTTTAAGATACCGAATGTGTCTGCGCTTGCAACATAAATAATCTGCGGATTCGTCGAGTCGATTAGAATTTCTGCACAGACCACACCTGCAGTATCGCAAACATTCGTCCAGTTCATTCCGCCATCTGTGCTTCGGTAGATCCCGAAGCCGTAGAGTCCTTGGTAATTATCGCCGGCAGGTTCGCCGGAGCCTGCAAAAATGATATTTGTGTTTTGCGGATTGATCGCGACCGCTCCGAAATTTGTGGTTGGGAGTCTGTCGGTGAGCGGAATCCATCCTGGCGGTGTGGCAGTGATGTCCGCACATTTCCAGATACCGCCTCCGGCTGCTGCGATATAGACGACCTTTGGATGCTGTGGATCGACGGCGATGCTCACGATACGTCCGCTGCTATGTCCGCCGACGCTGCTGCCGACTGGTTGCCACGCTGCCGAAGCAAGCGATTTGAACATCGTGCGGTCTTCAATGTTATGCATCGCATCGTATGCCTTGCGTTCGACTACATGAATATCTTTCTCGTCGCCCGAGGTGAGAATATTATTCCAATAGTCGTTTCGCGACTGCTCGAGTTTCCAGTCGTCAATGACGTCATCACTCTTTATCGTCGCTTGCTGCGCGAACGATAGTTGCGTGGCAACACTAATCAAAAATAGAATCGGTAAAATTCGTTTATACATATTTGTGAGCGGTATAATGATCCGGATTATATAAATACACGCAAACTGAAAATAAGTTCTGCCGGACACGGTGAAATCGGGAAAGAATTTGCAACGGAGGGACCGTTCGGGGCGCTTCGGGAAAAGGTGAGTTACCCTTTAGATAATAAAACGCGCCAGATTCTAAAAGTTACAGTGGTAACAGAATAATTACATTGGCCGAACAACCCCGTTATCCTAAAATGGCTTTTTTTGCCGTTTCCGGGATATAAAATTGCTTAACGGCTTCCCGAATGCCTTCGCGATATAAACCCTCGTCTTTCAAAAGCTCTGCAGGGGCGCCATGCTCGATAAAATGGTCACCAAGCCCGATCATCTTGAGTTTGGGGTGTAAGCCCCTTCCGGCATAAAACTCCGCTACAGCGCTCCCAAAGCCCCCTAAAACGACGTTTTCTTCGAGGGTAACGATATGTGTAAACCGGTGGGCGAGCCCCTCAAGTAGATTTTCGTCTAACGGCTTGATAAACCTTGCGTTAGCAACAGCCACCGAAATTCCTTCATGCTCAAGGTCATCCGCGACCTTAAGAGCATCATACAGAATCGGTCCTACTCCAATGATAACCATATCCGATCCGTCTCGAAGCATCTCGCCCTGACCGATAGGAAGCAAATTAAACCCGGACGCGGCAAGCGGCACCCCGACACCAGCACCCCGTGGATAGCGCAATGCGATCGGCCCTTTACGATATTCCGTCGCTGTAAAGAGCATATCTCGCAGCTCTTGCTCGTCCTTCGGGGCCATGATCGTCATATTCGGGATGAGCCGCATATACGAAAGGTCGAACATCCCGTGATGTGTATGCCCGTCAGCGCCGACAAGTCCGCCCCTGTCCATCGCGAAGATCACATTCAAATTTTGGATCGCTACATCGTGAATGATCTGATCGTAAGCTCGCTGCAAGAACGTCGAGTATATTGCGCAGACAGGAGTATATCCTTGGGTCGCCATTCCTGCAGCAAACGTCACTGCGTGTTGTTCGGCAATGCCGACATCGAAGAACCGGTCCGGCCGTTCTTTCTGCAAAATATTGAGTCCGGTGCCGTCCGGCATAGCGGCTGTGATACCGATAACTTTCGAATTCTCTTTACAGATCTCTAACAGCGCCGAGCCGAATACTTTTGTATAATCCGGCGGCGTCGGGGTCGTAACGGGTTTTGCGATCGCCTTGCCGGTCATCTTATCGAATGCGCCGCCGGCAGCGTGGTATCGCTGTACATGCGATTCGGCCGGCGCATAGCCCTTGCCTTTTTCCGAAATTACGTGAAGCAGGACGGGACCTTTTTGGTCTTTGACAAAGTGAAGCATCTCGACAAGTTTCTTCACATTGTGTCCGTTGGTTGGTCCGAAATACTTGAAGCCAAGCGCTTCGAAGAGCATACCCGGAGTAAACGTCGCTTTGAGTCCGTCAACGATCTTACTGCCAGCAGTGCGGATCCGGTCGCCGGAATGCTCCCAAATTGTATCTTTTAATCTGCGGATCGTTGGGCTGGTAATGACATCGTTAAAATAATTATGCACCGACCACACATTCGGCGCAATAGACATTTGATTGTCATTGAGAATGACGATAATATCTTTACCGAGAAGTCCGCAATTATTGAGTGCTTCGTACGCCATACCTCCTGTCATCGAACCGTCGCCGATGATCGCAACGACTTTATAATTATCATCGTCGAAATCGCGTGCAGTTGCAATGCCGAGTGCGGCGCTGATAGATGTCGAAGCATGACCCGCACCGAACACATCATATTCGCTTTCGTCAATACGCAGGAACGGAGCAAGTCCGTTCTTTTTTCGAATTGTGTGCAGACGCTCTTTTCTTCCGGTGAGAATTTTATGCGGGTATGTCTGATGACCGACATCCCAGACCAGTTTGTCCTTGGGGGTATCGAACACATAATGCAGCGCGACCGTCAGCTCGACGACGCCAAGACCGGCTCCGAAATGACCGCCGACCTTGGAGATCGTATCTATAAGATACTCGCGTACGTCATCGCACACAGCTTTGAGGTCACTTTCGGGAAGTTCGCGAAGATCGGCAGGAACATTGATCTTCTCAAGATGCGGATATTGCTCGAACGATTGATCTTCCACCGGCGCTACTCCTCTTCTTCAAATGGTGAGGTTTCGAACGATGCCAACTCTTCGTGAACTTTCGAGAGTGTACGAACTTTTAACTCGGCAGTTTTCAGTGTCTCGACGAGTTTTGCGGCAAGCGCCGTGCCTTCTTCATAGAGTTTCAGCATCTCCTCGAGTGAAATATTGCCCTGCTCAAGGCGTTCGACGATCGAGCCGAGATGCTCGAAATCGTGTTCAAAACCGGAAAATTCACTTTTCGTGGCGGTCTTTGCCATAGGCGAGTAAAACAGTACGTCAAGGCGCACCGTTCGTTTCGGTGTTATTTTGTCCTTCGTACAGAAATCAGCCCGGAATGCAAGTGCAGTGTGCCTTCGGCTGAAACGGGGAAATTGCTACCGTCAGTAATGACCGCACCATCAGCACTTTGAAGGATTGCATAACCTCGTGCAAGTACTCCGCGCGGATCGAGTGCGCGAAGACTTGCCAAATGCCGATCGATCCTAAGCCTTGAGAACTCGACGTTCTGCTCGCTCCGATTTTTCATCAAAGTTGATAATCGAACAAGTTCATCCTGCTTTGACTCCAACGCCTGTTTCAGAACATACTGCAATCCGTATCCCGTGCTATGACTGATGAGGGCTTTTCGAAGATCAGAAATTTTTTGGGTCGTATAATATTTCATCGTCGAGAATCTGCCTGAAACCTCACGAAGCAGTTCGTTCTTATCCGGCGTGATAAGTTCAGCGGCAGCAGTGGGCGTTGGAGCGCGCAAATCAGCAACAAAATCGGCAATCGTGACATCCACCTCATGTCCGACAGCGCTCACGATCGGAATGCCCGAAGAATAGATCGCGCGAGCGACGGCTTCTTCGTTGAACGTCCAAAGATCTTCGAGCGAACCGCCGCCTCGTCCGACGATTAATACATCCGGCTTGTCTACCTCCGGCAAATTATTAAAATCGCGGATCGCCTGCGCTACTTGCAGCTCACTCCCAATGCCTTGAACCGATACCGGACGAAGCAGAACGTCGACGAGGGAATACCGTCTGCGCAGTACTGTGAGAATATCATGAATTGCCGCTCCGGTCGCGCTCGTCACGACACCAACGCGTTTCGGGAATTTTGGAATCTCCCGTTTGCGCGTTTCATCAAACAGCCCTTCGGCTTGCAGTTTCTTAAACAGCTTCTCGTACGCAAGCTGCAATGCGCCGATACCAACCGGACGGACTTGAAATACATCGAGCTGGTAATTGCCGCGAGGTCCATAGACTGTCAGTCTGCCGCGGCAAATAATATGCTGACCTGAGTCAACCTCGAACGAAAGCTGGCGGGTCTTCCAAAAAACACAGGAGATCTGAGATTGATCGTCTTTGAGCGTCCAGTACCGATGACCGGAACGATGATGAAGAAAATTTGAGACTTCGCCTTCAACAGTGATCTCGGCAAAGCTCGATTCAAGAACGTCACGAATCTGCTTTGTCAAACTGCTGACTGAGTGAACCGGCGGCTCACCCGGGTCTGCCGTTTGCCGGGAGCTAAAAAGATCAGTCTGTTCTTCTTGAGTATTTGGCACCTAACGGACAATGATTTTTTGACTGCAGCGCACGACCCCAAGCAAATTATCCCGAACGACTGTTTCGTACATTCCGGGCGTCAGCGACATTCGCGGCAATTGATTTATTCCTTGAATTGCGTTAATCGAATTAACTGATATCTGCCGTCCGATCATATCAAACATTTGTATTGTCACCAGTGCGTCCGACCCGAGCCATAAATTCAAATGATCGTTCGTTGAAAGTACCGACGGATAGATCATTGTTTGAGTACTCTGCTCATCAGTCCCGACAGCAGCAAGGCTATCTTCGTTATAGTACAGCGTTAGAATCATCTTGCCTGCGCCATCATAGAGTCCGGATGTATCAGTGATCGGGACGATAAACTCGGACGTTTTGACCATATCAAGCCGCGGCTGCTGGATATACGACGACGATAAGTAGATGTGATGGATGATCGGGGGAATAAGCGATTTATCCCACTCAAGCCGAGCAGATTTTGAACCGGCACACAGCAGGTCGATCTCGTATTGAAGGCTAAATCTATTTCCAGAAGGTTTGTGTCGAATATCGATCGGACTATAATACACTCGGTTTAACGCCTGTCCGCCCATTTGGAAATCGACATCTTGGCCGAGCCCCGGCGACGGCCATTCCTGTTCGCCCCCAGGGATTTCATTGCCGAACCACTTCGTCCCGTCGTATCCATCGGTAGCGGCAGTATCATACCCAAATATGACCGGATGCGAATACAGCGTATCGCTGATATAGCACCGAACATGCAGGCTAAACTCCTGGGCATATAGCCCGGATACCGCAAGCATCAAAAAAATAAGAACGTTAATGGTTTTCTTCATGATTATCACCTTCCAAAACAAAAGCGGAAGTTAGTATTAATACTAACTTCCGCTTCTGAAAAAGATTTCACTGATTCTCGCTTATTCGCGAGATGTTATTAGTGCGTAACCGTGATCTTCTCGGTCTGGACGAAGTTACCGGCGCGGATCGTATAGAAGTACGTTCCGTCGGTAAGGTTCGTCGCATCGATATTGACCTGATGTGAGCCGGCTGCAACCGTCGTATTGACGAGCTTCGACACTTCCTGGCCAAGAGCGTTCGTGAGGCTGATCGTCACGAATGTTTCGGCAGGAACAGTGTAGTTGAAGGTCGAAACCGATGTCATCGGATTCGGATAGGCTGATTCAAGTGCAAAGCCATTCTGGCTTGTCACTGTAGAGCCCTTCATCGAAAGCACAACCTGCTTGATGCTTGCATCACGAATGACGACTGTGCCGTTATTCGTTGCCGTACCGATAAGGTTGCCCGTGAGATCGCGGACCTCAACTGTTCCGCTGACATTCTCGAAGTTCATCGAAACCGGATAATCGGCAGAAGCTATCTTCACCGTATGTGCATTGCCATTAGTCGAGATACTTCCGTTGTTCGCTGCGAAGCGAGCATCAAAAGAGATCATCGCCGGCGGCATTTCGAAATGGCTCGGGCTTAATTCACTCGAAGCATTACCGAAGAAGAGGTCCTGCGAATTCTGAGCGGCATCGCGTACCGTGACTTTCGCAAGTTCGTTCTCGAGCTGCGCCGTCGGTGTAAGAGTATTCTTACAACCAAGCGGGTAGACGATCACATTATAATTTCCTTCGTCGGAAACCTTCACAAAATATCCGTGTCCCGGCACGAGGTATGCAACCGTGCGATAACCGGTGCTCGGTGTGAACTCGAAGAAGTCCGTCAGCTCAACCGGATTGCTACCGGAGACAGGCGTAAAGAAAACGTTCGGCGATGTACCGGTATTGATACATGTTGCAGCACTTGCCGCACCGACTGCATTCCATCCTGCGTGCATACGAACATTCGAAATGGTGTTCGAGCGTGTACCGGCAACCAAATTATCGTTGCCGATCACATTACCGTAATGCACCATGTATGCGCGACCGAACTCTAATTGGGCCGCCGGTGTCCAACCTGCATTCGAAGCATAGGTGAACGGCGTTCCGGTCGAATTCGGGAAGATCAGGTTCGAACTCATATCCGGCGGAACGACCGGCAATGAGACGAAATTCCAAGCATGTGTCTGCAATTGAGCAAATTGTCCCTTCGTACCGCGTGTATATTCAATGATGAAGCTGTTGATGCTTGGATCACGAATAACGATGCAGCGCTGGCCGCCGACCGGAGTTGCTTCGCGCATATTGAACGAGAAGATGCTTCCGTTAAGAACATCTCTGATGATCATACGCGAACCTTCCGGCAGATCGACCGGATCGATACAGACGGTCATCGGATAACAGAGCGGTCCGCCACTGCCAAAGACAACTTTATAGAGCAATGTCGTATCATTCGTAGCTGCATCGGAGCGAATATCGCGGAGCGTCCCGAGGAAGTTCGGGTCCTGATATTGCGGATCGGCATTCGAATTCAACGGCTGGAAGTACGCATAGCAGCGATGCGTAGAATCCGGATTGCTGTTTGCGGCAGCACGATCGGCAGTCGTAAAGATCGTTTCTCCGTAGAGAAGATCAATGCCATCCGATGCACCGACGCCTGTCCCGAAGACAAGCGTATCAACGCACGTCGGCGTACAGGAATTTGTCAGCACAACATGGATACCGGTTCCGCCGGCTTCGGTCGGCTCATCCGGACGTGCGCGCACGACGAACATCACCTTGATGCGGCTCGGTGAATTTGATGCACCGTCGCTTGTCAGAGTGATGTAACCGTAATACACGCCTGGCTGTAAGCCGCTGCCATTGGCTGAAATAAAGAGATTCACCTCTTGCGAAGAGATCGAATTAGGATAATCAATCTTTTGGATGAAGATCGAATGCTGCGTACCGGCTGCAGTCAATCCCACCGTTAACCAATCCTGATCGGTCGTGATCGTAACGTTCGTCAATCGCGTACCGGAGACGGCGTCACGGAGCTGCACGTTGATCGTCGGGTTCGTTGCGTTCGCAACCGTCGGGTCATAGATAAGGGTCGGTATGAGAGTGAAATTCTTCGAATCGGTCGTTGTAAAAACCGAGAGCGGACGGAATTCGAACGCCGGAGGCGCCGTGATATACACCGGCAACTGTCCACGTTGGAAAAGTCTGTGCCCCGCAAGATTCCCGCGCTTGTAGTTATTCGGATCGTACTGCGGATCGCCAAGGTGATCAGCAAACACGGCAGAATCAAGCTGCAAGATCGCAGTATTGACCGTCCAGTTCGGGATGATCCTGAAACGAATGTAACACAACACATAATCCGAATCCGGAGCCGGATTTGGATTCAGCGGAAGTGGCACTTCGCTCGCTCCGGTCACACGGACGATCCGGTGATAGGGGTTCGTGCTGTCGTTCGCAGATTGCTCTGTATAACGAATGTAGAATGGCGCGGCAAGCGTCGTTGACGTAGCAGAACTCTTATCCGGTCCGAGGGTGACGATCGGCGAACCGTGTGCCGGGTCGTTATCAATCGTGATCGCTTGGTTCGGATAATGGATCTGGAACGAGAAACTGCGGATCGGGACAAGTAACTGTCCGTCAACGCCGAAAATGCGCGAGTTATCGTCCTTCCACGTTCCGTCGGCTGTGTTCGGATTCTTCAGAGGATCGGCGTTATTATAAATGAACACCGGCACCAAGAAATACCGTGCACCGCCCGGGAGGGCGTCAGGAACAAGGTAATTACCGTCAGTATAATACGTTTCCTGGTTGATCGAAATAAATGGATAGGGGGTATAGTTGAATAGCTGAGGCTTGTTCTTTTGTGCGAACGATGCCTGAAAGCTTACACACATACCCAACAGTGCTACCGCAAGGATAGCTGCAAAGCTGGTACGCTTACGCATTGCCGATTTCTCCTTCGTAATTAATGAATTTACAATCATTGTTCAATTCTAAAAACTCGTTGTTTTTCTTCTTGTTACTTTTTTTCTCAACAAATATTCAGCGAATAACTGAAATTTTCTGATCCCACACGGGCTTGCCATCTGCGTCACTGATCATTACCAGATATGCGCCATTTGCAAGCCTGATCGGCATCAGCATCCGATCACCGACAAATCGAGCCTCACTGACGAGCATTCCGCTCTCGGAAAAAATCTCGATCGTTCGGTTCGTTTGGCCAGTCTCATCATTTGTCAATGCCTGAAGGATATTTCCGTCAGGCAACACTCGTATATCAAACTTATAATTAGATTGCGGCGCGTCATCAACAACTGCTGCCGAATCTTTCTTTGCGCCTATCACGCAGACAGGCTTTAATG
Organism: Kapaibacterium sp. (SeqCode); assembly: GCA_035632315.1. Lineage (GTDB taxonomy): Bacteria > Bacteroidota > Ignavibacteria > Palsa-1295 > Palsa-1295 > JAFDZW01. Next base: position 44,576 of record DASQGZ010000063.1, on the reverse strand, counting down.
CGTAGATAACACGTGAAACCGCATTATCTGTATTCGTCACCGTCATATTCGGTTCTTTGAACATCGTACAAAGCGTATCGTGACGATGTCTTGCATGCACCCAGACAAACACTGCAGGCAAAGCACCTTTCAGTGCCGTTGTCGATCCAATCGTCATATTTACCAATGTATCTGCTGAGATCGCACTCGTAAGCGTTGCCGAAGCAAGCATCGGCCCTTTCGAGATCGAGTCGATCGTTATGAATGCCGTATCGACGAGCAATCGGAACGAAACATTTTTAACGACGGCACTATCGACATTCAGAAGCGAAAGCGTTACCATTGCCGATGAATCACTATGAACCGCGATCGAATCGCTCGCAACGGTTACCGGATATGTCTTTCGCGACGAAACCGGTGTACTATCGACGTATGCAACTGCGAACGGATACCATGTTCCGTCATCAAATCTGCCTGCGGCATTATCAATAATAACGGTATCAATATTACTGTTAATGTTCGTATCGGCCGACTTCAACACATCGAATATTGCAGGCTCGATCAGCGCGGAATCACCTTGCGACATCTTCACAGTTGTAAGATATCGAAATAATAGATGATTCGACGTATCGAGCATTCCCGGAAGGGGTTCGTCAACAAAGACGTTGAATGTCCCGTCAGATGCTGTGTACGAACTTTGCAGGAGCGTCGCATTGGCGCATGCAGAGCCATCAAAATCAGCAGCATTGCTACCTTGAGGCGTCAGTTTACCGTTCTGGAAGACGATCTGCGCCTGGAAGCCGTGAAATTTACACGGAGGGCGTTTACATTGGACGTGATATGTCACATCAAATGCTTCACTATTCGCATCCGCCTTTAAGATGCTGTCGGTGAAGTGCCTCTGCTGAAAGTGTACGAACAGCGTATTCCACTGTTGCTGCTGCGCTAACGCTGAAACCGAGAACACACCAAGAATCGCTACTGAAAGAAGGATCCGGTGTATTCTGTTATTCACTGTTTATTTGTCAAAGAACACGGGCAGTGCTTCCGGCGCAAACCGGAAGCACTTGCAACTTATTACTGCATCAGATTGATCTTGCCGACAAGCGTCGAACTGCCCGAACCGAGATTGTAGTAATACACTCCGGCCGGAACAACGCTGCCTGTATTATCATGACCATCCCATTGAATGGAATGCTCACCAGCACCGAAGATCACGCCCGAAGTAACGGTGCGGACTTCTTTGCCAAGCAGATCGTAAATCTTTAGCGAAACTTCTTGCGATTCGTTGGTCGAAAAATGGATCGCTGTCGAACCGTCAGTCGAAACGCTGAACGGATTAGGCGAAACCTTCTCAACAGCTAATCCTGAGGTTGTGCTTGATGCAACGCCCATCGTCAGCGATGAATGCTGTGACGGATAATTCTCATCATTGATAGCGATATTCGTCAACTCGATATCAGAAGAGGCCGAGCGATCGGAAGTAACGAATTCAAGATACCCGAGCACATCGCCTTCTGAGAATATACCTGCGGCCGCAAAAGCGACCTTGCCGGTCTTCGCATTGCCGTAGATCATTCCGGTCTTTGTTTGCGTACCAATGAACTGAAGCGTCGATGAGTTCAAGCTCTTTACGTTGCACTCCAAGCTGACCGGGCCGTTGACCGAGCCATGCAGAACGAGCGGCACGAGCACTGTGCGATCGTTCGCAACAAGCTGTTTGGTATCAGCGCTGATCGAAGCAATATTTGTCTCAACTGCACCTGCCGATTGTTTCCACGGCGGAAGCACATGCACCCACGGTAGGAACGGTATCTTTGCTGCCAGGTACGTTAAAATATACGCCGCATCATACGGGGTCACGCGATAGAAGTAGTACGGCAAGAACTGAGGTATTTGGTACCGGCCATTATGATTACAGTCACCATGAAATGCGTTACGGCCTTCCACACTATCCATCGGCGGGTATGCCTGCGCTGTCGAACCGAGAATAAGATCGGCATCGGCAAGTGTCACAAAACGATTTTGGTTATTGACCACATTCGGATCGCTGCTGGTAAGCTGCGTCAGATCGGCATCGCCATCACCCCATTGTGAAAGTGTACCCTTGCCTTGTATCTGAAAGGTAATAATACGACCCGGCAAGCAGCTTGCTGGCGGCCAGCATGTTGTAAGCGAATCATTATCCAAACGAGTACTGTCTCCACCAGCGAACGACGACGGGAACAGGCCATTCATAAACGAATATCCGATACTGTCTTCAATACCGACAGTACATCCCTGCGTTTTTACATTACCTTGATTGCCGATCGGTCCATAATGGAATTGGATCGTCGCGCGCTTATCAGGGACAGACATATCATTTGCCATCGGATTTTCGACGATCTGCACCTGGAAGGTAGCGATCGAATTCGGATTTGTCTTGTCATTAATGTTCAGGTCTTTCCACTCAACAATGAAGGTATGAAGGAACGAACCCGGATATGCGTTCGGATTCGGGTCCGGCACTGCGTTGGTCACATACTGGATCGTCGTCGGCTTATAGCCATTCGGCACATCCGCGAGTGTCCGGTAATAGTGGTCACCCCAGAACGGAGCAAGTGTATTATTCGGCTCGTTCGGCTGAAACAGATAATACTTATCGTGCGTGATCGTCGGTACCGAACGCGGCCCAACGCTCATCCAACCGTTGATACAGACGTTGACCAAGCCATAGAGATTGCCATTAAAGTCGAACGTGAATCCGGTCGGAATGTTATTCGAGACGCCGTCATCCAGATCGTTCACTCCCGTAAACGTCTTGAATGAAAGCGGGTCGATCACCGTGGGGCTGCCGGCAAGCGGATTATAGAACTGGTTCTGAACGACCATATTATAATGCGCCCAAATCTGCGCATTCGAATCAGTCGCCGCAAAGCCGAGCATTGCCACACCGACAATCGCACCGAGAAACCACTTAAAGAGCTTCATATTTTTTATCTCCTTAGAGAAATTGACACACTATTATTATTAAAACCTTACTCTGTTATCAACCCGATGCGGAGAGGATTGTTACACCGCTCCGCATCAGATCGTTTGCAATATTATCTGGTCAACGTCATTTTAATGGTTGACGTATAAGCGCCTGCTGTCATCTTACAGACGTACGCGCCGTCAGCAACAGCATTTCCGCTGGCATCGAGGCCATCCCATACCGCCGGATAGCTGCCGGCTGCATTGATGAACTCATTGACAAGCGTACGAACGAGTGAACCCTTGATATCATAGATCTCAAGTTTGACATTCGACGGCTCGGCAACACCAAAATGAATCGTTGTGCTCGAGACGAATGGATTCGGATTGTTCGGCTCTAACGAGAACGTTGGAGCAACTGAAGTTTCGACTCCACTGCGCGGTCCCTGATAAACAATGAGCGCATTGCTCAGACCCGTGTTACGAATCTCGAGACAGAGCGAATCATTGCCAACACTCATAAGCGTATAGCTGGCGTTGTTGATCGGGCCCTTGCCGGTCTTCATATTGATCGAGAACTCGCTCGATGTGAACGGATGCCTGAGGTAGAAATTACCTTTGAGATTACCCGTATTATCGAGACAGCTCGGTCTCCAGCAAATATGGATCGGATAATAGAATCCGTTCGGGCCTTGGTCAGAGCCTGCGTTAAAGCGAATCTGCCATGTGATCGGGGTCACAAGCGTATCAATGTCCTGACGAACATCGATATATCCGCCCTTAAGTGAGCCGCCGACAGGATATTCCCAGCGAGCATCAAAGACTGACGAATTGGGAGCTGACGGAATTTCAAACTCGCAATAACGAATGTCAAGCGAATCGGTACCGTAGCGGCCTGCGCCGAAGCACAGACGCTGGACATCCGATTTCGGATGGGTCGTATCAACAGCCTTGTTTGATACATAGACCGGGCACTCGAACGACGGAATGTCGCCGACGTACACATGGTAGGTCAACGTATCAAAGTTGCCATGACCGTCATCAACCGCAACCGAGATATAGATCGGATCCGGCGGATTCTTTCCAAAGTAGGTATCGTCAAGATTGAACTGGCCGCATACCGAGATCATGCCGGTGTCGCTCTTCTGCGTCTGTCCGTCGGTGAAGAGCGGAGTCACAGTCCAGCCGGTCAATGCTATGCCGGTCACACTATTATAGACTCGTACATTAAATGCGAGGCTGTCCGGTCCGCATGTGCGAAGCAGGTCGTGATCGTGGATCGGGATCGTATCGCACCAGTTGGTCTTATTCTGCACGCAGATCGTACGCGGTCCGCGCAAGAAGTTTGGCTGATGCTCTGTCGAATCGACATTGAGCATGAGCTGAGCCCAAGCGGTAAGACCGCATTGATCCATCACGATGACAGTGACCGTGTCCGGTCCGCCGCAGAGACCCGGAGCACGCGGTGCGTCCGTTACCCCAGGCACGCCGGAGAGCACACCGGAGACGGGGTTGATCTGCAACCATGCCGGGGTCGTACCTTTGATGGCTTGCTTACCGGTCTTATAGCGCTCGTCACGATAAATGGTATCGGTCTGGCCTTCGTACAGAAGCGTAAACGTATGCGTATCGCCGAAGTTTGCATCGAAGATCTTGATGCGGCGAAGGAGCGATGTGTCCTTTGCGTAGCCACTGTAATCAGAATCCTCTTTTGCATTCGGCAAGCTTGTCGTCAAGATCTTCGGCTCGACGTTGATCATCGCATGCCATTGTTGCAATGTCTTCCCGGAATGTCCGTCATCTGCCTGCACCGATACGATCGTATCGAGCAAGAGTTCAGTATTGACCTGCGGCACCGGCGTCAGCATATTGTATGCTGTCGCTGAATCGATCGCAACATGGATAATACCCTTCGTTTTGAACTTCGGATTGGCTATTGCCGCCTTAAGCCACAACGGTACGACAACTCCACTATAAGAAGTTCTGCCATAACGGAAATCCCAAGCCAAGCTGTGATCTCCATGCAATGCTAGAGATACTGAATCAGTATAAGCAGCCGTTGTCGAGTCTTCGGTTTCGTCATCCGTCTGGATATCATAATCGAAGCGCAAGCTATCAGTCAAGTTTGCTGTGCCGTCACATCCGGAAGCCGGATTGGTCGTGAAGACGGGCAAGCTGTCCTTAACGAAGATACGGAAATCATACACACTTGAAGTGCGACGGATATCGATCGTATCACTCAAGAAGCCTTGCGGGCAATTAAAGTACTGCGGATAGATCCACATTGAAAGCGTATCCGGATGATTACCAAGATCTGCAGCCGTATGATTATTGTATGGGGGAATCGGGCCCGAGGTCGTCAACGAATCGAGCAGCAAGTGTTCCGAACGCTTGTTCGGCGGCCAATTGGTCATCACGACATGGACAGGTTCGCCACCCGGAACGACGTCCGGATTATGCGGCGTACCCCACAATTGAATGTATCCGTTCGATCCGCCGCCCGGATTCACATTGCGGACGGTATCACGATTGATCCACCACGGTGAGCGGAAGTTGATCGAGTCCATACCGGCGAATGTCACCGAATAATCGAGCATTGTATAGTATGGATTCCATAACCAACGCGGATCGTAGAATCCGTTCGGATCCCAGCCGCCAATACGGAACATGACATTATTCAAGTTTTGGCTCGAGCTGTATGGCACGTACACATTGTCCTCGTGAACGAAGAGGTCATTCGGATATAATGTGTCAGCCATAAGGCCAGGAACATCACCAGCCCAACCTGGGGGCAGGACGTCGCCAATCGGGAATTCGAGTCCGCGGGATTTTGCACCGGCGAAGCCGTATTTCCACAACTGAGTGCGGCTGAAGACCGCGATCACATCGCCCGGGCGTACCGGAAGCGTATGGTAGCGTTCGCCGGCATACCACAATGTTTGCGGCGCACCAAGACCGGTACCAAGCCCGATCGTCGGAATCGAGTCAGCACCGCTGATATTTGAATTTTGCAGCTGTGACGGGTCGAGCTTATACGCACGACCGTCAAGGGCAGCACTGTCTTCAAGCTTTGCAGCGCGCGCTATTTCAAAATAGGTTGCGTTAGACGGACGAATAAGTGTCGGGCTCCAGAACACTTTTGCACGATTGAACGGCGTGCGAAGCGCTGTCGAAGAATCCGGCACGAAATCAAGGCGTCCGCGATATGGGAATGACGCTGAATCCGTATGGTCAGTAAACTCCTCTTTCAAATTGACACGGACGAATTCGTTCGTTGTCTCATTGAGCACGATCACGTCGGTATAATTACGGGCGTATTTATCACGATTGCGATCCGCGACATCGACATCTGCCGTCAAGAACAGCGGATAACCGATCGGATGCGGTCCGATAAATTGCGCCTGGTACTGATGAATCTTTGCAAGATACACCGGATCTTTTTCAAAGATGTCACGTGTCCAGCGGTGGATACCGGTGTGGTTATTACTTGCAAAACCGATGTCAGTCGGCAAGCCGAGTGAGAATGCTTCGGCGATCGCCAGACGACGATTGCTGTAATCTACGGTCTTGATATCAAGTCCCTTATCGAAGATGTCATAAATGCGACCTTCGAAGAGAAGCGTATCGGGAATCGTACCGATCGGAACGTATGAATACGGTCCGTTCGGCGGCTGATTCGGCTCATAGACATTACGGAAGCATGACGCATTGTAATAATCAATAAAGAACGTGCTTTGGATCGCGCCAATCGGGAGCGTCGGGAGCTGCGTGATCAGATCCGGAGCCGTCTCGCCCCAGAAGTTTCCGCGAAGCGTATCAACGCCGCCAAAACCATGCGGGCCATCCGGCTCGCGCAAGACGTAACGGGCGCTGTTATCATAAACTGCGTTACCACGCGAGTTCGACTCATACTGCGGCGCCGGGCCTTCAAAGTCTGCCCAGATCGTTGCACCTGCATTCGGATCGCCCGGGTTATTTTTGTTCGGATTTTCGAGATCGACAGACGCGCTGTGCGCACTCGTCGAAAGATTATTCGCAACAAGCGTTTGATTCGCCGTGATCTGCAAACGATAGTTATCGGAATGGATAGCAGATCCGGTAAAGGCTTCATTATGCTCGAAGCGGACACGGCTCATAATAAGTGTATCAAGCAGGACGAGTGGGCTGAGTGAATTATTGATATCAACATAAAGTCCGCCGCCGCGACCGGTACGATTCTCGAGTGCAACCGAATCGTTGCTGACAGAAACCGTTGCAACGTTCTCGATAAAGCGAGTAAGCTCGCGCTTATCGAACGGCATCGGCGGAATGATATTAGTAATCGTAGCCGTTGCCGTTGCACCGATGCCACCGCCACCAATGATCGAAACGATCGGAGTCTGCGTATAGCCTATACCGGGATTAGTGATGAAAATTCCGGTAACCGCACCACCGTTAACAAACGCAACTGCCGTTGCGCCAACGCCGGTATTGTCGTTTGCACCATTGGTAATGATCACTGACGGAGCCGACGTATAGCCTGAGCCGCCGTTTGTGAGCGTGATACCATTGACCCAGTTGAGATATGCGGGATTCGATGCAAGATACTTATCTTCGCACATAAAGCGATTATAAGCGAATATGCCGGGACCGGTCTGTCCCATGTTCATATACACCGCACCGCCATTTCCGCCGTGAACATAGTTGCGGAAGTATTCGACTGCGTACGCCGTATCGCGCGTGCCAATGAACTCTGCGCCGCCGCCTTTGACAAAGTCATAGTACTGCGGACGAGCAATACGCGGATCGGACGGATCGACAAAGTTGGCAATGTGCCATACGCGCTTGCTTTGAATGTCCGGATTTGCATTCGGATTCAAATAGATCGAACCGCCGGCAACACCAGCCGCATTGTTCGCAAACTTCACACGCATTTCGACAGAGTCGAAGAGCGGAAGAATTTTCGTTGACGGCTCGAGGTAGCCGGTAATATAGGTGTACCAGTTCTGATAAATGGCACCGCCTTCGTAATACGCGGTATTACTATTAAACTCGATATTGCCGGAGTCACGAAGAACGAACGGGGAAACCTGAACGATATTTTCGCCATCGATATTGAGCATCGAGCCGTTCTGAACACCATTACCAGGTGCCGCGCCCGTGCCGCCGTTATTCTGCCAATCCATAAAGATTGCGCCGCCCATACCGGCAACGTTGCCGAGGAAACGAGCACGCTTGATGATAGCAAGTCCGGGACGACGATTAAGCGGGCTCGGAGGAGCAGTCCAGATGGGATCTGACGACGTCTTACTGACATAGATAGCGCCGCCGCGCATATTCTGGTCGCCCGAGGCAGCGATCGCACTATCGGTATTGCAACCGATAAGCATCGTTGTCAGTCCGGTAAAATCACCAACATACAGCGCGCCGCCGTAGGCTTGCTGCTGCAATGTACCTTGAGATTGTGCAGGATTGTTGACTGTGCAGCGTTCGAACTGCATACTGTCAACATTCTTCGGCAAGTTTGCCGGGATACCCATCGGATAAAGATTCGAATCAGTGTAACCGAGGAAGCAAGAGCGATAATCGCTCGTCGTCGCGCCGAGGCGCGCTGACATATAGATCGCACCGCCGTAAGCGCCGGTATCTGCCCAACGAGCATGACTATTGGGAGTTGCGGTCTCATTAAAGACGCGCGTGTCGCGAATAAGTAGCTTACGCACCTGGTGATTGACCATCGCGAAACGGCCGTCATCACCGGGGAAATACGAGTTCGACGGGGCCTGCATAAATGCAAATGCGCCGCCGCGATAAATTGCTTGGCAGCTGTCGACAATAATGTCGTAGAGCCAGGTTCTCGCAGAGAAAGTACAAATGACTGCACCGCTTCCATTCGATGCACGCATTAACGCGAGCGAATTGGTCAGCATCGGATTGCCTGGAGCATCAGCAGTACCAAAGAGCAATTGATTGTCAATCGACTCTTTCTTACGGAAAAATGCGAACCGCACGTTCGTAAAGAATACTGAGTCAGCTCCGGGCAGAACAAGGATATGTCCCCATTCATAGGAGTTGCCATTGATATTGATACCGCGGATTTGAATGCGGCGCTGCAGTCCGGAAAATCCGTTCGCAATGATCTTACCGCCGACGGAATCGACGATGCGTCCACCCGGCAAGAAATGCACTTCGGCGCCTTCTTGGATGACGAGCCTGCCGGAAATACTATAATTTCCGGATATACGATAGATCGTATCGGTATTGCTATTGTTCGGCGTACGAGAATAGAACGTTCTCGTGTTGCCGGCGGTCAAATACCCGCTGACATCAACGATGCGTTGCGCCTGCGATTCCTGAGCAATGCCCAAGAATACGAGTGAGAACAAAAATGCGACTAGTAAACGCTGCATACTTCCTCCGTGAGTGAGTAAATTACGGATCGACAAAAAACTTTTTTGATTTAAACTTTTTTCCTCGCGCAAACTATCTTGCGCCGGGTTCATTTTGGCTCGCTCGTTCGTCATTGTCACGATTTTCCTTGTTATCGTATTGTTATTAAAACAGTTACGCCGGCATCAAAGACACCGGTTTCTCCGTAAGTTACAATTTTGTATTGCAAATATACGGAATAAATCATAGCGGAACATTAAGCCTGATGAGCGCGCGTTTTGCACCGTCATCGAAGTATGTACCTTGATAGTCTTCCAATATCTTACGATACACTTTTACCGCTTCGTCTTTATTTCCTGCCTGTTCGAGATCGCGGGCAGCGGCATACGAGTAATCGGCATTCAGGGGATTAACCTGTTCTACCGATGCGGCTGACAAGAATAACTTCGCCGCGTCAGCTTTGTTACCCTTATCTTCTAAAATTGCTGCTTTTCCTGCTTGGGCCGATGCCTTAATAAGGGGCAGATCGGTCGAAATATCGCTAAAAGCCATTAATGCACTGTCAAGCTTGCCAAGATAATAATAGCAATTTCCGAGTGCCAGCTTTGCGCTTTGGCCGGCTTTGGTCGAGCCGTAATCGGCTGCGATCTGACGAAGCCCGGCAATCGGCTCGTTCTGAATACGATTTGACGGATCGCCGTCGATGGCTCTGCGCCAATCGTTCTGGCGATAGTAGGGGGCGATGCGAGAATATAAGATCTCTGCGCGGTCAGATGCTTCTTGCTGTTTCGAATGCCAGATGAAGAATCCAATAACCAACGCGACAAACACAACGGCTCCGCCGATGACAATACGACTGTTGGTCTGAACCCACGAAGCGGTTTTCTGATAACCCAGAATGACTTTTTCACTCTGCGTCAACTCCTGTACTTCGGGCCCGACGTTTTCGCTCAGTTTTTTTTGTGAACGGATCATGTACTAATACTGTGACAATTTACGATAACGGTATATTGAGTGCGCCCGGAAGGACTTGAACCCTCAACCTTTGGAACCGGAATCCAACGTTCTATCCAGTTGAACTACGGGCGCCGATCTACCTCAGATTCTAACGGTACGATACCGGCACCAAGACTGAGTATAGTTCTACAAATATACTCAAATTTTGCTCCAAAAACCGTAAAACTGTGCTACCGATAAACTCCATACTCGTTGTTTTGTTACACCCAGACGGCATTTTAAACTGTTTTTTATTTGCCCCAGTCCAAAACCTCCAATCGTACCCGAACAAGTCCTAACTTATCTAATCCTATTGACTTAGCTGCCGAATATGATAAATCTATAATACGTTCTGGCTTTACAGGGCCCCGATCATTAACTTTTACATCGACTTGTGACCCATCTTTTAAATTAGTTACCCTCACGATCGTGCCGAAAGGATATGTCCGATGAGCAGCCGTCATCTTATACATATCGAAAATTTCGCCGCTCGAGGTTTTTCGGCCATTGAATTCTTTCCCGTAAAATGAGGCAAGTCCTTCTTGTGTCGCACCAGCTTTGACAACCGGAGAACTACAACTTGAAAGTGCTACTGCTGCGCTCAGTAAAACAGCAATGATAAATACACTTTGCTTATAAATATTCATTTCGCCCATTGCGCTTGAGGTAGTCGGCAATGTCCTTCACATTCTGAGCTTTATCACGGTGAGTGATCAATATCGAATCGCCAGCATCGACAACAACGAGATCATTCACGCCGCTGAGGACAATAAGTTTGTCAGAATTTGACAACGCCAAACAGCCTTTCGATTGTCGAACGATTATATTTTTACCGGCATCGACGACATTGTTATTCAGATCTTTTTCAGAAAGCCGCCAGACTTCGTCCCAACTGCCAACATCGCTCCAACCAAGGGTACTGCCGCGAAGCACATACACATTCTTTGCGTGTTCCATCACCGCATAATCGATCGAAACTCCGCGAACTTTGCTGTAGGTGTCGAGCAACCGCGCAGGAAATGTTTTATCACGGTCAGACGGAAGCGCATCGATATGCTCCATAATGTCTTCGGTGTAGGTTCGAAGCGCCGATTCGATCGCATCGACACGCCAAATGAACATCCCGCTATTCCAGAGAAAGTCACCTGATTCGATAAACCTTCTCGCAGTGTCTTGGTCGGGTTTTTCGGCGAAGCGCTTTGCTCGGAATATTTCACGAAGTTCTGCTTCTGCAAAACCGGGCATCTGCTCTTGAAGCAACAATGTTTCGTCATCAAGTTGGATATACCCAAATCCTGTTTCGGGTCGCGTTGGATGAATGCCGAGCGTCACAAGTCCGCCCGTTTTTGATGCGAGATCAATTCCGAGTTCGATGTGCCTGGTGAATTCACGTTCATTTTTTATCAAATGATCTGCTGGAAGGACGACCATTACCGCATCGTCACCGTGCCGCTCTTTAATGATCTTCGCAGCAAGTGCGATACAGGGTGCAGTATTCTTGCCGAACGGTTCGGCGATGATATTTTCAGACGGGATCGAATGTGCCTGCATTTTCAGCGGCTCGACATGAATGCGACTTGTAATGATGAGCGTGTTTTCAGCATCGGCAAAGAGCGCTGTTCGTTCGAGCGTTAATTGCAAGAGTGATCTGCCTTTATGCAGCACATCGAGCAATTGCTTTGGCTTGGCTTCGCGGCTATATGGCCAGAACCGTGTTCCGACACCGCCTGCCATAATGACTGCACAAATCTTCATGTATTATTTTCTTTTACTACTCGTGGCACTCGAGCCGTGATATTCGTTAACACTTCGTATGGGATCGTCCCGATACGTGAAGCGATCTCCCATGCGCTTAACTCGGTATCATGCGATGAGATCAAGGTCACATCATCGCCGATACGAACTTCGTCATTGCCGGTTTCTATCATTAACTGATCCATGCAGATCGTCCCGCGAACCGGATACCGCTTGTCGGAAATGATCGCTTCGGCATCGCCCGTAAGCGATCGGGAATAGCCATCGCCATACCCCGCGGCAACCGTTGCAATATTCGTATCGTGATCGGCATGCCAACCCAGGTTATAGCTTACCCCCTCTCCGCGTGCGACTCGTTTTGTAAACCCGACGGCGCTGACAAGATCAAGAACCGCTTGAAGATTGTGCCCTTGTTCATAATGCTGTTCAAGCGATGGGGCATATCCATAGAGCATAATTCCCGGGCGAACCATATCGAACGACGATTCTTTCGGCAACTGAAGTATCGCACCGGAATTGGCGGCGTGAGCGAATGGCACCGTAATACCTTCAGAACGAACGGCACGAACAGCATCACTAAAAATTTGTACTTGCTTGCGAAAAAAATCCGATCTGTTTTCGTCGCTTGTAGCAAAGTGCGTCGAGATCCCGACAAAATTTATATTGGCGGAAAGTGAGACAATCTTCTTCGAAAAATTTACGGCATCCGTTGGCTCGATCCCAATGCGGCGCATTCCTGTATCAATTTTAAGGTGGATGTTCGCTTTCTTCCCAAGATTGCCGGCAATCGATACGATCGAGTCGAGCTGATGATAGTCGCTTACCGTAAAGTCAAGATCGTTTGCAATGAATGTTTCGATCTCATTGTCCATTGCTGTCGTCAGAACCTGGATCGGGAGCGTGGTGATCTTTCTCAGAGCAACACCTTCTTCTTCTGTTGCAACACCAAAATAACCGACCTCCCCGCTTCCCATTGCGGCGTTTGCAATGATCTCAAGACCATGCCCATAGGCATTCGCTTTAATGACGGCCATAATGACAGGCTTCGGACCGATCTGTTGACGAACGAATTTAAGATTATGAAGAAATGCGTCGGTAGAGATCAGTGCGCGAGTCGGGCGCATGAGTATGCTTATTAAAGATTAACGAGAACTGTGAACAAATTCGCAGAAAGATTTAGTTTATTTTATAACGATGCCTGCCCGGGCTCTCGCGATCGCTTCAGCAATCACTGCACCGGTCGTGTCAACGTTCGGAATAAGTTCGAGCGCTTTCTTATATACATCTTGTGCATCAAACGGCTGGCGTTCAGACTTGAAATAATCGCCGAGCGTGACATATACGATCAATTTATCGTTCGGCGAATGAACATACTTTGTAACGGCATCGAACGCCGCCGGATAGTCTTTTAATTTAATATATGCTAACGAAAGTTCGACTGCTGTTGAGAGCTGATACTTGTTCTGCGAAAGAAGGTATTCCCAATATCCTACCGCGGTTTTATAATCACCCATCATTGCAGAGACCGATGCAATGCGTTCGATCGTCTCGTCAGAGTCTGCCGGATTTGGATTGTTCTTTGGTGTAGGGGCTTGCGGCATACTGCCCATCGGATTATGCCGCTCAATAATATCTTTTATCGGATCGCCGCTGTCCGTCCCGGAAGAATTTTTCATAAAGAAGACGAGTCCGGCGGCAAGCAACGCGAGTACCGCAAACAGCGGGGCGTATAACTTTCGACGCGACGGGTAGAGCGTGTCGATCTCTGTGGTTTTTGCATCCCGGTCTGTTCTATACTTCTTTCTGATGCGCTGGAGATTCTCATAACTTAATGCATCCTGTGTATCGAGCAGTTTTTTATATTCGGCTCGCGTGTCTGCTTCGAAGAGAACTTCCTTGGCATGGTTGAGATCCTGCATCTTTTGACGAGATTCTTCATCTTCAGCATTCAGATCGGGATGCCACCGCAGCGCAAGCCGCCGATAGGCTTCTTTGATCTCTTCTTCGCTGGCGTAGCGCGGAAGTCCGAGTATGGAAAAATAATCTTTCAAATAATTTCTTAAAAGCTCTACATCGCCGCATCTCTAAAAATCAAAATCCCCCGCTTTTAAAAAGTGCGGGGGATGAGAAACGTTCAGTGTTTAACTCACTCAAGGTGCTTTTGCAACCGAAAGCTTTGCATTCAAGACATCAAGTTCGCGATGAAACTCGTCATTATGGATTTCGTGATCGGCGTAGCGGCGGCGAAGCTCCGTGATCGCAGCTTCCGTTTGGGCAACATTGATCTTATCGGAATGCTCGGCGCTATCGGCAAGAACGATACCGATGTCATCGTGCAGTTCGAGAAATCCGCCGGAGACATAGTAATGAACTTCCGTCCCGCCTGTCTGCTGAAATTTCAGCAGACCCGGCACCAGCTTCGAAACGATCGGGGCATGATTATGCAAAACCTGAAATGCCCCGAGATCGCCCGGAGCAGTGAATTGATCGACATCGCCTTCGAATACTGTTTGTGTCGGCGTCACGATCTTTAATGTGATATTTCTTGACATAACGGCGCATTTAACAATGACTGCGAAAGGAATGTTCTATCTCAACTCTTGATGCCGAAAGCACCCAATAATATGATCGTTCACCATTCCCGTCGCCTGCATGTGGGCGTACATAATTGTTGAGCCGACAAATTTGAATCCGCGCGAAATAAGATCTTTGCTCATTGCATCGGATTCTTTTGTCTTCGGTGGGATCTCCTTCAACGACTTCCATTTATTATGAATGACTCTGCCGTCAGTGAACTGCCAGATATATTTGTCGAAACTGCCGAATTCCTTTTGCACTTTCAAAAATGCTTTCGCATTATTGACAGCCGAGCGAACTTTCAGGTTATTACGAACGATCGCCGGATCTTGCAATAATTTCTCAATACGTTTTTCACTATAGCGGGCAACTTTCTCAACATCGAAATCATCGAATGCTTTGCGGTAACCGTCACGTTTGCGCAGGATCGTGATCCACGAAAGACCTGCCTGCGCACCTTCGAGCACCAAAAATTCGAAAAGCTTCCGGTCGTCATGAACCGGCACCCCCCACTCCTCGTCATGGTATGATATATAGATGGGATCGCTAAGCGACCATCCGCAGCGGCCTAATTCTTTTGCTATGCCAGACGCCATACTTTACATTTTATATCATTCATTTTCATCGACTTAATTGGGAAACAACATATTTCCCTCAGTGGTGTTTTGAAGTGTAGTAGAAAGAATACAAATTGAATTTTATTCAAGATTGATTGTGAATGGCTCGCCTTGATATAAGTTATCAACCCCATCTCTACATTGTCCGATAAGTTTTACATTGCCTGAAAAACCAGCTGATCTTAATTGCGATGCGATGCTACTAAACGGTACCCATACATCAAAATTTTTCCCTTCTTCTAAATCATAAGGAAACTGGACGTTTGTTCTTGGACGCAATAATATCAGTGGTGAACCATTAGGAAGCAGAATGCTTGGCAAATTAACATTGACAGTTCGATTGCCAGGATTTGAAACATTAATAAAAATCATCGGATCACTTATATCGTTGCCATCGTGAATGAAGGCGAGTTTAATGGTAATCTTTAATTGACGCTCTTTGTCTTTTCTTGCTTGCTTTTTTTCTCGCCAATCTCGTACAAATGAGATAGTCGAGAGGACAGCAGCATAAAGAGCCACAAGGGCAATCCAGAATTGAATGCTATCTGCTGTGGTCATGTTATTTTAGTATCTATAGTATTTTATATTAACGCTAACCCTATCAAAAGGAGCCCAAATGAATAGAATGTTAGTAACATACGATATTTCCAATGATGATAGACGCGAAGAGTGTCGGAAGACAATTGAGAAATACAAGTGCCATGAAGTAGCTGAATCGACTTATGCTATATTGACCAATAAGACAACCTCCGAAGTCCGCGACCAATTAAAGGAATATGTAAAGAAAGGTGACAGGTTGTTTGTCTGTATATTTGATGATTACGCAGGACAAAATACGGGTGTTCAAAAATGGCTTGAAAAGGTAATTTGAATTGGCAGTTCTCGAAAATCTGCTCATTTTGAGCCATTTTGAGTAAATAGTAACAAACCATTGTGGACTGAGTTATTGTTTGTATATTAGTAGCTACCATAACAAGCACCTATCTAATTGCAAGAACGGAATAATATCACTAAACCTATATCAAAGCCCGCGACTGATAGTAATGTAACATTACTTGACAGATTGTCGGCTACCCTCACAATGATTGTGGGTGGAGTCGGCATGTTTCATTACAGCAAGCTACAATATCTTTTTGAGTTCCTCTACTTAAAAAACTATGGTGAAAGATATACTGGTGAAAGATTCGTAAAATACGAACTCGGTCCAGTTATTAATGAATATAAAGTTCAACTTTTGAAGCTCGACGAATTAGGTATTCTGAGTGTAGATAGAGATGCTCTTTACCGAAATGCAGGAGTGAATAAGGGAAGTTATATTACAAAGAGAATAGAAGTTGGCTCTCGTGCACAAGAATTTGCTCTAACAGATGAGCGTGAATTGAAATTATTGAATGGTGTAATCGAAAGGTTTGGGAATCTATCCACAGATGCCTTAAAAAAAGTCGTTTATTCAACTTTGCCACTAAAATTAAACCCAAAACACAACCACGAGGTATTAACTGATGAAGTCGTTGAGATGATTGTTGATAATCCTATTGTTCAGGGAAAACAAATGGCCGAAGAGCATCTCAAAAAATATCCTACTATCAATCAGGAGAAGCGTGCGGAATTCATTCACGAATTATGAAAGAAGCAGATATTCCAAGTTTGACTCCCCGTAATGATAGACTTCAAAGAGACACTTCGCGCCGCGATAGCTGTGGAACCCGGCAGCGTGTGGTATGCAGATGATAAAATAATAACTCTTCATCAAAAGGAAAGAAAGTTTAAGGAGTCTCGTCCCGTCCTTATTGCTTGTCACGACGGCTTTATCCATGACGATCATATACCAATAATACCATTAACTACATCGGTTGATTTTTCAGATCGTCTCGTATTTCCCGTAGCACGGGGATATAAGTTCGTTTATGAAAGTACAGATTTTGAGATTAACCAAAATTCACACGCGATTATTGATCGTTATCAAATAATAAAGAGACAAGGCTTAATAGCACCTTGTGGGATATTGGATGAAACAACATACCATGCAATATTGCATATTTTGTGTAAAGACATTCTCAAAGTTCCATTTATGCCGAATTATGATTTGGAGTAAGTAAGGCGGCAATTAGCCGCTTTTCTTTTTGCGTTTCTTTTTCGCTTTGCGTGATCCAACCCTTTCCTTTGGGACAGAAACCACTTGCTTGACAAGTTGCTCAAATTTCTGTCCCGGCGTCAGTTCGGTATTTGGTTTTTTCTCGTCGTTCATGCCGCGTTCCTCATTTGCTCGTAGGTGAGTCTCTTACCTACGATAGAACCTGCGACGATAAGAAAACGCTCCTTATCGGTGAGCTTCCGATGATCGTAACGAAATACTTCTTCATCAAGGTACTTGTTCAAATGCTTGTCTTGAACGAGTATATATGTTCCTTTCAAGCACCGTTTGAATAATGCCCAAAAGCATTCGATGTTTTGAGTGTGGATTTTGCCATTCACCCATTCTTTGTTGTGATTGACTGAATAATGCTCCACGAAGCGACGGAGCGGGTCATACGA
Organism: Kapaibacterium sp. (SeqCode); assembly: GCA_035632315.1. Taxonomy (GTDB): domain Bacteria; phylum Bacteroidota; class Ignavibacteria; order Palsa-1295; family Palsa-1295; genus JAFDZW01. Next base: position 26,796 of record DASQGZ010000063.1, on the reverse strand, counting down.
TACAAAACTATCGGAGTAGATCGTTGCTCCAACAGGATTAATGTTGTTACGAATGATCGGCTCTAACGTCTTTCTCTTTGTATCAGGAACACGTTTTGCGAATGCTTCACCTCCACGCTGTACCATACCGAAGATAGCCCGTTCTTTTGCTGTGTGGTGATTTTTGCGGTACTTCTTACGTGAATGTACGCTCGGATTCAGGTATGTCTCATCAACTTCTATTTCGTTGGTGAGTTCGACTGAGCCTTTTTCCATAGCCTTCCGTATTCGGTGAGCCATAAAATGAGCGGTCTTTTGCGTCATACCGAGTTGGCGGTGTAATTCATAGGATGAGATGCCGTTCTTGTCGTTGGCGACCATCCACATAGCTACAAGCCATTTACTGAGGCTTATATGAGACGACTCGAAGATCGTCCCGACTTTGACCGAGAACTGACGTTCACAGTCTTTGCATTGCCATAGTTGGCGGGTTTTGAGTGCTGTTACGCTTAGTGAGCCGCACCGGGGACAACAAACATCATCGCCCCAACGCATTTTCGTTAAGAACGCAACGCACCTCGATTGATCGGAGAAATACTGCACGGCTTCGTACAGCGTTTCGTAGGGTGTGATTGGTATATTTTCCATATTCTTTCAGATTAAAAGTTTAAACGAAAAACGGGGCGTGTAGCCCCGCGTGAAGATTTAGAATAAACGAGGTACTATGAGATTATTCCGTTGTCAAAGAACGAGCGCAACTGACCCGAGTTTGGGTTTGTGAACGTTGCCGGCCTTTGACTTCGGTTCATTGTATCTTTGTCTGAAAGATTATACAATTTTATGATATTACAAGTATTGTGCCACTTTACATTTTGTATCGGATTGGCAGAATATACACCTGAACAAATTATGGCTTTTGCTGCATTAGCAGCTCTTGTTGTAACGAGTTTATCTGTTCTTGCAACAATACTTTTGGTTCTTATCACACGCTCTGCATTGGCCAATAGTAACAGATCTTTAAAATTTGCTCAGAAAACCTTTGCATTAACTAATAGACCGTATGTAGTGGTTATCGGAGTTAATTTTTCAGGAGATACAGCAATTAAAGACAATACATATTATATGCCCATTGATGTACAGCTGCACAATGCAGGCAATCAAATAGCAGAAATAATTAATATAGAGATTGACGTAAAATTATCTAATGAAGAAGAAAAAGCATATTTTCCCGATTATCAGATAAATACAGTCGTTCTTCCACGTAATGACCAACCCTCAATTATTAGGTTTACCCTTCTTCTTGAAAAGCAATTTATTGATGTAATGAATGGGCGACTTCCGCTTCAAGTGAAAGTAAGAGGACGATACAGATTTAGCAGAGGAAAAAAATATATATTGAAATATGAGTGCGAGTATAATAGTACCATACGTTCCTTTATAATGTTGCGCGAACAGAATGCAGACAGCCCCGGCTCCCGCCAAAATCCATCCACATAATGTGCAATATCCCCATAAAAAAAAGTACATTATTCGATCCTTGGCGGAAACTTTTTTTATTCTAAAGTCATAAATGAAAAGACCGGCTGTGTAGTAACAGAATGATGCAACAAGGAGCAGCCATCCTCCGACGGCTTGAAAGAGTAGCATATATATTAGAATGGAAAAACCCGCGAAGCGGGTATGGAAGAAATCCGAGTCATTGGACGTGCTCGGTTGGAGTGTTTGACCGTTCAGATTTTTATACGGTCGGGAGAATTCTAATGTAGCCTTCTAACTACACAGAAAATTTTACTGAGTGAAGTGATTCGATGCCCTTAATTGTGCACCACACACAATCTCATCTAAAATATGAGAGCCGGCTTTCGCCGGCTCTTGGTAGGTGCAATTTGTGCACAAATACCTTACTACAAATATACAAAATTTTCAGGTGTTTGTCAAGGTGCCTATGAAAGATTTTAAAATAAAAAATCATGCCAAATCCGGCAAATCCTGGTCAAATTTAACAAAAGAAGCACCTATTCCAACTGTTTCTTGAAGCCCAAAAGCACATTATATTTCTTTTTACATTTCCTGCAAATATTTTCGTACGAATCTGATCGCGAGCGCTCCTTCGCCGACAGCGGACGAGATGCCTGCAAGTGCACCGGCGCGCACATCGCCCGATGCAAATAATCCCGGAATGCTCGTTTCGGGTAAGTACGGTTCTCTCTGCAATTTCCAGAACGTATGAAAATTCTTTTCTTTCATCAGATCCGTGCCGGTGACAATGAACCCTTTTGCGTCCATAACAACAATATTATTTAGCCATGCAGTCGCCGGCTTTGCGCCTATGTAAATGAATAATGCCTTTGTGGCAACAGTACGCTCGATCCCGGTATCGTTATCGATGAGAGTAATGGATTCGAGCACATTGCCGCCGTGAACGCGAGTCACCTCAGTATGAGGGAGTACGTGAATGTTCGGCGTGGCAGCGACATTTTCCACCAAGTAATTTGCTGCAATTTGCTTCAACGCATCTCTGCGAATAAGCACATTCACTTCTTTTGCGAACTTCGCCATATAGAGCGCAGCCTGACATGCGGAATTCCCGCCGCCGACAATATAGATGACTTCGTCGCGGCAGCTGTGCGCTTCGACCGACGCTGCACCGTAATAAACACCGGCGCCCGTGAACCGCTCGAGATCCGGAATATCGAGCTTTGTATATGCAACGCCCGTTGCAATCACGATCGTTTTGCTGTGAATGTGCGAGCCGTCAGTAAGTTCTGTGATCTTATATCCATCGCGAATGGAAATATTCTTTACTTCCTGCGGCGTCAGAATTTCCGTGCCGAAACGAAGCGTTTGCGCAATGGCACGCCGGCTGAGTTCGGCTCCGGAAAGACCGGTCGGGAAGCCAAGGTAATTTTCAATGCGCGCACTGCTCGATGCCTGCCCGCCCGGGTTGCTCCGCTCGATGAGCAGCGTCTTTAATCCTTCGCATGAGCCATATACTGATGCAGCAAGCCCCGCAGGTCCTGCTCCGATGATAAGCACGTCATACATCGTTTGTGATGCTTGCTGACGGAGCCCGACGCTTGCACCAAGATCGGACAAACTCGGATCGGCAAGGACATTCCCGCTTGGCAGTACAACAAGCGGAAGAGAGGAGCGCGACAGGTTCGAACTCACAAGATATTGTTCGGCATCTATGTGGGTCTCAATATCCATCCAGAAAAATGGCACGAGATTTCCGGAAAGAAATTCTTTGAGCCGATGCGATTTCGGCGACCACTGGAAACCGATGATCCTGATCCCTTCCTGATCGGGCATATACAGCGCGTGCCATTCGTCGAGCAGATCGGTGACGACGGGGTAGAGCTTTTCTTCCGGCGGGACCCACGGCTTTAAAAGATAGTGGTCGAGCTTAACAGTATTGATGGCTTTGATCGCCGCTTCAATGTCGGAGTATGCTGTTAGTAAGATCTGCTTTGCATCCGGAAAGAGCGCACGAGCTTGTTCGAGAAATTCGACTCCTTCCATTTCGGGCATTCGCTGATCGGAAATGAACAGCGCCACGGTTTCATTTTTTAGCTTTAGCTCTTTGATGAGTTCGAGCGCTTCACGTGCGGATTCGGCTGCAACAATACGGTAGTCTTCGCGATATTTATTTCTAATGTCGCGCCCTATCGCACGTAATACCTGTGCGTCGTCATCGACAATGATAATGAAGGGAAGTTTCATTTGTTACTCCTGATTATGGAATTCTGACTCACGCTTTCTCCTAAAGCTGCACACGTGGAATGCAGACCGCGAACTGTGTTCTGCCCGGCACGGATTCCACTTTTATTTCACCGTGATGGTGGTCAATAATATGCTTGACGGTATCGAGGCCGATACCCGTTCCTTGCCCCACCTTCTTTGTGGTAAAGAACGGATCGAAAATGCGGGTTTGTATTTCTTTCGCTATGCCCGAGCCGTTATCGATGACTCGGACAGTTGCATTCTTCGGATCGAATGACGTTTCGATCGTGAGCGTACCTCCTTTTTCCATCGCATCGATCGCATTGTCGATCAGGTTCGTCCAGACCTGATTGAGCTCGCCGATATACGCATCGATCATCGGCATATCATCGACAAACGTTTTCTTCAGTGTAATATTCTTATCGCGAAGTTTATATCCCATCAGCGTCAGCGTATTCTCGATGTCCGTGTGAATATTCGTTTTCTGCGCATCGTTCGTTCGGTCCATATGCACGTGGCTTTTGATCGCTCCGACGAGCTGGGAAATGCGGCTCGATGCTTCTTCAAGATCATTTATCAGCCGGTCGGAGATGAGTATGTTCTCGAGCCACCGAAGCAGGTCGATAAATGTATCGTTCGGCACATCCTTGCGTATCTGCTCGAGATCGCCGGTAGAAAATTCGAATTCGGAGAATGTTTCCGCTGCCTGGTGGTTCTCTGCAAAACCGTTATCACTGAACCAATCGGCGATCACGTCTTCAGCGTTCATTTTCTCAAGCGCCGAATGCTTATCTTGCTTGCCAGATTCCTTTTCTTTCGCTATTGCACGGATGTTCTCGATCTGCTCGGAACTGACACCACCGGTAAGCAGTGTGGAAGTGAGTCCATAATTAAGGTTGAGCCTTTTTCGCAGCTCTGCGGCGATACGGCTGATCGCTGCTGCCGGATTATTGAGCTCGTGGGCAATGCCGGCAGAAAGTTTTCCGAGCGCACTTACTTTTTCGCGTTGAAGCTGGATCGTCGCGAACATCCGTGCACGCTCGGTCATATAGCCAATCAGTCGTTGAATTAACTCAGGGTTGAGCTTCTCAAGCTCTGCAAAATGATCTTTATGCAGCGCGAGCGCTCTCAAATGACCGACACAGAACGAAGTCCCTGCATAAGTTTTCATCCTCGAATGCGGCAGTAAGCCGGTGATCCCGCCTGTTGTACTGTTGTTTTCGAAAGTGAAGTAATAAACGAGTGTCCCGTTGACATCCATATAGTAATCGATCCTGCCTTCGAGAACGATCCACATCACCTCTGCCGGGGCGCCTGTTCTTGCAATGATGTCCCCATCGGTAAATTCGTGAAGCTCGGAATGATCTAATATCCAGCGAAGATGCTCCTCGGGCACATCGCTAAGAGCGATAACTTTTCTGAGTTCTTCTATGGAAACATTATTGTTCATCGTTGGTCGTTAGTCTTTGTCATTGGCACGACAAAGATACGAAAGAAGCACGCTCACAACCCTGCGAGTATCAGTCATTGGAACGAATTATTCTGAATCTCCGATACCGTTATATTGTATCATATTGTATAGTTTTTTATATGTTGACGCTATGAATAAAACGCGGCTCGAAACATTCAGCGACGGTGTGCTTGCTATTATTATCACGATTATGGTGCTGGAATTGAAAATCCCGGCCGGGACTAGCTGGGATGCGATCAAGCCGCTGTTCCCGACACTTGCAAGCTATGTGCTGAGTTTTATTTTTATCGCGATCTATTGGGGAAATCATCATCATCTCCTCCACACGCTGAACCGCGTGAACGGAAAGATCATTTGGGCAAATATGCATCTGCTCTTTTGGCTTTCGCTCGTCCCGTTCGGAACGAGATGGATGGGAGAAAATAATTTTGATTCTGTGACAGTCGCCGTCTATGGTACGCTGCTGGTGCTGTGTGATGTTGCATTCACATTACTTGCTGTCTTCATTGCGCGAGGTCACCCGAACGAAGCTGAATTCGCGCGCATATTTCAAAAAAGCAAGTTGAAAGCAACGATTTCAACCATACTCTATCTTTTGTCGATCCCGCTTGCATTTGTCAATCCGGTGATCTCGTGCTCTATCTTCGTGTTCGTTGCCCTTATCTGGTTCATTCCGGATAAAGAGATTGAGAAATTACTGAGTGAAATGTAAAAAAAAAGCCCGAGCTTTTGGCTCAGGGCTTTTCATATAATCGTCTAAGCGAACGATTAATTCGCCAGCGTTTTTGCTTTCTCATAAACTTCCTCGATCGTGCCAACCATGTGGAAGGCTTGTTCGGGAAGTTCGTCGCACTCGCCGTCAAGGATCATCTTGAACGAGCGGATCGTATCTTCGAGCTTCACGTACTTGCCTTGCAAACCGGTAAACTGCTCGGCAACGAAGAAGGGCTGCGACAAGAATTTCTGCACTTTGCGCGCGCGCTTGACGATTGTCTTGTCTTCGTCGGAAAGTTCGTCCATTCCGAGAATATTAATGATGTCCTGAAGGTCTTTGTACTGCTGTAAAATATTCTGTACACCGCGAGCGATCGCATAATGCTCTTCGCCGACAACACCGGGCGAAAGAATGCGGCTCGTCGAATCGAGCGGATCGACAGCAGGATAAATGCCAAGCTCGCTGATCGCTCTCGAAAGAACGGTCGTCGCATCCAAGTGACTGAATGCCGTTGCCGGCGCGGGATCAGTAAGATCGTCGGCAGGAACGTAAATTGCTTGCACCGATGTGATCGAGCCTTTCTTGGTCGAAGTGATCCGCTCCTGAAGCTGGCCCATTTCGCTTGCCAACGTCGGCTGATAGCCGACAGCACTTGGCATACGACCGAGCAACGCAGATACTTCCGAACCTGCCTGCGTAAAACGGAAAATATTATCAATGAAGAGCAGTACGTCCTTGCCTTCTTCATCGCGGAAATACTCTGCAAATGTCAGTGCGGTAAGTCCGACACGCTGACGTGCCCCTGGTGGCTCGTTCATCTGTCCGAAGACGAGCACTGTTTTATCGAGCACGCCGCCTTCGCTCATTTCGATATACAGATCGTTTCCTTCGCGCGTACGTTCACCGACACCACCGAAAACAGAATAACCGCCGTGATGCATCGCAATATTATGAATGAGCTCCATAATAACGACCGTCTTGCCGACACCGGCTCCGCCAAAGAGACCCGTCTTGCCGCCTTTGGAATACGGCTCTAATAAGTCGATGACTTTAATACCCGTCTCCAAAATTTCTGCTTTCGTCGAAAGATCCTCGAATTTCGGCGGATCGCGGTGGATCGGCCAGCTGAACTTCGAATCTATCTGCGCACCGCCGTCGATCGTTTTGCCGACGACATTGATGAGGCGTCCGAGCGAATTCGGTCCGACCGGCACCGAGATCGGCGCTCCGGTATCGATCGCAGTCATCCCGCGTGTCAGACCATCGGTTGAGTCCATAGCAACTGCGCGAACACGGTCTTCACCGAGATGCTGCTGTACTTCAACGATCAGATCTTCGTCTTTACCTTCAGTGTTTTTACGAGGGATTTTTATTGCATTTAAAATGGCAGGTAATTTGCCATCTTTGAAGTCAATATCGAGAACGGGGCCAATGACTTGCGCAATAATGCCTTGATTCATAAATTTCGGGCGAAAATGATAGGTAAAAGTATTAAGAATAATGTAAACAGAATCACAGGAGGGAGGGTTTCGGCTCTTCTCACTTCAAATGGTACCACAATAACTTCAGGCTGAACTTCGTCCCGGCAGAATCGGTGACGGCAACCTGCCCGACTCCTTTCGCAAAATAATCCATTATCGGCGGCGGCTTTGAATTCGGCTTCTTCGGGTCAAATTGAATGATCTGCAGTTGGAGTACATCGTGATATGTGCTATCGCCAACAGCAAAAACGGGAAGCAGCGCTAACGTAGTATAATCATTTTCTTGAAGAGCCAACGGGCTCTTCGATATTGTATCGAAGTACGTCCATTTCGAGCCGACCGTCTTTTCGAGTTGTATCGTTTCGGAGACGGGGCTCGTTGATGCAAGTTGATAAATATTTTTCAGATCGTTGCGAACGTATTGCGAATCAAAGACGAATGTCTGATACCGGTTGCCGGCCGTATCAAATGCAGAATATGGGATCGAATCACGAAGAAGTTGATACGAAACGCCGCCAAAGATTTGCGTATCAAGCGCAAAACGAACCAATGTATCGCTGCCGGCAAACAGATATACCCACTCGCTTCCTTGCGGCATCGGAAGATATACTCCGGCGCTTTCCTCTGCGGGAGGTTCGGTACTGCTCTTGCATCCAATAATGAATGCAAGCATGAATACGATAAGATATGCAGAGCGCCTCTTCACAACAACCAAACTACATTACGCTGCCCGCAAAAGTGCCAAGCACAAGGGCAGGTATTTATTTTACTCTATGCTTACACCGCGTAGCGGCCATTCTCTGTCGTATTTTTGCACCGCATCCGTAATTTTACATTTTTTATTTTACTTTCGATCAATGTCAGTACTTGTTGTCGGCACATTAGCCGTTGATACGCTCGAAACGCCGTTCGCTGTGAAAGAACGCGCACTTGGCGGAAGCGCAACGTATATTTCACTCGCAGCAAATTACTTTGTCCGGGGTGAAAGTATTTCTGTTGTGAGCGTTGTCGGTGAAGATTTTCCCGCACACGGTTGGAAACTCCTGCGCGAACGGAAGTTTGATCTTGACGGTGTCGAAGTTGTCAAAGGAGGCAAAACATTTTTCTGGCACGGAAAATATCACTATGATATGAACACTCGCGATACGCTTGTGACCGAACTCAACGTGCTCGCAGATTTCAAACCGAACGTCCCCGCTCACGCGGCGTCACCTGACTTTCTCGTGCTCGGCAATCTCGGACCCGACGTGCAGCTGAGTGTGATCGGCCAGCTAAAAACAAAACCGAAGCTCATTGTTCTTGACACGATGAATTTCTGGATCACAGGTACGCACGAACGTTTACTGGAAGCCTTGAAGAAAGCAAATGCTCTGGTGATCAACGACAGCGAAGCGCGTTTGCTTGTTGAGAATCCGAGTCTTATTGTTTGTGGCCGAACATTACAAGAGATGCTTTCACCGGATGGAACACGAATTGTCATTATCAAAAAAGGCGAGCACGGTGCATTATTATTCTATGACGATAAATTTTTCTCCGCACCGAGCTATCCGCTCGAAGATATTTTCGACCCGACCGGCGCAGGCGATACGTTTATGGGGGGCTTCGTCGGGTATCTCGCAAAGCGCGGGAGCACAAGTTATGAAGACGCAAAACGCGCAGTGATCTACGGAACAGTGCTTGCAAGTTTTTGCTGTTCGAAGTTCTCTACCGAAGCGATCGAAAATTTAACGATGAATGAAATCTACGAACGATTCCTGCAACTACGGGAGCTGTCGGCGTTTGAGGAAGACATTGTCTGAACCATGATTTGGGGGGTTCTTGAGATTAAGAAGATCTGAATTTCATCCTTTTAATCCCTGAAATCTCCCCAAATCATGGTTCAGACAGTAAAAAGCCTCGACACAGTCGAGGCTTTTTGAATCCGATAAATCCCCGAATTAATCGTTCGGTATTCTGATCGAGACAAAGCGTGAATCACCTTTATCGTCTTTGATCGTCAGTCCGACAGCACTGCCTTTATGCAAGTTGATCGCTTTTTCGAATTCGGCCACATTATTAATATTCTTTCCGCCGACTTTCGTAATGACATTACCGATCATACCAAGCCCACGATCGTATGCTTCAGACGCCGGCGCGACACTCGTAATATACACTCCATTCTTTGTATCGTATTTATCTTCGTCTTTCTGATTCAAGTTGCGAACCGAGACGCCGATATTATCAAGTGTTGCTGTTTCCTTCCTTGCATCGGAAGCGGTCTCGTTACTGCTCGATTCGTCGGTATTCTCATTGGTGGCAAGTTCATTATCACGTGCCTTCAATTTCACGTTGACATCCGTTTCTTTACCGTCGCGCCAGATATGAAGTTTCACGTTGTCGCCAACATGATGAAGCGCGATCATTCCCTGCAACTGATTCGATTCGTTTACATCTTGTCCGTCAATGGCAAGAATGACATCGTTGTCGCGCAAACCTGCTGCTTCACCGGCGCCGTTCTTGACGACATTATCGATGCGAACACCATGCGGAGAATTCATCCCGAGCGCTTCGGCATCCGTCGCATCGACTCCGCGGATCGTCACGCCGATATATCCGCGATTGACCTTGCCGTGCTTGATCAGATCCATCGCAACCGTTTTTGCAAGATTGACGGGGATGGCAAAACCATAACCGGCAAACGAACCGGTCGGTGTTGCAATGGCAGAATTAATGCCGATCACCTGGCCGCTGACATTAAATAAACCGCCGCCGGAATTTCCGGGATTGATCGCTGCATCGGTCTGGATAAAATTTGCAATGGAATAATTGCCGTTCTTGCTCATCGTGCCTTCCTGCGGAAGATCGAGCTGGCGGCCCAGTGAACTGACAATGCCTTTGGTCACCGTCGATTCAAGACCAAGCGGATTGCCAACGGCGATCACCCAATCTCCGATCTGCACATCGTCGGAATTGCCAAGCGCGGCAGCCGGCAGTCCCGTTGCTTCGATCTTTACAATTGCGAGATCCGTCGTCGGGTCGGTGCCGATGACCTTGCCGTCGAATGTGCGCTTATCGGAAAGCTTCACCATTACGCCGCCTTTTTTTGCTGCATCGGCGACAACGTGATTATTCGTCAGAATATATCCGTCGCTCGTGATGATCACACCGGAACCGAGACCTTCCTGCACTCCGTGTGGACCGCCGAACGGCATATCGAAGTTGCCGTCGTCGTTATTATCACCGTTATCTCCGTTACCGGGAAAATTATGAAAAAAGAAACGGAACGGATTATTTTGGTCATTGCCATTTCCACTACCGTTTCCATTGCCCTTTTTTGTGATCTTCGGCGCTTCGGTTTTGATATGAATTGAAACGACTGTCGGCTGAATGGCTTTTGCCAGCGCACGGAACGCTTGATTCATATTCTGCAGCGCCGCCGCATCCGGGATATTCGGCGTCGGACCGCCAAGCGAAATGTTATTGCCATTCTGGCCAAACGCCAGATTCAATTTTGACATCCCACCAAAACCGGCAACCACTCCGAGACCGAACAACACGCCGAATGCGACAAGCAAGAATGGCCGTGCTGTTATCTTTTGTAATTTCATACGTTTTATCCTTCTCAATAAAATCTTAGAATTGACGATACTCTCGCCAATAGCGAGATAACCAATTTTAACGAGGGCTCTGTTCCGAAGTTTCAACAAGCGAGGTTAATGGAGCCTATGAGCTCATCGTTTCCTCGCGTTTATTTGCCTGAACACTTTCTCAGCTTTTGTTCGGTTGCGCTGCATTCCTTCGAGATGGTACCCAAAATATAACCTGAACAGCACTTCAAGACTGTACCTCGATTCGGCACTAAGGCGCAACGACGAAGAGGCTTCGAGCGGATGTGACTTCAAATATGACATAGCAGATAACATTTCGTTATTCAATGGAATAAATCGCTCAGAGTGCGGGTCATCTCTATCGGCGAGGTCAAGTATTTCGCCGCGCTCGGCATCGAAAAATAAGTTCTTTGCGTGCTCGCGATCTACTTCGAGCGTCACTGCAAAACCTGCCATCGAGACATATCGCAGATAGAACGAGAACAAGATAGCCCACACTGCCTCGGGTGTTGCAGCATCCATCAGTGTAAGCGTCTTTGAGACAAGCTCGAACAGACGGTGTTCGCTTTCTTCATGATGCTGTGAACGGATCAGCAGCTCGGCAATATGTGTCGCAGCTTCTATGTGATCGAGATCCGACGTAAGGTTGCGGTGCGCAATGTTTACTTCAGCATTCGAGAGCAAGTATAATTCCGAATGCTCTTTTTTATAGAAGACGATCTTCGACTCGGTGAACGGTTCGAGTGCTGCGCCGAATTTCGATTTCATCTGTCGCGCGCCTTTGGCAATAACGTCAACCAGACCGTATTCGCGCGTATAAAGCGAAACGATCTTTGACGTATCGCCCTGCTTGCGAGAGCGAAGAACTATGGCGTCGGTTACTGCGAGCATTGGGGTTGGGGCGGGTCATCGGTGTTGGGTGTTAGGGGTTGGGGGGATTTGTAATATCCTTTGTATATTCATCCCCTAAAACCAAACACCCAGTCCCTAACACCCCCTGTATCTTTTCCTCGTGAAAAACGTTTATATAATAGATTAATTTACATAAAAGAACAGGTTTATGAAGAAAGTGATCGTTCGTCTGCTGGCTGTTGCGCTGTTCGCGGGCGCATTATATTCATGCTCGCCGAGTGTTGGCAATAACGGAACACTTGTAACAATGGACACCACCTGGTCGGGTAACGTGACCTCTACCGGAGGAACCCGCACCTATACGTTATTCTTGAGTTGCGGCTGCCCATTCACGATGGTCATTGACAGCGCGGATACATCGCATATAATTTATACTCATTCCGGGCTTCCGCAGACAATAACACCGCAGGTTATCACTGCATCGAAAAACGGTACGCTACCAAGCGGCAAATATACCGGCTTCCTCGCGCTGAGAATTCCGCCTCCTTCGACCGACAATATTCATCTCATCCTGCGCGACACGCTGATCGTGCCGTAAAAAAATATTATAAATAAAAAAACCGAGGCTATATTGCCTCGGTTTTTTTTTGTCTGAAAAATACTTTATAATACGATCAGCTCTTTCGGTGATTTGTTGATCACTTCGACGTGATCGGTGCGGACGATGACGTCGTCTTCGATACGGACGCCGCCGAGCCCTTCGACATAAATACCGGGTTCGATCGTGAAGACCTGATTGGGTTCGAGCATAAAGCGTTCGCCGCGCTGGCTGATCACAGGTATCTCATGCACTTCGATGCCAAGTCCGTGCCCGGTGCCATGACCGAACTTCGAGCCATAGCCATGCAGTGTAATGTAATCGCGGGCGACACTATCAACTTCTCTGCCGTTCATTCCCGGACGTGCTTTTTCGATCGCACGTTCTTGCGCGAGTTTGACTACCTCATAGATCTTTTGCAATTCCGTCGAAACTTTCCCGAGCGCAACGGTGCGGGTCATATCGGAATTGAAGCCTTTGAAGCGGCAGCCGAAATCGAGCGTGATCATCTCGCCTTTCTTGAGCTTCTTGTCAGTGGCGTGGCCGTGCGGCAGCGCCGAGCGTTCGCCGCTGGCGACGATGATATCAAACGCATCGCCTTCGGCGCCGAACTTACGGGTCCAATATGAAATCTCTGCGGCAATATCATACTCGGTCAGACCGGGCTTGATCAGGTCAATAACTTTCGCAAACACTTTATCGCCGATCTCGGCAGCATTACGGATCATTTGGATCTCGTCCTCCGTCTTGATCATCGTCATCGTCTCGACGAGTTCTTTCTTCGGGACAAGTTTCAGATGCCGGAATTTCTTGCGAATGAAATCGTACACCCAATACGGCATGTGATTCTCTTCGAAGCCAACGGCGTCGAAATCGCTAAAGAGCTGTTTTTCGGCGATGCAATCGAGCAGGGTTTGGTTTCTATCGACGATCGAGATTTTTGCCCCGGCCACTTCCACTTTACATTGTGCCTTGTAGCGGAAGTCGGTGAAGAAATGCGGCTTGCCTTGCGCAGGAACAACAAGGATACCGTTCGAGCCGGAAAAGCCTATCAAATAATGAATGTTCGGGAGATGCGTAATAACCAGTGCGTCGAGGCCGTGGTCGCGAACGGTGCGCTGCAGTTTAACAAGTCTTGCCATGTAATCTCGAAAGTTAAGTGCTTCACGGGGAGAAAAACACCTGTGAGAGCGACGTAAAACACATTTCAGGGCGTTTCCGCTTCGTTTTTTTCAAATTATTTTTCCGTGCCGATGCCCCATTTAAAAAAATAAATCCCAGCACCCGAAGGCACTGGGATTTTTCTCTCACCTTGACTCTGGATACAAACGGCCTAAATGGAACCCGCCTACACCCATAAGTCTCACACTCCAGAACTGATAACAGGTACTGCCAGCCGTAAGTTTCTCCCTTTGAAAAGTTTTTTGCGGTTTTTATGCGGAAATGCTATTGATGGCTAAATTGACAGGCAAACAATGGCTCCCTTGCGTGAATCATAAGCGATTGGGGCGCTTCGAAGATTGTTGATATTCTATTTAAAATTTGCTGATGAGGCAAACTAATGTGTATCCCGTGACTGATTTGGTCTCTTATCTTTATCCCCAAAATCCCGGGTTCCCCGGCGAAATCGCCGCTCGTATCCCGTTTTGTTCAGTTAGCGATCATCGCCGGGGGAGTAACTACATGCTCTTGCGCCAAACCCGGATGGCTCAAGTATTAATGTGTGTCTATTATCATCACTGAACTATACCCATACAAAACTGTACTTTTTCCCCGCACTTCAATGAACTCGTGATACAAAAATACGGTGAGGTAAGACAAAACCCACTACTCAGAAAATACTCAATTTTAAAATAGTTGGGGACGTCAAATTATGGCAATCCGGATCGGCTCTGATACACTTGATCCTATAACTTTATTATTAATAATAGGTTATACCTACAAAATTTGTGGACACGGTAAATTTCGGCAAAAGTGAGAAGTTTCTAATAGATACTCAGAAAAAAAATTATAGCGAGGTCAGCAATTGTTGGAAGTTCTCATGGTCGCCAAGACCCACCTTCTTTCGTGCCCTATATCGATGATTTTCGACACTTCGCTGGGAAATGTTCAAAAGTTTCGCTATCTCCTTAGAACTCAGCTCGATACGCAAAAGTGTACAGACTTTTGTCTCCATCGGGGTCAATTCCGGATATCGTTCAAGAAGGTGCTGCTTGAATTCAGGGTGAACAGAGGAGAACGTCTTATCATATTCTTCCCAGTCGATGGTTTCGGTTTGGATGTCTTTGATCGTATCCCGGACCCGCTTGATCCCCTGCACCGGATCGAACGATTCGTTGACGATCGCCTTGAGATCTCCCTTCAAACGCGAAAGTATCTCCGATTGCGAGATGAGGTAAGTAGTCTTGTTCATCAGCTCTTTTTCAAGCTGTTCGCTTTTTACGCGATAAAGTTCTGCTTCACGTTCTTTCTGTTGGACTTGGTGTTCGACGCGCACCAATTCCATCCTCCGCTCTGATTCTTGTGAGAGCAGCTTTTGCTTTGCATCGTAAAATTCACGAAATGCAGATAACGCTTCATCATATTTTCCTTCCGCTGAGCGTAAAGCGACTGTCATCTCAAAACAGGAGGTCACTAGATAAGCATTTGGTACCTTTTCACAGATTTTTTTTGCTTCATCAAGAAGTTTGCCTGCTTCTTCACACGATCCCATTTGAGCTAAAAGTTCAACTAAAAGAAGAAGGTTATTGGCAAGAAGCACAGGTCTTCCTCTCTTTCGATTTATTTCGATTGCACGTTCAAGGTGATTTCGAGCAGTGTAATAATCTTTTTTTAAATAAAATAATTTGCCAAGTGTTGCTTCGGCAACAGAAACATCAGACGTGTTCTTTGTCTCTATTATTTCATCATATAAGGGATATATTCGTTGTTGCGCTTCTTCAAGATTGCCTATTTCAAGAAGTATAGCACACTCTTGTATCCTTAAAACAACCGGGGCAGCTGCACCATTTTCGACTTGTGAAATCCGGATAGCATCTCGACACAATTCAAGTGCTTCTTTGAATTGACCGTTAGTGGTATATGAATATGCAAGTTTTGAGAATATGTATCCTTGAATATAGGTATTACCTACATCTTTTGCTAGCTTTAGACAAGCTTGGTACGTTTCAATAGCTTGATTATTCGCACCATATTGGTTATATACAGCAGCTAAGAAGAAATATGTATACATCTTAACTGATTCAAGATTCGCCTCTTTTCTAAAAAGTACTTTCCGATAGAGAAATATAGCTTCTTCAACCTCTCCTTTGTTCGCAAAAAGACGTGCTTGAAATGTATCCCTCCAACACTCGTATTCGGGTGTTGCAAATAATTTTAATAAATTGGTCAGTGCAAGGACATTCTGTTCCTCAAATGTCATGCCTCCCACAAAATCTGATCGGCGAATGAGAATAATGAGAACACGGATTAATTCTTCTTTCGTCAGATCGCCTGGGTGATCTCGTAGTGATTCAAGACGCTTCCATTCATCTTCCGGAAGGGACATCGTGAATATATTCGAGAACAAGGCATCAATATCGGGCTTCACATATTGCATTTTCGCAAAATTACGGAATTGTCAGAACCGCGCCGAATATCTCTCTTTTGTGTATATTTGCATATTCATTTTCTATCATAAAATCATGCAAATTCTTGCCACGAATATGAGTTCTTCGGCTCTTGTAAACTTCGGACTCAACTATCTAAATCTCTCAGGTGCGCCTATATCCGAATCCTATACTATTCCAGCCAAGCCCCCGGGAAGTAATACAGGAACCATGGTTTCCGGGTCGCAACCCGCCAGCACATTTACCAGTGTCTCCATTACAATCGTCGGAACCACATATACAGTTTTGTTTGGACAAATATTGCCAACTGGTTTAGGTGTTCAAGTAGGGTGGTCGCAAAATAACGATGCATCCATCGTGATCATGTTTGATGATACACTTGGAAGTATCTAACAGCCAAAAGAAAGCGTTACAACTCCCCAACCATCTTCTCGGGGCGCACCCATTCGTCGAATTGTTCGCCGGTAAGTAATCCGAGAGCGATACCTGCTTCGCGAAGAGTCATACTTTCTTTGTGCGCTTTTTTTGCGATCTTAGCTGCGTTCTCATATCCGATATGGGTATTAAGCGCCGTTACAAGCATCAGTGAATTTTCCAAATTCTTTTTGATCGCCGGCTCGTTCGGTTCGATGCCAACGGCGCAATGCTCGTTAAATGATAAGCACGCATCGGCTATGAGACGAGTTGAAGTCAGCACATTAAAAATAATTACCGGCTTGAAGACATTGAGTTCGAAATGCCCTGTCATTCCGCCGACGGAGACAGCAACATCGTTACCGATCACCTGAGCGCAGACCATTGTCATTGCTTCCGATTGTGTGGGGTTCACTTTGCCCGGCATAATAGATGACCCGGGCTCATTCTCCGGAATCAAAATTTCTCCGATGCCGCAGCGCGGACCCGATGCAAGCAAACGAATATCATTCGCGATCTTCATCAAGCTGACAGCCGTTGCCTTGAGCGCACCGCTGAGCTCGACCATTGCATCGTGCGCTGCGAGTGATTCGAATTTATTCTCGGCGCTCACGAATGGTAAGCCGGTCAGACCGGCGATCTTCTTGGCAACAAGCTCTGAGTAACCTTTCGGCACATTGAGCCCTGTCCCGACCGCCGAGCCACCGAGCGCCAGTTCGGCAACATGCGGCAGTGCATTCTCGATCGTTCGCATTGCATGATCGAGCTGCGAAACATAACCGGAAAATTCCTGACCGAGCGTCAGCGGCGTCGCATCCATCAAATGTGTTCTGCCGATCTTCACGATGCTCATAAATTTCTTTGCTTTCGCGTCGAGCGTATCGCGAAGTGTTTTGATCGCCGGAAGGACATCGTGACGGGCGATCTCGTACGCGGCAATGCTCATCGCCGTCGGAAATGTATCGTTCGAGGATTGCGACTTATTGACATCATCGTTCGGATGAATTTTCTTTTTGTCGTCGGTCAGTTTGCCGCCGAGCAGGACATGAGCGCGATTGGCAACAACCTCATTGACATTCATATTCGATTGTGTACCCGAACCCGTCTGCCAAACGACAAGAGGAAATTCATTATCGAGCGCGCCGCTTGAAATCTCGTCGCAGACTTTGCAAATAATATCGCATTTATCTTTCGGAAGAACATTCAGCTCGTTATTTGCCATTGCAGCGGCTTTTTTCAGGATCGCAAAAGCACGGATTATTTCGATCGGCATCCGATGTCCGCCGATCTTAAAATTATTACGCGAGCGCTCTGTTTGCGCACCCCAATAGTGCTCTGCCGGTACATTCACCGGACCCATCGTATCATACTCCACCCTGAATTGCATTTTTTGAATTGAAAATTATGAATGCAGAATTGAGAAAGTTATATAACAAATGTTTGAATGAAATTGTCAAAGGCGAATGCAAAAGAATTAGGGTTGACTCAGGGCTAAATTTTACATTTTCATTTTACATCCTTCAACCGATCATCTGTCTTTTATAAAAATATTCTGTCAATGCTCTATCGAATGGAGTTGTCGTTTCAAGAACGACGTGATCGATCTGCTCGGCGGCGAGCGACGTACATAGTTCTTCGAGATAATTACTGACTGCCGTTTTATAACTTTCCTGCAACTGATACGGCTGCGTCTTGATGAAGTCACCGCTTTCGAGATCGTAGATCGTCGCATCGCTGGCGCCCAGGGCAAGGGTGCGCTCGACCGGATCGAGCACTTGAAACGAGATGACTTCGTGACCGGCGTGACGCAGCAGCTTCAGCGATGTAATGATCTCCTGCGGCTCATCGAGAAAATCGCTGATGACAATAACGAGTCCGCGGCGTTTGATGCGTTCAAGGATATTTCGAAGCACACGTTGTGTACTCGTTGCATTGGAGGGCTCGGTTTGTTGGAGGACTTTGAGCATCTCGCGCAGGTAACTTGCTTTCAGCCGTGCCGGGAAAAACACGCGCACGGTTTCGTCGAAGATCGCAAGGCCGACGGCATCCTGCTGACGAGAAAGTAAATATGCAAGCGCTGCCGCAAGGATCGTCGCATACCGATATTTCGTGATGCGCTTCGGGTCGCTCGTATAGTTCATCGACTTCGATGCATCGACAACAATATGCGCTTTTAAATTCGTCTCCTCTTCGAACTGCTTTATGTAATAGCGATCGGTGCGGGCGAAGAGCTTCCAGTCTATATCTCTGATCGGATCACCCGGTAAATACGGACGGTGTTCGGCGAACTCAACGGAGAATCCGTGATAAGGCGATTTATGTAAGCCGGTGATGAAGCCTTCTACGACGAATCGTGCTACAAGCTCCATATTTCCGAGCGACGATGCGATCTCGGGACGGAGGTAATCCTGGGCTTCAAGAGTTTGCGGCATTAACTCTTATTCGAATATCGGCTTTAATTGTTCCGCCCACAACGTTGGCGCAAACTCGACGATCTCATATTGCATTGTGCCGGTTGTGTTGAATGGGTCGGCGGCGACCATTTTTTCTATCGCGGTAATGTCGTCAGCTTGTGCGATCAGCACACCGCCGGTTCGCGGCACGCGCGGACCGCTCAAGAGCATGATCCCGGCTTCGTATTGTGTACGCAAATACGCGCGGTGCGCAGGTGTATTTTTTTCAACAACATCGAGCGGCTGCAACGGTCTGGTATTGATCAAAAAAAACTTCATCGGATTACAAGTAAAGAACTAACGAACTAAATACACTCGAGAATACATTCTACCGTATTCATCAATCTCGTGTATATGAACACTTTTTCCCGATATTTATTCGTAACGATTTTCCTCCCGGTTATCATTATCGCCGGCTGTTCGAAAAAAGAACAAATGGGTGAGAATCGTGTCGTTAAACATATTCTTTCCGATCTTGAAGGTCTTAATCCGTTCAATTCGTCGGGCGCGGACGAAACCTACACCGAAGAAGCGGTCTTCGAGCGGCTCATTCGCATTGATCCGAAAACGATGCAATATACGATTCCGTGGCTTGCAGATTCATTGCCGATCGAATCTGCCGATCACATGCAATTCGATTTTCGCCTTCGCAAAGGCATTAAATTCGCTGACGGTATCGAGATGACCGGTAATGATGTCATTTTTTCGCTTAAAGCCTTAAAGAATCCGCTCAACACACAAAGCGCGCAAAAACGAGTGTACGTCGATTACATTCACAGCGCCGAACTGATCGATGGCGATCCGTACCGCATTCGTTTTAAAATGTGGAAAGCATATTATTTAACAAAGCAAGCGGCATTCGGCGATGTGCTCTATATTTTACCAAAACATATTTTCGATCCGAAGGGACTGACGGATAAATATAGCTGGGATGATATTGCATCGATCGTCGAGAAAAACGCAGCGAGCGATATTGACAGCGCAAAGCTTGCCACGATGCAGGTAAATCCGGCAATGCGCGGATACGCCGACTGGTTCACACAGCCGGAGCGCAACCGCGATCCAAAATTTATTATTGGCTCCGGCCCATACAAACTTAAGCAATGGGCGACCAACGACCATATCACTCTCGAACGAAACACTTTCTATACGAATAAAGGGGGTTCGCAATACGGTGCCGCGTATCCCGATCAGTTAATTTATAAGATCATTAGTGATTGGAGTGCCGCGATCACCGCGCTCAAAGCACGCGACATTGATGTGATGGGTTTCATTCAGCCGCCGTATTACGTCAAGATCGATACTACACAAATGAAATATCTTTCGAAGACGACATTCCCGCTGCCGGCATACTCTCTCATCGGATGGAATCTCGACCGCCCGTATTTCCGCGACGCGAAGGTTCGTCTGGCTCTTGCTCATTTGATCGATCGTCAGACTATTTTAAATAAAGTCCTTTTCGGTCTCGGCAGATTATCGCAATCACCCGTATTTTTCGGAAAGCCGGAATATAACCCAAACCTGCCGCTGATCTCGTTTAACCCGGATACTGCGAAGCTACTGCTTAAAGAAGCAGGATGGGAAGACCACGACGGCGATGGCATTCTTGATAAAGTCGTTGATGGTAAATCGGTACCGTTTTCATTTACATTTTTAGTGAATGTCGGCAACGAAACGCGCAAGCAAATATTGCTCATCATCACTGAGGCAATGCGCAAGGTCGGTATCAAAGCTGAAGTGCAAGCGATCGAATGGTCGGTATTTCTCAACCGCTTGCGCGATCACGAGTTCGATGCACGCTATGGCTCTTGGCAGAGCGATCCCTTCGAGAATGACAGTTATCAACTCTACCATTCTTCTCAAGCGCTCAATCGCGGCTCAAATTATGACGGCTGGAAAAGCGCTCGTGCCGATCATCTGCTCGATGCGATCCGCTCCGAGCTTGATGATCAAAAGCGTTATGCACTCCAAAAAGAATTTCAGCAGGTGCTTTACGAAGAGCAGCCCGAAGCAATTATGTGGGTCCCGGAAAATCCGACCGGTTGGGTGAACCGCTTCGACGGAGTTGAGTTTAATGCGTACCGCCCGGGTTATGACATTGCACTCTGGAAAGTCAAAGGCTCCGGCAGCAGCGTAAAACAAACGGCAGAATTATATTAAATACAAAATTATTTTCGCGATCTCTTTTTCTTCGCCGGCAGTAATGTTGCGAGCAACTGTTCTGCCTGCGCGCGGCGAGCGACGCTAATGCCGCGAACGGTTCTCATCATGTGAAGTAATGCGACTGCCTTCTTCTTCTCGGCAAGCCTCAGCATCGAATGAGCAGAGCCGAGATATGCACGGCCGAGTTCGTCGGGGCCGAGATCGTACACATCGCGCAAATGTTCGTACGTATCGAATGCTTTTTTTATCGAACCGGCCTGAAAATATTGATCGGCAAGATCGAGCGTTGCTGACGCGCCAATATTATCGTCAGTATGCGCCGCAGAGATTCTTTCAAGCCGCGCGATCGCTTTGCTGCGTTCGCCATTTGCTAGCAATGCAGCAACAACCTGCATCTCGGCTTTCGCACCGATGGATGTTTCGATAAAATATCGTTTGGTTAATTCATCAAAGACGGCATTCGCAGAATCAGAATTTTGTAATCCGTCGCGAAGATATACCGCATATTCATACATTGCGCGTGGCGCCGCTTCGCTCGAATAATACTGTATATCGAACGCGTTTCTATAGAACATCGGTGCTTCGTCCGGAGAATCTTTTTTTGCCAGCCGTGCCAAATCAAGATACGAAAACGGCGCGGCATCGGAATGAGAATATTTCTGTATGATATTATTTAGTATTGCTCGTGCATCACTATGAGACCCTTTGTCTGCCAAAATGCTTCTGGCGATCATTAATTGTGCCATTGGATAGAGCGTGTCGTGCTCGTATTTCTTACAAAACGATTCGAATGTTTTCTTTGCAGCGCCCGGGTCTTCGGCATTAAATTCGATCTCGCCTTTTTTATAGAGCAGTTCCGATGCAAACGGAGCGGCATTATATTTATTATAGATCGAATCGGCAAGCGCTACTGCTTCGTCATATCGTTCGAGACCTTCAAGCGATGATAATGCACCAAATACAGAAGGTTTAAACTCCGGCGCAGCAGGATAAAGCTTCGTCACGCGGCGATATGCTTGGTACGCACCACTCAGATCACCTGTTCGCTCCCGCCGATCTGCCAACAGATACTCGGCTTTGGGTACATACGGCGACGAGGTGTATTTTTTTGTAAGCTGCGCTACCGCTTCGTTCGCTCGATCATCCAGATTGATCGCGAATGCGCAAACGGCGATATTATATAGGCAGCGATCAAGTAGATCGCTTTCAGGCAATTTATTGATAATATATTGAAATGCGCTGATCGCCGAACGAGCGCTGTCTGAGCGCATGCGAATAACGCCAAGCTGAAACATCGAACGCGCTGTGCGATAATCATCGAACGTCGGGCGGTCAACTGCAAGATTATATATTTTTGCTGATCTAATAAGAGCACCCGCTGCATATTGCGCATCGCCTCGCCGTGAAAGCGCATCATAGGCATACCTGGTGATCGAATCGAGTTTCATCACTGCTGCAAATTCGCGGTCGGCTTCGGGATAATGACCGCTGCGAAAGAGCGACCATGCATAGCCGTATTCAACATCAATAAGTCGTTCACTCTTCGGATACTCATCAAGAAGACGTTTAAAAATGTATCGCGCCTCTTCGACGCTGTCAACACGAAGCAGCGCTCTGCCATACCAGAACAGCCCTTCGTCGAGGCCGGGCGAACGCAGCGTTGAAAGCGAAATAAATTTTGCAAGATCGCGTTCTGCTTCGCTCCACCCGCCGAGCGCGACAAGCGATAAGCCGCGTTCGAGCGAACTCACTGCTGCAAGCAGCGTATCGCATGACGACAGATTAGCGAGCGCAAAACCGAAATACTCTGCCGCACGAGCAAAATTTCCTTTTCGATAATGGATGTCGCCGAGTAAGATCGCGGAATAGACCCCTGCCCGTGTCCGGTGTGTTGCAACAGGTTCGAGCAGTGCTTCGGCTTGCAGTGTGTGTTTACTTTCGAACTCGACAAGCGCCAGATGATAGCGTGCTTTGTCGGAATAGATTGCCGACTCATCCTGAGAAAGCTCAGTCAATATATCGCGCGCATGTTCAAGCTTACCGGCTCGGTAGAGCGCTATGCCGGCATAAAATTTCGCCCGAGAAGGAATATCGTCGTATAATTCACCGCTTCCCGAATCATTTGAAGCGCCGACAGATCGGTCGGGCTTTACGTCGTTATAGAATGTTCCGGTATATCCGAAGAGCGACCGTGAAAAATGCGAAGTCGTATGCGACGTTGTGTCATCTTCACTAAGTGCCGTGAAAATCGTCGCTGCCTTTTGATTGTCGCCTTGCGAAAGCGCCGCCCAGCCTCGCTCAAAACGGATGAGATGACGCAGATAGGTTTGGATTTTGACATCAGAGTTTGAATGCGTAGTATCTGCCGCAGACAACACGGAGTCGGCATGATCTAAGATGAGCAGCGAAGAATCGAACGACCGCGCCCCCGAATATACAGATGACTGAAGAATATCAAGATACACTTGAGGATATTTAGGGACAAACAGCACATGTGATGAATCATTTGCGATCCCTCGCTCCGAACTACCGACAATTCTTTTTGATAGGAGCGAAGGATCGAGTATTAACGGCAGAAATACCGTTACGTAACCGCTATTTTGAATGTCAGTAATAATATATGGCGAATTTTCAGCAAGCACATGCTTTGCCAGCGCGAACTGATCTTGCAGCTGTGCGTACTTCGATTGAACTCGAAGCAATGATGCCTCTTTGATCAGCGCATAAAACCGAAATGGATCTTCACCGGGACTGTGAGCAACTCGTTCGTAATCCAGACGCGCTTCTTCAAAAAGTAAAATATGTTCTTCAAGCTCAGCTTTGCGGTAGAGCGAATGAGCGTGATATGCAGAAGCGAGCGGCAATGAAAGCGCACTGTCATATAATGCAAGAGCGACTCTGTTATTATCAAGCGCGCGTTCGACTTCTGCGTACCAAAAAAAATACTCCCCTTTGATCGGCGCCTCGTCATCAAGATCGCGGGGTGAAATATTACCAAAGCGCTGTGCAATTATTTCAAGATACTTCTTCTGTAGATCGGATGAAGAGAGCTGTTCAAGAATTGCGAGCAGCTTCGTTTCGCTCTCATGGCCGCTCGGTGGATTTCGGAGTTCAGCTTGTCGGAGAAGTTCAATGGCTGCCGTTAAATGATTGCGCTCGAACAAACCCAGCGATAACAGCCGCAAATATCCGTCAGCAAGATCGGTCTCATCTGCATCATCTAAATATGACCGGATATTTTCGCTGCCGATGAACGAACGATCCGGTATATGAAGATAACCAAATTCATCTTCATTCATGGCTGCCGGCTGAACAGATGGGGCAAACCACATTGAGCCTCGCGGGGATTGTGAACGGGCTGAATGAATAAACAGCACGTTCAGTATAATAACAAAAAAAATTACGTTCCGCAAAACTCTGCTAAATTGATGATTGTGAACAGACAAAATTACGTCAGGATATGGCTTCTGTTCCGTGACTTACGATAAATGTGCCGAAAATTCGGCAAGACGACGGAGCGTGATCGTTGCGGTTTGGGGTGCGATCTCGTGATCGTTTAATAGAAAGGCTGTTCGTGTCCCTGCTTTGCGGCCTGCTTCAATATCGCTCGGAGAATCGCCGACAAACCAGCTGAGCGCAAGATCGATATTCCATTTTACTGCCGCTTCAAAGATCATTTCAGGCGAGGGTTTGCGCCGCGTAGAATTATCATTTGCATCAGTGCAATAGAAAATATCATCGAATGTAGTACCGAATGTATCGAGCAATTCCGATTGCATTCGTTCGTGAAGTACGTCGAGCGCCTCCTGCGTCATAAGACCGGTGCCAACACCGCGCTGGTTCGAAATGATGATCGCAAGATATCCTTTCTCTTTAATGGCAAGCAATGTTTCTCCTACATCGGGAAGCCAGACGAACTCATCCCATTTCGTGACATATCCGCCGAGGATCCGTTCATTGATCACGCCGTCGCGATCGAAAAAAACTGCGCGCTTCATCAGTATGCGTTCTTATCTCCTTCGAACATCGTCACGACCGTCTTGCCGATGATCGCCAGATCGAAGCCGAACGACCAATTCTCTATGTAATATACATCATGCTTCACACGGCGTTCCATTTTTTCCGGCGCTTGTGTCGCACCGCGAAGTCCGTTCACTTGTGCCCAGCCGGTTACGCCCGGTTTGACGAAATGACGCACCATATAATTGCCGATAATCTTGCGATAATCTTCCGTATGCTTGAGCATGTGCGGGCGTGGACCGACGACCGACATATCGCCTTTGAACACGTTCCAGAACTGAGGAATCTCATCGAGATTCGTGCGGCGCAGGATCGAACCGATCCAGGTTAGGCGCGGGTCGTTCGGTACAGCCTGCACGCTGTCGGCAATGTCGCGGCCGAGATTTCGCATCGTGCGGAATTTATAACACACGAACGGCGCACCGTCTTCACCAGTACGAAGCTGCTTGAAAAACACCGGGCCTTTCGATGAGAGTTTTATCAGAATCGCGCTTGCGATAAATAGTACCGGGAAAATGACGACGAGAATGACAGCGCTGAACAAAATATCGAACAGCCGTTTTGCGATCTTATTCGCCGGCTGATCGAGCGGCGCTTCGCGCATACGAACAAGTGAAAACTCACCGACTTCTTCGATCACACGTTTACCTTCGAAAGCGGCATAATCGTTCGGGATGACGTTCACGCGGATGCACTTATCTTCGCATTGCGTCACAAGGGCTGCGATCGTCTCTTCATTCGCTTTCGGAAGTGCGATCACCACTTCAGCGACCGGCCGCGCGGCAGTGATCGTTTCGAGATCGCCAAGTTTGCCAAGGATCATCGGCCGCACTTTGCTCGTCACCCCGTTATCATCGAGAAAACCGATCACGTGATAACCGTAATTCGGATTCGTCGAAACAGTGCGATAAAATTTCTCTCCCGTTCGTCCGGCGCCGATAATGAGAATATCACGCTTGTTAAATTCAGACGAATTGATCATCGAGGAAGAATTAAATATCAACCGGAAGATCACCAGACCGCTTGAACTGAAGAGAAAGAAATAGAACAAGAAGCTCCGCGAATAGAAATTATACCCGCCTTGCGCAACGATATATAGAAGCACTGCCGTTGCGAGCAATCCGAGCACTTTGAAGAGATCGGCGATCCGGCCTGCCGGAGTGACCGAGTTCCGGCTGTAGAGTCGAGCAGCGACCGAGATCACAAGCCATGCGCCCGAGACGTAGAGTTCGAGCGGCAAATAGATATTGCTCGGAGCGCCTTCGAGAATTGCCGGCGCACCAATGGCGAATACCGAAAACCGCAAGAGAAATGCAAGCTGAAACGACAGATTGACGAGCGCCAGATCGACGGCGAGCGCGAGCAAGCGCGTGAGCCGCGGGCGATGTTTTTCCCGAAGTGCTATTGCCGATTGTACCATTATAATCCTGCCCCTTACTGTATCGCCTCTCGTTTGAGAGTGCCTACCTTAAAGAAATCCGGCACAATTCCCTCGATAATGTCGTCAAAAGATGAAAAGATATGATCCCAACGATAGCGCCGCTCAACAAGAGCTCTGCTATTTTTGGCAAGCCAAGCGCGCTCTTTTTCGTCAGATAGCAGCCGCAACCCGGTGCTAACAAATTCATCGGCGTTTTCGCTCACCATCACATGCATCCCGTTAATAACACCCTCTATTCCCGACGCTCCGATCGGCGTTGTTATGATCGGGCAGCCCATCGCCATCGCTTCG
>DASQGZ010000062.1:0-37016 GCA_035632315.1 Kapaibacterium sp. (SeqCode) | reverse complement strand
ATGTGCCATTGATCTGATTCCCGTTGCCGCCGCCGATGACGTTCAAATTTCCTGCTCTGATCGTATCGTTGCTCCCGTTGCCGATGAAATTTCCGACAACGTTGTTGGCAACGAGCACATTTGATGTGATGCCGCCGATGATGTTTTGCGGATTCGCTGCATCGATCATTACGGCTTTGATATTATTCGTCCGGAAAATGATCGGCTCGACGTCGGTCGTGCCGAGAAAATTGATAGCCGGATTTGTCCCGGCATTTCCGGTAATGTACCATGGGTTGCCGCCAATGAGGCTGATACTCGTCCAACTGCTGCCGTTATAAACATCGAGCGAGTTGGTCTGCGAGTTATAGATCATCAGCCCTGCCGGAGGCATGCCGCCGCAAATGGCAGCTTCTTGTGCCGTATTCATACGAGGCGGCAGAAAGCCTTTGGTCGTGCTCGAAAGATCGAGCAGTGCGCACGTGCTCGGGAAATTGACATTCGGAGTGCCGGCATTATCGATGCCGAGCGATCCGTTCTTATCCGTCAGATATACTCTCGGATCAGAGAACACACCATCGTCGAGCATAAACTGCTGCGCGCCAAACGTGCGAACAGGCTGTGCATTTGACCGAGATGACAATACAGAAAAAACAGCAAGCAAAAAGCTCGCTATTGAAAAAATAATATTCCGCTTCATAGACGTCGTGTTGATGTAAATAAAATTATCCGGAGAGCCAAACCGGGGGAGTTTCATTGCGCGTCTGGGGAGCGCTCTCAAACTATATTGGTACAAATATACAATAAATTCACTATAAAAACAAGCCCCGGGAAATTAATTATAGATTAGCTTTCAAAATTCGCCCAAAATCAAAGATATGAGTCAGATAACCAAAAAAAAAGTTGAAAAAAGGTGAAGAAAAATTTAAACTTTTTCCATCTTCCTGTGTCTTACGTTCAATAAGCAGACAATACCCAAGTGAGAAATCACGGTAACTATATCATAAATAAGTAGATATGAAAAAATTGAGTATATTTTGGGTCTTGGTGGCAGCGCTCACGCTCACGAGCGGTTTAGGTTTTGCGCAGCGCGGCGGAGGTTTTGGGGGTGGATTCGGTTTCGGGCACGGACATTTTGGTGGCCCGCCGGACACGTCAAAAGGTGGACCACGGGATACAACAATTGGTAAGGGCGGCGATAAGGGTAAGCCAGGCGGCGGTTTTTTCAACCGCGGCAATAATCCGGTCGGACTTTCGGATTCGTGCTGGAATGTGTTCCTTTCCGAGATCAATTCTGATACGGCAACAATGCTGAAGAACGATCTTGCACAGATTGCAGCGAATCGCGCGTTGATGGATACGCTGATGAAGCAGGCTCGTGCCGCTTGGAAAGCAAAAGACACTGCCGCCCTTCGGGCGATCAAAGTGCAATTAGGCACGCTTGGGAAACAGAACCAGGCTGATTGGAAAGAGATCGGCAGTATTCTTCACCAGTACAAAAGCATCCTGATACAAGTGCATCAAGCGTGCGACCAGGATAAGCATCACAAAGGCCCTGGTGACGGCGGCCCGGCAGGCGGGGCATTCAAAATGACGCCGGTCGTTCCGAATCCGGTTGCGACCAACGGCCAGGCAAGCTTTACATATACGATCGCAGCTGATTCAGCCGGAACACAGACTCCGGTGAATATCACGATCGCCGATGCGATGGGCAATACCGTCAAGACAGTCTTTACCGGCACGGTCAGTGCAGGCACATACACGGTGCAGCTTGATCTTTCCGGATTAACACGAGGCGTTTATATCCTTCGTGTGCAAGTAGGGAATCCGGGGATCGTCGAATCGCAGAAGATCCTGATCCAATAAAAAAAAGAGTTCTTTCGGGGGAAAGAATGCAGGGCGGCAAAGAAAAATGTGTAAACATTTTTCCGAGCCGCCCTAAACGTTTTAAATTGTTTTGCTACGGTTATATCACTTGCTTAATGCTTCGCAAATAACACGGCAACGGCGCCCAGTACGAATCCGACCGAAACGCCGCCGACCACCAATACCGGTTCTTCCCACCACGGACGCCGTTCGATCGCCGCGATCTCGACGGAGTCCCGGATGAGAGTAACCGAATCACGCGCAAGATATTTTACTTTCACGATACTTTTTCTCTCGCT
Source organism: Kapaibacterium sp. (SeqCode) (assembly GCA_035632315.1). GTDB lineage: Bacteria > Bacteroidota > Ignavibacteria > Palsa-1295 > Palsa-1295 > JAFDZW01. The sequence goes on along the minus strand of DASQGZ010000062.1, from coordinate 34,872 downwards.
CGTTCGCATCCGCAGGTCAAACTCGTTCGTGACGATATTATGACACAATGAGATCGTATCCGGAAACATCTGGGTACTATCTTGACCTGAAAAATATCCGACCGAATCCAAGCAGAACATTTTCGATGCTGTGTCATTCGCAAGAATATCTTTAGCAAAAGAATCTTTTTTTGCTATACCTCTATACGCCGATACCCCAATACGCCTTGTACTTGACCCTCGAACAGCGAACCTCCCCGCCGGCACTGACACCGCCACCGATGTAGAATCATCGCGAAGTTGCACGCTGCGCTCGCTCACCGATGAATGCTCCGGGATTATTGGTATATCTGCCGAAAGATGTTCGCAGCCGCGAAGTAGCAAGCCGATCGTAACGCCGCTTTGCAGGAGAACGAACGCACATGCAAGAATCTGTTTGACGGATAATGATATTGGTTTCATAGGTGTGTTAAATGTGGTTAGTGAATTTTTTTCTGTTGAAATATTTTTTCGTATGCTCTCCAGGCAACCGCGACGCGATAGACATATCGTGCGTTCTCGAATGTTCTGCCTCGCCGCCTGGGGGTGCCCTGATTATATGCGCTGATCGCCGAGAGCGTGTCGTGCGGATAGCGTTTCAATAATTTCGCCAGATACTTCGCACCTTCGCCGAGTGAATTATTCGGCGCAAGCAATTCGCTCAAATATGCTGCGTCGAATCCTTGCTCGCGCGCGAGTTCGCCCATTGGCTGCATCAGGCCGAGCGACGATGCGCGAAGCACGAGTTCGGTCTGCGCGCTCGGCAGACCCCGATGACGGCGGCACCACAATCGCGCTGCTGCGATCACTTTTTTCTTTCTGAGATACGACGGTTCTGTTCGTATCGCGAACGGCTCGAACTCAGATTCCTCCTGAACGAATGCGGCGACGAGTGCCGAAGGCAAATGATATATTCTCGAAACAGAATCGATCTCTCGTCGAAATGGAATGAGAAATATATCCGCCGCTTCCGTCGAATCCTGTGCGCGCGAACGTTCGACCGCACTTGCGACAATACCAACGGCATCGCTCGGTGCGGGCCGTAGCATCAGCAGCGCAAATAGTAATATGTTCATAGATGAATCAGGTTTAATGAGTAAGATTTAATGATCGAATGGTGAAACCTTGAGCCTTTTTTCGTGTCATACTATAGAGAAGAAATGATGACAAAAAAAATGATAAGGAGAAATGACAATGATGACGAATAAGCTGACAAAGACGATCTTTACGGGATTCCTCGTTGCAGTAGCAATGATGTTGACGTCGATGATCTTTATACGATAAACACGAACGTTTTACGCATACATATATAAGCTCCGGAAGAAGCAGCGCGAGTGATGTGATGATGTGATGCAAATAATGAGGTGAATGAAAAAGCGCTGCTTGTTCCGGAGAAATTTTAGAATTGTTTTACTTTGGTCTCCATAACTCGTTCAGACGACAGAACTCCACCAAGAATGCCGGCACACACCGCCGGCATTTTTCTTTTATATCACATCCGTGATCGCCGCCGCCAGACGAAAATCGATCGTCGAATTTCCGTTCGTATTTTGTATTTCGAGCAGCGTCAGTTCCGAACTCACGAACCCACCGCTTCCGAAAAGAGAATGCATTGCTTCGTGATACGTCGCTTGTTTGTAATTTAATAAAAAATTTGCAAGCGCAGGCATCGCTGATTGCGGCAGCGCATAAAGACCGGCGTGCAATATGTAATGGTCATCTGTCAGCGAACCGGTGGCAGAACATCCGCATGGAGTTACGAGCGCAGGCTCCGTTGCGAACGACATTGTCGCAAGCGGCACGGATCCCGCCGGCTGTAAAGGGTAAGATGACGTCAGCGACGGCACGGTGATCCACGGATCGGACGTAGAATTACGATAACGAAGATATAACGGAGTCATAAGAATTTTGAATGTTGAATGTTGAGTTTTGAATTATTGATAATGGGTTAGTTTGGAAGAGAACCTCCAGAGATGTCATTGCGAGCGAAGCGAAGCAATCTAAAATCTCGAAATTGTATCACAGGTCAAGATTGTAGATTGCTTCGTCGTCGCTTCGCGACTTCCTCGCAATGACATCATTCTCAAATTGATCAACTACCGAATTATTTATAATAAAGTTGTTTAACCACTGCCCATTAAAACAACGTAAATAAATACTTCGCACTAACCGAAAGCTCAAACCGCGTTTCGCCGGGATTGTAATGCCAGCCGTCGATGGAATCGATCACGACGCGATCGATCCGATAATTATCACCCGGCAGCATACTCGGCGGAATGTACACCGGTTGATTCACGAACTGCTCGATCGACGTAACGGAATCCGAACGCATCTGCCGCGTTGAGTCGAACATATTCTCCGGCTTTGTAAAAAAAAGTGTCAACGTGAACGCCTGCTCGCCCGAGGCGGCTTTGCCTGTTGGGTCGAACGCGGTATATTTCGTTGTGCCGAGTTCGAGTGCGATCGCCGGAAATGTCGAAAGCGCAAGTTTCTTTTTTGTAACGAGCGGCGTGAGCCTCCACATTGTATAATCTTCGAGCTGTAGCATAAAGCTCGTCTGGAAATTATATTCTCGTGTCATACGGCATAACGTTTATATGGTGAAAGTATCGAGCGATGACGCTCGCCCAGTTCGAAGAAGACTTCGCGCGAAAGGCTGCCCGTTTCGCGAAATAATTCTAATTGTTTGCCGAGCGTATCGCCGCCTTGTTTCGATTCGCGCAATATGATCGCGGCGATCTCGGTGATCACAAGCCGGATGGTTTCCGGACACGTTAATGTCGCGGGCAATGTGTAGGTGATCCGATGCTCGGTACACGGATCGAATCTGCCGTCGGAAAGCACGATGAAATTGCCGTTCTCGAAGAGATGCAGTTTCGACGGATCCATTACGGTCGCGACGCCGTGCTCATCGGTCGTCGTCCAGAGCGTTACGGCTCCTGCCGCTTGGTGCAGCATGTGCGTCTTTTGATTCCTGCCCCAAAAGATGTCGGTCTTTACTGCAGACGCAGTAAAATCGAGATCGAGATATGTATAGATGCGCTCGGTTGCCGAGTCGAGCAGTGATTGATAAAATAATGTCGTCGCCGGATCCGTTGCGGCGTCGTTGATATATTTCTGAAAATCAGCGACGCTGACAGGAGTTGGATATGTTGCCATAAAGAAGTGTGAATTGTGAATTGTGAACCTCACCCCCTGCCCCTCTCCACAAGCATGCAGAGAGGGGAGCGGATAAATATTTTACTGGCCACTGCTTACGACGCACTTGTCGAAAGCACGGAGAGATATCCCGGCTGTGCGACGCCGAAACCGATTCGTTCGGTGACGCGCATCATTTGCAGATCGTTCGTGAACGCATTGATCGAATCTGCGGTCGCATCGAAGGAGATACGCACGTCCATTATTCCACGCTGTCCGAGCCATGCGCCGGCAGTTTTCAAGTTGCCGAAGATCGCGAACGGCGTCGAAGCGTGTGTCGCCGAATCGAACGTGGTCGTGAGCAATCCGTTCGGCATTACAACAAGCGGGAAGCCGCGGAACGAGAGCGATGCCGAGCCGAGCGACGAGTTCGGCGTTACGTTCGGAAGGATCGTGTTCGCCAAATCCCAGAGGTAGCGGCTGTTCGCATCTTTCTTTTGCAGCAACTCGGTGAGCGTCTGCTGTTCGAGGAAGATCGCGGCGTCACGCTGATATGCCGGCGCGAGCGATTGCACGAGCGAGATCATATCGTCGAAGACGAGATCGGTGAAATGCGTCTTGCCGCTGGCGCTGCTGCCGCCAAGATAGGTCGTGACAACACCCGATGTGTTGAGGATCCCCGTGAACGGCGAACCCGTACCGCGAAATACCTGCGTGTCCTCTTCCTGCGCGAACACATTTGCGAAGATGCATACGATCGTGTTATAGACGTCGATATTCGCATCTTGCAACAGTTCGTTCGAGATCGGATAGATCGCCGCAAGTTTTTTCGCCGTAAGTGTCAGTCTGCCGAATGTCGCTTTCGATGCGGGGATGACATTATTTTCGTCAACCCATTGCACCGTCGGTTTTCCGGCAAGCGTCGAGACGTTGAGAATGTTCGAGTTCATCTCGACGATGGGGCAGTACTTCCGCGCGAAGCCGTATTCGGTCAATGCGAAGATCACGTCGGCATAAAATTCCTGCGGGACGAGATATCCGCCGACAGAATTCGTGCCCTCGACCTGCGGAGCGAGCAGCTTCACATATTCCGGATCGTAGCTTGCGTGAATGCGCCGCATTTCGTCGTGATCGCTCGATGCAAGCGCCGAAAAGAATCGAAATGTTTTTCGGATCTTTTCTTTTTCGGCAGAGCGAGTCGAAGATTCGGGATTCAGCTTTTTCAATGCGCTGCGATCAGGCAATGACTTGACGCGCCGCGTCACGGCTTCGTCGATCAGCGATTTCAATTCTTCGCGATTTGTTGTGAGTGTGTCGGTTGTTTCGTTATGAGTTATCATTTTGTATTTATTTGATTAGTTGTTGATGAAAATTGAACGCTGGCCAACGAATTCATTCGTCGGCGGAGGTTCAGATGAGCAGTGCCGCTTGGGAGAGGGACAAACTTTTGGGAGCGCCATCGTCTATTGCATAAGGATTACACGGCAACTCTACTTTCGAAACTTCGATCAACTCCCATTTCGTGAATGTAATACCGCCGTACTCATTCGGCTCCCACTCTATCGGCGAGAAGCCGATCGAATTTGCCGGCAGTAATCCGGCATCGTCCATTTTGAAAATGCGTTCTGCAAGAGACGATTCGTCTGCCGTCGCATATTCGGCAAGCGCATAGATCGCTGAGTGTGTGTTGACAAGTTTCACGATCCGACCGATCGTATGCACTGCTTCGTTCGTAAGGCCGTGCTGCCAAAGAAATTGCGGATTGCGCTCGAAGTTCGTCGTGTCCGCTCCCTGGGTGGTGATGATATCGCCCGCACGGTCGGGGTCGCTCGTCGTGATCTTGAGCCAGCGCTGGCGGGAATTTGCCTCGGGTGCAAGCGATTTTATTTCATGCTGTTCGGCTATCGAAAAATTATCCGTGGCAAGTATCAGTTTGCTGCCGGCAGAAAGAAACTTGCCGTTCTTTCTGGTGCACTGAATCAGTTGATGTTGTGTCATAGATGTAATAATATCGAGTAAAAAATTGTATATTTGTTTGATGAAATCATTGTCCGTATTCGTTCTTGGGTTGAATGTTCTTTTGTGTTCATGCTTTCACACATCCGGATTGTCCCGCGATTCAAGGTTTAAGATTGAAATGAAAGACGGTTCCGCTGTTAGTGTCGTATTGCTTTCTGTGCGTGAACATTCCATTGTCGTTTCTTCTTATGATTCACAGGATTTTCATATTGATTCTGCGATCTCCTCTGCATTCGTAATACCATTCGAAAAAATTCGAGATATTAAAGAAGTATCAGTACCAGGCATTGCGCCAATTGCCATAGGAGTTGCATCCGGGTTTGTAGTTGGTGCATTTGTTGATGAAGTGCGCCGTCCCGTTGCTGCAGCAGGGGAGTCGCGCTCTATACTCGCTAAATACACCGGAACGCTCATAGGGTCGGTAGCCGGACTTGTATCGGGACTTTTTTATAATCAGCGAACGATCACAAGTTATTCGCTTGACAGACCTGAAGATATAGCATCTCTGCATCAAGCTGCAGTTTATCAAAATGGCGAGCCTCCTGATCTTGAAAGAATTCATTGATGTTATCGATTATTAATTGTATATTTGCCAGATGAAATTATCGTGTCTTCTCTTTCTGTTAGCGGTTCCACTGTTAGCGTCCTGTGCGAGTTCGATGCGACCGGTAGAGGGCAGCCGTATCCGTATGGGGACACAAGACATCACGACGCAGGATTTTTTTCTGCTCTCTGTTCGCGAGCATTCACTCGTAGTCTCACCATACGAGACCGAATATTTCCATATCGATGCAGTGATCGAAAAGGCGTTCACTGTTCCGTTCGAAAAGGTAACGACTCTCGAACAGATAATTCCGGCAAATCTCGGATTCATTGCGACGGGCACCGGCGCCGGAATTGTCAGTGGTTTCTTTGTCGAGGACTGGATTCAGAACACATCGAGTGCCCCGACGCAGTTTAATCCAACACAGGCGGTTATCAGTATTGCATCCGGCGCGATCCTCGGAACAGCGGTCGGATATTTTTTCTATCACGGGCAAACGACCACCTTTGATGTCAACCGCGATGAAGACAGGGTCAAGCTTCATCACGTCGCGATCTACCACGACGAAGAACCGCCGGAGCTTGCGAAGATCAAGTGACGAATCGGGTTAGGTGTACAAAATTTTGCCCGCATTTTTGTAACGTTCGATCAGTGTTTTGTGTCTGTTATTCATAGTAGGTTAATATGCTATTAAAAAAATTTCTTGCACCGCTTGTATTATTCTCCGCTTCAATTGGCTGCAATGAAACTCATTCATTAAACTATGTTCAGTTGCAGATCGGCACCGCTCCGCTTACAGGATATTATTTGCTTCGAGTCGATGATTCTGCCATGACCGTTACTCCACGTCCACGTCCGATGGATACGATCGAAAAGATACAATTCAATGCTATCAATCGAATGTACATCCAACGAAGTACGACAACATATACATGGTTGGGCGCTGGAGCCGGGTATCTCGTTGGCATAGCTATTCTGTACGCCACCACAACTCCGATCGAACGAAGTGATGGACTTGCCGGGATATTTGTAGAGCCACTTATTCCTCTCGGCGCTATAGTCGGATGTAAACTTGCTGACGGTATGCAAGAGGTTGATATTGGGTCGAAAGATCAGCGTCTTTTATTAAGACAACGAGCGGGATTTGAGTATTGGGCTGACGATTGAAAACTTCAGATGAATTGTTGTTGTAAGTGTGCAGACTCTCCGAAGCCTGAGTTTTGTCGTCATCACAGCCGCCGTTCTCACCGGCTGTGGTACAAAGTATCGCGTCGATATTGATTTTCGAAACGGATCGAGCGCTGAGTACTCGCTTGTCAGCGTGCGCGATTCGTCAGTCGTTGTACTGCCGTCCTACGAGCGCACCGATTATCTTGCTTATACGCACATGCTTGTCATCGCGAACACCGATATCTACCGCCTCAAACTTCCGGTCGAAGAAAGTATGGTCAAAAGCTTACCGATGATGCTCATCGGTGCTGCAGTCGGCGCGACGATCGGCAAACCGTGCGATTGCGAAGACAAATTATCGAAAGCAGTGATCGGTCTCGCGATCGGCTGGAATCTCGAAAAAATTGTGCTGCTCGTTGAAGCATTGAATAGCGATTATCTTTATCTCTGGAACGCCGATGATAAGAAACGTCTGCGAGAGGCTGCGATATTTCCAAGTGAGCCGCCAATTATGAAGTATATGAGGTAATCAGAACCGGGATTTTTGGGATTTTTGGAATTTATGGGATTACGTATTTGTGACCCGATATATTCTACAAGAAGTTCAAATGTATTTTTGTACGTATCCGTCATGGAAAACGGAACACGGATTTGACGGATCAGATGGATTTCCACGGATATTTTCTGCAGTAACAAATTTTCTTTTTTTCTCGGAAGCCTGATGTTGTAATGTTTTAATCCCAAGAATCCCATAAATTCCATAAATCCCGGTTCAGACAGTTTTCCAATTCCCATCATACACCGTCTTTCCGATGACGAACACATTTCCTTTCCCACTTGCAAGCGGTGCAAGACCGAGTAATTTTCGTTGTTCGTCGATCGTGAGCGCTTGCTTGAGTTCTTGCAATCTGCCGATGAACTGATCTTCAGCTTCGGGGATGATCGCTTCGTGGCGAATGACGATTCGCTCGGAAAATTCTGCCGCAAGCCCGCGTGTCAGGGCATCGGCGATCTTGCCGAGCGCGTGATCGACGATATCGCGCATAAAAATTCGGTAACTGGTATCGGCGTTAGCAAGATTGACGCCGTCGGTATCGCCGAGAGCGATCTTCGGCACTTTGAATGCTTCGCGGATCGCATCGCGCAACGCATTTCGACTGGCGGTAAAGTCGAGCTCTTTGCTTGAAGTGCCGAGCGGTTCAAGATCGCCGCCGTCGGGTAAGATCGCGAGCTTGCCGGCATTGATCGCACCCTGATATTTTTCTTCCCACGCATTTTTCAAGTCGTCGATCTGACTTTGCGAAAGCGTCGTGCCTTTCGGAAAACGAAGCACCGCGCGCGGCATCGAGTCGTTATCGAAGAATCGCTGTTGATACAGCCGCAGCGCCGAATCGGTTTTCGCGGTCTCGATGATGTCGGAAAGAATGGCGTGTCCGTAATACGGAGCCGTTCGAATATCGGAGCGTTTGATATGGATCACGTCTGCGGCGGCAACTTGCGTGTTCGTCGGAAAGAATCGGTAATACATCGGCAATTCGTCCGTGCCGCGTTCGATAGTGTAACTTGTCGCCGGCAGCAGCCAAAGCTCGCTCGGTCTGCCGTAACCGTTTCGTACTTTCAAGAATAATGCGTTACCCGTTGCATCGAGCCACTGGCTGGTGAGTTCGAGCAAGTCGCTGCCGGTCATCATCGGATTCGGCGCGGCAAGAATTTTTTCGATCTCGTGATCGCCCGACAGTAATTTCTTTTCTGTGCCGCGAATTTCGTAGCCGTGTAATTCTCCGCGTCCGATCGCTTCGCTGCGCGCATGCATCGCCGCCGAAACCGTCTCGCGAATAAGCAGAAGATTCTGGCGCGGATGATCGAAGCGGTTGAATAAAAACGAGCCGGGTATGCCGCCGCTCGCGATCGCGAGCGGAATCTTGTCCTGCGGTGAATTTTTCGAAATAGAAATGTTGAGTTTGCCGAGTGCGATGTTCATACGTTTCGAATGTAAAATGTAAAATGCAAAATGTTAAATTGGGATGACGGATATATTTGTCATCCTGAGACGTGAGTCGAAGAACTCAGCAATGTCTTGCACCGACCCACATTCTACAATACATTAAGGAATTCTTCACTTCGCTTTATTCAGAATGACAGGCCTATTTATAGAAGTCTCGGTCCGTTATTATTTTTTTGTCCAAGCCGGATGCCGTATCTTGCGAGTGCGGTTGCGTCGGCGCGGTCGGGGCTTCTGCCGAGGCGTTTGCGCAGGTTTTCTTTCGGCTCGAACCGGTAGGCGCGGCCTGATTCTGCGAGTTCGAGTCGCAGCGATGAAAGCTCTTGCAGAAGTTCGTTGTCGTCGATGAGTGCGATCTGTTCTTTTCTGATCTCATCGTCTAAGACAAAGTACATCTCCGCTCGCGCGTTGGCAATTTCTTTGTTGAAGAAACCGTGCGCCGATGCTCCGAAGTTGATCGCATGGACATCAATGCCTTTTGTCTTGAGGTAATCGGTCACGCCGCCGCCGACTCCGGTATCGTCGATGGTAATAATATTATATCCGTTCGATCTGAACTCGATTATTTTTTCCGCGATCTCGATCGTATCGGATGTGCGCATCGAAAAAAAGTGTTGCTGAACGTTGCCATCGAAGAATGCGAAGACGGTCGCATCTTCGCCACCGCGGGCGATGTCAACACCCATTGCTTTTTCGCCGCGCGATGCGTCGCACTCGGTCGAACGCTTCAGCAGATACATCGGAAAGAATCCTTCACCGTCATCGTCCGGCCAATCGCCGAAGATGCGTGCCGCGACTTCGCGCGTCTTGCGATACCACGTGTTCTCGAATTCGAACGAACGTTCGCTCTCGGGCTCTACCGGGTAGCTCCAGCTTTTAATGCTTTCGCGTACCCATGTCGAGGTCACCGCGCCTTTTATTTCTTCTTTACCGCTGAGCACATTCGGATGATCGAACGCGGAAAGATTAATGATCTTCCACTCGCCTGTGCGTTCTGCTTCGTACGGATAGCTCGACGCGGTTAACGGATTATAGGCAAGGATCACTTGCGAATCGTCGCCCGTTCCGTTTGCCAAGAGCGCTTCCATGATCGAGCGATCGACTGCCGTCGCTTCATCCACACAGATCACGAGTTTCGGCGCGTGGTATCCTTGTGCACTTTCCGGAACGGCCGGCGAAATACCGAGCGCGAAATGTTTGTCGTTAATGACGATCATTTCTTCGCGTATCTCGGAAGCCGAGAACAAGTTCGAGTTTCGCGCCTGCCGCCTGATCTCGCCCCAAAGGTTACGCCGTAATTGTATGAAGTTCGACGCCGTCGTCAGGACGATCGACTCCGGATGATAGGCGAGCATCCAATTGACGATCACCGCGATCGCTGTTGTCTTGCCTGCGCCGTTGCAGCTTCGGATGAGAATGCGGCGCTCGCCCGCTTCGACCGCCGCAAACAATTCTTCGAGCGCCGACCAGACATGCAGATTTAATTTTTGTTCTGCAAAATCTGCAATGCTCACGCCGCTTTGGTCATTGCGGCAGGTTCGTTCATGTGAAGTGGCTCTTCCATTGCCTGCATCATCCAGTTGGTCAGGATGCGCATTGCATGCTCGCGCGTTTGCCAGAAGTCATGCAAACTTTCGCCGATATGTGATTCGAGATGCTCGATGTAGAAACCGGAATCCTGAATGAAGTTCGTTACGAACAGCAGATCTCCGTTCGTCAGTGTCAGATCGATCTGCTTTGTCAATTCGCGTTTACGCCGTGCTTTGAGGTCTTTGGTGTTATAGTTCATATTCAATGTTGTTACTTGTTATGTGGCAGCTTGATGTGTTCGGGGTATCGTTCGTCATCACGGGTGCTACGTGTGCTTGTCAATACTCCGTCCGATGAATGAAGTACGAGACTTCATTCATCACACTGTGATGAAAAAATGAAATTACTTAATCGAGATTCGAAAGGGTTTTCAGGCGCTGCTTGATGTCGAGCAATCGCCAATCCTTTTCTTGGTCGAAGACGGCTTCTTTCGGAGTCCCTTCAATGCGGATACGAACTTTCGGCACAGGCTTATTCAGGAATCGTTGGATCTCTTCGCTGGCGGCGCCGAATCCCCAGCGCGATGTCGTCTCTGGTTCCGAGACACCCTCGCTTGATATGATGTATTTCTCCGCTTTGACGTTCATTGTGTGGCTTGGTGCCCTTTAATTTGAGCCTATACTAATACCAAAACACACGCGAACTGTTCCCTAAAAGAATTCTGTCGTCCAAAACCAAAGTTCTCGCAGAATGTATCTGCGCGTTGTGAACTTCGTCAATAGTCTGAAAAATAATATAAAAATGTCATAATAAATAATTAGTGTTAAATTTTGTGATACAAATATACGAAATTATTTTGCTTTTGTCAAGGTGCTCATACTATTTTTTTTGTTTATTATGTCGTTATTGCTGTTAACTTATTAAAAATAAACAAAATAAAATTTGGAATAAAATATATAAATTCTGAGTAACGAAGAAATTTTTATTCAATTGACGTCCAATACTGCAAAATTCGCAAAATTTGACACGTAATTTGCATTTTTTGACACTTTTAGGTATATTTGTAATGTTATTTCATAGGCATTGCTTAAGCCGATTGATCTTTTCTTTCTATACTATATAATATATGGAGACGCAAGGACAACGCATCCGCCGCTTTCGCGACGAGAAAGGAATCAAACAAAAATTCATTTCCGAATCGACCGGCATTACGCAGGCTCATCTGTCGCGGATCGAAAACGATGAATCCGGTGTGACGCGCAATACACTTCGCAAGATCGCGGAGGTCATTGGAGTCAGCTACGAAATGCTCTATGTTCCGAAATTTCCTGGAATGTCCTCCTCCGATGTGCCGCTAACAAATATAGACGATGTGCTTGCCAGCGATGCTGCCATGGTTCGCTTTATGGGCGGCGACCGTCCCGACGATGCAACGATGGATTGGGTCCGCCGTTCGCTTGCCGTTATTCGGGAAGAGATCAGAAGAAGAAAACGTTGAAATCGGTCAGTTTTGGCTGTAACATTTTTTTTTATTTTCCCTATTTTCAGTAGTTGCTTTTGGTCGAAATAGTTGTATATTTGCCTTGCATTCACTAAACCACTGTAACTATGAATCAACTAATTCGCATTATTCTGATGGCTATATTGTCCGCATGTTGGCTTCTGCTCTACATGCAATGCCCCTCGTATCAGGGTATTCTGATACTTGGATCGGTATTGGCTGCAGGTATCTGTACGTGTAAAGAGAAAGGAGAAAAGTAATATGTGGTCTTGCTTTAAAGCGTGTGTTAAAGCTGCGCTGCCCGGAGTCGGGATCATCGTGCTCGGGCTGATCATTGGGGGGCTCATTGCCCTCGCTGCCACCGGCATCGGGCTGACAGCAGCAGGCGTAATTGGCGTCATTGGGGTTGCAATCGCAGCTCCGACGATCACGACGCTCCTCAGATGCCTCGCTGCCTGTATTTAAAAAGATAAATACTATTTATCATCGTATCATCTTCACGGTATTTCCGTGACCAATAAATAAGTGAAAAGCCACCGGTCCATAGAACGGTGGTTTTTTTTGTTTGATCGTAACGTTATCCCTGGCTGTATGACAAAAAAATAATGATTTGACAGTGTAACTATTACCCCCGTCAAGCATTATTATAGTGAGCAGGTATGTAGCCTGCGGGACTAAAACTCTAAAGCTATGAAAGAAACGAAGATATTGGTCATTTTGCTTGCATTTCTCGCGTTCGGATTCATCTACGCGATCGTCCAATAACACGCCACGGGCGCGTGTGTACAGGGATTTTCGGTTTTTGACTTACTGTCTCACAACCGTAGTCCTCCGACTGATGCAAAAGAGGGAAAGAATGATGGCAGCTTTGCGATGGCAGTAGTGGCGCGCAAGGCTGCTGTTTTTTTTAATTTGAAATTCTTGATAGTAGCGCCGACTTTAGTCGGCGTGCTCCGACTGAAGTCGGAGCTACTGACTGAAGACCGCTTATTGAACCGCTCGTAGTGTTGCCATCGTTACCTCTTTCTTCAATGATCTCGAACTACTACATCCTGCATCAAGTCACGCGCGAACTTGTGAATTCACTAATAGGCCGCACATTCACTTCGGCGTATTCGGTTCATGCCGGAGAGCTTGAGTTGGTGTTCGATGACCAGACGAGCATAACAGTAATTCTTAATCCTGCCCGCTCGACGATATATATCAATCGGTCTGTTCATTCACATCCACCAAAGCGAAACAGCATTGAATTTTTCAAAGAGATAAAAGGCAGCGCCGTTAAAAATATTGAAATTGCGCATGACGATAAACGCATCACGTTTTTTTTTGAAGATCATTTATTAGTCATTCGTTTTTACGATTCTCCGAATGCGCTGCTCGTAAGAGATGGGAATGTCATTGCAACATTCAAAAAAGAACAAACGAAGGAAAGTCGAGAGCAGAAGAACAAAACGACTCTTGAACGCGCATTGCCGATGATCGGCAAACAGCTTGAAAAAGAATTTTTTGTTCGTTATCCCGATGCGAACAATGCTACCGATGAAGTAATTAAAGCGCGAGCGAAAGAATTTGATGCGGTCCTCAGGGCTTCGAGGACATGTCTTCTGTATCACCAAGGCGAACGCTTACTGCTTTCGCCGATAAGATTAAATGAATTTACCGACGGAAAAATATTCGACTCTGTGTCCGAGGCGATCGAGACCGTCGTTCGTCTGCGGCAGAGAACACAGACACTCGTTCAGAAAAAGAAAATACTTGCTGTTCGACTCGAGACGATCGCCGCGCGCTCTGTAAAAGCGATCCGCGATGCCGAAGCGGGGATCGAAACAAGCTCTCGAGCCGAACGATACCGTGCGATCGCCGATGCGATCAGCGCACGCGCACACGAAATGACGCCTGGCGCGGAAACAATTGAGTTCGAATTTGATGGGCGAAGCGATCACGCGCCGCTTGACCCGAAGCATTCCGTTTATGAAAATGCAGCGTCGTATTATGATAAGGCCCGACGCTCTATAGAAGCAAAAAAAGAATTGACCGCACGGCTTGCACAATTGCGAACGAACGAGATCGCCGTTGCGACGCTTGTTCGTGAACTCGAACCCATCGAATCTCTTCGCGAGCTTGATGCATTTGGCGAAAAGTTGAAAACATTCTCATTTATTCTTGAACGAAGCGATGAACACGCCGAGCGCAGCGGCAATGAGCTCGACCGATTCCGTCGGTTCCGCGTTGCCGGCGGCTTTGAAGTGCTTGCCGGAAAAAACGCAAAACAAAATGATGAGCTGACGATGAAGATCGCTGCAAAAGAAGATCTCTGGTTTCATGCGCGTCACGTCAGCGGCTCGCACGTCGTGCTTCGTGTCGCCGGAAAAAAAAATATTCCGAACGAAGCGATCAATCAAGCAGCAGCGATCGCAGCATATTTCAGCGAAGCAAGCACGCAGAACGTTGTGCCGGTCGCATATACAAAACGAAAATTTGTCCGCAAGCCGAAAGGCGCAGCGCCCGGAGCAGTTGTTGTCGAGAGGGAAGAAGTCGTGATGGTTGAGCCGAAGGTTGTCTGAATGTGGATTGTCTGAACCATGATTTCTGGGATTTATTGGATTAATAGGATTTTATTTCTTCAATACGATAATTTTTTTCTCTGTCGCCGTCCACGTTTTGATACTATATTTGTAACCCTAACATTTATCAAGAAGGAGAAATAATATGGTAATCGTACGTGACGTTTTTCAACTGAAGTTTGGAATGGCGAAAGATGCCATTGCGGCAATGAAAGAGATCGTACCGGTGATGACGAAAGAAATGCCGAACTCGATGCGTGTACTTGTCGATGTGACCGGCAAATCATATACGATGGTCATCGAAGTGGAATATCCAAGCCTCGGTGCATACGAAGAATCGATGTCGAAAGGTTCAAGCGATCCGGCAATGCAAACATGGTACGGGAAGTTCAAACCGCTCTGCGAATCATCGTTCAAAGAAGTATTCAAGACGGTTGATCTGTAATGCAAAATTAAAAAACGTGGTTCGCAAAAGCAGAAGCAGCGCTTCTGTTTTTTTTATTTGACGAGAATAAGCGTCCCGCGTATCGGGGTTTCTCCGAGTATGATTGTATAAAGATATGAGCCTGCGCCGAGGTTCGATGCATCGAACGTGACCGTATGTGTTCCGGGTGAGAGTATGCCGTAGTCCGTCGTTGAGATCGTACGGCCGAGCATATCGGTGATCGTTAACGAAACAGACCGCGCAGTTTCAAGCGAAAATTGGAATGTGGTTTTATCGGTAAACGGATTCGGATAATGTTCGAGAGAATATGATAACGCGCTTGCATTCACACTCCCTGTGCCGGATGTTTTAAAATTCCATACAGCAGACCATTGTCCCGAACCGGCGTCGTTCGTACCGGTGACGTGCCAAAAATATTTCGACCCTTTCGCGAGCGTGAGACCGCATATAACAGATGAGTCTGTTAAACCGGTTTTACTCCAGACAAGATTTGTAAATAAAGAATCCTCGGCAACTTGAATTTCATAACTGCCCGTGCGTCCGGCTTTATTCCAAACGAATGTCGGTATTGTCGGCGCGCCGATCGAATCATTATGGGGCGAGATCAGTATCGGTGCGGCAGGCGGAGCAAGATCGAAGAGTGGGGACTGCCACATTCCGCGTCCGAACGTCGCCGCGCGAATGACGCCAAGCCCATATTGAATTTCGAGTTCACTCACTGAAACATTCGGCAAGCCACTATTGAATAAGAGCCAGTCCGACATTGTACTATCACGATAATACACACCAATGTCTGTGCCGATGTAAACTCCGTCGTTCGAATTATTTTCATAGACGATGCAATTAACGGGGATGTTCGGCAGTGTGCCCGTGATATTTTTATATGTCGCGCCGCCGTCGGTCGATGCAAAGACATGATCGTGATCGGTGAAGCCGGAGAACGTCAGCCAGATCTTTTTCGGATCGGTCGGGCTCACTGCAATATATGTGAGTGCAGCGGTATCTGCTGCCGGCGAGCCGGCTGTGATATCCGACCATGAGGTGCCGGCATCGGTGGTGCGAAAAAGTTTGATGTATGAGCCGGTATAGATCACACTATCGTTCGATGCTGCAACGGCGAGTGATTTTAAGTTATCGGTACCGACAAGCCGGTCCGAAAGCGTCGCCCACGTCGTGCCTTCGTCCGTCGATTTGAAAACATTTCCGTATGCAGCAAATATTTTCTTGTGGTTGCTCGGATGCGAGACGTATGGTGTGATCCAATGGCCGTTCGAACTTGGTGCGACATATTTATTGGTGTCGGCAGCAATATCGAAGCGGAAGAGATCGCCGAACTGAAATTCCATGAAGACGGTGTTCTCATCGGAATCGTCAACGAGACATTCGCCGCCGTCGGCGCCGGTGAAGGCATGCGACCATATACTGCCATCGAGCTTGATGCAGCCGTTATCCTGCGAGCCGGCATACAACAGATCGGGGCGCTCTTTCGCACAGCCGAGCCGGTAGAACTGCGTGATCTGTAATCCCGAAGAAAGATCGCTCCAATCGGCGCCGGCATCCGATGAAAAATTAATACCGCCGTCATTGCCTGAATACAATGCTTTGCTCGAATGCGGCGTAAAGATCACGGCATGATTATCAACGTGAATGAAAATATTCATCGAACTCCACGACACACCGCCGTTCGTCGAGATCGCAAGGCTTTGCTCGCCGGCAACAATGATATTGGCATTGACCGGGGAGACGGTAAACACAAGATTATATTCGCCGAATTTTCCGAACGGCGGAATTTTCGTTGTCGCATCGAACACACGCGAAAATGAAACTCCTTTATCGGTCGATTTATACAATCCATATACCTGATCTTTCACATGATCGATATAGATGACATAAACGACGTTCGGATCGGCGGGCGAAACGCCGATCGTCGTTCGGCTGACGCCGTTGCCTGTCCAGCTCGGCAAGATTGACGTAACAGTCGTCCACGTCAGGCCCGCGTCGGTCGAGCGACGAAAATTTCCATAGCCTGAGGCATAGACAATGTTCGGATCGCTCGGATTGAACTCAATATCATAGATCGATCCGCCATCGCGCTGCGACCACGTTGCACCGCCGTCACTCGAACGCTGGATACCGCGTTCGGTACCGCCATAGACTCCGGCTAAAATAATATTCGTGTTCGCCGGTGAGATCACAATGCGCGGGATCGTGACCATCTCCGATAGATTCAAATTAAATCCTGACTGAACCCATGAATTGCCGCCGTCATAACTTTTGAGGATGCCATAGCTATATGGATTCCCGTACATTCCTGCATCTTTTGCATCGCCGGTCGCCAGATAGATCGTATCGGGATGAACGGGGTCGATCGCAATATCCGAAATGCCAAGATTCGGTATATTATCGGTCAGCGGCTGCCACGCTGCGCCAGCATTGGTCGTTTTCCATAAGCCGCCGTCGGGCGTACCAATATATATAGTGTTCGTATCGCGCGGATGAAAACGGATCACGCTCACTCTACCCGTACCGCCGCTGTTGCCGTCATATTGAATATCAAAATTGAACGGTCCGAGCGGGGTCCATTTTCCACTGAGTTTTTGCGGTGCGGCGTTGTTCGAAACCGAATGCAGAGTGTTGTATTTATTCAGTTCATCGAGTAAGATACTTGGTTTCGGGAGAAAGCCGTTCTTTAGTAAACGCGGAGTGATCCGGTATTCCCATCTATTATATCGTGTGCCTTCGCCGTCGCGTTCGTTCGCTTCTTCGGGCGTGAGCGTGCGAAACTGTTGTTTCGCATCAAAGATCGTTCTGATCGTTGCAGGTTCGGTTTCATATTGTGCGAGCGCAGGACGTGAACCCATCACGAGCAATGCACCCGAAGCGACGCACAACATCAACGTGCGAGTAAGTGGCATTCGCATACCCTCAAATCACCTTTTTTCCGAGAAGGGTTCGCCCGTTTTCGGAATTTGCAATCGCCGCAAAATATTCGTATATTAGCGGTTCGATTTTTCACAAAAACCAAAAAATCTATGATCACAAGACTATGTATTGTGTGTGCTCTCGGAGCAATGTTTTTTTGCGGTTGTATGAAGAAAGAAGGGGGAGCGGCAATGGGCGCAAACGCGACTGCCGATTCGATGAAAGCGGCATATAAGGCGTTTTCCGATGATTGGGACGCCGGGAAATCCGCTGATTTCGATAAATATATGACTGCCGACGCTATCGATCATAACCCGATGCCGGGACAGAAGCCCGGTCTTCAGGGGGTTAAAGATATGGCCGCTATGCTGAAAGCGTCATTTCCGGATATGAAGTCAACGATCCAGGATATGCGCGTTGACGGTGATATTTTAACCGCGCGGTTCACCGTTACCGGAACGAATACCGGCCCGATGATGCACGGAATGCCGGCGACAAACAAAAAAATGACCGATGTAATGGGCATCGATCAGCTTCGCTGGAGCAACGGAAAGTTCGTCGAGCACTGGGGCGTTTTCGATGTCATGTCGATGATGAACCAGCTCGGTATGATGCCGCCGCCGCCGGGAGCCGGTGCGCCGCCGCCAGCCGGAGGCGACAAAAAGATGGACGACAAAATGATGGAGAAGAAATAACGAGAGATTTTTGTTTCTTACGAAAGCCCGCCATTCGGCGGGCTTTTTTGATCAATGCCAGAACGATAGTCGATATCAAAAAAACTTTTGTAACCCTCACGTGTTCCTGTAAAAAAAGATGATACAATGAAGCATACGTTTTTTTTCATACTGTGCGTCGTCGGGCTGATTGCGAGCGCTCGTGCTCAGCCGGCGATCGATACATTGTTTGCATCTGATCTGATGGTTGCACCGAAATTTCGATCGCTCTTCGATTCGGCACATACCGTTCTGTTACCTCGCGGTTTTCGGTGCGAGGTATATTATAGTAGTGCGAATTTTCATCCTCGTTCTCTTGCGATCGGTCCGGATGGCGGAGTTGCCTGTTCGGATATGAATGCCGGATCGATCTATAGTTTATCAGAGAACTCCGGTACCGGTGTCGCCGATACAGCGATCACGCTTGCATATAATGATGGCGGCGCTCACGGGTTTGCATTTTATCATAATGCACTCTATACGTCGGCTTCAACGTATGTGCTGAAATACGAACATCAAAATGCTTCCGGTCTTTATACCGACTCGTCGGTATTCATTGACAGCATTCCGAATGGTGCAGAAGGTGCGGATAACCACTATACACGGACAATCTTGTTCGATACGGTGGGTAAAAATATTTTCTTAAGTGACGGGTCGCCGTGTAATGCATGCCGCGAAAAAGATACCGATCGTGCGACAATTTTCAGATATAACCTTGACGGGAGCGGCCGTTCGATCTATGCAACCGGCGTGCGAAATGCAGTCGGTCTTTCGATGGATTATCAGACGAACACCCTCTGGGCAGCGGTTGCCGAGCGCAACAATCTTGGCCCGGATGCACCCGGTGATTTTGCAACGCGCATATTGAAGAACGGATTTTACGGATGGCCGCTTGCATACGGAGATCACCAGTGGGACGATTTTTCTTCTACCGCTGAATATCAGGCGATGCTTCCGATCACTCGTGCCGACTCGCTAAAAGTTGCGGGCATGATACCACCTGATATCGTTGCGCCTGCCCATTCGACAGCGCTGGGCGTTGCAGTCTATCGCGGCTCGATGTTTCCGGCGCAATATCACGCAAGTGTTTTTGTGACGCTGCACGGATCGTATAATTCAACAGACGGAAGGCTTATCGCCAACGGCTCGAAGATCATCAGAGGCATCCCGAACGACACCGGCTGGACACTTGCCGATTTTGCAACCGGCTTCCTGACCGATTCCATTCGCTATCAACGATGGGCACGTCCGTGCGGAATTGTAATTGATAGCATCGGCGATCTGTATTTTTGCTCTGACGAAAGCGGCGCACACAGCGCGCCTGCGGTGTATAAAATTTTCTATGAGAAAAAATTCAGCGTGAACTCGCCGGTTTTGCCGAACCTTGACGCGTTACGAATATTTCCTGACCCGGTATCACGAGAATCCTCAACTGTCGAATTCCGTGCCGAACTCTCATCGGCAAGCAGCATCGGCACACTGAGTATTTCAGACATTACCGGGCGGGAGATCGGATCATATAAATTACAACAGGTCGGTTCTTCAACGTACACCGTCACGCTTTCGACGTCCGAGCTCGGTGCCGGAGTTTATTTCGCTCGCGTGCTCACAAATTCCGGAATGTTATCGGGGCAGTTCGTGGTGATGAAGTGATGACAGCTCAAGTGGGTTAAATCAATTGCCAAGCATAGGACGGCGGTTTTAACCCTGTGCAGGATTTTGAGAATATAATATTGGTCGGGAATTGCAGCAATACCCCTTCTGTTTAGCACTCGAAACCTGAGAGTGCCAATAACGTAACGGCTCTCAAACCTACTTAATTTCAATATTTTAGATAGATTTTAACTTTAACAAATTCAATAACTTATGAACCTTAAACCACTACACGACCGTCTTATCGTCCGGGCGGCTGAAGCGCAGGAAGTGACGAAAGGCGGCATTTATTTGCCAGATACTGCCAAAGAAAAGCCGCAGCAGGGCGAAGTCCTTGCCGTTGGCGAGGGCAAGCACGATGAGGGCGGCAAGCTCGTCCCAATGGCTGTGAAAGTCGGCGATACCGTGCTCTACGGAAAATACAGCGGCACCGAGATCAATGTCGATGGCGAAGATCTTTTGATCATGCGCGAAAGCGATGTGTTTGCGATCGTCGGCGGGAAGAAGAAATAATTTCACTGTTGTCATCGCGAGCGAAGCGCGGCGATCTAAGATCTTGAAGAGTGATTCACATTCAAACATTTTAGATTGCTTTCCTCGATCCCTCGGGACCGGACTAACGTCCTCCTCGCAATGACATCATTCACAAACTAATTTTACAAGAAAGAAAACAATGTCAGCAAAAGTAATTACATTCGATACAGATGCCCGCGCGAAACTCAAACGCGGCGTCGATCAGCTTGCCGATGCGGTGAAGGTCACGCTCGGCCCGAAGGGACGCAACGTCGTCATCGATAAGAAATTCGGCGCGCCGAACGTCACGAAGGACGGCGTCACGGTCGCCAAAGAGATCGAGCTCGAAGATCCGATCGAGAACATGGGTGCGCAGATGGTGCGCGAAGTCGCATCGAAGACGTCCGATATCGCCGGCGACGGCACAACGACAGCAACGGTGCTGGCACAAGCCATCGTTCGCGAAGGCCTGCGCAACGTCACCGCCGGTGCGAACCCGATGGATCTCAAACGCGGCATTGATATTGCCGTCGCGAGCGTCGTCGAAGAACTGAAGAAACTTTCGCGTCCGATCTCGGGCAAGAAAGAAATTGCGCAGGTCGGTTCGATCAGCGCGAACAACGATCCCTCGATCGGCGAACTCATTGCCGAAGCGATGGAGAAGGTCGGTAAAGACGGCGTCATCACCGTCGAAGAAGCGAAAGGCATCGAGACGGAATTGAATGTCGTCGAAGGCATGCAATTCGATCGTGGCTATCTCTCGCCATATTTCGTCACCGATCCCGACACGATGGAAGCCGTGCTCGAAAATCCGTACATCCTGATCCATGACAAAAAGATCAGCACGATGAAGGACTTGCTCCCAGTGCTCGAGAAGGTTGCGCAGGGCGGACGTTCGATGCTCGTCATCGCTGAGGACATCGAAGGCGAAGCGCTCGCAACGCTCGTCGTGAACAAACTTCGCGGCACACTGAAGATCGCAGCAGTGAAAGCTCCGGGCTTCGGCGATCGCCGCAAAGCGATGCTCGAAGACATTGCTGTTCTGACGGGCGGCACGGTCATCAGCGAAGAGAAGGGTTTCAAACTCGAGAACGCAACGCTGACATATCTCGGCACGGCAAGCCGCATCACGATCGACAAAGATAACACGACGATCGTCGAAGGCGCCGGTGCGAAAGATGATATTAAGAAGCGTATCAACGAGATCAAATCGCAGGTCGAAAAAACGACAAGCGATTACGATAAAGAGAAATTGCAGGAGCGCTTGGCCAAGCTCGCCGGTGGTGTTGCCGTCATCAAGATCGGCGCATCGACCGAGATCGAGATGAAAGAAAAGAAAGCGCGCGTCGAGGATGCACTCCATGCAACCCGCGCTGCAGTCGAAGAGGGTATCGTGCCCGGCGGCGGTGTTGCGCTGATTCGTGCACTTGCCGGACTCAACGCAGCATTCAGCAAGAAACAGGATAACGACGATGTCCGCACGGGCATCGAGATCATCCGCCGCTCGCTCGAAGAGCCGTTGCGCCAGATCGTGCAGAATGCCGGACTCGAAGGTTCGGTCATCGTCAACGAAGTCAAGAATAACAAAGACGGTTTCGGCTTCAACGCCGCGACGGAAGTCTATGAAGATCTCTTGAAGTCGGGCGTTATTGATCCGACGAAAGTCACGCGCAGCGCGCTGCAAAACGCAGCGTCAGTCGCATCGCTTCTGTTGACGACCGAAGCAACGATCGTCGAGAAGAAGGAACCAGCCCCTCCGATGCCCCCAATGGGCGGCGGCGGCGGAATGGGAGATATGTACTAAGCCAAGCTTAAAGCGAAAAGCGCAAAGCTTAAATCAAAAGCCGCCTCGAAAGGGGCGGTTTTTTTTATTTTGAAATATTTGTCAAATCATCATTCCCACCCACGGTTGAAACCGCGGGCTATGTATCTTTCAGTCTGCTGAAGCAGACGGTTACGACGTCCGTAGGACCGAATGAAATATAGCCCACCGTTTTAACGGTGGGCGGATTGAGAATAAAAAAAAGCCGGCCCCCACGCCGGCTTTCCGATTCGTGCAGGCAATGAAAACTTTCTTACGAATTCGCTCTCATTGCTTGCACGTACCAGGTTGAGAAGTAATTGATCTCACGGGCATTTCCGGCGGCGAGCACTTTGCGGATGGATTCTTTCTCATCATCCGACTTTGCAGGGACGGCAAAGACATATCCGCCGTGGTGCAGCGCCGATTCGTAAATGTGCATCGACTCGTTCTCGACGTCGCCGAACGAACGCAGTTTGCGCGCGAGACGGGTAAGCACACTGACATGTGTGCTGTCGGCATCGAGAACGTCCGCGCCGCTTTTGCCGTAAAGAATATCGACATATTCTGCATCGATGCCGCTGCCGAGCAGCGCATCGACGGTTCGTTGGGCATCGTCGCGGTCGTCGATCACGGCACAAATACGATTGTTGGGGTAGGACGTGAAATCGTTGGGATCGTTAACATGTATATCTATCATATCATATTTATTTATCATCGGTTACTGCGTGGCAATCCTGTCGTGGGGACTATACACGGAGAATCTATTGCAAACGGTGTGCCAAAAAAAAGAGCCGGTTTCAACCGGCTCTCTTCTTATCTAATTGTTAATACAGGTGTTACTGCTTCGTCGGTGTTTTGACGAGTATCTGCACGGTTCTGCACAAGAAGCGGCCCTCGGGTGTATCGTTCGGATAGATCAGGCGTCGGTCGCCGTAACCGATAACACCGGCATCTTTGCGGCCAAGCGCTTTTTGCGTTGCGGTTGCGCGAGCGGTTGCAAGTTTTTCATTCGATTGCGGATTACCGGTTCGATCGGTATATCCTTCGATCTGTATCTTCGATGTCGGCTGCAATCTTTCTTTTACGGCGTTGATCACTTTCTGGTGAGCCGCGGTAATGTCCGACTTGCCAAAATTAAAGAGTACGAGATTATATTTTTCAATGACGGTATCGGTGACGTGCTCGATGCGTTTTTGCGCGATCGTGCGAACGGTCGTCGGCAGGTTCGTTGTGGCCGCGCCTTCAGCATCGTTACGGTTCTTGAGCGTGAGTTTCAGCTCGACGGGCGCTGTAAAGTGCGGGGCGCTTTTCTGATCGCCGAGCAAATCCCAGTCAATATTTTCCGGCGGTGCGTTCTGCCCGGAAAATGTTTTGAGCAGGCGCCCGTTTTGTGAGATGTCGAGTTTCCAGGAAACGATCGGAAGCGCAGACATATACTTGGTTTTGAATCTCAGCTCGGGCGGTGTCGGAACACGGGTCGTATCGGTGACGGTAAAAATATCCGTCACGTTCGGATCGTCGCTCGCGATCTCTGCGCGGCGATTTTCGGCTTGGCCATCTTCGGTTTTTGCAGCAGAAGGAATCTGCGGCAAATTGCGCGATTGCGTTGTCATCCGTGACGGATCGATGCTCCAAACAGACGTGAGATAATTTTTTATTGTTTCCGCGCGGCGGTTCGAAAGCGCGACATTATTTTTTTCCGCATCGGCATCATCGTTGCAGCCGGTGATCGTAATATGCGCGTTCGGATATTCAAGCATTCGTCTGCCGATGATGTTGATGACGCTGTGATGCACTTCGACATCGTTGAGGTTCAGCATTGCCGAAAGATCATAGCGTTTTGCCTGATCCGGATCGAGCCGTTCGTACCGATTGGAAATAGCATCGGAGTTCTTCTCGAAAAAGATGAAGCCGAGCATCGGATGTGCATGAACTTCCAGAAATTCTTCGATCTGCAGTGTTGCCATCGGTGTTTCGTGCCCGTCCGGGTCAAGCCCGACCGCGGCGACGGAGCCTTTAATAAGATTCGGATTGGTCTCGCGCCGTTCGTATGACTCGTGGATCGTCGTCAGATGGGTAATGACATCCGTTTCATTCGTGCTGTTCTCGTTATGCCGGTCGAGAAGTGCAGTAGAAGCCGTAATGAAATCGTCCACATATTTCGGCGTCGTGTCGCGAACAACAGTCGTATCATAAACATGCTGTTTTGGCGGCGGCTGGAATTTCAGCGCAATGCCGAAGAGCAGGGAATTCGCTTTCCACTTCAATCCGCTGACGACATCCGTCAGTCCGAGCGCATAGGTCACTTCCGGAGTGAGATACATTGTGTGCGTTGCATTGACGGGAAGTTCGTACCCCGCGGAAAGCATCGCATGTACGAGCATCGACGATTTGTTCGGAACATCGCCTGAGCGCTGGTTGCGAATACTGCTTTTCGTATCGTTGCCGAGCGAATCCTGAAATGTGCCGACGGAAGTCACTTCTTTTTGCGAATAGGTTGCTCCGAGCACGAGAGCGGCGCGAACACCGACGCCGACGGTCAGTGCATTGAAGAACCGCATCCCGATCCGAGGCTCAAGCCCGAGCGTACCGAGCGAGACATCGACGGTATGCGTAAATGTTCCTTGCGATGGCTGCGGATTACCGGTCGTACCGATGATGACGGTCGTGTTTTCCGTTGCCGAAAGCGACGCGCCCATTCCGATATAGCCAAGCCGCGCCCCGACAAATAAATTATCGGCGATCGGGAGTTCGTACAACGCGCCGATGCCAAGGCCGCTGCCGGAGCCGGTTGTAAAGAGCGGGCAGCAATTCGGAATACCGGGCAGAGCGCGGAAATCGGTCGAGTATCGGTTCAGCGCAAAATCCGCCCATCCGCCGTAACGGGTGCGAAGCGTATCTTGTGCAAATAAGTTTTGAGTAAGGACGAAGCCGAGTACAATAAAAAGGAGAGTTCGTTTCATCGCACCACCTCCAGCGCCTGAGTTTCGCGTCGAGTCGGTGTTTCGAACACAAGCAGATATTTTCCGCCCGCAACGCCGCTGAAATCGAGATTCATCGGATGGCTTCCCGTCGGGACCGCATCGTCAAGAAATATCTTTGCTTGCCTGCCGATCATATCGACAAGATATAATTTCGTTACGCCGTCTTCGCACGTCGTCACGGTCGCGGCAAGCGAAGTGCCATCAGTAAAATTCTGCGAAAGATTTACAGATGCTGTTCCGTTCGGGTTCAGCAGCCGAAGTCCGCCTTCGTCGCAGAGACCGAGCAGGCTGAACGTCCCGTTCTGCTTATCGAGAACCGCATTTGGCGTGTTCGTATATGCCGTATCGATCTGCATGAGCGTGATCGGCGTCTGACCGAGCGCAACCTCCATCTGGAGCTGTGTGAGAACGCTATCGGTCGCCGAGGTGACGGCCAAAGCTAAAAAGAGCCTCCGAACTCCGGCGACGATCGAACCGGGATGTGCCGGATCGGTCGGTGCAAGCGTCGTTCCGTTGAAGTGCATGACGATTGTTACATCTGTCACACCGGCAGCGATCGCACCGGCAGGATTCGAAAGGATCACCGGAAAATTGACGATCTGCCCGGGAGATGCCGAAGCCGAACCGACATGAATTCTGAAGTGCTGCTGCGCGCTCAAACGCACAGGGTGAATGAGGTACAACATACCCAGCACAACGACAAATGCAAATAAGAACGATCGTTTCATGATCTTTTGTAGGTTAGTGAACGCACTACCGCCTAATTGGAAACCCCTGTCCAAGTAACTGAAACAAACTATACAAATATAAGCATAAATATGGTGAAATCCAAAAAGCATCATCATCTGAGCCAGTTCAGGGTGTAGAGAGTACACTTTTTTATGTTCCTATTTGTTTCACAACAATGGAACAAACGAATCGCATTACATTCGACCCCAATATCATGGGTGGGAAAGCATGTATTCGCGGGATGCGGGTAACGGTTGGTAAGCCGAATGCAAACGATGAAACGATCCTTGCACTGACATACGCTGACGGACCAAGTGTCTTGCAAGTTCGGACGCAGAATGTCTCACCAGATTATTTACTCACTTTTGTGCAGTCGGCGTTAGAAGAGCACCAGGAATTGCTAGAGCGTGGGGCATTGATTGTAGTTGACGAGTTCAGATCGCGTTCGAGAATTCTACCATTACAGCTGCATCAATGACAGATAACGAGCCCTACATTCTTCGCATTAACGACGTCGAACTCGAACGTCTTCGGTTTCAGCATAGCGTCTGGAAAAAAGTATCGGATGATTTTTTTGATCGTCTCGGTGTCGGCGCAGGATGGAAGTGTCTTGATGCCGGAGCGGGTCCTGGATTCGTTGCAAACGATCTGCGCGAACGAGTCGGGGCAAGTGGTGAAGTAACAGCGCTCGAACCGGCGGAATATTATCTCGATTATTTCAAGCAAAAAAGTGCAGAGCGTGGTTGGAAAAATATAAAATTCATTCACGGCTCTGCCGAGACTGCCGAACTTCCGAAAAATTATTTTGATCTGATCTATATTCGGTGGGTACTATGCTTCGTGCCCGATCCTGACCTCTTCGTCCGCAACCTTGTGTCGTCGCTGAAGCCGGACGGGATCATCGCTATTCAAGATTATCTGTATGCCGGGCTTGGGCTCTATCCGAACGGCGGCGCGTTCGATCATGCGCTCGAAACAGTCGTTGCACACTGGAAGCTTCGCGGAGGCGATGCGTTCATTGCCGGACGCATCCCGAAAATTTTCCGTGAAAACGGATTAGAACTGGTCGATTATTCTCCGCACGTTCAAGCGACAGGACCCGAGACCGATGTTTTTGAATGGGCGCACAGGTATTTCACGGTGCATCTGCCCATTATGGCTGAAGACGGCGTGACGACAAAAGAGCTTGCCGATGCAATGGTCGCCGACTGGAATGCTCATAAAAAAAATCCTGATACGATATTCTGCTCGCCGATCGTTGTCGATATGGCAGGACGGAAAATGTAAAATGCAAAATTAATAGCTAATGTAGCAAACGAGTATCCTACGCATCCTTAACATCCTGTTCATCCAGGTTCGTGTTTTCCCTCTCTCGCAATCAGCATCTCCGCAACAGCACACATCACTGCAATCGCAAGAAATATCTGCCAGAGTTCGACGCCAAATCGTGAACGACGAATTTGCTCAGTGAGTGATTTGCTTGTCGCATCGAGGGAATGATACGCAGTCTTCGAAGCCGACAGTTTTTCGAGCGCCGCTTTCATTTCACTTTCCGAAACGGTTTGCATATTTGATTCATCGCTCGGCGGATTTACGGCGATCGTGGTCAATGGCACCGACGACTCGGCATCTTTATAGATGCTGTAAATTCCCGCGTACGGTGTTTGCTCGATCGCAATATGCAGTGCGCCATTTGATGAAGTGTTGACTTCGTCGCGTTCGGCGAAGCCATTCGGTCCCCTGACGAGCAATCGCTCGCCTGCCTGAATGCCCGATCCCAACGGCAATGTATGATCAATTGGATCGCCGCAGGTATATGATCTCGGCGCGCTTTCTTCATTATTTTTCATTGACGCGAGATATGCGGCAGTGCGCCTGACCAGTGGCAGGAAGATCGGCTTGCGCGGAAGATCGGAAAAACTAAATGTCGGCGGTACGCTGTATAATAATATGTGTCCTTTGCCGGCGGTAATATCCGATAGATATGCCGCGCCGCTTGTCAGCTTGATGAGCGGCAATGATGTCGCCGCAAATTTATAGTACTCGAATATTTTCGGCGATTCAATGCCGGGCGTATTTGGGTTCGAATTCTGATCGAACATTCCTGTGAAAAACGGATGGGCAAGATCGAATGCTCCGAAACCGGAATATTTTTCCCCGCTCGCAAGCGAACCTTCGAGCGATTGCAGCTGCGGAAGAGAGAGCGCAGATCCGATAGACGAATTAAATTGCGCAGGGTCAAGCCCCGCCAGAGGAAAGATCGCTGCGCCGCGGCCGCTTGCAACATAGTCATGCAGCGCTTTTGCATCTTCCGGCTCAAGGGCGCCGCCCAGTTCAACCATCACCGCATTAACCCGCTCACGAAGCGACGGAAGCATTCGCAGTTCTTCGGTGCGATGAAGTTCGATCGAGTATGGCTTGATGCTCGCATCGGAAAGCGATTGCTCAAGTGCAAGACGAATAAAATCGGCGTCGGCGTTTGTGTTTGTAAAAATTGCGACGCGGCTTGTTGCCGGAAGTTCGAGCGTAAGGTAGCGTGCGTTGTCGAACGCGAGCGCATCGTCTTCGAGCTCGGCTTTGACGTTCAGGATGCCGGCAGATTTTGGGAGTGCATTGATAGTACATTTTTCCGAATGTCCACTTGCAAGGGCGGCAACGGATCGTTGCGCGACGCGCTCGTCATTATAAAATAATGACACGATGGCATTATCGATCTGCACATCACCGCTGTTGCGGATGAAGACATCGAACTCGAGCGGCCTGCCGCTTTCGAATACTGTTGAAACGCTGACAATCGAATCGATCGTCAGATTCCGAAGTGATGTGCTTGCGCCGATCTTTGCCGAGAACACATTCGTGCGTTCGTCGAATAATTTCATCGCAGAATCGGCGCTTGTGATGCCGGTGAGATTACGCGCTTGGTTATCACTGATGAGATACACTTCGCGGTTGACGTTAGCTGTTTTTGCTAACTCGCTTGAGGCGATGCGGAGTCCGTCGGCGAGTTTTGCAGGTGCATCCGAAACGGATAATTCGGTAATGGCTTTACGAATTTCAGCAGGATCGTGCAGGCGGCGATAGACTTTTCCGCGTTCGAGATGCGCAAGCGGAATAAGAACGAACTCATCTCCGCCTTCAAGCGCATCGGCAATTTTCATCGCGGCATCCTGTGCTTGTTTGAAATATGTGCCCGAAGCGTCTGCCCGGGTCATCGACGCCGAATTATCAAAGAGAACGATCGCTGTCGTGTTCGCATGCGACGATCCGAAAAACCCACCGAGATAACCTCGCAGCGCAGGCCGCGCAAATGCAAGGACTAAGCAAGCGATCAGCAGCGTACGCAAAATTAACAGCAATATCTGCCGCAGTTTCACTTTGCGCATCGAGCTTTTTTCGAGCTGCTTTAAAAATCGAATGGAGCTGAATTCGATACGCCGGGCGCGGCGCTGCGCGAACAAGTGGAATAGTACCGGAAAACTTGCGGCGATGAGGGCGAAAAGCGCGTATGGATTCAGGAACGTCATTTTGCGACGACGAGCGTTCGAAGCAGCACGCCACCCGAATACGAAACCGCTTTCAATACGTATGAACCGTTTGGAATATCATCAAGTCGAAGCCGAAGTGTCTCGGATACCTGCGAAATAAAAAATGATGCAACCGTTCTGCCGAGATTGTCGATGAGCGAGCAGTCGAGCGCTTGCGATCCGGTATATGCGATCGTTACCGTGTTCGACGCCGGATTCGGAAATACTTCGAACGAGTTCTGTTCTGTCGTTTGCTTCACCGCAAACGGAGGGCTTGGTATCGTATCGCCGATGTAAAAATCATACACGCTGTCAGTTGCATTTCTCGGGCTGAGAGTCGCTGTGTCGGCGCCGTCAGTCGCTTCTATATAATAATGAACGTGCGTGCCTTTGCGAAGTGGCGGAAATGTCGCCGAGTAGATAAGCGAATCGCTCGCCAGAGAAAGCGGCACGCTGTGTGAATACGATCCGCCGATATTTAATGCATACACGATTCTTGCTTTTTTGATCCGATTGTTTGCCGCGATCGGAACACAAACGGAGTAGACCGAATCTGTGCGCGAAAGTTTTACCCGCCCAATGATCGTGCCGAGTTTCAATGCCGCATTGTAGGCGTCGATGCGGCCGTAGCCATAGACGTTGTTCGGCGATGTGCTGTCAAAGAGGATCCCGGAATGCAGAACGGCAGTTCGGATCTGCATTGCGCTTGCCTCCGGATGCGCCTGCTGTGCAAGTACGCACGCGCCGGCGACAAGCGGCGTCGAAAGCGACGTTCCGCCTGCATAGCCAATCGTGTTATCGGCGTGCATTGTTGCAATGCCGACGCCGGGAGCGACGATGTCGGGTTTGATGCGTCCGTCGGAGCTCGGTCCGTTCGAAGAGAATGCAGCGATCGTGTCATTAAAAAAAATCGCGCCGCAGGAAAGAATGCTGTCGGCATCCGATGGCGCAGTGAGCGTCGGTGGATCGTTCTGTCCGTAATTGCCGGCAGCAATACACACGAGCACACCAAGCCGTGCCGCTCGTTCGGCTGCACGAGAACAGATCGCCGTATGTCCGTTCATATCATTATATGTGTAGCTCACAAAGCCGCTGTCAAAATTCCTATAGCCGAGCGAAGACGATGCAACATCGGCGCCGAGACCTTCCATCCATTCAAGAGCGGCAGCAAAATTATCTTCTTCGCGCGGCGTTTCGCTGCGAACATCTTCGGTCTTTGCTAAAATGAGATCGGCATTAAATGCCGGTCCGACGATCGTATCGGGCAAATAACCCGTAAGCGCGCTCAATACTTCGGAGCCATGAAGATCCTGCGTCGGATCGTCAGCCGAGTCGTTTGCGGTTGACGAATCTTTGAAGATAAAATCGTACTCGCCGATGACGTGGTGCATCTTCGTCGTGTTCATAACCTTCCAACGAAAGCCGTCGTCGAGTACGCCGAGGATCACGCCCGAGCCATCGAAGCCCATCTCATGCATCGGAAGTACATTGATACTGCGAAGCTGTTCATCCGTCAGACCGTAATGATAAATAATCGAGTCGTATCCGCAGTATTGATTCGTCGGAGTGCTTTGGGCTGCAAGATCGGAATAAAATAAATTGATATTTGCAACGGATTGCTCCTTGGCGCCTTGTGCGACGGGATGTACCGACTTGACGAACAAGTACTGCCGTAATCCCTGTACTTGCTGTGGTGTGAGCATCGCACTTACAGCATTTTGCCAACGTGAAATATTTATGACAGCGATTCCGGACGATCGCAGCGAGTCGAGATAATTTTGATTAAGATCTGCATCTTCGATCGTGATCAGTTTTACAATATCTGTCGCCCCGATCTGTTTTGCCCGTCGTGCCAATGCGCGCGAGGAAATCCGGGTGCGAGCTTTTTCGAATAGGGGATTGCCGGGGCGAAAACCTGAGGTCGTGATGCCTTTATCAGTAAACTCTATCCAATATTTAACGAGGCCGCTTGTTCCTGCAATCGTCGTACGAGCAGCGGCAAGAAAAATGATCAGGATGAGAACCCCTCGCAGCACTTTCGGCATAACGTCAGATTATGCTTCTTTGACGAGTCGTTCGATCACCGAGAGCGTCGAGATGCCTTCGGCTTCGGCGTTGAAGTTCAGCACGATGCGATGACGAAGCACTGCCACAGCAAGTGCGCGAATGTCTTCTTGCGCGGGCGTGTAGCGGCCAGCGAGCAATGCGCGTACTTTTGCTCCGAGCACCAGATATTGCGATGCGCGAGGACCCGCGCCGTAGCTGACATATTTTTTTACGAATTCAGAACCGGCATTCTTCGATGGGCGCGATGATGAGACCAGACGAACCGCATATTCGATCACATTATCGGCAACGGGAACATAGCGGACGAGATTTTGAAATTCGATCAGCTCTTTCGCATTGAGAATTTTATTCAGTGCCGGCGCATATTCGCTTGTTGTTGTCTTGACGATTTCGGATTCTTCGGCAGCGCTCGGATAATCGAGCCAAAGATTCAGCATAAAGCGGTCGAGCTGCGCTTCGGGTAATGGGTAGGTGCCTTCCTGCTCGATCGGATTTTGCGTCGCAAGTACGAAGAACGGTTCGGTCAGTTTATAGGTCGTATTTGCCGCTGTTACCGAATGTTCCTGCATCGCTTCGAGCAGCGCCGCTTGTGTTTTCGGCGGCGTACGGTTAATTTCATCGGCGAGAATGATATTCGCAAAAATGGGACCTTTGATAAAACGAAATTCTTTCGCGCCGGTCGAGATATTTTGCTCGAGAATTTCCGTACCGGTAATATCTGACGGCATCAGGTCGGGCGTGAACTGAATGCGATTGAAATCCAGGTCGAGCACTCGCGCAAGAGTACTAATAAGCAGTGTCTTAGCCAGGCCCGGAACGCCGACGAGCAGGCAGTGGCCGCGCGCAAGCAGCGCAATGAGCAGATCGTCGATCACATCGGTCTGCCCGACGATCACTTTTGCGATCTCGCTTTTAATAGCGGAATATTTTTTAACTAATTGCTCGGCATATTCTAATTCTTTGCCGGCAAAACCGTTCGAGGCGGACGTTGTTGTTTGAGTTTGCACAGTCGTTACTATTTTCTGATGTCATTGCGAGGAGGGCTTTAGCCCGACGAAGCAATCTAAAATCTTGAAAAATTATCGCTCATTCAAGATTTCAGATTGCTTCGCTTCGCTCGCAATGACATTATGACAAATCATTCTTAATTTCAACTTCTCCGAACTCCCGCATTCCGTCTTTTATCGCGTTCGTATTACCGCTTGCGGCGATCGTGAGCGCATCGGGATGCAGATGCTCTTTCGCAGCACGAAGCAGATCGTCGGCAGTAATACGCGCGACGGCGTCGCGGAAATTGTCGTAATAATCTTTTTCCAGATCGAAGAGCACGAGCGTCGCGATGCGGTTCGCAATCTGCTGCGGCGTTTCGATCGACAGCGGAAAACTGCCGATGATATATTGCTTGACCATCGAAAGCTCGCTTTCGGTGACCGGCAATTCGGCAATGCGACGGATTTCGCTCGCGATCTCGCGCGTTGCCGCCGCCGTTACCTCGGTACGTACTTCTGTAGAGACGACAAATGCGCCCGTTTGTTTCCGCGCATCGAAATAGCTCCGCGCTCCGTATGTAAACCCATTTTTTTCGCGAAGGTTTTGGTTGATGCGCGAATTAAAATATCCGCCGAGCAGCATATTGAGCACATAGAGCGCAACGTAATCGTTGTGCGCACGGTCAATGCCGAGATGACCGACCCGTAAAGCAGACTGGACGGCTTGCGGCTTTTCGATCAGCGAGGCTTTCGGGCGTCGGGTGTCGGGTATCGGGTATCGGGGAAAACTCGAATTATGTTCTTGCTTCAAATCTGCAAATGCGCTTGAAAGCTTTGAAATTATTTCTTTTTCGGTGACATCGCCTGCAACAATGAAGAACGCGCCGCTGCACCCAGAGATATTCGAGAAATATTTTTTCAGGTCGTCGGTTCGCAGTGCAGCGATCGCACTCTCCGTCCCACCTGCCTCGAAACCGTAGGGATGCGTGCCATATACATTACGCGAAAAAATAACATCTGCAAGATACCCACCATCGCTTTTTGCTTGTTTGATGCCCGCGATGCGCTGAATGCGAATACGCTCGAGTTCTTCGTCTGCAAATTTCGGATTGAGCGTAATATCTGAGAGTAAATCGATCGCCGTGTCGAGATAGCGCGACAATATCGATGTAGAAATTCCTGTTGCATCCCACGACGAACTTGCGCCAAGCGAACCGCCGACAAAATCGATCGCTTCGGCGATCTCGGTTGCGGTTCTGGTCGCTGTGCCTTTATTCAGGATCTCCGCAGCGACCGAGGCCAAGCCCTGTGTCGAAATGGTATCGAGCGACGAACCGCCATTGAAATACAGCGAAATGCTCACGAGCGGCTGTTCGTGATTTTCGACGAGATATACCGGCACACCGTTTGTAAGTGATGTCGTGATATATTTTGGAAACCGGATCGCCGTGATCGGCCCGGGCTGTGGAACTTTGGTTCTATCGAGTTGTAGTGTTGTCATTCGAAAATTTATTATAGTAGCTCCGACTTCAGTCGGAGCTACTGTCACTCTTTCGGCGGCAGATAGACCACGACGCAGCGCTTCTCGGGCGTCAGAAATTCCGCTGCGGCGCGCCGAATGTCTTCGGTGGTGATGGCGTCATATTCTCCGATGATAGAATTTACGCGTTGTGTATCACCAAAGAATGTGTACGAATGCGCGAGCTGGTCGGCTTTACCGCTGGCGGTGACACGGCTTGCGACCAAGCGCATCTCCATTTTATTTTTTGCTTTCTCAAGTTCATGCTCACCGACGAGATCGTTTCGCACCTGTGCGATCACCTCTTCGAGCGCTTTCTCGATCGGCGCGACATCCTGATCGGCTTCGTTGGCCATCGCATAGAACCACACGAGTCCCGGCGCTTCGCGAAGATCGACATACGCCGAAACTTCGGACGCAAGTTGGTCTTGATAGACGAGCCGCTGATACAGACGCGAGCTTCTGCCGGTAGATAAAATATCGGTTGCAATGTCGAGCGCGATAGCGGCCGGCGTGCCTTCGGG
>DASQGZ010000061.1:0-39193 GCA_035632315.1 Kapaibacterium sp. (SeqCode) | reverse complement strand
CGATCGCTTCTCCTTTAACAAGTGAATCATGGGGTATGCCGCCTTCTTGACCTGTTTCGACAACTGTGAAATACAGATCGCGGCCGCCATATTTCAAGATGCCGGGATTTGCTATTGGCGATGTGTGATTATTGAAATCTGTCCAAAACCACAAAGGCTTTGCAATAGCCGCTTCGCCGTTTTTATCGCGAACCGTTATGTTGTAATAATAATTTTCAGGCGGTGCAAGTGTCGTTGAGTCAAATGAAAGCGTGTATGAACTTGCAAATGCTTTTACCGGTGTTCCTTGGACAAGCTTTACAAATTCCTTCTTCTCATATCGCGTCGTTGCGATCACGCCGAGCAAGAACAGAGCAATTCCCATGTGAGCTACATACGCGCCGACAAATCGCTTATCAAGTTTGAACGCTGGTGCCCCAAAGATCATAAATGCAGCCGTGAGAAGCAGGAGCCCTGCAAGCCAATAAAGCCCACCATCAAGAACGATATAACCGAACTGATAGTAATCCCCTTTTGAGATCACAAGCATCGCGATAAAGCCGATCGGTACCCACCACTTGAGTGCGGTTACTATTTTGCTGCTGATAGACGAATTTGTAATACTGGTGACTTGTATTTTACCTCTAAATAATTTTGAAGCAATCTCCAAGTTGATCACCAGCGAGAATATCGCGCTAAAACCGATCACAAGAAAACGAATATCATCAAGCCCAGAAAAATATAATGCAATACTTGCCGCAAGAGCGACGCTAATTGCTACGAGTGCTTTACGAAACATCTCGCCAAGTCCGGATTGCTTCCATTTCAACAGCAGTGAAAGGCCGTTGACAAGCATTAAACAAATAGCGATCGGGATGTGAAGATCGCCGTAGAAACTAATATCGACCTTCTTTTTAATAAGTGGAGCGCTTGTGCCGATAAATATGACAAGCGTCGATGCGCCGAGAATTGCCGAACCAATGGCAAGAGCTGTTTCTCGGGAAAGGATCTTGTAGTCTTTTGCACGCGCATTCATTGCCCGCCAGCGCCAAAAGAACACTGTAAATGATCCGCCGACAAAAAAGATCATCCCATAAAATAATAACGCAAATGCGAGGTTGCCCGGATCGGCAAAGCTGTGCATTGACGCATCACCAAGAACACCGGAGCGCGTCAAGAACGACGCATATAGTACAAGCGCGTATGCAAGCAGCGTCATTCCGATATTCGTTTTTATCAGACCTCCCGTTCGCTTTTGCGTAAGCATGGTGTGCGTACATGCTACGGTAACGAGCCACGGAAGCAGGCTCGCATTTTCAACAGGATCCCACCCCCAGTATCCGCCCCATCCGAGTGTCTCGTACGCCCAGAAGCCGCCGAGCATGATGGCAAAGCCAAGTATCATTCCTGCGCCGAGTGTCCAAGGGAGCGATGTCGTCACCCACCCTTGGAAGTCGCGTTTGAATAATCCGGTCACTGCAAATGCAAATGGGACAGCAAGCAGTGTAAAGCCGGTAAAAAGCATCGGCGGGTGAATGATGATCCAAAGATTTTCGAGCGAAGGATTCAGCCCCTTGCCATCCGGCGGAATAAATCCTGCCATCGCTTCGCCTGGATGCGCCGCATAGATCGTTTGGAATGGACTTTTCACAACGAGCATCAGCGCAAGAAATGCAAACACCGCAAGATAAACCGCCATTACCGGCGCCTCGTAACGCTGACGCTGGGCATACGGAATAAGAAATATCGCAACGATCGCCGTCAAGAGGGCCCAGAGCATAAAACTGCCTTCCTGACTGGCATAAAAACATGCAAACAGCAACGGCTTCGAGAGCGCACGCGAAACGTGCTCATACACGTAGTTGATCTCGAAGTGATAATTAAAAATGAGATAAAGGAGCGCCGCGGCGGAAACAAATTGCGCCCAAATGGCAACATGAGTCGTGATTCTCGCGGCTGTCAGGAGCTCACTTCGTCCGCGAGCGACAAGAATATATAGAACAGAAGCGATTATCGTCGCCGCCAGAACTATCGCAGCCGCAACAGAGCCGATCATTCTTTATTTTCGCCTTTACTTTCGCTGCCTTCGTAGCGCGACGGGCATTTAGTCTGGATATCACTTACCACAAACACGCCGGACTCTACCTTTCCAACACAGACGACCGACGGAGCAATCTCAAAATTATTCGGCTTCATCCCGTCATACCGTACGGGAAGAACATTCCCTTTATGGTCTTTCATTGTGAAGGTGAAGGTGTTCGATTTGGAGTCGTAATTATAATTCTGCTCCTTGACCCACGAGCCGGATACCTGGACACGCTTACCTGTTTGCTCGGCAGTTGCAAAATCGGAGTAATCAATTTTGTTATCAACCAGCGCAAATGCAGCAACAGCAATGAACAGCAATGCAAGAACCAGGGCGAAGATGCGTTTTTTCTTCATACGTCAGATTGATCTAAGAATCAAACAAAACCGCCTATGAGGAGGTTCGGCCGGCCTCTGAGCGCTTACTTTTCTAATTTCGAGATGCGATTCGACATTCGCATCATAAATATAAACACGCCAAGCCAGATCACTGTGGCAATGATCGCAACAACATACAGCGAATGATCTTGTAAGTAGTCCATTTTAATTGTATTGCGGGGTGCGCTTTTGGTGAGCAGTTTCTATGCGAATAAACAGATCGCGCATCCAATAAAATAAGATCGCAAAGCACACGACATTGATCCAAAGGAATATTGAAAACCACGGGTCGATATGCGTCTTGCCGGAAAGATTGACGACCGGGGCTTCCATTCCATTGCCACCGGGATGCAGACTGCGCGTGATGCGCGGTAGAATGAACATCAGGAACGGGACGGTCACGAATGCAATGATATTATAGACTGCCGCGGTTCGTGCTTTTTTCTCTTCAGAATCTTCGAGAAGCTGACGGAGCAGGAAATATGCGACATAGATCAGAAGCAGCACAAGGATCGACGTCTCGCGTGAATCCCAATTCCAAAAAGTCCCCCATGAAAAGCGCGCCCAAATGCTGCCGGTAATTGTTGCAAGCGTTGTAAACAGAAGCCCGCCGGCGCTTGCAGCACGCGCACGCAGATCGTATTTCAGATCGTTCTTTCTCAGAAGCTGAATTGAGTTTATCGTCCCGACAAGAAACGCAATAAATGCAACAAATGACATCGGAACGTGAAATAAAATATTTCGGCCAAGTTCGCCAAGCCCCTGTACAAGAGGGAAAATAATCGCCGGGTCGGTCCTCGATACATTTGTGAGTTCGTATGTACTGTCACCGGCATCGTATGTACAATCGCCGACGACCACCATCCCGGACTTTAAATTAAGTAAATTTTTTGCAAATAATTTTCTTTCAGCCCCAAAGCGATCGGTCGCGGAGAACTGGGTCGAATTATTTTGCGATGAGACTGCCGGACCGAGAGAAACCATCACAGGCGTCGTGCTCGCAACACCAAGCATTTTCAGCATTGCAGCATCCTTAAAGCCGCCGGCAACCGGCGTAGAGAGCGATAGATAAATGCTCACTGCAAAGCAGATGGCATATATCCACAGGAAAAATTTGCTTCGAAAAAGATTTAGTCGCGCCACACGTAGCTGAATAAAACGTACGATACTAAGATCAATGCAACATCAAACGAAAAAAGTACAAGAATATCTCCGCGTACTCCCTCCCACGCTGGTGATATCTGCATCGAGATGCGTGTCGCGTCCGTCACTGCCACAACAAGTGGAAACAGCAAAGGCAATGCAAGCACCGGTAACAATGCGCCTTTTTGAGCTGCGCGGGCAACGAGAGCGGATAAGATTGTTATGATCGCAGCTGTTCCTACAAGACCAAGTATGAGTTGCAAGAAAAACATTAGGAAATCCTTAATCATGTATTCCTTAAAAAAGAATGCAAAGATAAGAACAGCAGTAATCCCAAGCGAAAGACTTAGGAGCAGATTATAAATAAACTTTCCCCAATAGACCGACTCTGGCTTTGCATAGAGCTTTAGCAATAATGCCGTTCCTCGTTCTTCTTCGCTGACGAACGAACGTGAGAGACCAGTGATCGTGCCAAAAAATATTGTTATCCAGAAAAACGCACTCATAAATGAAGGCTCAAGCTTTTCCTGTACGGCAAATGCAATAGTGACAACCGTCACGATAAGAAACATTATCACTGCGCTTGTGCCATAACGGCTGCGCAGTTCGATACGCATTTCTTTTCGTAAGACAGGTGAGATCATTCCACTGCTAATTCTTTGAATGCTTTCGGAAGATATTTAATGATATCCGTTGCAGTCATGTAACTCATTGTTAGTTCATTCGCTGCGATATCACCGGCAAGACCGTGTGTATATACAGAAAAAATCAAGCCATGCAGTATTGATGCCGTATCCTGCGCAAGATTGCCGGCGATCATTCCGGCAAGTACATCTCCTGATCCGGCCGTTGCCATTCCGGGATTACCGGTGGAATTAATATAT
Source organism: Kapaibacterium sp. (SeqCode) (assembly GCA_035632315.1). GTDB lineage: Bacteria > Bacteroidota > Ignavibacteria > Palsa-1295 > Palsa-1295 > JAFDZW01. The sequence goes on along the minus strand of DASQGZ010000061.1, from coordinate 34,724 downwards.
GCACCTTCGTCCTCAGGAGATACAACGAGAGTCGGAGCACCCTTCAAAACAAGAAAAACAGAATACTCCTTCGCAAAATCCAGTGCAAGTGCAATTCTGTCTTTCTCAAGTTTATCGCGGGTAATGCCGAGCAAGCGCGCCATTTCACCCGCATGAGGGGTGAGAATCGTCGGCATATCTTTCGAGCGTTTCTTCAACATTGAAGTATCCTCCGCGATCATTGAAAGCGCACCGGCATCGCATACCATCGGCTTTTTTGCTTTCAGAAATATTTCCTTCATCAGGCGATTACTTTCTTTTGTGTTGCGAATGCCCGGGCCGAGCAAGATCACATCAGCCCGTTCAATAAGCGGCTCAAGCTCTTTGAAAGCTGCAAATGTCGGATTACCATCTTGATCTGATAGCGGGATCGTCATTAATTCAGGCATCGAACTTGCGACAATACTTCGTTCAGACGCAGCTGTCGCCACGGTAACGAGGCCGCATCCACTTCTGAGGGCAGCTTGGGCGCTCATTGCTGCCGCACCGGTCATCCCACGTGACCCGGCAATGGAAAGGACATGGCCTTCATCAAACTTCGACGCTGTTTTGAATCTCACCGGAAGGAGCGCCGCAATGTCCGATCTTTCTATAACGTTAACGGTTACTTCGGTGGGAGTCGGCGCACCGAGCGGGGCAACGGCAAGTTCACCCGTTACATCGGGCGCGAACCCTTGAAAAAAACCTGTCTTTAGAGTACCCATCGCGATGGTCCGGTCGGCAAAGACGCAAACGGGTTTCTCTTTTATCATCGTTTCGATCGCCCCGGTGTCGGAGTGCAAACCGGTTGGGACATCGAGCGAAAGTACTTTTGCATTAATTGCTTTTGCAAGCCCATTAATAGTCAGAACGGCATCATCGTATGGTTTTTTTAACCTTCCCGATGCTCCGCTGCCAAGTAACGCATCAACGATTACCCCAACGTCAAGATGAGAAAGAAAGTGGTCGTCTTGGAACGGAAATTGAAAGATGTTATCCGGATCAATTATTTTTTTAAGTATCTTATACTCGGCTGCCGATTCTTTCGACAATTCCGTCGGCTTCGCTGTCAGTACAACAAGTGCATCGCGATCCTGCTCGAGCAATAACCTTGCAAGCGCAAGTCCGTCTCCGCCGTTATTTCCTTTACCGCAAAAAATAAGAATGGATTTTCCATCGGCGGTGGCGAGCCAATCTTTCATTGCCGCAAGCGCGCCGCGAGCAGCATTCTCCATCAGAACAAGCGGGTCAAAGCCTATTTTTTTGATGAGAAAATCATCATAGGCGTGAGATTCGGCAGAAGATAGAACAGGCAGCATATACGTAATAACTGATACTTACTGAAAGAAGTACCCGATCGAGTGCAGCAACAGCGAAGGATATAAGCCAAGCACGAGCAATGCAACCGTCACAAAGGCAACGGCAACTAATGGGGCTGATATTTTCTCAGATACGGCTTCATCATGCTTCGCATCGCGGAAATACATAAGAACGATCACGCGCAGATAAAAGTATGAAGCAATAATGCTCGAAATAACTCCGACAATCGCAAGCCAGACCATTCCGGCATCGATCGCTGCGAGAAAGAGATAATATTTGCCAAAAAATCCGGCAAACGGCGGGATCCCTGCAAGTGAGAACATCAGTACAGCAAGAATAAGAGCAAGCCACGGACGCCGCTTTGCAAGTCCGGCATAATCATCCAGGTCCAGAGCATTTGCATTTTCTTTCTCGAGCATCCCGACAATTCCGAACGCACCGATTTGCATCAAGAGATACACTGCAGAGTATATCGTCACTCCCGTAATGCCGTTGCTGTTGAGCGACGCAATACCAATCAGCAGGTACCCTGCATGCGCGATACTCGAGTATGCAAGCATTCTTTTTATTTTCGTCTGCGCAATAGCAACGATATTTCCATAGAGCATTGATAACGCTGCAAGCACAGCAAGAACGATCTGAATTTTCTCTGCGCCACCCTGCGGATGTGGGTTCGGAATTAGCGCATAATTAAATAACACAAGAAATGCCGCAAAGGCAGCGGTCTTCCCTGCCGTTGACATAAATCCGGAAACGATCGTTGGCGCACCCTCATATACATCGGGCGCCCACTGATGGAACGGGAATGCAGCTACTTTAAAAGAAAGTCCGACAATGATAAACAGTATTCCAATCAGGTACAGCAGAGAACTATACGATGCAACCGGTTTTGCCCCGGCAAGCATAATACCACGAATATCCGACAAATTCATAGTCCCGGTACAGCCATATACAAGAGCAATGCCGTAGAGAAAAAAGCCGGTGGCGAATGCACCAAGTAAGAAATATTTTAATGATGATTCATTGGATGATTCTTCCGTTCGGAACAGGCCTGCAAGCACATAAAAGCTGATCGACATTGTCTCAAGGCCGAGAAATGTCACGATCAGGTTAGCGCCGGATGCAAGCATGATCATTCCGCATGCGGCAAAAACCGTGAGCGCGCAATATCCACCGACAATTATTTCTTTGCCGAACAGATATTTTTCTGCAAGCAGAGATGAAAGGATTACTGAAGCAGCAAAAATGATCGTAAAGAAATTAGTGAATGTGTTCGAGAAGAAGAGTCCGCCAAATGCAGCAACGGGCGTTGAACTCATATTTGAAACAGCTGCAGCAATGACTGCGATCGAACCGATTATCGTGATAGCAAGCGGCGCTCGAGACGGCTTTTTTGAAAAGGCATCCCAGATCAGAATTACAAATCCCGTCGTCGCAAGGATAATGAGCGGTAATGCAGCAATAAGATCGGTTTTGCTCACGTTACTTTATGATCACCTGTGGTTGAACGATCTGAAAATCATTTGTCTTTTCGGGTGCTACGCCGAGCAGCGAGTTCGAAAGAGTATAGGCGCCGCTCTCGCTCGTTTTTAGGAAGGTCATCGGCTTTATACCGATCCAGATCATAAAAATAACCAGTGGCACTACAGAAACGATCTCACGCATTGACAGATCCTTGATCGAACGATTCGATTCGTTCGTGATCGGTCCGAGCATAAATCGTTGATACATCCACAGCAGATAAACAGCGGCAAGGATAACGCCGGTCGCGCTAAAAATAGAATACCACCATGAGTGAAGTACCGGAGAAAGAAATGCTCCCATGATCGTCAAGTATTCACCGATAAATCCGTTCAGGCCCGGCAGGCCGACGCTCGAGAGCATCGCGATCGCGAAGAATGTTGCATAGACGGGTGTGATCTTTGCTACGCCACCATACTCTGAGATCGCACGGGTATGCTTGCGGTCGTACATCATCCCGAACATCATAAATAACATCCCTGTCGATAGCCCGTGATTCACCATTTGAATGACAGCCCCCTGCAGTCCTTCACGCGTCATTGAAAAAATTCCGAGCACAATGAACCCCATGTGCGTGACAGATGAGTACGCAATAAGCTTTTTTACATCAGTTTGTGCAATAGCAACAAGGGCGCCATAAATAATACCGATCACCGCAAGCACACAAAGAATAGAAGCATTTTCAATGCTTGCTTGCGGAAAGAGCCCGAGATTAAATCGTATCATTCCATACGTCCCCATTTTCAACAGCACACCTGCGAGAATGACTGAGCCGATCGTCGGCGCCTCCACGTGTGCATCTGGCAGCCAGGTATGTAGGGGGAAGAGAGGTACTTTAATAGCAAAAGATAATGCAAATGCCCAAAATAAATAATTCTGTGTATCAAGCGGCAGTGAACGACTAAGAGTAGTCAGTTTAATAAGATCGGTAGTAAAGACGCCTGAGATTTTCGATGCTTCGACCCCAAGCCAGATAATAGCGACCAGCATAACAAGAGAACCGGCAAGAGTGTAGATAAAGAATTTTACTGCAGCATAAATTCTTCGTTCGCCTCCCCAAATACCGATGATAAAATACATCGGGATTAAAATTAACTCCCAGAAGATATAAAATAAAAACAGGTCGAGCGAGCAGAACACACCGATCATCCCTGCTTCAAGCAACAGAAGCAAAGCCATCAATCCTGGGACGTTTTTGGTGATCGAGTTCCATGTGCCGATAAGTCCGATGACAACAAGAAATGTCGTCAGCAAGACAAGCAGTATGGACATTCCGTCAACGCCGAGAAAATAGCTGATCGACACTGACTTCGATGATATCCAGTCATAATGCTCTTGAAGCTGAAAGCCGAGAGCTTTATTATCGAATTGAAAATAAGCAACAAGAGAAATGACAAATGTCAGGAGTGACACCGCAAGCGTGAAATATTTTGCGACGTTCTCGTTCTTGATGAAGTGCAGAAGCGCTGCGCCGGCAAGTGGGATTAATATGAGCAGTGAAAGTATTCCCATTGCTTAGAATACAAGTATATATCCAATGAGTACAACAATTCCGACAACGATCATCACAGCATAATTTTGTACAATGCCGGTTTGTATTCGTCGTGCGACGCTGCTAAACCATGCTGACAATGCCCCCGCACCGTTAACAATGCCGTCGATGATCTTAACATCCACAATTTTGTATAGGAACCCGTTCGAGAATGAATAGATCGGTCTGACAATGAGTGTATTGTATATCTCGTCAATGAAAAATTTATTGAAAGCAAGTTTATAGAAGCCGCCGATCTTACGCTCGTTACCCGCAAGCGTCGTTTTACTCTTGTAGTATCTGGTTGCCAGCAGAATGCCGATCGCTGCAACAGCGACCGATACGATCATCAACGCAATTTCCATTCCTTCCCCATGTATTGTGATGTGTGCAATTGCCATATGCTCACCCTCGCCGACCACCGGTTCGAGCCAGTGGTGAATCGCTTCTGTGCCGCCAAGGGCTTCCGGGATTCCAACCAGTCCGCCGAGAACCGAAAGTATAGCAAGAACGATCAATGGGATATACATTGCCGCCCCTACTTCTTTCGGAGGGTGATGATGTGCGTCAAATCGCTCGCTCCCGTAAAATGTCAAATAAACGGCGCGGAACATATAGAATGCAGTGCAAAGAGCGCCAAGTACACCAAGCAGCCATAAGAAAAAGCTTCCCTGCGAAAATGCTCGCCACAGAATTTCATCTTTCGAGAAAAACCCTGCAAACGGAGGAATGCCGGCAATAGCGAGTGTCGCTAGTAGAAACGTCCAGAATGTGATCGGAAGGTATTTCTTCAGTCCACCCATCTTTTGCATATCTTGCTCGTGGTGCATTGCATGGATCACTGCACCGGAACCAAGAAAGAGGCACGCTTTGAAGAACGCGTGTGTAAGAACATGAAATACACCGGCAGAGAATGCCCCAACTCCAAGACCTAAAAACATATACCCAAGCTGCGAGACAGTCGAATAGGCAAGGACCTTCTTAATGTCATTTTGGAAAATTCCAATGAGTGCAGCCAGGAGTGCCGTTGCGATCGCAACAACAGAAATAACAGAAAGTGTTGCCGGTGAAAGAGCAAATAAAATATTAGAACGCGCAACGAGGTAGATTCCACTGGTGACCATCGTCGCTGCGTGAATAAGTGCGCTGACCGGTGTAGGGCCCGCCATCGCATCAGGGAGCCAAATATATAATGGAATTTGCGCGCTCTTTCCCGTGCATCCAAGAAATAACATCAATGTAATTGCTGTAATGGCAGCCGAGCTTCCTGTTCCAAGTGCAGCGGCAGATACACCGGCGATATTCAGCGTGCCGAATGCAACAAGCATAATTCCCATCGCAACCAGAAAACCAAAATCGCCGATACGATTGACAATAAATGCTTTCTTTGCTGCATCTGAATTTTTTACTTCTTCGTACCAAAAACCAATCAACAAATAGCTGCAAAGTCCGACGCCCTCCCAACCCAGGAATGTCAGGAGATAATTATCCGCCATCACGAGCTGAAGCATCATCACGATAAATAGGTTCAGGTACGTGAAGAAGCGTGCATATCCCAGATCGCCTTTCATATATCCCATCGAATAAAGATGGATAAGCGCTCCGACACCCGTAATAACCAAAATAAAAATAATTGACAGCTGATCGACAAGATATGAGATACCGACGTTTACTTTTCCGACGTTCAGCCACTCGGCAACCGTATAATGGAGTGTACGATGTTCTGCGTCCGCACCGAGCATCCCCGCAAAAATAATACACGCAACGACAAAACTTGCGGTTACAGCAAGCGTTGCGATCACTCCGGCAATTGGGTTGGTTTTATATTTCCAGCCGAAAAGCCCGTTAACAGCAAACCCAATGAGCGGGAAAAGAACGATATATGGTATAAGCTCTGCCACTTATCCTTTCAATAGATTAAGACTGTCAATGTCGGTCGTTTCTTTGTTACGATAGATTGCAATAACGATCGCTAACCCGACCGCTGCTTCTGCAGCGGCAACTGTCATCACAAAAAAAACGAGTATCTGCCCTTGCTGGTCGCCAAGAAATTGAGAAAATGCGATCAGTGTCAGGTTCACCGCATTGAGCATTAATTCAATACACATAAAAATAACTATGGCATTGCGGCGGAAAAGCACCCCCGCTGCTCCGATCGAGAAGAGTATTGCTGAAACGATGAGATAATGTGAAAGAGGTGCCACTTATGTCAGTTTTTTCTTTGCTAGAACGATTGCACCGACTGCCGAGACGATAAGCACGAGCGACGCCAGTTCAAATGGGAAGGCATAACTCTGGTATAACATTGTCCCGACAGATTCCACTGTACCGAGCTCTGTCGCTTGATCGCTTAATTGCCCGGGAAATTTTTGCTGCGTTAAAATAATCACTGACGCGATCTGCGCAAGGATGAGACAAACGCACAACACCCCGAGAAGCGTTTTCCAGTTCGATGTGATCGCGAATTTTTCTTTTTGCAGATTCAACAGCATGATCACGAACAGCACCAACACCATGATCGCACCGGCATATACTGCAACCTGAATGACAGCAAGAAACTGAGCCTTGAGTGTCAGGTATATGCCCGCAAGAAAACAGAATGTCAGCACGAGCGACAGAGCACTCGGCACTGCACTTTTGCGCGTGACCATCAAGATCGCTGAAGCGATCGCGCCTGCCGCAAGAATATAAAAGACTGCTTCTGCCAACTCAGAAAATAAATGTTATGGCCAAATTCGTGAGATCGTTCGCGGGAACGGAATCGTCTCGCGAATATGCTCGATACCGCAGATCCATGCAACTGTTCGTTCTACACCGAGTCCGAAGCCTGCGTGTGGCACACTGCCATATTTGCGAAGGTCGAGATACCACTCAAATGCTTCGACTGGCAAGTGATGTTCTTTGATGCGTCCGAGCAGCGTTTCGTAATCATCTTCACGTTGTGAGCCGCCGATGATCTCGCCATAGCCTTCGGGTGCAAGCATATCCATCGCAAGAGCTTTATCCGGCTCGTTCGGGTCTCGCTTCATATAGAATGCCTTCACTGCTGCTGGATAATGATGAACGATAACTGGCTTTTCATACTTGCCCGAAATCACTGCTTCATCCGGTGCACCGAAATCATCCCCATACATAAATTCTTTATGTCCGGAAGCAAGCCGTTCAGCTTTTTCTTCAGGGTTCATATTACCCCAATATTCTTTCAGGATGTTCGCTGCTTCGTCGTAATGAAGTTTTGGGAACGGGGCCTTGATCTTCTCGAGCTTCGACGTATCCCGTTCGAGCGCTTCGAGTTCGTCTTTTCGATTATGGAGCACCCGTTGAACGATATACTCGATAAATTCTTCCGCAAGCTCCATATCTCCGTAGAGATCCATAAATGCAACTTCAGGCTCAACCATCCAAAATTCTGTCAGGTGGCGGCGTGTTTTAGATTTTTCCGCGCGGAATGTCGGACCAAAGACATAGACTTTACCGAGTGCCATTGCTCCCGCTTCGCCATAGAGCTGGCCCGATTGCGTCAGATATGCATTGCCTTCGTCAAAATATTCCAGTTCAAAGAGTGTGCTCGTACCTTCAGCGGCATTTGGGGTTAGGATCGGTGCGTCGAGCAGATTAAATCCTCGTTCATCAAAAAAATCTCTGATCGCGTGAACGACTTCATGACGAATTTTCTGAATTGCATGTTGTCGTTTCGAACGAAGCCACAAGTGACGATTCCCCATCAGGAATTCGACGCCGTGCTCCTTGGGGCTGATCGGATACTCCGATGCAACTTGAATGATCTCGACTTTTTTTGCAAATAGTTCAATTCCTCCGGGCGCTTTGGCAGATTCCTGAACTGTCCCGGTAACGGAAAACGAAGATTCTTGCGTGAGTTTCTCGTATGCAGAAAATGTTGCTTCGTCAACTGCATTTTTCATTACGACGCACTGGCAGATACCGGTGCCATCACGGAGTTCAAGAAACTGGATCTTGCCGCTCGATCGCTTATTATAGAGCCAGCCACGAAGCGTGACTTCTTTGCCGATATGGCCCCCGAGATCCTCTATGTAAATATCCTGACGCAAGATATAAGTATTGAATAATATCGAATTGTAAGCTACAAATATACGGATTTAGTGCGTGTTCGGCGGGCACAATGCGCTATTATGACCCTGCGAGAATGAATTACGCAGTAGGTTGGACCGGCATATTCGACATCATTTGGCGCATCTCTTTCGATATTTTACCATGCGCAAACCGTTTCATCATCTTTTGCATCTCAGTGAATTGCTTGACGAGCCGGTTCACTTCCGGGACTGTTGTTCCGGAGCCTTTGGCGACACGGTCGCGGCGTGATGCGTTGAGCATCTGCGGGAAGCGCCGCTCTTCAAGCGTCATCGACGTAATGATCGCTTCGATACGTGCGAACGACGTATCGTCAATATTTGCATCTTTGAGAGCGGCAGAATTCACACCGGGAATATAGGCGAGCAGGTCTTTCATTGAACCCATTTTCTTGATCTGGGCAAGTTGGTCGCGGAAATCATCCAGTGTGAACTCATTCCTGCGAAGCTTTTCTTCGACTTTTTTTGCGTCTTCTTCAGTGATCTGTGCCTGAGCCTTTTCGACAAGCGTCACGATATCGCCCATACCGAGGATGCGTGATGCCATGCGGTCAGGGTGAAAATGCTCGAGTGCTTCGAGTTTTTCGCCGGTCGAGATAAATTTCAACGGGGCTTGCACGACGCTTCTGATCGAAAGGGCAGCACCGCCGCGAGCATCACCGTCAAGTTTTGTCAGAACGACGCCATCGAATGCAAGTTTGTCATGAAATGCTTTTGCGGTCGTGACGGCATCCTGACCGGTCATCGCATCGCAGACAAAAAGAATTTCGTTTGGCTTGACAGACGATTTGATGTCTGCAACTTCTTTCATCATCGTCTCGTCGATCGTCAGTCGGCCGGCGGTATCGATGATGACAACATCGAAGCCTTTTGTGCGTGCTTCGCGAACACCTTTTTCAGCGATCGTTACCGCGTTCTTCTCATTGGGGATCGTGAATACAGGAACATCGATCTGTGTTCCAAGTAATTGGAGCTGCTCGATCGCTGCCGGGCGATAAATATCCGCAGCGACAAGCATCGCCCGTTTATTCTTCCCTTTCAGATAGTTTGCGAATTTTGCAGTAAAGGTCGTCTTACCGGAACCTTGCAAGCCGCAAACCATCACAATGGTCGGTAATTCAGCAGAGTAATTAATATCAACTGCCGCCCCGCCCATCGTTGCAATTAACTCGTCATTAAGGATCTTAATAAATTGCTGTTCGGGATTAACAGATTTCAGGACTTCGGCGCCAAGAGCACGCTCTTGCACATCATCGACAAATTTCTTTGCGACTTTGTAATTGACATCCGCATCCAGCAGCGCACGGCGGACATCACGGACTGCTTCCTGTACATTAGATTCCGAGAGGCGCGCTTGCCCGCGAATCTTGCGATATAATCCTTCAAATTTAGAACTAAGCTCTTCGAACATTCAGATTTATAGTTTTGGCGGGACTTAAACAGTATCGCGGGAGGCTTTGTGCCCTAACCTGCCGAGAACGATCGGGATGATGCTACATATCATGCCGACATACATCGGCTCGATCCCGAAAATATAATTCGGCGTGATTGTATCGCCGCGGAACGACCCGACAGAATACGCAGCGAGCGCCGTCAGCCCGCCGGCGATCATCGAAAGCTCCGCCGATCTGGAACCGGGTTTCCACTTCGGGAAATAGCTCAGTACCAGCGGAAATAATAACATTGGTACGAGTACCGACGCAAATGAGTACCAGATAGTATAAATATGCTGCGACATAGAAACGACGACAACGGAAATAATTGCAGTAACGACAAGCCCGATGCGAGTATATCGCTTTACGCGGTCGTGTTCATCCCCACCCCAGATTCTCCAGAGAATGTCGCGACCGATGATCGTCGCACTCATAAAAAAAAATGAATCCACGGTCGAGAGAACTGTCGCAAGCATTCCCGTATAAAAAACACCCTTTAGTCCCATTGGCAGAATCTTTTCTGCAAGCGCAGGATATGCGAACTTGCTCGACTGCAAATTTGGGAATGCCGCACGCGCATACAATCCCGCCACATTGGTCATTGCATCGAAGATCAACCAGAACACGACAGCGACGAGCATTCCCCGTTTTGCTACTTTAACTGAGCGAGCGGCGAAAACACGTTGGTGGATGTTCGGATCCGTCAATGTGGATAGGGCAGCGATATACCACACGAGCACATACCAGATAGAGAACGTACCAAACGGCAAGAGATGCGAAGGCTTTAGGTGGGTGTGCAGAAAACTAAAACCGCCATAATTCGAGAAGACCATTGGAATAATTACTGCAAAGCCGCCGAACATCATAATAAATTGCAGGATATCTGTTCTGATCGATGAACGAAAGCCTCCGACAAACAAATACGAGATCGAAGTGATAATTGCAATCGCAATGCTAAACCAATAATTAATTCCGAAAAACCATTGATATAAAACGCCAAGCTCCATTATATATGCGGCAGGACTTGTCATAAACATTGTTGCTATAGCACTGAGATATCCTGCTTTTGAGCCGTATTCTGCGCGCATTCTGTCAGGAATGGAAAGATGCACTCTATCGGAGTTAACTCGTTTCGCGAGAATTCCGGCGAAGATCAATGCGGCAACATAATATGGAATGCCGAAGACAACCCACATCACGATACCATTGTCATAGACGTATTCACCAACGCCGATAATACCGCCATACCATGTCGAGACGACCGTTGCGACGAAAGCCGGAAGTGTCAGGGTTCGGCCCGCAAGAAGAAACTCCTCTTCTTCGGTGGAATGTTTTTTTATCTTTCTGAATGAAACAAAGCCGACCGTTGCGTTCGCGATAACGTAAAATATTATGATCGCGAGATCAAGCGGTGCGAGCGTCGGGAACTCGGTCATAATGCTCCATGATGTTCGATCGACACAAGCAGATGACCGCTTGAAATACGAATCGTTGCTCCCGAATCAGAATTAACGACATTACTCAAGCCGTCTTGCATGCCAAAGGTCATTGATCCGCCATTTAATGGGTATTTCAAGCCTTCAGATATAACAGTGGCTGCAAGCGGGAGTGTTGTAAGTGAAACAAGCGAATTTTTCGGGGCATCGATCTTCATAAACGGATGAAGTTCTGTTAGAAGATAATGCGATTGGAAATCGTCAATACAGATGACATTTTCGAATTCATTCCGAAATCGGGTGAGCACGCTTAGGTTTGTCAGCGTATGATCAACGCGTTTGCCGTGCAAACCAAGAATCATCAGCAAGGCCGTATTCTTTAAGGTCATTAAATGGCGTAAGGCTTTTTCGAAATCATTTGAATACTGATCTTCGAGTTCAATGATAATCGAGTTGCTGTAATGTTCTCGCGTTTTATTGTCAAGGGAATCAAGATCGCCGATGATCACATCAAGCGGGATATTATTTTTCTTAGCTGTTCGGGCAGCGCCGTCCGTGGCAATATTGAATTGCGATCGCGATGCGAACAATGAGAGCAATGTTGCCGACGGCTCTTCCCCATCGAGCAGAAGCAATGTATTTTTTTGTTCGATCACAGTCCGACCTCAAGATTCAGATACCCATTTCGGGGAGCAGCAACAAAAAAACCTATGCCGGCTGTAACATACGATGTATAGAGTTTATCGAGCAGGTTATTGACCTGCACACGGAGCGTAATGTGATCACTGCCGAAGAGCCTATCGAAACGGTACGAGAGATTCGCATCAAGGACGGTATATGCGTCGTTATGAAACGTATCGGAGTTTTGGATGTCACCATACATCGCGCCGACCGATCGCATGCTCGCAGTCAATTTCAGATCTTTAATCGGTTGAATAAGCAGACTTGCATTCGCAATGAATGACGGAAAGCCGATCGGAGTTTTTCCGACAACATTCGACGTATCGGCAGAGAATTTCCTGATCTCATTGTGGCTCACGGTCGCATTTACTTTTAATGCAAGTACATCTGAGAACTGAATACCTCCTTCGAGTTCGAGGCCATAGTGCAATACGCTTTCCGCATTTGCAAGCACCGCATTGCCAAAGAGATCGGTCTTATCGCTCTCGATCAGTTCGTCGCTAAACGGCATATAGTAAGCAGTGAAGCCGCCAGTTGCCTTCCAATCGTCATCAAGCGGAACTTCGCTTTGTCTGACACCGAGTTCAAGATCGAGCAAATGCTCAGGCTTGATTTTTGGACTGTTATAGTTAAAACTGCTGTCCGGATTTTTGTTGAAATTCGGGATACTGAGCGCCTCGGCGTTGTAGTAGTCAAGCAACCTCGGCTCCCTCGTCGTATAGCTCACACTGAAGAACCCGGAAAATGACTTCGTAAAATTTAGATTGAGCCCTGCACGAGGGTTTACAAAAAAGAGCGGGACATCGAACGTATGAGAGTGAAATCCCGGAGTGAGGCCTTCGGCAGCGGCTGTTACAGTATCGTAGTAAATGGGCTGCTCATCAAAAAAATGATACGTTTGGTTTAGCAGTTGAACGCTTGCCGAGAGACTGATCCCGGACGAAAGGTCGTAGCGTTCGGAAATATATCCTGAATAGATATCTTTGCCGCCGTGATAATCATAATAATGATAATCGCCGGGAAGGTTCACAGGCATTTTTTCAGCGGAGAGCAGCTGCCCCCAATGCGTTGAACGATACACTCGTACTTCCGCTCCGAGCGTGAACATCCCGCCCTCGTGGCTAAACTCGAGTCGCGGCAGCCAGCCATATTGTTTGCCTTGTACAAAGGCGCGCGTCAGCTCATTGCCAAGTGATGAATCGGTAATACCTTGAAAACCATATCGCAAACCATATACGGGCGTAAGATGATAAATATCACTATGCGAACCATACGGCCAGGTTCCGTCAAAATCGAAATAGCCATCGCCTTGTATATAGAATAGCGTATTATTCAATGTCAAACTATTGTCGAGCTTTATCGATGAAAGCATCTCATAGTGCGGCTGCGAAAATGCTTCTTGCTCCTGTGGCCTCCGTTCGTAGGTCAACGGCTCGGAAGGATTATATTTGCGAAGTACCGGATCCTGAAGTCCCGATTTATCAGCGTTCGGTCCGGGAAACACGCCGTAAGCCCCGAAGCCGTAATAACCGAGACCATCATTGATCGGTCCGCCATAAAAATTAAATTGCAGCATCGAGCGATCGTCGATCCGAGCGGCAGAAAGATAATATGTTTTCGAATCGAAAAAAGCCTTGTCTCGGTACCCGTCGGTATGCGCTTGCGAAAGCCGCGCTGAGAAAATATATTTTCCATCCATAAGCCCGGAATTCGCGTTGACGGCAAACTTCGTGGTGCCGTATGAGCCTCCCATTGCACTGAGCGTCAGTTCGCGCGTCGGATCGGGAAACGTCTCTACATTGATCGAACCGCCGATCGCCGGTGGGCCGTAGAATGCCGAACCGGCCCCTCGCTGCATCTCGACGTTCGAAGCGTAACTTCCCAGATCGGGTATATCAACCCAATAGACCGAATGGTCTTCAGGATCGTTCTGAGGCACACCGTTAACCATCATTGATTCGCGCCGAGAATCAAAGCCGCGAATATTGATGTAGGTATAACCGACGTCGAGGCCGCTTTCGCTGTAACTGACGACCGAGGGAAGCGACTTTAAGAGATTCGGCAGTTCTTTGAACGGTGCATTTTCTCGCAACTCCTCTCTACGAATTTCCGCGACCGGCACAGGTGACTTTCCTTCTTCAGCCGGGAAACCTGTGATGATCACTTCACTGCCTTTCAGATGATTTATCGAATCTTTCTTATTTATAGTTTGCGCAAGGAGAGGTGTCCCAGTACAGATAATAAGAATTGCAAGAAGAAATAAACGCATGATAGCCATTAAAATAGAAAATCCGCTCAACGCCGGAGATCCCTTGTGCGTAGAACGGAAATACAATTACCGAAATGGTTAATATGTTTTCGTTTTCCTACGCCGGCATCATCCGGATCAGGTCATGAGGGTTTGTTCTCAGTCTGCTTTTTATAAAGCAGACACCCCTAACGAACTGTCAGATAACTTTCATACCAATGAGAAAGTTCTTACTTTGCAACGATCATTCGCTTAGTCACCACCGTCTTCGGTGTTTTCACTTTGTAAAAATAGATCCCCCCAGGCCACAGCGAAGCATCGACGTCGATCAAATGTCTTCCTTGTTCGAGTTTTTTATCAGAGAGTACTGCAACTTGTCGTCCGATAATGTCATATACTTTTACAGATACATTCTCCGCTCGCGTCAATCGAAATGAGATCGTCGTTTTGGGGTTGAACGGATTCGGTTTGTTCTGATCGACGAACACATCGCGTTCGCCGCCATATTCAAGTTTTACCGGCTGCGTATAGGCAAGAACAGTGTCATGCTCGCCAATGATCGCAAGGCGGTAGTATAACTCAATGTCGTGAGAAAGAGCGGGCAATGTCTCGACGGCAGAATAATTCGCACGCCCAACGATCTCGCGATCGTCGTCTTTCGGTGAGATCGGTGCCTTTGCCTTCACATCCAATGTCTTTTCATATTCACCGAACGTTGCTATCCGGCGCTGCAACTCATACCGCCTCACTCCGACTTCGCTTGTTGCAGTCCACGAGAATGTAACTTTCGTCGTTAGTGTCTGCTCCACAGAAAGAACTGCCCTATCCGCCAATACCGGAGAGCTGCTCTCTTCCATAACTGCATTGCTGTCGAGTTCTATATAAACAGGAATATGTGTGACGGTTTCTACAGAATCAATACCCATCGTTTGTCTTCGCAAAGAAACACTCGAATGGGCTATCTTCCCAAGGTCTTCAAAATGAAATAATCCTACAAGCGAACTGCCGGTGTCCCGAAGAGAAACTACAAGATCGCCCGACGGAGCTGAAGCTGTTTGCCTGATCGCAAGCTCATCGATAGAAAAATTATTGTACGAACGCACATCACCGATAATAAACCCCTCGATGTTTGAAATATCATGCGATAATTGCAGCGTATCGCGATCGTCACCGTCAACGGTCAGAATAACTTTCCAGAACGCATTTTTCGAGATACAGATATGATGCCATGCCCCGTCGGCAACGATCGTTTGTGAGCGGGCGACCGTATCATTCGACGAATCGCTCGAATACGGCGAAAAAACCAATTGCCCGATCGCATTCGTACTGAGCACTGCTCTGTGTTGCGGCAATCCGAGCTTCCAACGAAAAATCGTCTGCTCGGCAAATGAGCTGCGAAACCAGCATGAGACACTAAACTCGCCGGTAAAAATATAGGGCAGCATTGCTGAATCGGTTAATAGTTCAGCCATAGATTGACGCCGTAACGTCAACGCACGGGAATTTTTTGACCAGCCGGAGACAAAATGCACCGACCTCGAGTATCGCTTAACTTCCGGACTTGCAAATGAAAACTCGGGCACCGATTCCGGAGCAACTATTCGCCACTCGGTGCTCATCATCGGACGTTTCTTTTTTTTCTGTTTGCCTTTAATTGGCTGCTCAGGAATATATGCTGATTCGTCACCACGTTCAACCAAGCACACACGAAATACCGATGCGGATACTTTCGATGAAGCACGAAACCGAAATATATAAATGACAGAACTGTATTGTGTGGAGTAAATTCCGGAATGATCTCTGAACGACGCTAATTGGTGGTTTTTCTCTCTGGTAAACATTGCTGCGACCGACGGAAATATATCGAGCGATGCAGTGTCGCTTCCTTCCTCGTCTGCTGCATAAGCCGCAAGCAGCTTTGCATTATCGGCATATTGTATGACGACAGCTCTCTCAACCTGATGTTCAAGCGCCGATGCGGAAACAGTGACAGTGAATTCTTCGCCACAGGGAATTTCAGCAGGTGCAAGTATCACGCCGAGCCGTCCGTCAGCACGAGCAGACGAAGAGGGGTATAAAACATAAATGACAAGAAGAACGAAAAGACAGCGCATTATACTAAAAGGAAAGCCCCTTTATATGGGGCATTGCACTGTTAAGAATTCCGCATTTGCTTCAAAAATTCCAGGCGGTCTGTTAATTGAGCTTTTGGAGTGAGTAATTTATCTTTGCCGTAGATCGCGTCGCTGTATTTCGTAAATGTCAGCTCGTAATCTTTACTCATAATAATTGCCTCTTCCGGGCAGACCTCTTCGCAAAAACCGCAGAAGATGCAACGCAACATATTGATCTCGAAACGCACCGGATACCGTTCTTTGAGAAGCTCCGTTTCGCTGGCTTGCACTTCAATGGCAAGCGGCGGGCAAACGCGAGAACACAAGCCGCACGCTACGCACCGCTCGGCGCCATTTTCTTCCATTACCAGAACCGGTCGTCCGCGAAATGATGAGGGCGCAGTCCATTTCTCTTCCGGATACTGGCGCACGAATTTCGGTCGGAATAAATGTTTGATCGATGTTACAAGCCCACGGACGATCTCAGCAATGTATAGCCGTTCTAAGAACGTCTGCTTTCTCAACTGTCTGCGGTTATTATATTTTGAACGATGTTCTTCGCTCATAAAAGATATATTTTCTCAAGCGCCGTAAGCACGACATTGATTATTCCAAGCGGTAACAACACTTTCCAGCCAAGATTCATCAGTTGGTCGTAGCGAAAACGTGGGATCGACCACCGAACCCACATAAAAAAGAATATGAATGCGAATATCTTTACCATCATCGCACCAATACCAATCAACCCTGCAACAGTTGGGCTAAGCGACGACAGGTCGATAAACGGCACATGCCATCCACCCAGAAAAAGCACAGACATCACAGCGCTCGCGGTGATCATATTTGCATATTCGGACAGAAAGAACAATGCAAATTTCATCGAGCTATATTCCGTATGATACCCACCGACGAGTTCAGGCTCTGCTTCCGGCAGATCGAACGGTTGACGATTCGTTTCTGCAAATGAAGAAATTAGAAATAATAAAAAACCGAGCGGCGCTCGGAGGATGTTCCAGCCGCCATGAATTTGCGAATTCACGATTCCGGTAAGATCGAGCGTTCCTGTTACCATCACAACGGAAACAAGCCCGAGTCCGAGAGTCAGTTCGTAACTGATCATCTGTGCACTCGAACGCAGTCCGCCAAGAAGAGAATATTTTGATCCGCTCGACCAACCGGCTAACGTGATACCATACACGCCGATGCTCGCAAGCGCAACGATATAGAGAACGCCGATATTGATATTGTGCGCGATAGAAAGAGAGTACGAATTTCCTCCGATCACAATGTACGCTCCGATCGGCACAATTGCGAGGGTACTCAACGCAACCGTGATCGAAATAACCGGGGCCAGCCAGTGAAACCAACCTTCAGCCGCAACCGGGTTAATATCTTCTTTCAATAATAGCTTCAGAACATCTGCTGCTGGCTGGAACAAGCCAAGCGGTCCTACACGATTCGGGCCAATTCTGTCCTGAAGCCATGCGCTGATCCAGCGTTCAAGCAGTACCATATATGCCACCGCTGTCAACACTGTTATCAACAAGATAACGATCTTAATTAAAGCTTCTACTATCATACTGTAAGCTTTAAGACATTAATTCCGGTATCGCATCCAATGTATCGATCTGATATACTTCCCGATATACAGACTCTTTGAATGGTTTGTCGATCCCATTCAACGGTCGTCCGAGTGCGCCGAGCAATTCATAGCTCAGACCTTTCAGTTCAGCTATATGAGCGGCGATTTGGTCAAAGACATCTTCGGTATATCTAAAGTCAAGTTTTGCGCCAAGCACCGACGCGACGTCTTGGGCAAGCCGCCAAGATTCGAGAGCGTCAACTTTCTTTCGTTGTGCCCACTTGTCGAAGGGCGAACCAAAACGATCCAGCCTCGACTGCGCCATATGATTAAATCCGCGGACAATATGCGACGTTTCGATAGCAGGCGTCAATTTCTGAGCCCAGCCTTCAAAATTGACAAATACGCCTTCCTGTTCTGCCCAAGATGCCGCAGGTAGAACTACGTCCGCCCGTTTGGATGTCGCTGTCAGATTTGTTGCATGGCAAGCAAAGAATTCTACTTTCTCAAACGCTTGTGCTAAAGAGGCATCAACCAGGAAATCATCTTCGAGTGAATAAACTGCTTTGATCTTGCCATTCAATAGATCTGCGGTTAATTCATCGCCGAACGGCGTTACACCGAGAACTTTTAGTCCGAATGCGTTTGGCGTTTTATCGGCGCGAATAAGAAGCTTAGCGTCTGAGCCGGATACATGGGAAAAGTATCCGACCGTTTTACTTCCTTTTTGTTTTGCTGCTTCAAGAAAAACATAATTATCTTCGAGCGTCGCATTCGCCGACGCAATGAATGCAATCTCGGCGGCTTTGAATCTTTTTAATTCAGATGCAATTTTATGCACTGCATCGGAAAGCAAAGCCGGTTCAAGTTTGTTATTATTTCGAATGAATGCACCACTAACACGATCTGCGGCATTCACACTTGGGTAACTTTCAAGACGTCCGGCGTCGCACATCCAAAAGTCATTTATATTCGGATTCGGACTAGGTTCGAGACGAAGAATTTCATTATCGCGCGCACCCACTCGAATACTGCATCCGCGTGCGCAGCTTGGACACACTGTTTCTGTGAACGACATATCCCACGGGCGAGCCTTAAAGCGGAAATCGCGGCTCGTCAGCGCACCCACCGGACAAATGTCGATCACGTTCATCGAATAAGGATTATCAAGCTCGGCACCGGGAAACGGACGGATCGTTACGTGGTCGCCACGCTCGACAAATGTCAATATCGGCTGATCGGCAATTTCTTCACCAAAGCGGATACAGCGAGAACATGAGATACAGCGTTCGCCGTCAAAGAGAACATTCGGCCCGAACGGTATGCGCTTATCTTTATGATTCTTTGTTTCTTCGAAACGCGATTCGCCACGTGAGTGATTGAACGCGTAATCTTGTAACTTGCACTGCCCTGCTTCGTCGCAGATCGGGCAATCGAGCGGATGGTTGATCAGCAGAAACTCCATCACATCCTCGCGCGCTTTTAATGCTTTCTCATTTTTTGTATGAACGACCATCCCATCTGATATGGTAGTCGCGCACGCGATCGACGGCTTGGGTATTTTCTCGACATCGACAATGCACATCCTGCAATTTCCCGCAACACTTAGCCCCGGATGCCAGCAAAAATGCGGGATATCTATTCCGTTATCGAGAGCGATCTGGATGATCGTCTGGCCGGGTTTCGCTTCGAACTGGACTCCGTCTATTGTTACAGTCGGCATTAGTTGATAAACGTATGTGAATCTTCACAGGGCAGCCCGAATGCATCTGCAACACCTTTGTAGGTAACATGCCCATCAATGATATTGAGACCGGCACGAAGCTCAGGATTTGAGGAAAGCGCTTTCTTATATCCCTCGTTCGCAAGCTGTACTGCATAGGGCAGCGTTGCGTTCGTTAGCGCGATCGTGGAAGTCATCGGCACAGCGCCGGGCATATTTGCAACACAATAATGAATGACACCTTCGACGACATACGTCGGATGTTCATGCGTCGTCGGCTTGCAGGTTTCGATGCAGCCGCCTTGATCAACGGCAACATCGACGATCACAGCGCCTTCTTTCATATCTTTTAACATCTCATGGGTTACAAGATGAGGAGCCTTTGCACCGGGAATGAGAATCGCCCCGATAACAAGATCAGCTTTCTTTAACACCTTACGAATGTTGTACGGGCTTGACATCATCGTTACTACATTCTTGGGCATGACATCATCGAGATAACGAAGCCGGTCGAGATTCACATCAAGGATCGTCACATGTGCGCCAAGACCGGCGGCAATCTTTGCAGCGTTCGAACCAACGATGCCGCCGCCAAGGACAATAACCTCCGCCGGTTCTGTCCCCGGCACTCCGCCAAGCAAAATACCACGGCCGCCTTGCAGTTTTTCAAGATACTTTGCCCCTTCTTGAGGAGCCATACGGCCGGCAACTTCTGACATTGGTATCAAAAGCGGAAGCGAGCCGTTACTTTTTTGAACGGTCTCATACGCGATCGCGACCGAACCAGATTTAATAATTGCATCGGTCAGTGTCCTGTCTGCCGCAAAATGAAAGTACGTAAACAGCACCTGCCCTTTTCTGATCAGCGGATATTCCGAAGCGATCGGTTCTTTGACCTTCATTATCATTTCGGCTTTTTCGAAGACCTCTTTGGCCGTTGCAATGATCTGCACACCGTGGGTGGTATAATCGTCATCGTTAAAACCGGAGCCTGCCCCGGCATTATGCTCGACAATTATAGTATGGCCGTTATTTTTTAATATCTCAGCCCCGCTCGGCGTGAGCGCGACTCGGTTTTCGTTCGCCTTGATCTCGCGTGGTACTCCGATGATCATATCCTAATCAAATACTAAAATGAGAAAAGTTGTAAACAACTGATTACAAATATACGTCCCGCATTTTGCTAATTTATTGCCTTTCGTAGTTGCGTTCGTAATTTCGCAGTGATGATCTCATCAATTAAAGGCATTGTGCTCGCAAAAGAACCGGGCTTCGTTGTCATTGAAGCAGGCGGTGTGGGGTATGATATTCTCTGCACCCAAACAGCCTACGATGAAGCGCCTACGCTTGGGATGGAATATCGAATTTACACTCGGCTTGTCATTCGTGAAGATTCGCAAACCCTCTATGGCTTTTCATCAACAAGTGAACGTGAACTCTTCGATCTTGCAGTTGCTGTTAGCGGTATTGGCCCTAAAACAGGGCTTGCTATTGTCTCCGCGCTGGCTGCACCAAAAGTACGAGAGGCGATCGTGAGCAAAGATCTTGTCACACTAACAGCAATTCCGGGAGTCGGAAAGAAAACTGCCGAGCGGCTCATCGTTGAACTTAGGGATAAACTCATCCGTGACGAATCGTCCGGCATTAGTATCCTTGGCGAAGATGGGAAGACAAATGTACGATCAGAAGCGCTGTCCGCTCTTGTCTCTCTCGGATATAACCGTCAAACTGCCGAGAAAGTAATCCGTGAAGTAATCCGCAAAGAACCGAAGGAAGCCGAACGTCTTGAGACGCTGATCAAGGCCGCACTGAAACAATCGAAATCTTAACTTTCCAACGCTGCAATTCCCGGTAGTATTTTTCCTTCGAGAAATTCCAGGCTTGCACCTCCGCCCGTTGAAACGTGACTCATTTTATCGGCGAGACCGGCTTGCTCAACTGCCGCGACACTATCACCTCCACCAACGATCGTCGTTGCACCAAGTTCGGTCGCACGCGCCATTGCATTTGCAATAGCAAGCGTCCCCACAGCAAAATTCGACATTTCGAACACTCCCATGGGGCCATTCCAAACAACTGTTTGGGCGTGAGTAATAAAATTAGTAAATGTTCCGATCGTTTCACTGCCAATATCCATCCCCATCCAGCCATGGGGAATGCCGTCAGAAACGTGAATCGTTTTTTTATTTGCGTTATTATCGAACGCATCGGCGATGACCGTGTCACTCGGTAATTGCAATCGCTTCCCTTCTGACATTGCCTGCTCCATCAACTCTCGGCCAAGAGCAACCTTGTCGTCTTCGCAGAGCGACTTGCCGATGTTAATGTTCAATGACTTAAAAAAAGTGTACATCATTCCGCCGCCGACGAGAACAGCATCGGCTTTTTCAAGCAGCGAATGAACAACATCTATTTTTCCGCTGATCTTTGCTCCGCCAATAATCGCGACGAACGGACGGCGAGGATTTGTCATCGCCGAACCGAGATAATCGATCTCTTTTTTAAGAAGTAATCCGGCGGCTTTCACGGGCAAAAAATGTGTGATACCTTCGATCGACGCATGAGCACGATGCGCGGCTCCGAATGCATCATCAACATAAACTTCGGCAAGAGTCGCAAGTTGTTTTGCAAATTCAGGGTCGTTTTGCTCTTCTTCAGGATGGAATCTGAGATTTTCAAGAAGCAACACATCCCCATCTTTGAGTGACTCGGCCAATTTCATTGTTTCATTGCCCACGCAATCGTTGGCAAAAGCAATGGGTATGCCGAGTAATTTTGCAAGATGGTCACGAACAGGAGCAAGCGAAAACTCAGGCGATACACCTTTCGGTCTGCCAAGATGGCTCGCTATGATCAGCCGTGCATCTTTGCCCCGTAATGCATTGATCGTCGGTATTGCGGCTCGAATGCGTGTGTCGTCAGTGATCGTGTAGGGCGCCGTTTTTGTCAGAGGCACATTGAAATCGACACGCAGGAACACGCGCTTGCCTTTGACGTCAATATCGTCAATCGTTTTATAACTCATACATAGAAAAAAGGATTACAATGCTGCCATTTTAGCAACGAGATCAACGACACGGCATGAATACCCCCACTCGTTGTCGTACCAGCCGAGCACTTTCACTGTTCGGTTACCCATCACCATCGTTTCGAGTGAATCGAAAATACAAGAATGAGTGTCCCCATGAATATCCGTCGAGACGATCGGATCGGTCATGTAATCAAGAATACCTTTCAAACTGCCGGCGGAAGCGGCCGTTTTAAATGCGGCATTCACATCATCTTTGGTAACATCTTTCTTCACGATAGCAACAAGATCGGTGATCGAGCCGACAGGCACAGGAACACGAAGCGATGTGCCGTCAAGTTTGCCTTTTAGATCGGGGATGATCGATCCGATCGCACGAGCTGCTCCCGTTGAGGTCGGAATGATATTTAGTGCTGCCGCACGAGCGCGGCGCAGATCTTTATGCGGCAGGTCAAGGATATTTTGATCGTTCGTGTACGCATGGATGGTCGTCATCAAACCGTGCTCAACGCCAAACGCATCGTTGAGCACTTTTACCATCGGGGCAAGGCAATTCGTCGTACAGGAAGCATTTGAAACGATCTTGTGATCTTTTGTCAGCGTGTTATCATTCACCCCGATCACAACCATCGCATCCACAGGATCTTTCGGAGGAACTGTCAGAATGACTTTCTTTGCTCCGGCAGTAATATGTTTCTGGCAGCCGTCACGTGAAGCAAAAATGCCCGTTGATTCGATCACGATATCGGCGCCAAGTTCTCCCCATTTCAAATTTGTCGGATCGCGCTCTGCCGTGATCTTCAGGCGGTCGCCATTGACGATGAGGTCGTTTCCATCGACTTCTACGGTGCCCTTGAACCTGCCCTGAGTTGAATCGTATTTCAACAAATGGGCAAGCGTTTTTCCATCGGTGAGGTCGTTGACAGCGACGAAATCAATGCCGCCTGTTTCCATTGCTCTGCGAAATACCGAGCGGCCGATACGACCGAATCCGTTAATGCCGACTTTAATTGCCATAGATCGTTAATTGAGATTTGAGAATTAAGAATTGAAAATTATTGGTTTAGAAGTGCAAATTTACGAAGAATGGCAAGACAAGTTACTATTGCGGTCATTGGCAAGGGCCGGCTCGGCAGTTCGATCGCAGGTGCGATCCGAAACGAACGGCGTAAATATAAGTTATTTGCTCATCCGGCCGCACGCAGCAAATCGTTCAATATGCTTCGCAGAAATGGTGGCCCAGATGTTCTGTTCATTGTCTGCAAAGACAAATATATTTCTGACGTAGCAAGGACCGCGCTTTTGACGTGCGGAGCAAATACAAAAATCATCGCTCATTGCGCCGGTGCCTTATCCTCAGAGATTCTTCCCAAAAGAAAGGGCATTTCACGTTTAATGCTGCACCCTATTCAAACATTTACTAAGTCTGACCCGAACGCATTTTCAGGAATAACCTTCGGAGCCGAAAGTAAAGACAACAAAGCGTTGCAATTTGCATATAAATTTATCGGCGCTATCGGCGCAAACGAGATCATCCTGTTGAAGCCGAAGCAGCTTCCTCTTTACCATGCAATGATCGTCCTCGGAGCGAATTTCATTACTCTTCTTGGTGCCGCTGTAGAAGAATTGTCGGATGCGCTGAAGATTCCATCAAAGAAAATTAAAAAAGCGCTTGCGCCGCTTATGAAACGGTCGCTCGATAACGTCTTAGCCAATGATGCTGCCGATGTACTGACAGGTCCCCTCGCACGGAGGGATTTCGAGACGATCCGCAAGCATAAAAAGGCCCTCTCGAATACTTCTTCACAAGAACTCTATAACGCATTCGTGAAATTTGCAGAGAAACTCTGATTTGTTATAGTATTCGTGACCGCCGAAACCCGGAACGCCGGGACTGCTAACGGCGTTAACTGTAGGCTTAATAATAACCTGACGGCAAAATCCGTCGTATTTAGAAAGAGATAACTCTAATGAAATCAGGGATTCATCCGAACTACCATCCGGTCAATGTGCATTGTGCCGGTTGCGGAAATGAGTTTGTAACGCGTTCGACGTCGGCAGAGAACGTGCTCCGTGTCGAAATTTGCTATAATTGCCATCCCTTCTTTACCGGTAAACAGAAATTCGTAGATACTGCCGGACGTGTTGAGCGCTTCCAGAAGAAGTTTGCAAAAGCACTCGCTGAAAAGAAGCAGGCGAAGGCTTCCGCTTAAGCGGTACGTTTTTTGTTTTATTCTATGAAAAGTCCTGATCCTCCGGGGCAGGACTTTTTGGTTTAAACATCATCTTGTATGTCTCTACACCCTGTCGCACAGATCGTGCTGTTCGAAGACCAAAATTCACAGAGTCTTCTGTTCAAGCCGCTTTCCTATACCCGTTCTATTGCCGAACTTCGTGTCGGCTTCTACACCGCTCTCGAACGCGTGCAATCGATTGCAGCAAGTGACGCACAGATCGTTATTCATTCGCGTTCATATTTGAAGGATGCCGTTGCTGCTCGTTATCCGGGCGTTAAAGTAAATTCTATCGACCCGAATAAAGATACGCTGTTCATCAATGCTCGCTTGATGCTGACCGACCACCTCCTCGAACAATTTCGTACTGAGGTCAATACTGTTTTTCATGTCGAAGACGATCAAGACGATCTCCTGGGGGTTTTACTCAATCTGCCGATCACAGACGATCTTGCAAAAAAAATAGAAAGCGGAAGACCTATCTCCACTGTAGACTTTGATCTGACTAAACGTTCGCTTCCAAAAGCAAAATTATTTACCTCGCTTTGGAATATGGTCAATTCCAACGGCGTCGTGATGCAAACGGACATTCGCAGAATTATCGCAAAAGGCGATCGGAAGATATTCAAACAACCGCGTGTATTTCCTAAGGTCGGTCTTCGTGAAGAAAAACAAATTCATTTCGAGGAAGGCTGCTATGTTGCTCCGCGTGCCGCTCTCGATGCGACCGACGGACATATCTTTATCGAAAAAGGCGTTACTATCGAGTCGGGTGCGGTCGTTATGGGACCTGCCGTCATTCGCACCGGCACGACGATTCGTGCGAATGCCCGCATTCACGAAGGAACGACGATCGGCCCGACGTGTAAGATCGGCGGAGAGGTCGAGACATCTATCTTTCAGGGATTTGCGAATAAGCAACACGACGGATTCGTCGGACACAGTTTTATAGGCGAATGGTGCAATCTCGGCGCAGGCACGACAACGAGCGATCTGAAAAACGATTATTCCAATGTTAAGGTAACCATCGAGGGCGAGACGATCGAATCGAAAGCGCTTTTCGTCGGTACATTTATGGGAGATCATTCCAAAACCGCGATCGGCACCTTGCTCAATACCGGCACAGTGATCGGCGTCAGTTCGAACGTTTTCGGCTATGGCTTCCAGCCAAAATGGATCCCAAATTTTAGTTGGGGTGGCGCGCAAGGTATAGAAAAATACGAAACAGAAAAAGCTATTGAAGTTGCCAAGAAAGTTATGAGCCGCAGAAATATCACACTCTCCCCTGCCGACGAAGCGATGCTGCGCTCGCTTGCGAAGTAAGTCGTTTTAGTGTGACACGGCAACTTCCGCCGTCACCCTTGCCCCGAGATCATCGACGGTAAGAAAATACAGCCCTGAAGCAATATTGCTTACATCTATGTTCAGGTGCTCCGACGGCTTCGAAAGGTCTTTCTCCGCATCATAGATAACTCTGCCGAGTCCGTCAACCAGCCGCAATCTTGCCGATGAAGTGATCCCCGGACGCAAAAGTGTAACGTCGATCTCACCCGATGCCGGATTCGGCTTGATACTTGCAATACGGACCACACCCGTTCGCATGAATTCTTGTATCT
The DNA here is from genome assembly GCA_035632315.1 of Kapaibacterium sp. (SeqCode). GTDB lineage: Bacteria > Bacteroidota > Ignavibacteria > Palsa-1295 > Palsa-1295 > JAFDZW01. The sequence continues at coordinate 8,130 of DASQGZ010000061.1, read as the reverse complement.
CGTGATCGGCGCATTGAAAGAGATACGTGAAATTACTCGATGCCGCCGTAATGCTTGCAATGCAATTCGAGAAATTCGGGTCGCCGCCGTTAAGCGTTACGCTCGACATCGTAACGGGCGTTGTGCTGTCCTTGGTTAAGTAAACTGTAAAACGAAGCGTTGCAAGAGTGGTATCAGCGAACTCAGAACTCGGATTTATCGGAGTAATTCGGAAATGATGATCGTCACTTGTGGTAACGAGATAATTCGATGTGCTTGATTTATATTCTAAGAGATCGCTGTTATAACTAAGCGTGAAGTCAAGCTCTTTGATGCCGGGGACAAGTTTATCGCAGGTTATAGTAAAATCTGCTTCTTGTTGATTAAATGCCTGCGGCGTACCACTTAGGCGAATCGCAATTTGCGATGGGTAGCGAATGCTTCTGGTGAGCGTCACGGGTGAGATCGTATTATCTGCTTCATAGGTGAATGTGATCGTCTCACTGTTCGATGTCTTCCCACCCGATGTATCGAGTATGGTATGGACCGGAATCACGACGCTGTCATTCGGAGCAATGGAGAGCGGGAATGTCTTATCAATTCCAAACCCCATACCCGATACCCCAAACCCCGTCACCAACACCGAATCGTAACAGCCCGTATTATGCAGCACGATCACCGTATCGCGCTCACTGCAGAGCGTCGTTGTGCCGAAGTCAATACCGGAAAGCGACGACGAGAGGATGCTCGTGCCTTTGGTGACGGTGACACTGACCGGGATCGAATCACGATGCGTGCCGGTGAAATCTGTCTCGCTCAGAACGAGAAATCCTGTCCGAATGCCTTTGCGTGCGGGATTAAGAGTGACGGTATAATATGTCGTATCGCCGGGCGGCATTTTCCACACCCCAGACCCCAAACCCGAAACCCCAAAGTCCGCATCGCCAAAGTATTTTGAACTATCGAGCGAGAGGCTATCACAGCCTGTGTTCGCGATCCAGCCGGATAACTTTGAGCTATCACAAATGCTCAGTGACTTAAAATCGAACGTCTTCGGATAATACGCGAACACCCCGCCTTCTTTGATGCCGTTGCCTTCGAGCGTGAACGAGACGGAGCCGGTCTTCGTCTGCTGAGAATCAATAAATGAAATAGTACTATTGAAATACCCCGAGCCGGACGGTTTGAACCGAAACAGGAGTGTGATACTGCTGTCTTGGGGCAAGACAACCGGAAGCGTGATGGGCGAAACCATCGTAAACACCGGCGCGAGTCCGTTCGGGCCTGAAATGATCCTGAGCGTATCGCAGCCTTTGTTCGTTAATGTGATTATTGTATCTTGATATGTGCCGCAGGTGGAGAGCGTATCAAAATGGAGCGCACCGGTCGATTGTATGAGATTAGGACCATTTGCTCTCGTCGCAGCAGAAAGAGAGAGTATCGTATCAATGCGAACAGTGTCCCCGTCATCAAGATAAAATCCTGAAACCTTCACTCCGCCTGCAAACGAGCCGACTTGTTTGTTCGGATTGAACGAGACAGGGATGGTCAGTATTCCATTCTGTGAGAGTGTATCTGGCGTTTGAGGCAATTTCACACTGAATTGCGGAGCAGTCGAACCGCTCATACTTAGCTTAGTGACAAAAAACGGAGAACAGAATTGATGCTGTAAATTCACCACCCCTACCGCACTGTCGCAGCTTGAAATGTTCGCAAGTGAAAGATTATCGATGACCGGTTTGACAAGCCGTGGCTTAGGGACGGGGATGCGAGAACACATATACACACTTCCCGTCGTATCAAGCGCAACGAGCGTGCTGTCATCAATCATCGCAAGACTTGTCCCATCAAGCAATCCTACTGGTCCGCCAATGTTATTCCACGTCTTGCCAAAATCCGTAGTCATAATTACACCATTGAATGTTGCTGCATAAGCAACGCCGCGTTTTGCAGCTATGATAGTGCCGGATAATCTGTCGTCCGGAGAAAAAGCTTTATAGTATGATTGGAATGTTCTGCCTCCGTCAGTCGAGACAAAAATATCGCACATATGATTATGTGACAAATTGCTTCCCCCATATCCATACGTATCTTCATTAGCGACATAAATTATCGAATCGAAGCAAGATTTATGACCGGTTAGTGACCATGAGTCTATATCAGTTGGAGGGCTATAGCGTGTCCAAGTAATGCCTGAATCAGAAGAAACATCGAAAGAATTATAGTCGCAAAGATATAAGTTATTAAAATTATCACGCCCAAAACAGAACCCTCCACCAAGATTTTTGCTTTTCGAACCGACAAACGTGTTTCCTTGATCAGATGAAACCCAAACCTTAGCAGCGAGCCGATTTGGTGCGACGAATTCTACATGATCACTATAAAAGAAAAAAGACGTCCTGGCCCATGTTATACCCCCATCGTTTGTAATACAAAGAGCATCTGCTTTTGCCGCTACTATAGCCCCAAGAAATTGGTTGCAAAATGAGATATTTCCGACACCACCGCCCGGCTTAAATGGAACGGTCACATTTACCCATGTTTTCCCAGTATCTTTTGAAATCAATATAGGAGCGCCAACGGGTTCGTCTCCATTCATTTGAGGAGATGCCCATAATTTTCCATGCTCAAAGAAAATGCCGCCTCCAGAGCGAACACCAAGTCCGCCAACAGATGCACGATTATAAAATGGAGGTAATATACCTGGTGCCTTGACAGTCCATAGTTGCCCGAAACTTGCTTCTGCAAGAAGGGTGACGAGCATTACAACAAAGACCACAGTGCGCATACTAAGTGCTTTCTTTTTGAGGTGCTCAGGCTTCCGACAAATTACCGGAAGCCTGAGAATCCTCGTATAAATTAAGTTTATTTTACAATAAGAAGGTTCCGTTGGACGATTGTCACACCGAGCGGCGATTCGATCGTGTACGTGTAACTTCCTGTCGGGACGTCAGTCGCCGTAAAGTAGAAGAAGTGTTTTCCGTTTCCGGAGAATGACATCGTTTCCGTATGAATGAGCCTTCCGGAGACATCGAAGATGTTAATCTTCGCATCGCCGCCGTCGCTCGGCATCAGGAACGGAATGGTTGTTTTGAATTGGTTCTCCTGCGTGACAGGATTCGGATAATTGCTTTCTCCTTGCGTTGGACTTGACGACGGATTGGCAATTCGTTTGAAATCCATCGATGGATGAGGCGTGCACGGTGTTGGCGCACCTTTATCATTGTCATCCGTAATCCATACTGTATAATGTACTTTGGGATTGCACATTGGAATGTTTACACAGAATCCACTGCATGCATCGATCTTTGTACCTGCAGGCGGAATGATTTTAAGTGAATCAAATGGCGGGCCTGGGTCACTTGGGTCTGGCACTACCGACCACCCGGTTATATCCATATTAATTTGTGGTGTGCCGGTCGGATTACATGGCAGCGCCGGATTTCCTTCAAGATAATTCGGCTGTGTACACGGCTGCCAAGGAGGTGAGAAGTGTATATGGAATGGTCCGCTTGAAGAAGCCCCGCTTTTCCTCTTAGTATAGCAAGCACGGTCGTAGCAATATCCGTCATAGTAACCGGCGCTCTGTAGATCAGTCCAGTCACAATCCGGACAGAATGAGCCTCCTCCTCCTTGTGGACATGGGTCGAACCAGACAATTCCATTATTTGGCCCCCCTTGTTGTAGAACCGATGTCCAACTACAGTGCCCTCTATCCGTACACGTTAAAAGAGGACAAATATGAAATACCTCCTGTTGATTGGCGGCTGGACTAAATGAAATTGTGTAATCACCAGTAGCGTTCTTGACCCAAGTGATAGCAGGCGCGCGACCGTTTAGCTCAGCCTCCCAACACGTCCAGTCCCAGCAAGAAGTATTTGAGAATGCCAATCGGATTGATTGCAACGGAATGACATTCCCTAAATTATCTTTAGCCGGATCTATGATAATGTTATAGCAACAGGGTCCGTCGCTCGTTATATCACATGGGACTACATTATTTGTCGTAGCCGTCGTAACCTTTTGTCCAAAACTTCTCGTCGAAGCAATGGACAAACTACATAATATAAATAAACCAAGCAGCCACTTCACCGAGCGGCTACACGATAGTTTCTTATTAATCGAATACATAGTCTCAATTCCTTTCAGAATTAAGTTCTGATGTCGAATGTTTAATTTTCGGGTCGCAGGGAAGCGCTTGCGTAACCTGACAAAGATATACAAGCGCCCCACTCATGGCGACATCAGCCATGCTGCGACACGACTACAGCTTACGCTGTAGATTCGCATTGGGGCGTTCAAATTTATGTTTGGATGCCCCAAACTTTTTTCCCTGCCGGGCGCAACTGTCCGACTTCTTGATGGGCACACAAGTGTCCATCTCTGATTGTGATTTTATAATTGGACAAATACGGTAAACGTGACAGACAAATATGTCCGACTGACGGAGAGATGTATCTCCACCCTACTTATGTCCAATTCGACAGGCAATATGTGCCCGTTCTATAAAGGCGAGAATGTTGGTGTGCTTGGGGAGTTTCGGCAACTTTTGTGCGACCGTTCCTCAAGACAAACCTGCTCCATTACATAGGAGACACTACATATATAAGTCTAAAATTCTCGAATTGTTCTAATAATTTTAAAATTTTTATTCCAGTAATCTGTTGGGGGGGGGGATGCAATAAGCCGTTGTTTATAGATAAAATAATGGAATTTTAGACTTAGTTTTTTGCATGAGGGCCTCACTTGTGTAGCAGAGCGAAACATCGGGAAACTTCATTACCGCCAAAAAACAAAAAAGCCGTCTCGAAAGACGGCTTTTTTGAATATTTATAATTTTTCTTTTAGAAGCGGAAGTGAGCGAATGCTTTATTTGCTTCTGCCATACGATGGGTATCGTCACGCTTCTTGATCGTGTTGCCTTCGTTGTTGCTGGCAGAGAGCAGTTCTGCAGCGAGGCGTCCTGCCATTGATTTTTCTCCGCGGGCACGGCTATAGCCGATGAGCCAGCGAAGAGCGAGCGCTGTCCGACGCTCAGGGCGGACTTCGGTCGGAACTTGGTAGGTCGCTCCGCCGACGCGGCGCGAACGAACTTCAACGGTCGGTGCGGCATTCGAGATCGCTTTCTTGAAGACTTCGAGGCCGTTCTGTCCGCTCTTCTCCTGAATGGAATCGATCGCATCATAAACAATGCGCTGTGCAACGGCTTTTTTTCCGTCGTACATCAACACATTGATAAATTGCGCAACAAGGGTATCGTTAAATTTCGGATCCGGCACGCGAATCCTTTTTATAGCTGATTTTCTTCTCATCGGTAGGTTGTTTTTAGTTCTTTGTTTGAACGAGCAAGATCAATTTGCATTGTCTTGCCACCATCCGCAACGAATCGCGGACTCCATTAAAAATTATTTCGGCTTTTTGGCGCCGTACTTCGAACGAGCTTGCTTACGGTTCTGCACGCCCTGCGTATCGAGCGTTCCGCGAATGATGTGATAGCGCACACCCGGCAAGTCTTTGACACGGCCGCCGCGGATCATCACGATCGAGTGCTCCTGAAGGTTATGTCCTTCGCCCGGAATATAGGCGGTCACTTCAACGCCGCTCGTGAGTTTCACACGCGCGACCTTACGAAGAGCAGAATTTGGCTTTTTCGGCGTCGTGGTATAAACACGAGTGCAGACTCCACGTCGCTGCGGCGAATTCTTTAACGCCGGCGACTTGCTCTTGAAAACCAGTTCCTCGCGTCCGAGGCGTACCAATTGATTAATTGTTGGCATCTATAAAATTACTTTCTTAATGATCCGTCTAAATTTAAGCGAGGTGTAAACGAGGAATCAGCGTTTTAGGTTCAAAAATGACAAAAATTATATATCTTCAAAGTCGGTGGTCATTCGGAGTACGTTAATTCTTTACTTTCTACTGACAAAGCAGGAGTAAGAAGTTACGATCTAAATAGTAATTTTTCGTAAAATAATACACATTAGACAAATCCGTTAAGTTAATGCTATATAAATAATAAAGGCGACAGAAATCTGCCGCCTTTATGATAGATTATGCTTATCAATTTTTACTTGATCGTATATGAATTCGGGTTGTTCGAATCGAGAACGGCAAGACGTTCCGACGGATTAAGATCGGATACTAACTGACGCCCTTGCGGTGTTTCGACGAGGGTATATTTTTGGATGTTAGGATTCTCTATGTCGCTGCGCGAAGCTGATCTCCAGACGTCGCCTTTGACTTCATAGCCCGACGAACCAACGAGGACTGCCCACCAAAACTTGCTCGAAAGCACAGCATTGGTGATGAGGTCGCCGTCGCCTGCTTCGATGCACTTATCAACCGCAGTCTTGAGGTTTGGGAAACCGGTCGGAATGACGATGATCATTAGTGCCATATCGTCGCCCTCGAACGAACCCTTCTTGATGTACTTCCCGCCAGCAGCGACATCACAGTTCTTCGTAGAGATCACCGTGAAATCACCGATACGGGTCGTACAACCGACAAATCCGGTTAAAACCAATAATACACTAGCTAGTTTGATATACTTATTCATGAATGTAGTTATGAAAGATAATGATGAAAACACAACCGGTCAGGCAGGTACCCAATCCAGTGATACAAAGATATGAGACATCCCGTTATTGATCGATCAAAACCCGGGAATTTCCTTTATATCATAGCAATGACGGATGAACGGAGGGATTCCTTACAAGTAAAATAGATATTTTTTTAAAGCTGGGTTCTCAGTTTCTCCATCTGCGAACGGAAACTTTCGAGCTTTTCTTTTTCTTTGGTGATGATATGCTCGGGAGCACGAGATGTAAAATTCACATCATCCAGTTTTTTATTCAACGATTCATAGTTCTTTGCAATTCGTTCAAGTTCTTTACGGAGACGGTCTTTCTCCTTCTTTGCTTCTTCGTCGGAAAGTTGTTCGAGCTTCAAAAATATTTGTCCGCGACCACTGAGAAGCTCGGCAGAGTAATCTTTCGAAGACAGATCTGCATTCCCTTCTTTCTCGATTGTAAGCCGTTCAGCGCGGCACATGCGTTCTATGATATTTCGCGCGGATTCGGACAAATTCAGATCATCAATAGTTTTCAATCGTAGAATAAACTCCGCAGTTTTGCTCGGCGCAAGCTTAGCATTCGAGCGCAGAAGCCGGGCAGCTTCGACAATCCGCTGAATGAATTCGAAATCCGCTTCGGCCACATCGTCAATCTTGCCTTCATCGGCAGTGATATAATCGTCTCTGCCAATAAGAACATTATCGGGATTACCGGTCAGCCCATGCCAGAGTTCTTCTGTGACGAATGGCATCACCGGATGCAGCATTCGTAAAATGCCTTCGAGAATTTCAACTGCTAATGGTGTTGAATCGGGCTGGATCTTCACGATCTCAAGATACCAGTCGCAATAGTCCTTCCAAATAAAATCATATAAAATTTTTGTCGCGTCGTTGATGAGATAATCGTCGAGCGACTTCTTTATCTCGCGGGCAGCACGATTTGCGCGTGAGAGGATCCATTTATCGGCGAGGGTCGAAACTAGTTGAGCACTAAAACCGGATGATTGTATCGGCTTGCTCTTTGGTCCGACTGAAGTCGGAGCTACTGAATTCAGTAGCTCGGTATCCTCTTTTTCAAATGTAGGTTCGGGATGAGTTGACTGATACTCCTCACGCTTCATCATCACGAAGCGTGTTGCATTATATAATTTATTTGCAAAATTTCTGCCGATCTCGCAGCTTTCTTCGCCGAAGCGAACATCTTGTCCGAGCGGTGCAAGATACAGCAGCGTGAAGCGCACAGCATCGGTGCCGTATTTCTGCACGAGATCGATCGGATCAGGCGAATTGCCGAGTGACTTCGACATCTTTCGCCCGATGTCGTCGCGAATGATATTATGAAAATACACATTGCGAAATGGAATACGGTCTTCCATCGAGGTTCGCAGCGAACCATCAGGCTTTGGCATTCCTTCCATGAATTCGATGCCGCCCATGATCATTCGTGCAACCCAAAAGAAAATAATATCCGGCGCGGTCGAAAGCAGATTGCCGGGGTAGAATGTTTGAAGATCAGGAGTGTTCTCCGGCCAGCCGAATGTCGCGAATGGCCAGAGCCATGACGAGAACCACGTGTCGAG
>DASQGZ010000060.1:0-9113 GCA_035632315.1 Kapaibacterium sp. (SeqCode) | reverse complement strand
GGTGTGATCGAAACCGTTGACGGATCTATTTCATATTCCGGAGCATAATCATATTGCAAGTCAAGTCCGGAAAGAATCGGGCTTGCAAGCGTTATGCTGTCTCGGTCAAGCTCTGCAATAACATTAAGTTTATTATACTGCAATGGATTTATTGTGCGAAGATCGTACGGTTGAGGGCTCTGCGCATCAATGATCGCAACAGTATCGATCTGCCCGGTAAATTTCTGCGAACCGAGCAATCGAAATTTTACGGCAGCGTTTGTCCCGATCTGTGAAGTATTCCATGAAAAGAAACCATATCTTGTAGCAACAGCAGTCGAGGGAAGCTGAGCAATTCCTTTTGCAGCGGTAACGGCAATTGTATCTGATAAACTTGTTCCGGCGCCTCCTATGCCTGTGATCTTTTCTTTCGCAAGCCCGCTATCGAGTCCTTTTTGTCCGATCAACGCATAAGAATAAAAATACCACAAGCTGTCAAATCCGTTTTTCGAGCCAAGCATTTGCAGAGCTTTTTTCACACTGTCATTTTTTGTAAACCCGGGAATAAATGGCTGAAGATTTGTCAATATAACAGCTCGCCTGCCCGTTGGGAGGGATTTAATAACAGTATAGAAACTATCAATAAGTTGCCGGATCAGAACAGCGCTATCTCCGGGGTTATTGAACTCGTAAACCGATTCTTTATCGGAACCGTCTTTGGTCATTACTACAAGGGTAATTCCATTGAAATCAAGTCCACTTGTGAATGAGGTGGTATAAACGGCTTTTTTATTAATGAAAAAATAGCTTGTCGGTTCGCCGCCGATAATATTTGTATCTTTTAGTCCTCGTGCCTCAACATCATAGATGATCGTGTCATGCTGGGGAATGAACAAGCCCCCATGAGACGCATCCGCTTGCAAATGAGAAATGATCGTTCGCTGCAGCTGATCGACCGATGTATAATTAAATGACGATGGCGCTGAACTTTGAAGAAGTGACAGACTCGATACCTGCCAATCGGATATTTTTCCGCCTTTATCATGTGTTCGGCTTCGCCACCATAACACTCCGCCGGATGGATTTGGCATGAGTGTTCTGCTTAACGGAACATCAAGAAAAATAGATGAACTCACTACAAACGAGCCGAGCGCAACCGGGAAATTAAAGCCGCTTGTCGTATCCGCTTGCAGATCAACTGAAACCACATTCGAATTACTTGGAACGACAAGTAAAAAACGAACAGAGTCTTTTGTAACGTCACAGATATTTTTCCCGCCTTCCGGAGGATATGCAGGAACGGCTCCGTTACTATTTACAAGAAATGGAACGATCGCTTCGTTGTCATTCTCATCTATCTCAGGAAATTGATTGATCGAATCGACATAGATATGAAGCGTGTGACTGCCGATCATCGTCGTATCGAGCACTAATGTTTCGTCGATCGTTGCAGTCGTATCAAAATGGCTGAGCGTATCACGTACAGAAAATGCTTTGCCGTTCACGTTATCGGTGATGGAAACGGTCACCGGCGAGTTCGTTGTATATCCAAAGTTTCGAAGCACTGCATGGATCTTCACAAGCGAGTCTGTGACTGAAAAGATAGAACGAACATCGCCACTCTTTGATGTGAGCGTGACGTCCTCAGAACCGGCATGAAATTCCGGCTGTGGGCAGAACGTATAACCAAGCGCTGCGTCGCCGAGGATCGTATATTCAAAGAGTGAATTATCTTGGCTGGCGATAAAACTGCTTTTCGGCGGCTGGAATACAGATTCGATGATCTTTGAAAGCGTAAAGACGATCGGGAATGTGATCTTGTGTGCTCCGGAAGGCACAGAGCGCGACCTAAGTGAATCACCTCTGAGAAATTCGAAAACAAGGGTCGAGAGCGCTGCATCGTCGTGTATTTCTCCGAATCCGGTCGTTCCGAACGCCATAATGATTCCGTTATTACTGCTTCGGATATACGATTCGTTGAGCGTAATAACATTCGGCTCGGCGAACGCACCGGTTCGGCATGAAAGAGTGAGAATGACCGGATATGTCCCCTGATTTCGAAGTGAGCCGACGTCAGGCAGCACAACATCGGTAATAAATGTCGCACCATGACCGAAAAAATACATAAACGACACCCCTCGCTGAAATGCAGATTGGATATCCTGAATATGAGTGCCGTCAAGGTAATTGCTGTAATCGGAACGCTCGATCATCTGGGTTCGTGCAAGCATCGGAGGATATTTTATTCCGCCATAGTTCGTGTCATTAATGTTTGCAAGCGCAAACCCGGTTAAGACCGCATGCTCAAAGAGTGAACTTCCTCCGAGGACGAAAAGAAAATTTCTGTTCCAATCCGCAGGCGGAGCCGATTCATATTCTACGATCTTTTGCACTGCAGCATCTGCCTCGTCGGATGACTCGACGGATATTCTGGAAATGATCATATTCGATACGACCGTATCTGCATATTTTGAACCAAAGCGTTCATCGGTGGTAAAAATATAATCAGAAGATGGAACACCGTACGTCGGCACGAAACTGCGATGAGCTGTTGACGGCAAGGTAAATTTCGGGTCCCAGGTACCATCGCCGAACAACGTCACAAACCCCGGCGGCGTACCGTGGTAATAGTCATACGCATATTGCAGATACGATCTGAGTGCAAGCGGTTCATTTGACCCGTAGCCAAACACATTAAAAATCTCGTCAGTAGTAATAACCCGTGTCCGAAATCCCGAGACGATTTCTCGCCGCTTTGCAAGATTTTGAGCGGCATGAAGAAAATCGGGATGCGTGATGATAATATAATCTGCCCCGACAGCAGTATCGAGAATACTGCTCCATTTGCCGCCCATGTCCGCGATCTCGTCAGGATGCAAAAACGAATTTTGCGTTGCGGCTGCAAAAACAAGCGAATCCGAAGAGCCTTTCAAATTAAACAAATAGGACGACCCAGAATTTGACGAGGCCGGTAAATGTAATTGATGTTTAAGATCGAACAGCTCCGGAGCGCCGGACACGCTGCGTAGTGACAACGAGTAATCTGAGTTTGGCACTTTTGCTGTGTATGCCCACTGTCCGGTTGCTACTGCGGTATCAGAACTTGGCTCTAATTGAACCGGAGTAGAGATCTCGATATAATCCAAGTACCATGTGTCACTCGACGAATCGGGCATCGTCACTGTTATCGTATTCAGACCCTGCTGCAACAAACCGAGCGGCACCGGGTGCCGGACGAAACTCGAATCATAATCCAAAAAAACATCATTAGAAAATGTTTTACCGTTTATAACTACCTTGCAAACATGAGTAATGCTAACGACAGGGTCAGTTGATATGCCATGAACGTATACCGTTAACTGGGCTTGTTTCTCGGAAGTATCCGTAGGAAGTGTAGGCAGCATAAAGGTATCGGTGATACTCTGAATGGCTCCCGAACCATTTTTTGTAACGGTCCTCCAAATGAATCTTTCGCCGGGGACCCAATGATAGTTTTGCAATGTCACCGATTCATCCCCACCACTCTGTCCGCCAAAATATTCAAGATCGCGTTCGTGATGAAGTTTAAGCGTGCCTTCGGCAATTGTCGAAGCAGGATTTACAACAGAAACATTTGACGTATATCGAAGCGGTGAAGAAGTGGACTTTGTGCTTGTTGTCAGCCAATATGCGTTTGAATCGGTATCCCAATTAAAATATTCATTTGGAAATCCGGGATTACGAACGCCGTAGAACTCGATTGCATTGATCGCACCGCCGGCAGTGGTATCCAACCAGATCGGCACTTCCTTTCCTTTATTGATCAGCCGCAGCACCGATGATTGCCAATTCCTGACTGAATTATTACCTGAACGGCTGGCAAGCTCATCAATCGATGCACGATAAAGACCTGTACGTGTGACTGTTAATTTTATATATGGGGCTGACGGATCTATCCATCCGGTGAGTGATGAGTCAAATGTGATCGTCCCGGCAGATTGAATTCTATTTCTTAAATTCAGATTCTGATGAAATGAAAGTTGAAATAATGTAATGTCCTGTGGGTTTGCGACCATCGCCGAATATGAATCTACAAAGATCGGGTCGCCCTGATCATTTTTATTTACAATGGGTATGGCATCGACGGCAAACGAAAGCGCCACGGTAAATTTTGTCTTAGCGATCACAGTCGAGATACTGCTACCCAGATGAACAAGAGGTATAGTGACGTTAATAAATCTGATCCGTCTGAAGCGTGCCGTGCGAGAAATCTCAATATTATCAGTCAAAATTGCATTAGAGGAATACCGCCTCTGGGCATATACACGTCTCCCGAATCTCTTTTCCGATTCTACTTTTGCAGGAGGGAGAAATAAATTTGAAAAACTCTTTGTATCAGTATTGAGAATAGCTGCATGAAAATTTTTTGCTGTCGCCGGAATCACACAAGTGACAACAAGTGCGGGCATCTCCGGTTTTCCTGAATCACCGAGCGCAGTGTAATGGACGCCTGAGGGAAGACGATCTTGCTGAAGTTTTGTCCAATGCAACGAATGAAAATCTTTCCCTGCCGAACCCTCTATTACCTGAGTATATAGAGAAGAAAGAACATCTCCGAGATTTCCCGATATGATTATCGTGCCATTTTTTTCTGTAACAGAAGAGCGAACCGAGATTGGCTGCGTTGCTTTTAAACTTCCAATCCTTCTAACAGACCGAGTAGCCTTCTTTAAGAATTTATTGATCGTCGGTTTTTGAGCAGAAGTTTTTGTAGCTTGCGGAGTAACCGGTGAATGCTTACTGCGGATCTGAGAGAGGACAACAGCAGCAACCGATAAGAAAATAATAACAAAAACGTTCTGCGCGATGCGAGTGATCATTCGTGTAGAATAATTTCCTGTATCACTCTATAACTCATTCGAACCATAAATAATTAGCTGGGCGTGGATTTCTGCCCTATCAATTCATTTTACTCAATGCGTCTTCATAAAATGAGATATGGGAAGGGTCAATATATTTTAACTTTCTGAAATACAGATCTGCGTTTTCTTTGAACCATCTGGCAAAATCTGCAAACTCGGTATATTTCGCATTAAAGACTATCTTATAATAAACACTTCTGTCAATATCCGAACTCTGTCTTTTCAGGGTAATAAGTGTATCAACGATTGTGGCAAGTCCGGCACGGGCGACATCTTCATTTGTTGTTATCTGGTCGATCACATTCTGGTGGTAATTCAACCACATATCCCGAAGTACACGAGTGTTCGCATTCAAAATATCTTCTATATATCCGACACGCGAAAATGTCCCGCTGATGGTGATAGCTCTGTCCCACCCATTCCCTTGTGAAGAATTAGCGATCAATGCGACTTGTTGCGCGTTTTGAAATGCAAGTGTCCCACCTTGGCTCGTATATGAATCCTGATCTAAACCGACGATGATATCTGCATAATAGTCAAGCACACTCTCAAGCTCCCGGTAATTATTTCCATGCTGCAGTGGCATTCCTCTGGTATAGCTGAACGTGACATTATTATCGAGGAAGCGGGCCATCGTCGTTGCTTGTTTACTTCCGGCGTACAGGCGGCTGCTTTGGACAAATAACTGCACATTATATTCCGAACCGTTCGACCCGGTAATATTAAATGCCATCGAGCACTGAATTTTCTGGCCTGAAAAGTTTGTTGTCCACGAATAGGTATTAAGGTAGGCTTCGACATCTGGTTTGAATGTCTCCCATACCTGGCGTTCTTGATCGCTAAGTGTTTGGAGATTGACTGTGACAACGCAGTTCAGCTCTTGAGCACGAAGTGCCGATCCGAGTGAAAGGACCGCTACGACTCCAAGAATGCAAATGAGTTTCATTAATTGTACCATACGGCTATTTTTTGATAATAGTTACGTGTAAGAAAAGCAAATTATTGTATGGCTTGGTTCGCTCGTTCAAAAGGAAATATCGACCCTACCACGAAAACCACGGCGGACACAATGCCGGATGGGATGTGGATAAAATGCCCGGATTGCAAAGAAATACTCTACAAAAAGCAATTAGAAGATAATCTTTATACCTGCCCCAAATGCGGAAAACACTTTCGGATCGGAAGTGAAGAATATTTTCAAATTCTCCTTGATAATGGCCATTATACCGAATATTTTCATAACCTTATTCCAGCCGACCCACTTCACTTTGCCGATACGAAGCCGTACCCTGCGCGCGTCGCGGAAGCACGTAAGAAAACAAATTTGAACGAAGCGATGCGTGTCGTGACCGGCGATCTCGAAACAATCCCGATCGTGCTTGCAGCAATGGACTTCGCATTCGTCGGCGGCTCGATGGGCTCGGTCGTCGGTGAGAAATTTTCACGGGCGATCGACCTTGCGATTGCAAATCATTCGCCATTTCTTGTTATTTCCAGTTCCGGCGGTGCGCGAATGCAGGAGGCGGCGATCTCGTTAATGCAGCTTGCTAAAACCAGCTCGAAACTTGCGGAGTTTTCCGAAAGCGGGCTTCCCTATATTTCTATCATTACAGATCCGACGACCGGTGGCGTAACAGCGAGTTTTGCGATGCTTGGTGATGTCAATATCGCGGAGCCGAAGGCGCTGGTTGCGTTTGCCGGTCCCCGCGTTGTCGAGCAGACGATCAGAAAGAAATTACCACCCGGCTTTCAACGCTCCGAGTTTTTGCTCGAACATGGTTTTATCGATCTGGTTGTGAATCGCTTAGAGATGAAAAGAACACTGGCGACGTTGCTTCGGCAAATGCTTATTTGATCAAAACGTCCATGAGTCCGAATCAAAAAGAAAAAAATCACCAAGCATCTGATTGGCGCGTCCGGTTGATCGGATTCCCGATGGATCTCGGAGCTGATCGGCGCGGGGTTGATATGGGACCGTCGGCACTACGAATTGCAGGGGTAGGTGAAAAATTAACATCTCTCGGCTATACAGTTTATGATTCCGGGGATATTGACATCACGCCACCGGAGATCCATGAAATAGAAAATCCGAAACTTAAATATCTGCCGCAAATTGCTGCTGCATGTTCATCGCTTGCCCGATCTGTCGAATCTGCGCTTGAACATGACGAATTCCCGATGGTGCTTGGCGGAGATCATTCAATGGCGATCGGTACGATCGCCGGCATCGCATCGCATTGCCGAAAGACAAAAAAGAGATTAGGGGTTATTTGGATAGATGCCCACGCCGATATGAACACTCCGGAAACAACACCAAGCGGGAATATTCACGGGATGCCGCTCGCCGTTTCGCTTGGCATTGGAGCGCCTGAACTGACAAATGTCGGTGGTAATTTTGCCAAACTTGCTCCGCACCAGCTTGCCATTATTGGCCTACGCTCCATCGATGAGGGCGAACGAAAACTTATCAAGAAATTAAAGATCGAAGCATACACCATGAGCGACCTCGATAAGCAAGGGATTAACCGGATCATTACAAAGCTGCTTGCGTCGATGCGCGCAAAAGTAGATCATTTACACGTTAGTTTCGATCTCGATTCCGTTGACCCGACCGTTGCAGGCGGAGTCGGAACGCCGGTTCCGGGTGGGTTGACATACCGCGAAGCGCATCTGATTATGGAGGCGATCGCCGACACCGGATATATGTCATCGTTCGAGATCGCGGAAGTAAATCCTATTCTCGATAAAAAAAATGCAAGTGCTGAATTCGCGGCCGGTCTTATTGCAAGCAGTATGGGCAAACGGATTTTATAGCCAGCCGATCACTGCCGCACCACGATAAATTCCACCCGCCTGTTCTCTGCCCTTCCTTCGTCAGAATTATTTGGCGTTATCGGTGTAACCTTACCATAACCTTTTGCGGTGATCTTCGCGCCATCGATACCGTTACTTACAAGATAATCACGAACAGTATTCGCGCGGCGAAGAGAGAGCGCTAAATTATATTCGTCCGTTCCTACGCTGTCGGTGTACCCCGCTATTTCAACTTGCATTGACGGATGCGTTTTCATTATCGTCACAGCCCGGTCAAGCTCAGGGTACGAATCGGGCTGTAAGTTATCTTTATTAAAGTCGAAGAAAATAAGCAGCCTGGTACGTCCGTTCTTAGCATTATCTAATTTGATATTGCCATCTCCTTTTAATATCCTTCCGCTGCTATCTATTGCAAAATATGTTGAACCGAATAAATGATCGTCGGCGTCAGCGGTGACGGAGTATTTGCCCGGCGCTTTGACATTTACATCGTACTCCCCGTTCGTATTCGTCGAAGATTCCGATACGACACTATCGGTACCAAGATCCACGACCGTTACTTTCGAGCGAAGCGGGTCGCCGGTTGTTGCATCTGTCACTTTGCCCTTCAAATGGGCATACTGTTGTTCGTGGGGGGCTTGCCCGCTTGATGCGACAGGCGGGCTTGAAATAATATCTTCTTTTCGTTTTGCGCCAAACGGAAATTTAAGTGCAATAGAAAGAGTCGCAGACCATAATTTCGGGGTCATTGCAGTTTGCGCGAACGACGCCTTCGGGTCACCGAGCGGGTAGCCATTTTTATATATATTTTCTCGGTCGGCACTGAAAAACCGTGACAATGGAATGCTAAAATTCAACTCAGGCGTCAGCACCACTCCATTATGTCCAAAAGGAATAAATGTGCCGATACCAAAATCAAGTGCGAACTGCGAAGCATTGAGCCACGACGAAACATCTTGATCGGGAACTGGTATTTCACTACTGCCGGTTGATCTGCCGCTCGGGTAATATAAATACTGACACCCGGCGGAAGAAGATACGATCTTTTGATACCCACTAAGATGCGCTGAAGTATTCGCTGAATAATCGAAACCCAAAGTACCGTAAAAGCTTTCCGGAATGAATTGCAACCGTGCACCGATATGCCCGCCGGCAGAAGACAGATGTAGTTTATAATTATTTTCAATGAGCGCAGTTCCGACTCCGGTCTCTGTTGTGCTCGGACAATTTTCAGTGAATTGTTCCGTGCTGCCGATATTATTCGTATGATAAAATATCTTCCCTTGAATACCCCAAAAATCAGATAGCGAAAGATCAAGCGTCGCAGCAAGGGCAATACCAAAACCACTGCCCAACTTTGTAAATCCAAGCGGCATGACGTACGAAAAACCCGGGTCGATATATGAATCGTTTACCGGG
>DASQGZ010000059.1:0-12879 GCA_035632315.1 Kapaibacterium sp. (SeqCode) | reverse complement strand
CGTCGGACGAACGACCGGCTTATTCCCGGTGATCTTCGAGCGTGGATTGATGAGCTCCGTCTGATTCAGATACGTGCCGCAGTTATCGCACTGATCACCTCGCGCATCGGGATTGCCGCATACAGGGCAGGTACCTTCGACGTAACGATCGGGCAGGAACATCTTCGCTTGCTCGTCATAAAGCTGCGGCTCATCTTTTGTTTCGAGCTGCTTATGATCGTCGAGAACTCTGAAAAAATCCTGCGACATCGCCCGGTGCTCGGCGCTCGAAGTGCGTCCGTAATGATCGAACGAAACGCCAAGCTTCTCGAACGTCGCTTTATTGAGCGTATGATACCGATCGACGATATCTTTCGGCGTGACGCCTTCTTTTTCGGCGCTGATCGTGATCGGAACGCCGTGCTCATCCGAGCCACAGATAAACAGAACGCTGTCCTTACCAAAACGCAGGCGCATATAGCGGACGTACATATCGGCAGGAATATATACTCCGGCAAGATGCCCGACATGGATCGGCCCATTCGCGTACGGCAATGCGGCTGTAACAAGTGTTCTTTTCGCTGGCATAATTGAGGTATAACTACAAATTTAAGCAGAAGTATGTTCAATTTCAGTATGTTACAGACAAAAAAAATGGGCGGCCAACCGGCCGCCCAAATCATTATCAATCACTAACCCAAACTGAGAACCAATGAAACTCTACAAAATCATTTTATGGGTAGAAGCGAACACCAAGCCCGAAATCAAATGCCGAACCGAATGCCGGCGACACACCGATCAGCGGACCTGCTTCGATGAATAACTCCATCGGCGTACGGCGAGGGATGATATTCAACCCGAGCATAACGCGTATGCCAATGCCGGTCGAACCGGGATCGCGCACATAAAAATAATCGCCGCGACGATAGTACCAATAATAGCTGCCTTGCCCGAAGCCAAGCGAAAGACCAGGACCTGCATATAATTTTACGATCTGCGAATTGAAGGCGTCGAAATGCCAGATGTAATCGACGTTCAGGCGCGGGTTTCCGAAATACGATCCGCCGATCGACCCGACGAATGCTTGATCGCTCGCCGTCCAGAACTTCACCGTTCCGCCAAGCGGTTCAACAAGCACGATACCGAAGCCGAAGCTGCTTCCGCGCGGACCCTGAGCGCTTGCCGGTGAAATGACAGCCGTCGAAAAAATTACGACAGTCGAAGCAATAAAGAAAATAATTTTCACTGATCTTATCATGGCTGCTTTATTTGTTAGAATAAAGCTTATTTATATCTAAGTATGTGGCGTCTTTGGGAGTCACTGTGCCCATCCGCGTGGGCAAATGGTTTGTCTGAGGTACTTGTCTAACGTGCGAGCGTTATGCGGTGTTACATTAAAATCGTCTTTTTTTCTTCTGCTAAGAGGCCGGATTCGAATTCTATGATGAGGCTAATAGTATGAAAAATTAATTCGATGCAGGTATCAGTGCCTGTTCTAAATTCATGACCAGCTCGAGCATTACCGGCCGTAACTGTAATTGCAAGAATACTTTCCGCTTTGCCTCCTCGACAAAATGGATCGCTTCGACGATTCGGGGCAGTGAGCCGAATTTTTTTGTAAATCGTTGTAAATAGTCGAGTTGGTCAATGTTGAACACATCTTTTTCTGCGCCGGAAGCTATCGCAAGCGCATCACGGAGCCACAGTTCGAGCAGCTGCAAGATCTGCTCTACATTCTGTCTATTTTTGAGGAATGCTCCGCCGCGTTTCGGTAAAAAAGTATCGATCTCGGCGAGCGCAGATCTCCGGTTGTGCGATAAACCCATTAGCAGGAATTGCACTACTTCGGCGCGAAGTGCGGCAACATCTTCAGAGACAAAACTTCGTGCTGTCGATAGACTTCCGCCGGATAATCTTCCGAGAAATGCCGCTTGGTCTTTGTCGATGTTATCACGTTCGATAAGCGCGCTTGTGATCTCGGAAGCAGAAAGCATATCGAAACGAATATCCTGGCAGCGGGAAAGGATCGTTGGAAAGAGCCTCGACGGATTCGAACTCGTGAGAATGATAAGCGTATTCTGGTGCGGTTCTTCCAAGGTTTTCAGAAACGCGTTCTGCGCTCCCGGGTGCATCGTATCGGCTTCGCTGATAATAACGACTCGTTTCCCATGTATCACCGACCGTGACAAGAGCAAGATCAGTTCGCGAATTTGACCGACGCTGATCCTGATCGCTTTCGGAATGGAGATATTGTGGTACGGGTCCCGCGCTTTTGCACCGGTTTCTTCTCTGATCGCATCGAGAATTTCATTTGGTTCATCGTCGTCTTTCTTTTTCGAATCTTCTCCTTCTTTGCCGATCGCAAAAAGAAAATGCAGGTTCGGCGATGCAAGAGAACCGATCGACCTGCAATTTTCGCATTTATCGCACGCTTGCACCCCGTTCATCGCCGGATCGAGACAGTTGAGTGCTTTGGCTAATTCGATCGCAACAGCATCCTTACCGGTCCCTTCAGGACCGGTAAACAAGTAAGCATTCGGCAACATTTTGCTTTCCAGCGCCTGTCTGACGATCTTCTTTACCCGCTCTTGCCCAATGACGTTCGCCCACATAGTAAATTAAATAGAATGCAAAAATACGTCCCTCGGGATGAAAACTACCGGATAATAAGTTTTTGGCGTCGTATCTTTGTCATTGATGAGTAAACAGTGGAAAATAATATTGTTCACAGTATCGGCGCTCCTGCTATTGTGCATGCTCGCCTATCCGTTCGGCTACGATCAATCGGTGTTCTCGGTCGGCGGTGAAATGAGCATCAAACATGGCGCCGTGACGTACCGTGATTTTCTCGATACGAAGCCGCCTCTCGTCTTTACGATCTATGGCATTTCGTCAGTTGTTTTCGGTCATCACGAATGGTCGCCACGTGCATTAGACATCCTTTTTCATATCGTCACACTATTTTATTTTTATCGTATTCTGCGCAGGACGCTTCGCGATGAACGCGTTGCTCTGTTCTCAGTTGTTCTCTACGCACTATTTTATGCTACGAGTGGATTTTGGATGACCGCTCAGGCGGAAACATTTGCGTTGTTGCCTTCGCTGTGGATCTTTAGCTTGAGCGAGCGTACTGCTGGCGGAGCGAATCCGCTTCGCAATGGCATCCTTGCCGGAGTTGCAACACTTTTTTTATTCCTGCTCAAATTCACACTTGTCACTGTCGCGGCTGCATCGATCGTATATCTGTTTATTGCAAGGCCTCAGTTGAAGTTTGGGCTGATCCTCCGTTACATCGGCGGGCTTGTATTAGGATTCGCCGCCAGTGCGGGGCTGTATATTTTTTATTTGTATTCGACCGGCGCTGCAACCCGGTTCTTCGAGTCCATCGAGTGGCTCAGAGGATATGCGGCGGTAACGCCATTTTTTACGATCTATTTCTTTAGCGAATATATTTTTCGAATATTCCCCGGTGGTGTTCTCCAGACATTTTGGTCGTTTACCGTATTCCTTGCGATCCTTGGTATCTGGAATATATCGTACAAGAAAGATTCGACTACAGGTACACAGCATCATTTACTCTTACAGATCGGCTTCGGTTTATTAGGGATCATCAGCGAGCGCAAATTCTTTCCATACCATTACTCACGGCTGTATTGGTGCGTGATCCCCTTCATTGCGATCGGCGCGCCGATCGTTTGGAGACGCGCAGTTGAATATTTCTCTTTCGTAAAAGATCTGAACGGCTTTCCTAAAACAATCCGACTTATTCTATTTTCCCTTACCTGTGCGGCTGCCATCTTCTTCTCGCCGATGACGCGTATATTCTCCAATTGCCTATACTGGCCGTACATCCGAATGAGCGGGAAAAATGTCGGCGAGGCAGTTGCGTCGAAATTCGGGCAGACATTCTATCAAGATCAAGATAATGCTGCAATGCTGATACATACTGCATTGGAGCCCAATGACAATATTTTTCTTTGGGGCAACAGTGTTGGTCTGTATTATCGGCTGGAGCGTTATCCCTCGACGATCTGCCTGACAAATACACCCTTCGTTACAGCGTGGACACCGAAGAACTGGAAGGATACATTACTGCGGCAATTGCAATCAGCTCCACCGAGATTTTTTATTACCGAGACCGGTGATGCACGAGCATATATCACTGGCGATTCGTTCGACTCCGAGCAGCACCTCGAACAATGGAGTGAATTGAACGCCTTTGTAAGATCAAATTATCACGACTGGAAAACCATCGGGCATTTTGTCATTCACGAGAAAAATTAGCCGATGCTTTTTTCAAAAATACGATAACGTTTATACGCTGTAGCGTCCATCGCTTCAGCCGCGCGGTTCATCGCGTCGTTATCTTCGAGCACCCACGATGCTTCACCTGAATCCATCCCGTCTGCTTGCGCGCGCTCGAGCGTCTCGCGATACATTAGTGCATCCACACCTCGTCCGTGATAACCCGGAAGGACACCGAGTAAGATTATTCGCGCACTTTTCACATCTTTGCGATGGGTCATCAGATTTTTGATCGCTGTCGGAAGATTTAACAATCCTTTAGGAATTGCACTGCCTGCCAAGAATGCTTGATTAATATCGGGCAGCGTCAATGTAAAACCAACCGTCTCCGGCTTTCCATTCTGCGCTTTCTTTTCAACGAATAATACAAAGCTCGGCTCGATCACTTGCTTGAGTTCTGCGGCAAGCGCATTGATCTCCTCGTCATTTAACGGGACGGCCCCCCAGTTATCCTGCCAGCCTTTGGCATAGAGCTCTTTGATCAGCGCAACATCCTCGTCGAATCGCTTCATATCCAGCGATCGGACCGTGAAACCGCCGCGCTCGCGAAGCATATCGGTCACTCGTTTCAACTTCGGGGTTAATGTTTTTTCTGCATCGAGTTTCCATGCAAGTACATCTTTGACTTTGCCGTATCCCGCATGCTCGATGAGCGTCTTGTAATATGGGAGATGATACGGCATCATAAACGCCGGCGGAATATCAAAACCATCTATAAGCAAACCAACTTCATCATTGATCGACGGGCTGATCGGTCCTCGGGCATGGGTCATTCCCTTTGAAGCAAGCCACTGACCGGCTTTTTCAAAAAGAGCGTCGGCAACATCCTGATTGTTAACGCATTCGAAAAATCCGAAAAATCCAAGCTTGTCATTATATAATTTATTATGACTGTGATTAACGATCGCGGCGATTCGCCCGATCGGTTTGCCCTTATCTTCGGCGATGAAGAATTTGGCGTCGGCATGCTTGTAGAATGGATTACGCTTCTCGTCGATCAGACGCATTTTGTCCATCTCGAGCGGCGGAACCCAGTTCTTTTGCCCATCATAGAGATCCCACGCCATTCGCACAAAACGAAGTTTTTCTTTCCGTGAGTTTGCTTCGGTGATCGTGAGTGTTCCCTGCAATTTATATTCGCCGTGCGTCCCGCGAGTGATCTCAGATGCGACAGTTTCATCATCGGCATCAAGTACGCCAACTTCTTCGCCGATCTCTTTGAAGAGTTCAAGAATACGATCAAGATGCTCACGCTCGTGCACCGCCATATAGCTCGTGCGCATCATCTGGTTGCCTTCCGGCACGCCGGGTGAAATAAACGCATTGACAAAAACCCCTGCATCGAATAATTTACGCCAAAAGACGAACGCCTTAATATCGTCACCGACAATGACGGGCACGATCGCACTCTGATTCTCGATGATCTTAAAGCCAAGCTCTTTGAAATTGCGACGCATATAATTCGCATTGTCGATGAGCTTTGTCATCCGCTCCGGCTCTGCACGAAGGATGCGCAGCGCCTCAAGCGCCGATGCTACCGATGCAGGTGTGGGCGATGCAGAGAAGATCAGTGCCGGAGAAGTATGTTTGATGTAGTTGATGACTCGCTCCTCACCAACGACAAATCCGCCGAGGCTGGCAAATGTTTTCGAGAACGTCCCCATTGTCAGATCGCACTCATCGACGACTCCGTAATAACTTGCTGTTCCGCGGCCGCCGACACCAACGACGCCGCTCGCATGTGCATCATCTGCCATCACACGCGCATTATATTTTTTTGCAAGAGCAACAATATGTGGTAGATCGACCATCTCGCCGGTTGTTGAGAATATTCCATCCGTCACGATCAGCTTCCCCGCATCAAGCGGAATTTTTGAAAGGCGCCGTTCAAGGTCTGCCATATCGTTATGATTATAGCGCACAACCTCGCCGTACATTCCTTTCGCCATTAATTGTCCGGCAACAATGCAAGCATGATTATCTTTATCACTGACGACATAATCGCCGCGTTGGCAGAGCGCCGGGATCACTCCTTGCGCCGTCTGATATCCGGTCGAAAAAAGCAAGCATGCTTCTTTACCGAAGAAATCGGCAAGTTCTTCTTCGAGTTGATTGTGAAGTTTGATCGTGCCGGTCAGATACCGAGAGCCGGAACAGCCGGTGCCATATTGGTCGATCGCTTTTTTTGCCGCTTCTTTGACACGTGGATCGATGGTCAGCCCGAGATAGTTGTTCGAGCCGGCCATAATGATCTTACGTCCATTGAGGTACACAACCGGGCCTTCGTTCGCTTCGAACGCATGAAAATACGGGTAATACCCCGCTTTCTTGACATCATCGGCACGGGTAAAGTCGTAAGCTTTCTTAAATAGATCCACGCACAATCTCCTTCATTAAACAATTGAAACACAATTTAAAAAAACACAATCAAAAAAACAAATCCTTGTTAGATAAGATTACTGATCGACGGAGTGATGAGCGCCGTCAGAAAGCCTCTCATCCGCGGCACTTCAAGCCTGTATAATTCGAATTTTGCAAGGGCGGCTTTCTTCATTTCAATGATCGAGTGATCACTACCGAGCAGAGCACTTGCGAATGTTGATAAATGCGGCTCATGACCGACGACCATCACAGGCGTTTGGTCTTTAATATGGTCGGCAAGAAGTGACATCGTACTAACTATATCGGCAGAAGGAATGAGCGCATCGCTTGTCATTCGCTGTGCTTCACGCGCAAATTCTTTGCATGCAATGTCTGCCGTTTGCACAGCTCGGATAAGTGGACTCGATATAACAAGTGCAGGCGGTAAGAACTTCATTGCCCGTACCGCCTGCATTATACGTTTTGTTTTTTCTTTTCCTTCTGCCGTTAGTTCGCGCTCGTCATCACGATCGCGAGAGCCGTGATCCTCAGCAATTCCATGACGCAGAAGGTA
This sequence comes from Kapaibacterium sp. (SeqCode), assembly GCA_035632315.1. Classification (GTDB taxonomy): domain Bacteria; phylum Bacteroidota; class Ignavibacteria; order Palsa-1295; family Palsa-1295; genus JAFDZW01. Next base: position 5,660 of record DASQGZ010000059.1, on the reverse strand, counting down.
GAGAAGCATTGATCGTTGTCAGTGTGAGTTACCACGTATTCGCATACGTTGAAGGCGCATTTGCTTTTGGCATGACACCGGATCCTCGAACAATCCATGTTGTCACCGTATAGCATGGGCGTTGCGTGAACCACTCGACATTATCGAATCGGCGTAAGACTCCGATACGAAGCGGCGATGACCATAACATCGTCAGTGGCTGTTCGTCATAAACGATCTTTTGAAGTTGCTTCGAAAGCTCCAATCGTTTTGCCTTATCGAACTCGACGCGAATCGCTTCCATGATCTTATCGGCTTCGGGATTGATAAACGAAAAAACGTTCGAGCCTTTATTCTTTGCCTGCGAAGAATGCAAGAGCTGGTATTCATCGTCTTCTGTCGCATTGCCAACGAAATTCGAGATTGAAGCATCATATTGATGATTACGGCGGTTATTGATCCATACCGACCATTCGAACGAGGATACATCAGCCTGAATACCGACTTTTCTTAACTGCTCGCTGATTATCAAAAGCATCTGTTCGGCAGGTTTGTTACCGCTGACGTTCATAAAGGTGAACTTGAATGGTACTTTCTTCCCATCGATGACTTTATCAAGAACTCCGTCCCCATCGCTGTCTGTCCAGCCGGCTTCTGCAAGTAATTGTTTCGCTTTGTCCGGATTAAAATCGACACCAGGAATAGAAGGATCGTAGTTCGGCTGCGTGAAATTAATCACACTATTGATCGGTCTTGCCAAACCTTTCGATACTTGCTTGATGATCTCGTCACGATTGACGAGATGCCCGAGCGCCCAACGGACGCGCTTATCCTGGAACAAGGGATTTTCTTCGTTCCATTCAATATACACACGGCTGTTATAATACACGGTATCCTTGTGGATATACGGCTGTTTGTTCGTGTCGATCTGGTCGAAGAGTGCGCCTGAGAGGCCATCCATCAGATCAATATCTTTTGCCTTGAGCGCCGTCAGTGCGGCGTTAAAATCATTGATCGTCTTGAACACGATCTCATCGGGGTATGCTTCACCCCACGGATTATCTTTTGCCCAATAATTCGTATCGCGGCGAAGTGTGATATGACTGCCGGTCACCCACTCTTTAAACATGTACGCTCCGGAGCCGATCAAGAATTTCGGATCACGGAAATGCGACGCGTCCGTCATAAATGCAACCTCGTCTTTGAGTGCAGGATTATCTGATTTTGGATTCTTCAGATCGCCCCATGAGATCTTATCCGTTACGTTATTCGGATCAAAAATATGTTTTGGGAGAATAGTAACATACGCACCGCCAAGAATCTCATTCATCTTATAATATAGCTTGTTCAAATGAAATGCGACCTTCATCTTGTCACCTCCGACGAATGTAACACTATCGACATTTTGAATATAGTTGCGCTTTTGCGTGGTCTCGGCATTGAGCGGATTCATTACGTCTTTGTAACTGAAGATGACGTCATCTCCGGTCAGCGGGTGCCCATCGGAAAATTTTGCCTTCGGGTTGATCGTATATGTATAGGTCAAGTGGTCCGGGCTGATCTCGGGAAGGCTTGCTACGCCAGCGATCAGGTCGTTCGTGCGAGGGTTTTGTCCATTGAGCCCCTCCCAGATCAGTTGATAGACATACGAAGAAGTTGCATCCTGCGAAAGCGGTGGAATGATGTTCGTCGCATCGGCAAGCTGCCACCACACCACTTGATTCTTCGTCGAAAGTCCGAAATTATTGTGCGGCTCACCGGATTTTTTCCCGCATGAACTTAACGTCATTGCAAGCGCGATGACGAGCGCAGCAGCGATCGGTAGATACGTTTTTTTCATTGAAATTTTGATTTGATCTATAGCTTAAAATGAACTCATTGACATTTCGGCCGGCTTTTTGATTCCGGAGCCGCTGACGATCCAGTAACGCACATCATAACACGGCGGCTGCGGGAAAAACTCGACGTTCTCGAAGCGTTTGGTGTATGCCATGTAATTCGGTCCGGCGAACATAAATGTTACCGGTGTTTCATCCGCAAAAATTTGTTGAATGCGTTTTGACATTGCAGATCGTTTCGATTTATCGAACTCGGTTCGGAAATTCGTCAATAGATCGTCGAGCTCGGCATTCTTGAACGACACCCAGTTGGAGCCTTTGTTCTTTGCTTGTGACGAGTGCCATAACTGATATATTTCATCTTCACCCGCATTGCCTTGCCATGAGCTATAAGCGGCGTCATAACTATGAGTTGCCGTATTATCCAAAAAGACCGACCATTCGAGCGGAGTCACCCCTGCATCGATCCCAATTTTGCGAAGTTCTTCCGAAATGATCACAAGAATTTGTTTACGAACTTCATTGCCGGAATTGACCTGGAATGAGAACTTGAACGGTACGCGCTTCCCGTCGATCGTCTTATCGAGAATGCCGTCGCCGTCAGTATCAGTCCATCCTGCGTCGGCAAGCAATTGTTTTGCAGCAGCGGGATCATAGCCGGCTTGATGAATTGACGAGTCGAAATTCGGCTGAGTGAACATGATCGGTCCATCATCTTTTTTCGTCAGATCCTTCAGCACCGAATGCAGAATTTCGTCACGATTGATGAGCATGGTCAGCGCTTTGCGTACACGCTTATCACTGAAGAGCGGGTTTTCGTTATTCCATCCGATGAATGTATACGCATTAAGGAATAGAATCGTCTTTCGTAAAAAATTCGACTTCGTCGTATCGAGATTTACATATTGATCTGGCTTCAGGACGTCCATAAAATCAAGGTCTTTCGCTTTGAGTGCCGTCAGAGCAGCGTTTTGGTCATTGATTGTTTTGTAAATGATCTCGTCCGGATATACCTCTTGCCACGGCATTCCTTTTGCCCAGTAGTTCGGATTTTTCATAAGTGTGATATGGCTAAAGGTCACCCACTCTTTATACACATACGGACCTGAACCGATCTGATATTTCGGATCGCGGCCGATTTCAGGCGATTCGAACCACACGGCAAATTCTTTCACCGCCGGGTTGGTGGTCTTCGAATCATGCAGATCAGCCCATGATTGAGAATCGGTCAAATTTTTCGGATCGAGAATATGCTTCGGTAAGATCAGTACATAGCCCCCGCCAAGCACATTATCGGCATTGTAATATGGTTTCGATAAATGAAAAGCTACTTTACCGTTATCACCACCCGGATGATAAACGCTATCGACGGTAATAATATAATTGCGAAGCTGCTGCGAATTGATCATCAACGGATTCAGTACAGCCTTGAATGAAAATATGACGTCGTCACCCGTGAGCGGTTTACCATCCGACCAATGTACTTTCGGATTCATCGTATAGGTGTACGTCAGATGGTCTTCTGAAATTTCAGGAAGACTTGCCAGCAGCGGTTCGAGCTTCAGTGTTCGAGGATTTTGAAAATTCAAAGGCTCCCAAATTTTTTGGTTTACATAGGACGCATTCGCATCGGTTGCCGTATATGGGTTCAGGCGTTGAATATCGGAAAGCTGCCACCAGATGACAACATTCTTTTCGGAAAGACCAAGATCATTGCCGCTTTTTCCACAGCCGGTAAAAACAACGGCGGCAAGTAATGAAACACTAAATAATTTCTTCATAAGAAATAGAACAATAACAAATTAAGATGTGAGAAAAAAATAGTTTGAATGGTTATTCAAAATCATGTTCGAAGTATGCGATCACTCGTTCGCCGGGGGTATTCCCATCGGGCTTTTTCATATTTGCACGGGCAAGTTTCTCATCGAGCCGCTTTGTGAACTCGACACTGGCGTCGTAACCATAATGCTTCAGCAGATAATTAAGTGATATGACTTCAGAGATCACCGTAATGTTTTTACCGGGAATGATCGGCAGCTTTACGTGCTCGACTTCGACACCAAGTATCTGCGCCGTCGCCTGATCGAGGCCGGTACGTGTGTACGAAGCCGCCGGATTCCAAACCTCAAGCTCGACCACCACTTCGACGCGCTTCTGGAAACGGATCGCTCGAATACCGAACATCTCTCGGACATTGATGATACCGAGCCCGCGTATCTCCATAAAATGCTCGCCGAAATCAGTGCCGGAGCCCATTAAAATCCCCTCACCTTTTTGAGTCACGACAACGACATCATCGGCGACAAGCCGGTGGCCGCGTTCGACCAGATCGAGCGTGACTTCACTTTTGCCGACACCGCTTTTACCGACGAACAACATCCCAACTCCGTAGACGTCGATGAACGATCCGTGGATCGTCGTATGTAAATTAAATTGATCGTCAAGGAAATCACTGATGAGATAGATCGCCTTTGTCGTTTCGATCGGCGTTTGGAAGGTCGGGATATTTCGTTCTTCGCAGACAGCGACAAGTTCTTCCGGCAGTTTATTACCGTTCGGGACGACAATGCACGGAATGTCGAACGAAGCAAGTGTTGCAAATGCACGGATACGGTCTTCTTTCGAGAGCGATTGTAAATAATAGAGCTCCGTATTGCCGAATACCTGAAGACGATGAAATGTGAAGAGGCCGACGTATCCCGCCAACGCGAGTCCCGGGCGATGAAGATTTTTATCGGTAATACGTTTTGTATCGAGACCGTTTTCACCGGCAACGAGCTTCAACTTGAAGCGGTCTTTCATCTTTTGGTAGAAGAACCGAACCGAGAGCTCATCTTTTTGGAGCGTCTTGTAGTTCATCCAACCCGGCTGCGTCTGGGATTGCTCGTCGATCATAATTAGCGAATCAAACACAACACGAGATCGCACGCTGCGGTTGCGGAGTTTACTCCGGTGAGGTAATATCTGAAAAAGCCCGTCGTATATTACATTTATGTTATCTAAATGTTATGTTTCAGATAAAATATGGCGTTTCCTGCTTCCTATCAGCACTTTTCTTTGTCCTGTGTGTTGGAGTGTCTGCGTTGAATCTTATCAAACCAATACCAAACGATTATGGCAAAAACGGTTCTGATCGTTGACGACGAAAAAGACATTCGCGATCTGCTCGCGTATAATCTTTCGAAAGAAGGATTTGCCGTCTTAACAGCCGGCGACGGCAACGAGGCGCTCGATACGCTCGGCAAGCATAAAGCGGATCTCGTCGTCCTCGACATTATGATGCCGGGTCTCGACGGCTATGAAGTGTGCAAGCAAATTCGTGCTACCGAAGCATGGAAATCTTTGCCGGTTATTTTCCTGACTGCCCGTTCAGCCGAAGTCGATCAGATCGTAGGGCTCGAACTTGGCGCAGACGATTACATCCAAAAACCGGTTTCGCCCAGAGTGCTCGTCGCTCGTGTGAAATCGATCCTTCGCCGCACAAACGAGCGGACACCAAAACTCGTTGAAGAAACAGCGCTCGATAAAGTTGAGATCGAAGATCTCGAGATCGACCGCTCAAGTTACAGGGTCAAGCTCGGAGGCAAAGAATTGTTCTTCCCGCGCAAAGAATTTGAGCTTCTCTATTATCTTGCCACACATCAAGGCCGTGTATTCTCCCGCGATACATTACTGAATCAAATTTGGGGCGAAGGTGCATACGTCGTCGAGCGTACGGTCGATGTTCATATCTTCAAAGTCCGGGAAAAACTCGGAAAAATGGGCGACCGGATCGAAACGGTCAAAGGCGTCGGTTACCGCTTCGGAAATTGAGAATGACGAATATACTCTTTTATGTGTTTC
>DASQGZ010000058.1:0-20558 GCA_035632315.1 Kapaibacterium sp. (SeqCode) | reverse complement strand
CAGAATAATCGTGACATAATATGAACTCTTCCGGACCCCGAAAGTAACAGACTATTTGAAGTAAAATTCATTTCTCCCCGGATGCCTGGATAACCATTCTTACGCAGCTTGCGGAAATTATCCCTATCCGAACCGTTGTTTCACCCTGTCTGCTCTTGGCAGGCGGATTCTGAATGGGAAAAAAATTAGTCTTAAAAAATACGGCTGCACCGAAATTCGATTGGCTCGCTGTCGCGCGGACGGTGCTTACGTCACGTGCGATAGATAAGATCGAAGAGACGGAGCTTGTCCCGCAAGGGCTTGTCACCTATCAGTTCTCGGCTCGCGGGCACGATATGATCCAGGCGATCCTCGCCGAGCATATCACGCATCCGCATGATGGCGCGGCCGTCTATTACCGCTCACGTCCGTTCGTGCTTGCTCAGGGGCTGACGCCCGAAGAATCCATGGCGGCTTCGATGGCACGCTCGGGTGGTGTTCACGGCGGCCGCGACATCGGCGTCGTGCATTTTCTGCGCTCGCGCGGCAAAGCGACGGTGCTTCCGGCTTCGGGCGATGTCGGCGCACAGTACTCTCCGGCGATCGGATGGGCGCAGGCGGTACAATATTATACAAATGTTCTGAATGATGAATCGTATCGCGGCGCGATCGCTGTTGCGCTCGGCGGTGACGGTTCGGTTGCCGCAAATGGCTTTTGGGCGGCGCTCAATGCCGCAACGACGCAAAAACTTCCGCTGCTATTTTTCATTGAAAATAACGGCTACGGCATTTCCGTCACCGGAGATTTCCAGACGCCCGGCGCGAACATTGCAAAAAATCTTGCATCGTTCGGCAACTTGAAAATATGGGACGGCGACGGTACGAAACCCGAAGAAGCAGAGAAGAAGATTTCTGAAGCAGTGGGGTATGTGCGCGAATGGAACGGACCTGCGCTTATTCATTTGACGATACCCCGACTTGAAGGTCATTCGTTTGTCGATACCCAATCGTATAAATCGAAAGAGCTATTAGAATCAGAACGCGCAAACGATCCGCTTGAAAAATTAAAGAAACATCTTCTCGGGAAAGTATTAAGCCCGAAGCAGTGGGAATCGCTTGAGAAAGAAGTCGAAGCCGAAGTCATTGCCGCTCGCGATCGTGCCCTTGCATCGCCGCATCCCGATCCTGCAACGGCGTATGAGCATGTTTTTTCATCTGCCGAAATTCCTATCAATTCAAATAAAGACGAAGGCATCCGGATGAACTTGCAGGATGCCGTTCGTAAGACACTCGAAGTCGAACTTGAAAAAAACGATAAATTACTCGTCTTCGGCGAAGATGTCGGCGCAAAGGGCGGCGTTCACGGTGCGACGGTTGACCTGCAAATAAAATTCGGCAAAGACAGAGTCTTCGATACATCGCTTTCCGAAGAAGGCATCATCGGCCGTTCGGTCGGCATGGCATTTGCGGGACTCAAGCCTGTGCCGGAAATTCAATTCAGAAAATATGCCGATCCTGCGACTGAGCAGATCAACGATGCGGGCACGGTTCGCTGGCGCACAAAGTCGCAGTTTGTGGCAGGGATGGTCGTTCGCATTCCGGCTGGTTTTGCGAAAAAGACAGGCGATCCGTGGCATTCGGTCAGCGGCGAAGCAACGTTCGCGCATCAGATCGGCTGGCGTATTGCTTTCCCGTCAAATGCCGAAGACGCCGTGGGCTTGCTTCGCACTGCTCTTCGCTCCGACGATCCGACATTTTTCTTCGAGCATCGCGCCCTACTCGATACGCCGCAAGGCAGAGCCAATTATCCCGGCGATGAATACATGGTGCCGTTCGGCAAAGCGAAAGTCGTTCGCGAAGGCAGCGATGCGACGATCATAACATGGGGCGCAATGGTCTCGCGCGCGGTCGAAGCGGCGGAAGCAATGAGCGCATCGATAGAAATTCTCGACTTGCGTACGGTGATGCCCTGGGATAAAGAAGCCGTTCTTTCATCAGTCAAAAAAACGAATCGCATGCTTGTCCTTTGCGAGGATAACTGGACAGCAAACTTCGCAGCAGAAATTTGCACGACGATCACGCAGGACGCCTTCGAATATCTCGACGCTCCGGTCGAACGGCTATCGACACCGGATATTCCCATCCCATATAATGTTGGGATGATGGATGCTGTGTTGCCGGGAGTGGAGGTGATAAAAAGCGTGCTACAAAATCTACTTGCCTACTGACAAAATATTATTTTCAATGCACCGACTGATAACGATCAACTCTAAGAACGACATTCTTCCGCAGTACCGCGATACAGCGATCGAGAAGCTGCTCGAGTACCATGACCTTGATCGTCCGCTAGACGTGATGAAAGCACCCGAACTTCTGATCGGGATGTGCATGGATAACCGCAAGCACTTGCGCATTCCGGATAATTTTTCATTCATCATTCGTACCGGCGGCGCAAATCTTCGTTACAGTGAATTTAAAGTCTCATATGCAATTGCTGTCGGCGGCGTTCGTGCGATCGCGCTCATCGGGCATACGAATTGCGGAATGGTGAATCTTGTCGCGCGAAAAGAATTGTTCATTCAAGGCCTTGTCGATGCCGCCGGCTGGGACCGCTCCGCTGCAGAAGATCATTTTCTGCATTTCGCACCAATGTTCGAGATCGGCAACGAAGTTGATTTCGTCACCAGCGAAGCAAAACGGCTGCGCCTGCGCTATCCGCATATTGCAGTCGCGCCGATGATCTACAAAGTCGAAGATAATAAAATATATTTGGTGGACGAGAATGGCGGGAAGTAACAACGGACTCGTTGATCACCGCAATGTCGAATCGCGCCGTATGAAAATATCTGTCGTTCCGATGTGTTCTGCTTTCTCATACTGTTCGATGAAGCGTGGGTCGTTATAGAGTTGTGTATAAAAATCATTCGTTGTTATCGCTTCTCGTGAACGGTTGATAAACACAAAACGCGGCGCACGGACGAAAACATAATCGCGGTCAAATGACGCGCCTATCTTGCGGTCGTGAGCGATCTTCTTATCCATCAGTCCCTGTAGATCAAGCAGCACCAGGTCGGGATTCAGATAACCGATCAACCCTGCTTCGCCGGTCGCAAACAGATCCCCGGGTTTCGAATGCGCTCTTAACCAGTCAGCTTCGTCTTTGTGGTCGATTGTTGAGATGCCGGGCATTGATTTGAAACCGGTCGGGAAGCCTCCTGCCGCTAATTGCAATTGGCTATGCAACAATACTCTCATCATCAGAACTGTTGAGAGTGAAATCAGTACGACAGCGACGAGAAGATTCTTGGGATTAAATAATATAGTATCCCTTTGCAAAAAACGAGTCAATACATTTTTTAATCCCATGACCTCCAGCAAGACAATAAGCGGTGCGATCGGAATGAAAAACCTGAAACCAGGCATCCAATCACCGCTGGAGTAGATCGAAAAAAATAAGACCGCCCCGATCATCAGAAGCATCGCCATTCGTATCTTTTTTAATTTTTCATCTGTATTAAATGCAAGTGGAATGAATACTAACAATACGCTTCCAATGCCGCCAATACATTCGAACGTATATTTTAATCCCATGCCGATTGACGCAATCCCGCCACCTGTTTTTGCATAAAATGTGTTCGGCAGCAGATCGTGATATGTGCCCCAGCGCCACCATTCAAATCCGATCATGATGATAATGTATGGGACAATGCACAAAATGATAAATTGCTTTTTCTTCGGCAGCGTGTACAATAAATATATGAAGATTACCGCTGCGACAATAGGCGGTTCCGGTCTCGTCAGTGATGCAAAAGCAAATGCAAGCCCGATCGCAAATGATTTTGACACTCCGGAGGTATCCGGTTTGTCAAAAAGATCATACAGAACGATTGCCACGACGCTATAACACAATGCAACGAGCGTCATCTCCAATGCGCCGACCGTCCATAATACGAACGCGGAGCACACAACAAGAGCCAACACCGTGAGCGAAGCGTATAATGACCTGGCTTGCGAATCTATAAATATTCTCTTTGCAAGAATATATACCGCAGCGATTGTTGAAAATCCGAACACAACACTCAGCGCACGTGCCGCCCATACGAGTGATAATGGGTCACGCATATTGATTACCCCGGACCGAACAACCAGCGAGAGCATCCCGACCCACAGCGGATCGGAATGGCCTTCTACAATATCGCCCGGATTATAGACGAACCCGTGCCCCGCCGCACCATTGACAGCAATGCGCAGCGATATGAACACGTCATCAACGGTGAAGTTTATGTAATCGATACACTGAACAACCAGCAAGACAAGCGCCAACGCAATGATCGTGCGTGAAAGACTTCGATATGAACGATCGGTATTCTTCAATATGCGTTACAAAAATAGTAAAGAATCGCATTGTACGCAACATAAAAGAGAATACTGTCGTCCGCGTGACCGCTCAATACTGTTATGAGGCTCTACACCGCGACGAGCGATCCGTTCTTCCAATCGAGCTTGAAGACATCGTACGAATTTGCCGGCGGAGTCATTGTATCGAACGAGTTGACGAAATACTCGCCGAAGAGAAATTGTCCGTCGATCGTGATGCGCAAAAAACCGGGCGCATCCTGATTGTATTCCGAGAGAATGACATCTTTATGTGCCGTTTGAAACGGAACGACGATCGCATCGTTGGTTTTCGGGTCGTGCTGCAACCGATGCATCGCACGCAGTTGATGAGCATAACCACCCGCGCCTGCAATCACATATGGAATTTGTTTCTTCCCCACCGTGCGGGTGAAGCGTTGATAATTATGCACGTGACCCGAGAACACCGCGTCCGGCATTCGCTTTGCCGCTTTGAATGCTTTATCAAGTGTGGATAATATCATCGGGTATCCGCCATGCGGCATATCGAGTGAGAACGAAGGATGATGAAGCGTGATGAGCAAACATTTGTTCGGGTCGGCTTTTTTCAATTGATCGACAAGCCAATTATACTGTGTCGAGTCTCCGTGTTTGTCGAGTGAACCGTCAACGTTCGAGAACAATCCGATAATGGTCACCAACGGCGCATCGAGCGTCCAGTATGCCCACGGCTGATTCATCGTTTTGCGGTACGACGATTGCGAACTCATGCTCGGTGTGCTGTCGCAAAAGTTTTGCATGAACCCGGTCATCGATGGCTCGAGGTCGGGCGGATCGTTCTTGCCGGGATGATTATCGCAATCGTGATTGCCCGGCACGGCAAGAATCGGCGAGGGATAATATTGGTACGGTTCATAGAACTGGGCGCCGTAATCCGTCGAGATGCCGTTATAATAAATTACGTCGCCGAGGTGATAAAAAAACGCCGGTTTGTCGGAGTCGGCAGCAGCAGCAACCTGTTTTTCCATCTGATCGGCAATCGCGGTTTGGATCTCGCCGCCGTTGATGCCGCCGGTATCGCCAACTGTATGAAAAACGATCTTGCCTGCTTGCTTGATCTTCGTGATCACCGAAGATGGCACGACATTGCTCAAGGGAAATACCAGATCGCTTGGTTTCTTGAACGTCGGCGGTATCGGAATGAAACGCTGATTCGGTTTTGGCGCCGATACCGGATCGCCGAATGCGCGGCGTACTTTCGCGACAACAGCTTTGCTTGCTTTTGTGATTTTCTTTGGCATAATTGTACTATGTGTATTGTGTGCGGCCTACTCTATTTCCCCTTTTCGGCATCCGGGTAGTTTCTCGATCGAATGAACGATCGAAATTACATCAGGTGCGACGTTGACTCATACTGCTCTCTTATCTGCGACCGTGGTATTGCAAATATAAGCTATTTTACGACCAAGTCAATAGCTTACGGAAAGCATTGAAACGAATTAATGATTTCTTTATTTGAGAACGATTCTATCGCGATATGAAAATTTATTTTACGGCCGGAAATCCATCCCGCCTTTTAATGACAAAATAAATTCCGTCAGCAAATTCACACAATGATCGATGTCATTGAGATCGAGCACTTCGACGGATGAATGTAGATAGCGTGTTGCGGGGCTGAGCACATTGATCGGAATCCCGCTTCGCTGCTGGCTGATCGGGTCGGCGTCAGTTGATGTGTGTCCGTTATCGACCTCAATTTGAAATGGGATCTTTTTCTCGGTCGCGACTTTGATCATCAAGTCGCTGATCTTACGATTGTTGCGAATGCCGCGAGAAATGACAGCGCCTTTCGAAACATCAACTTGTCCCCACAACTCTTTCGAAATGCCGGGCGAATCGGTTGCGGGAGTGACATCGAGCGCAACGGCGATCGTCGGATTCAAATGATAACCTGCCTGACCGGCGCCCCAAACACCCGTCTCTTCCTGAATTGAACTCACGCCATAGACTGTCGCTTTCAGACGTTTGCGTTTCGCATGAAGATTCTTGAGTACTTCGGCAACGATGTAAATGCCGATGCGATTATCGAAGCACCGCGCCGTTGCACGAGTATCGATGAGCCGGTTATATCCTTCTCCATACACAATGACATCGCCGATGGCAACATATTTCTCGGCTTCTTTCTTATTCTTTGCGCCGATATCTATCCAGACGTCGGAGTACGTGATCTTCTTATCTGCTCCGCCTTCTCTCATGTGATGCGGTGCCGTGCGGCCGACAACGCCATGAACAATGCCGCCCGTCACCGACGAAAAAATTCTGACCCGATGCGACGGCAATATTGCCGGATCGACACCGCCGACACGCGAGACATAGAGAAATCCGTCGCCTGTAATATACCTGACGATCAGCCCGATCTCATCCGAATGCCCGACAATGAGAACCGAAATATCGTCCGTCCCTTTGAGCGTTGCAATATTATTGCCGTGCCCGACGACTTCGATCGAGTCAGAATACGGCTTCACCGCCTTGCGCCAAAGGGCTTGGACGTTTTCTTCATAATTCGAAACGCCCGGCGTCTCGATCAGTTGCTGTAAGAATTTCTCTTGTGATTCGGTCATCGGTATTAATAGGGAAAGGGAAGAGAACGAGAAATCAGTTGAAGCAATTCAGCGATTCTATGGTCTGTAACTCCGTTATTTTTCATCCCAACCGCTGTACTCCCACACCACTTTCCCCCCTGAAACGACGAAGCCGGCATACGAGCCGGCTTCTTGAATTCCATCCTGGGAGCAATCCTTTTAATCCTGAAAATCACGGTTAAACATTCCCATACAAAAATACGAACGACTTGACAAAAATGCAATAGGTGCATATCGTTTTTTTTTTGTAATAAGAATCGTGCCAAAGAAAATTCTCCCTCGTTAATAAATAAGGAGAAGGTCGTATTGAGGTTTAAATTTCCTTCTATCCTGTATCATTTTCTATTGCATGTTATGAACAACTCATCTATGCCTCTTGACGCTTTGAAAGTGAAGTAATCTCCTGAAACTGTGAAAAAAATTGGTGCGGGGCTTAAACGTGGAAATTTGTCAGTGTCGCCGTACAAGCTGCTTGTTTCTGATTCAACCCCCCAATAAAAAGCTTGATATGCACCTCCATCAACATGTGGATAAAATAATCCTTGAATAGAAAGAACCTCTTTAGTGGAGTCATTGGTAATAGTAGCTCTGAATGTTGCATCAGCTTCCGAGACTATAGCTGTACAGGGAGCCTGGAATATAGTATCTCCTCCAAATGAAGAATCAGGGCTCGCAATTTGTGACCAGACTCCTAAAAAGGTACCGGGGGCAGGATATGGTTGGGTTTCCGGTGTTGTCGGACTACAACCGATTAAAATAAGCAGTAATAAAATCGAATAATCAAGCAAATTATATTTCATCATATAGCTCTCAGATTACCGCACTAATAAAATTTGCCGAACCACAGTCTGGCTATTCATTTGCATAACACAAAAATATATACCAGCATGGAATTTCGAAAGATCGATCGTGAATTCCGGTCCATTCGGTCTCGCAAGTTCGATAACACTCTCGCCAAGGATGTTTGTGACACTGACGTGTTGGATATCTGGCGGAGCATTATACACGGTGGCAAGTCCAGTTGTCGGGTTTGGCGAAAGAGAAATGTCAGTTAACGTTCCTACGACTGTTGAAACTACACTGAAATCCGACAGTGAACGACGCCAGATTTCACCTGCTTCATCTCCGGCAAAGAGATAGTTTCCACTAACAATAAGAGTATTGATACGAATATCTCCCATTCCCTCGTTTATCTGTTCCCAGGTCTTACCGTTATCAGAAGAAAGAAGTACTCCATGATTAATAGTGCCGGCAAAAATATTAGCACCTTTAATAGCGGTTGAAAGTACATAATCACCTAAGTATGCTGTATCCCAACTGGTACCGCTATCGGTAGAACGAAGTATTCCCTCGTCACCACCAGAAAATAAGATGGTGCCTACAGATGCAAGACAGAAAACGTTGGGTGTAAATGCCTTATCTGTGTCAGGTAAAACCCAATTTATTCCATCGTCAGTAGAACTGAAAATGCCGCCGTTCACTCCAGCAAAGAAAATTTTACCTATACTTGCAAATGATGTTGCAAATACACTTGGGTACCCGGTATTAGTGTTATTCCAACTCATACCCATGTCTGAAGAACGAAAAATTAGATAGTGAGAACCTTGTGAATTACCAAGCGCGCCAACAAAGAGAACAGTATCAAGTTGAGCAAGCGCTTGGACTGAGACAATTATTCCAGAATCAATTCTAGTCCAACTATTACCTTTGTTTGCTGAACGGAAAAAACCGGGGTTATATCTTCCTCCGCCTGCAAAAAGATATGTCCCAGTCCCTAATATGGCATCAATATCTTTATCCGCCAACCCTGCAGAATCCCAGTTTACGCCTTCATCAGTTGAGCGAACAATTCCTGAAAAGCCACCGGCAAAAAGAGTCGAATCGATCAAAGTGAAAGACTTTGTGCCACCACCTGGTGGATGAGGCAATTCTCTAAAAGGGTGGGCTACTAATTGCCACTGACTTACTGCATTTGAAGTAGTACCAAATACTATGAGAATAATCAAGAAGAACAGTATGAGCTTCCGAGCCATAGTAGTGCGCTTTCGATGACGTGTAACTACAATAAAAAAGACATCATTCCCAAACACATTCGAAAGAAAGTCCAAACTTGGTAGGAGCGCGCCGACTGAAATCGGCGCTACTATCGATCACTTTGGACAATGAGAAATAATCTTACCTCTTCACAAAATCCAGCGCCGCGGAATTCATACAATATCGTAATCCTGTCGGTTCGGGACCGTCTTCAAAGACGTGACCGAGATGCGCGCCGCAATTCGAGCAGACGACTTCTGTGCGTGACATTCCATACGTATTATCAACGTTCTCGTGAACTGCTTTTTTATTTATCGGTTGGTAAAAGCTCGGCCAGCCGGTGCCGGATTCGAATTTTGTTTTCGAATCGAATAGTGTTTGTCCGCAGACGATGCATTTATAAATGCCGCTGTCGTGATTGTTCCAATACTTACCCGTGAATGCGCGCTCGGTTCCGGCGTGCTGAGTAACGTCGTATTGATCGGGCGCTAATCGTTTGCGCAGTTCACTGTCCGAGAAATGTTTTGGCGGATTGAATTTCGTAGTATCGACAGATGCTGTTTCGGAGCGTGTGCGCGAACATCCGTTCGCCGTACTGATCAATAAAAGCGAAATGAACAGCATCGAAAAAATTGATTTTAATCCCATATCGATTTTTTTGTATTATTTTCATAGTACGTAAATGTTACCGTATTAGATTCATGAAATATGAATACTGTTGCAGTTATCTTATCGGGGTGCGGATACCTTGACGGAGCGGAAATACGCGAATCGGTCGGCGTACTTTGGGCGCTCGCGCATCATGATGTCGAAGTAAAAATTTTCGCTCCGGACGCGCCGCAGATCGTTGTAACAAATCACTTTACACAAAAGGCGACCGGCGAAACGCGCAATATCCTTACCGAAGCAGCACGCATCGCCCGTGGCAAGATCAAGCCGCTTTCCGAATTGCAAGATCATCACTACGACGCGCTCGTGATGCCGGGCGGATTTGGCGTTGCGAAGAATCTCTGTACGTTCGCCACCGAAGGCGCGAACGGAAAATTGCTGTATCCCGAAATGGAGCACGATATTCGGGCAATGGTGAAGGACGGAATGCCGATCGGTGCTGTCTGCATTGCGCCGGCATTGATAGGACTTGCATTAAAAGGCGAAAAGCTCGAGCTCACGCTCGGCGCCGATGGCGACGCGGCAGATGAACTTCGCAAAATGGGACACACACACTTCGTAACGAAGCCCGATGAAATTCATATTGATGCCGCACACAAGATCGTCACGACGCCGGCATATATGTACGACGAGGCTCCGCTCGACGAAGTATTTGTCGGAATAAAAAATCTGGTCGATACCGTCGTTTCTATGATCTAACCGGTAAGCTTTTGCAGCGGGAGAACTGCCTCTTCGTAATCGTCGATCTTGCGCAGATCGATCACTTGTGTCCCGTCTTCTTCAGTCGAGAACGCCGAAATGAATTTTGCGCCGAATACTATTTCTCTGTCCGTATAAGACGAACGTGAATAGACGTTCTGCGAATATGTCTCGTCGAATGCTTTTATCTGTACCAACACCTCTGACTCTGTCGAAGCAATATCGCTCGCTGTCATTCCGAAGAACGGGCTGCCTTCGATGATGGGATGAACGATGGTCCAGCTTGAGGAGAGGACAGATATTTTTTTGAGTTCGAGATCGAGAAAATAAAATTTCCGTTTGACCTCGCCGTTTTGTCCTTCATCACGTGCGAGCGTGACGAGCGCTTCGAGTTCGATGAGCTGATTGCGTCTGCCGTTGGCAATCCGAAACATCAATCCGCGTCCGCCGCGGTACGGTGCGATGATCGCCGCTTTGCTGTAAATGATATTGGCATCGGGGTGTGAGAAGCGGCCGTATAATAATCCCGTTGCCATCGCGAATGAGAGCAGCCCGAGCATCGATTCGATCGCGGCAACAAAGCTCGTCCAGAACCCGACCGGGCTGATGCGCCCATACCCAAGTGTCGTCAGCGTTTGCGTGCTGAAGAAGAACGATTCGGTGATCTCATCAAAAAATGTCGTGCCGATCATCCCTTGCAGATGCTGTACACCCAGCAGATAATAGACGCCCGCAAAAATAATATTTGCAATAATAAACGCGATGACGAGCATCCCAAAAAATTTACTCCAGCTCATCGTGATCAGATGATGGAATGCATTGCCGACGATGTTGCTGCGTTCTCCGACGCGCTTGACATTGAACGTGCCGTCTTGCAGCACGAGCCGCTGGCCGCGAATGCTCGCGCGCGTACCGAAGCCAAGCTCCGGCGCTTCGTTCGCCGGCGCCGGCACAGGCCGCATTTGCCGCTTCAGCAGTTCACGGTTTTTCGATCGGTAGATCATTCAGCCGTCGTAGGACTCGCAGGTTTAAAACTCAACGATGCAGAATTGATGCAGTAGCGCAGATGTGTCGGCGGCGGACCGTCATCAAAAACGTGGCCGAGATGCGCGCCGCACGTTGCGCAGGTGATTTCTTTACGTACCATCGAGAACGAGGTATCGACGGATTCTTTGATCACTACATCTTTCGTTGGCTGATAAAAGCTCGGCCAGCCGCAGCCTGATTCGAATTTTGTCTCCGATGCAAACAGCGGCGTGTCGCAGACGATACAGTGATACATCCCGCGCTCGTGATTATCCCAGTAGATACCGGTAAAGGCACGTTCGGTGCCTTTTTCTTGTGTGACGTGGTACTGCTCCGGCGTCAGCCGTTCGCGGAGTTCCCGGTCGGTATAGGTGGCTTTTTCGTTCATATCGGTTTATGCTCCGATACGAATATACCACCGAAGCGTTACAGACCTTAAAAGCCTTCCCAGTGGTAGGCGACGACGTTTCCGTCCGGATCGATAGTGAAGCTTCGCGTCGTTGATTTTTGGCGGCTGACCGGATGGGAATAATGCAGACGTCCCCAGTAATCATACCACGCATACCCCGGCGAGGACGATGTGCGCGTATAGATATAGGTGAGCTCTCGCGAACCGTCCATTGTTTTGTACGTGCGATTCGGAGCGCCCCAACGTGCGACAAGCTGTGTCTCGGATTTCCCGACCCAGCTTTTCATCCCTGAGTCGATCTCCTGCCGCATCGTTTCTTGCGACGGCCCACAGCCGGATGTGAACGCGATTACTGCGAAGAAAAAAACAGCAACAAGAATCCCAAACTTTCCCATGACGATCTTATTATTGTGGAAATTGCTTTTTCGTAAACTCAAATGAACGCTTCACTAATTCCGTTAAAACTTTTTCATCGACATCGCTGAGTTTCTTTATATACAGACAGCCTTTGCCTGTTTTATGCTTGCCAAGTCTTCCGAGAATTTCGGTGTGTTGGTTAAGTCCGAGCATCAGATATAATGTAATATTTGCTTTGCGCGGGGATAATGCCAACAGCGGCGCATCGCCTTCATGTCCGCTCGCATATTTATAATGATAACTGCCGAATCCGACGATCGCCGTACCCCACATCTTTGGTTGTTGTTTCGTAGCAGTTTGCATCATATTTACGATCGAGTAACAATCATCGCGCTTTTGCTTATCCTCGATCTTGTCGAGAAACGCCTTGACACTCGCATCGTTTATTTTTGTTTTAAGTTCGTATTTTGCCATAAAAATATTATTTTACTGCCTCAAGTAAAATCTCCGCAATATCGCGCACCTTCACGTTATCAGCTTGATGCTTGGCTTTGACACCGTCGCTCATCATCGTCATGCAGTACGGGCAGGCCGAAGCAATAACATTCGCTTCGGTGGCGAGCGCTTCTTCGGTGCGCTCGATGTTGATGCGCTTGCCTTGCGTTTCTTCCATCCACATTTGTCCGCCACCCGCGCCGCAGCAGAGGCCTTTCGATTGGTTGCGCTGCATCTCGACAATTTCTAATCCCGGAATTGCTTCAAGCGTTGCACGAGGCGCATCGTAGATATTATTTGATCTGCCGAGATAGCATGAGTCGTGATAGGTCACACGCTCTTTGAGATCATTCGAGATAACGAGGTCACCCTTCGCAAGCAGATCAGCGACGAACTCGGTATGATGCACGACTTCGTAATTGCCGCCGAAATCACCCCACTCATTCTTGATCGCATTGAAACAGTGTGGGCACGTTGTGACGATCTTCTTGATATTATAGTTATTCAGTGTCGCAACATTTTCTTTGATGAGCATCTGCGCAAGATACTCGTTACCCATTCTGCGTGCTGGGTCACCGGTACATTTTTCTTCAGTGCCAAGAATCTTAAAATTTATATTTGCGATCTGCATCAACTCGGCAAATGCACGCGAAATACTTTTCGCACGCGCATCGAACGAACCGGCACAGCCAACCCAGAAGAGTATCATATCTTCTTTTTTCTCATCGGCGCGGGTTGTATACTCCGCCATCGTTTCGATGCCGAGCCCGTGTGCCCATTCCGCTCGTTCGCTTGGGCTGAAAGCCCACGGCGAGAAATTATTCTCCATCGAAGAAAATGCCGACTGCAGCTGCGGCGGAAAATTTGCTTCCATCATCACGAGGTTGCGTCGCAAGTCTATTATCTCATCAACATGCTCGATCGTCACCGGGCACTCGGTCATACATGCCTGACACGTCGTACATTGCCAAAGCATTTCAGCGGGAATATAATCGCCAATGAAGTTTTTGCTGTCGACCTCTTCTTTTGTGAGATTTGCTTTTGCGCCGAACAGTGTATGGGGTTTGGGGTTGGGGGTTTGGGGTTGGGGGTTGGGGAGATTTGCTGAGACACCGGAATAACTTCCGCCGCTCCACGATGCTTGCATACCCGTTTCCCACGAATCGAAACCGAACTTGCCTTCGGCGACAAGATACGGCGCTTTATCACGCGAACGCATTTGCGTTGCAATGATGATCCATTTCGGATCAAGCACTTTGCCGGTCGTATTCGCCGGGCAAACAGAAGTACATCTGCCGCAATGCGTACACGTATCGCCGTCGAACAGCTGCTTCCACGTCAGGTCTTCAATGTCTTTCGCGCCGTATTGTGTCAGCGTTTCGTCTTCGAAGTTGATCGGTTTCAAATAATTTTTTCTGCGAAGGTCGGAGAAGAACACATTCGGCACGCTTGTGAGCACGTGCAGATGCTTCGAGTACGGCAGATAATTCATAAAGCCGAGCACAGCAACGATGTGTATCCACCAATAGACTTCAAACATCACTGCCGTTTTATGACACGGGCACATCCAGCCGGCAATCATACCTGCAACAGGACGCACTTCGTTCGGATAGAGTCCGCCCACCGCCGCAATGCGCGCCGCATTGGTAAGCGTAAGTGCAACCACGATCAGTGCGATCGCATAGAGCACAATCTGTGCATCGGCTTTCTCGTGCTTATCGCCCTGCAATCGTTTGACTTTTGAAACAAGCCGGCGCCAAAGTGCAACAATAATAGAAAGCACTATCAGCACAACGAATATATCCTGCGAAACGGTGATGATGGGATATAGTCCGCCGAGAAACGAGAGATTGAATTTTCCGAGCAGTCCTTCTCCGATCGATTCGACGACAGCGGCAAGCAAGACAATGAATCCCCAAAATATAAATGCATGAACCGGCCCTGCTACCGGGTCACGAAATATTTTCGTCTGCCCGATCGCGATCACAAGCATACGCCGAAGGCGTTCGATAAGATTATCGAAGCGGTTCGTCCATTTGCCGACACGAAGAAAATCGACGAGGCGCTTCGTGTTATACCCGACCGCTCCGAACGCGATAACTAAGACGACAAGAAAGATCGCAGATTTAATGGTCATTCAATTAATATAAATGATTCTGAAAAGCAAAAATACGCCGATTTTCGTATCTTTGCAGGACGAATGCGTAAGAGCGACGAAGAAATACTCTCGGCTATAGCCGAAAAAGACTCTGCAGCAGTGGCGGAGCTGTACGACCGCTACTCGCGGCTGATCTATGGAGCGCTGCTTCGGATGCTCCGGAGCACCGATGACGCCGAAGATGTCTTACAAGAAGTATTCGTCCAAGTATGGCTCAAAGCAGGCACATATAAGCCAGATCTCGGCGCTCCGAAATTCTGGTTGGTGCGTATAGCCCATAACCGCGCGATCAATCTGATCCGCTCGAAACGCGCGAAGATGAAACAGACGGAAATACCGATCCCGGATACAGATTCCCCTGCAGCTGCAGAGCTTGTGGCCGCCGACCTCTTCGCCGAAACTTCAAATGCCGAAGAAAGTGCTTATACCGTTCGAGCGATGAATAAACTGCCAAAAGATCAGGCACAACTTCTTGACATGGCATTTTTCCAGGGGTATTCACATTCCGAGATCTCAGAAAAAACGAACTTGCCGCTTGGTACGGTAAAGACCCGCATTCGCAACGGATTACTTGCACTTAGGGAGTCGCTCGAATTCTTGAATGAAAATAAAACGTAACATTTACATCCGATCGGATAAATTTCTTGTATAAATATGTGAGAACGTCTCGGAAAGAAGCCTGACGATGTCAAAAGAAGATATATATAGCGAATTATATTCCAGCGACGCGCTTGTTCAGCGCTACCTTGTCGGCGAAATGACGCCTGATGAAGAGGTTGCCTTTGAGCGCGAAGTCGCACAGAATTCTTCGCTTGCACAAGAACTCGCTCAGGGTGGTGCTGTTCTTTCCCGGTTGTTCGAACAATTAGGCAAAGACGAGCCGGTTCCGAGAAAGCAGATAAAAAATATTATTCTCGAGAAAATATCCGGCGTTATTGTCGATCGTGAGCAATATCAGGTTGATGAATTCCATCTCAAGGATAGCGACAGCGAGTGGCTGCAAACAGTGATCCCCGGGATCGAGCTGAAGTTGATCTATGTTGACGATGACGGTCGTGCGATGATGAAAGCCCGCTTTGCACCCGGCGCGACCTTCCCACCGCATCTGCGGGTGGGGATTGAAGAGTGTCTTGTCTTATCCGGGGATTTTTGGGCTGATAATCAAACGATGACTGCCGGAGATTTTGTTGCCGGACGGCCCGGCGAAGAACCCTTGCCACTATATAGTGAAAACGGATGTGAGATCCTCTTGAAGATACCGATCCCGTATCAGATCATGTCGAAACCGTCCAAATCTAACGGTTAGAAGTCGGTCTTGTTATTTTATCAGTTTGAAACTGTGCTCCGATCTAACTGCAAGATTATAAGCTAACTCATTATAAATGAATTACTTATTTTATAATTAATTTTTTTAAATCCAATTTAAATCCATTCTTGTATCTCTAAAACGAATCGTGCGGGATACTTGAATAACTTATTGCACATACTGAATTCTCAGATGCCAAATTCTCTCTCAGAGGTCTGGAGAGGGAATTTCTCTGAATTCCCGTCCGAACGTTCCGTAAGTGTAAATTACTGTTGTGCCGATGCAGCTCGTATCCCAACTCCTGTTTCAGTACAACGGGTATTACAGTCAAAATGCTTTATAGCGGCACCAACAAAGTTAAACTTACAATACGTGATACTCCAAAATTAGACTCTGCCATGGGCTCATACGTGAATGAGCTTGATCATGTCAATGACGATAGTTGAAAACAAAATTGACGCTCGCGTCAATATCACTAACCAAAAAAAGTGGCTGCGAGAGCAGCCACCTTTTTTATTGACGCGGCACTGTAATTATGTGGCAAGTTGCTATATAATGCGATCTGCATTTCACAGCAGGAACCCCTCATCCGATCAGCCTTGGTTTAGAGTATCGTTATTAACTGTCGCCGTAGTAAATAAAGATCTATACTCCGAATTGAAGGGGTAGATTTTGAGTATCATTCTCCTGCTGAGGGATCATCGTATTATTTACAATTGCTGCCACGTTTGGTGTTCGTTTAAATTGGAATTTTATCACCGCAGCAGAAATGAGAAAGATCGCTGAGACTTCAGGGACAAGCCAGCGAGCACCAAATACGGCATGACTATAGCCGCCGAGGAGAAACCCATATCCTCCGAACGACCGGGTCGAGTACCAATGCTCGGGAGTCAGTACATCGAACGGCGGGAACAGGATCGAAAGCCCGACCGCAGAAAGCGTCGCAATAAGAATTTTTTTTGTCCGCGTGTTCCAACCGATTTTCGAGATCGTTTCGCTCCAAGTGACGATACATCCAAGACATGCCATTTCCATCAAAATAATTTCTTCGTCCGGCCCGTCACCTTTCGGAGCATCGAAGAACAGATAGTAGCCATGAAATTTGAGCGCTAGATGCCCATAACTGGGGTCTGTCCGTAGGCCTTTGAACGGCTGAATAACGAGCCCTATAACGAACAATATGTTCGCGATCCATAATGATGTTTTTGACGTAATATCCTCTCTCTAGTTTATAAGATCGTACAAATATCTTTTAACAACTCGATCTTCCATTTCGGAAAATCCGGCAATGGGTCGCTATTTTTATATTTACGTGTTTTCGGTCCGGGATAGGTCGGCATTTTATCTTGTGTCGAAGGTCCCGAGCCGCGCTTTCCATGAATTATCATATTCGGCGGTAATGCACCTGGCGGAAGATCGAATTGATCTGGAGGTTCAATTTCAAATGGAGACGGCTCTATTTGCAGCTTCGGGATGTGAATATGGGGAGGCGTGAAATTCAGGTCGAACGAATTAATATCCGGTAATTCAATACTTTCTAATTCTCGTGAAAGCGAGTCAAGTTGCTTTCGTAATTGCTTCATCTGTCTGCGAAGTGAATCAGACAGAGGTGAATATTTATGATTCTCAGTTCTGAGTGCGTTTCCATTAAAGTAGTCATCAATAGTACCCTGTGCTTTAGAGTCAGCAAATAAAAACAAAACAAGCATTCCGCTCGCAAGTGTGGTAAAGAACGTTTTGACCATAACCCGTCCCCCCTTTCTACCAGCTAAAAATGAAGCAAAATCGCAAAACATTCCGCTTTTTTGATGAATAATGTCTCCGAAAGGGATAATTTTGCTCTTTTCGTTGTATATTTGCGGAGTACGTATTGCCGAAATAACGAAACCTTCACGCCTATGAAAAATTATATTTACGGGCGGTCTCCCCTGCTCGTATGTGCCGGAGTCTTCGCACTCATGTTTAGCGCGCGTATTTATGCACAACCGTCAAACGGATTTTCATCGTATTTGCAGCAACTGCCCGGTGCTCCGAAGTCGCCTGCCGATGGGGAACTGGTATCGGCATCGGCATCCGCTGTCGAGAATTCGTCCGATATTAACAAGCTCGAAAAACAACTGACAGAATATTTCGCTGCATTGCAAGGACCTGCTTCGGCAAGGAGTGGCGATGAAAATAACGAAGAAACTGCCGCCGTTCAAAGCACAACTGCCATAGCGGTCAGCACGAGATCAACAAAGAATGCTGTGGTGAATCCCGCTGATAAGAATATCCCCAAGGGGCACAATACACCACAATCAGGCCAACCGATGAGTCCCTACGATTCGTGCAGGTCGCTTATTCACGAGATACAGGGGATCGCGAATCGATATACCATTTTGCTTGCTGACGTTGAATCAAAATATGTCGGCGATGTCAACGCCGTCGATGCAAAAGCCCGTGCAGAACAAACAAACGAGCCGTGCGGAGCAAATAGCGAATGCCTCAGGCGTCATCGCCGTAACCGCGATCTCGGGATCGTCAGCGCCGAGCATACACGGATCGATCATTCTTCCGAATTAGTCAATTCTGAGATCAAAGAGCTTCTTCCTGTCATTAAAAAGTTTGACCTCATGCTGCCGAAACGGCTTGCCACTGTAACTCCGCTTGCGACGCGCCGCGAGCTCGACGGACTTTCAAGCTATGTAATGAATATCGTGCTTGGTGCAGCCGAGCATATCAAACTCTCTCGCATTCATATTGCCGAGTGTGTCAGGCTGTTACAAGAATCAAGATAAGTCCGGGAAGCAACGGTTACTTTTCTTCGACAATCACGCTGTATTGCGCTCGTTCGGCTTGGCGCGGCTTTTGATAGATATACATCACACGTATTTTATAGCTCCCGGGCACAAACCGCCCATTCCATTCTCGTACGGGGTCGGGGGTGAGATTGACATCGTCCTTGAGCAAATAAAATTTTACACTGCCGCTATCGCTCGTAAGCGTAATGCCGCCGTCGAACATCGTCTGCACATCGAACGAATGATACATTAACTGCCCTGCGGAAAGCTGACCTTCAAAATGCTGCTTAAAGAATTCGGTATATTTTTTTGGGATGACGACCGACCGCTTGTGATACATCTCTTGAGAATTAGCCGCCGAACCGAACGCAGTTACGGATAAAATGCTATCGGTAAGTTCTGCAACCCGATAATAATTTGGCAGAGGAAGCGAATCCTGGTCGGAGTGCTCGAAAAGTATCAATGTGTCTCCGGCAATCTGCCAACGGTCACCGTGAAGGGTGTAATTTCCTATGAGTGTCAGCCTGCCGTCGGCGTTCATCGTAAATCCCTGCTCGCCAGACCCAGTCGTGACTCGGCGAATCCATACACCCAGAAGTTTTTGCGCGAGCATATCCATCATCGCATGGTGAATGCTATCGGCGCGTGCAGCCGAATCGAGCGTCCCCGGCTGATTATTATCCATATACTTTGCGCACGAGGCAACAAGGCATGCCAGTAAAACTACGCTTGCGAGATAAGGATATTTTTTCATCACTGATACAAATGCAAAAGACATTTGATAAATTCAAAAAATAGTGTATATTAAAATACGTGTTAATAGGCACCTAATAAGAACAAAATGGAACAGCAAACAATACAGCGTAAAGAACTCTTCAAAGAAAAAGTCACGGCTGGCAGCCGTACGTATTTCTTCGATGTGAAAGAATCGGCAACCGGCACGATGTATCTGACGATCAATGAAATGCGAAAGTCAGGCGATAAGAACGAATACAACCGTATTCTGGTCTTCGAAGACCAGATGGTTGCATTCACCGAAGGCTTCAAGAAGGTCTATGGATTTCTGAAAGAACACAAAACGGAAACGGCCGCATAGCTGTTTACGATCCTTCTTTTATCCGTTTCATCTCCTCCATTACGGCATCGATCTCGTCCATTGTGTTGTAGAAATGCGGGGCGATTCGGCTGCCGAACGGGGGGCGGTAATCGACGATGAATCGGCGGCGAATGAGTTCGTCGTTGATCTCTTTGGTTGAGCGCTTTCCTTGCGTGATACCGTTCGGATCAACGGTCAGGTGGCCGCCGCGGCGATACGATTCGCGCGGCGAATTTGCTTTGAACCCGTATTCGTCGCACTTGTCGAAAATACGCTCGGTCATTTCAAGCGATTTTCTTCGGATATTCGAAACGCCGATCTCGCCGAGCATCTTGAGCGCGGGGATCGCTGTATACAGGCACGGCACTTGAATGCTCGACGTAAGAAAACGATGCATGCCGCCGGCGAAATTTACATCCGGCATAATAAAATCGAACGGCTCTTTGTCGCCGAGCCAGCCGCGGATCGCCGGACGGAAACGTTCGTGGAGATCCGGGCGAACGTACATAAATGCAGCGCCGGGTCCGCCGCAGAGCCACTTCAAAACGCCTG
>DASQGZ010000057.1:0-46135 GCA_035632315.1 Kapaibacterium sp. (SeqCode) | reverse complement strand
GAAAGTGTAACACGAATTCAAGACGAAGGTTACATCAGAAGCGCACTGTCTCGCCGGTCGAAAGCGATTCGCGAATTGCGAACGTTGCAAGAGTTGTCGCGAGCATGGAATCAAATGGGATCAGCGATGGCGTATCATTCTTAATTGCATTAATAAATGCTTCGATCTCTTCTTTATGTCCTTTGCCTTGTGCTTTTACAATGTGAGGCTTCCCCGAGCCTCGATAAAATTCAAGTTCTGTAAAATTCTTCATAACTACGGTACATCCGCCGGCGAAGATCTGCAATTCTTCTTTCGGTAGTGCCTTGTCGCCGTTTGCAATATAGAGTATTGTAGCCACCGAGCCGTCTTCGTAGTCAATAACGATCGAGAGGGTATCGCGATCGATAGAGTCTGCGCGACCGCTTGAAATTTGTTTTGCGACCACCGACCTCGGTAAACTATTATTAGCAAGATATGCTGCTGTGTCGATGAAGTGGCACACTTCACCGATGATCCGTCCGCCACCGATCTCTTCGTCCTGTGTCCAGTTCGACGCAGAAATGGGTCCGGCATTCACACGATAAAAAATCATCTTCGGCGTATGCGGCTCGCCGAAGAGCTCTTTTGTTTTGACGAGAAGCGGCGAGAAGCGGCGATTGAATCCAACGAGAAAATGCTGTGGGCGTTGTTCGAACGTTCTCGCAACGCGATACGCATCTTCGAACGTTAGTGCCATCGGTTTTTCACAGAAAACATTTTTGCCTGCTTCAAGCGCTTTGCAAATTAAGTCAGCATGATTATTATGCCTTGTCGCGATGAAGATCGTATTTACATCCGGAGATGCTATCACTTCTTCGGGATTCGTTGTCGCTCGCGCAAAGCCGAATTTTGTTTTTACATCATCCGCGCTGGATCCTGTTTCATTAGCAACAACTATAAGCTCAGCGTGCATTTTCAGGGCCGGCAGTAAAAATCCCTGCGCGAAATTTCCGGCGCCGATAAAGCCAATGCGCGGTATCGAGTATCGAGTAGTGAGTAACGGGGAAGAGATTACTGATTCGTTATTCCTAGTTCGTAATTCTTTTTCTATGCCTTCCGGATACCTCAGTACAATCCCCAAATATCTTTCCTTCACTTCGCCTGCGATCATATCGTATGCTTTCTTCGCGTCGGTGATAGGGAAGCTGTGTGTCGTTATCTTCGATGGCTCAACTTTCTTCTCTTCGAGCAGGCGAACGAATTCCTGCATATTGCGCCGCTCGGTCCAGCGTACATAGCCGATGGGATAATCAACCCCTTTCTCTTCGTAGTTCTGATCGTAACGACCCGGTCCGTATGAGCGCGAGAGACGGAAATCAAGTTCTTTAAGATAGAACGGCTCGCGCGGGATATCCATCTTGGTTACGCCGACCATCACCACTCTGCCACGGTCGCGTGAAATGCTTGCGGAAAAATCTATCGGATCGTTCGAGCTTGTTGCTGCTGTGATGATAACCGCATCAACGCCAAAACCAGATGTGAGCGATTTTATTTTATCAACAAGGTTGTCCTCATTTCGACCAAACGCAAATTGTGCGTTATGCATCTTTGCGATCTTTACATGTTCATCATCGAGGTCTATGCCGATCACAACACAGCCTGCGGCACGAGCAATCGCGCACGCTAACTGCCCGACAAGTCCGAGGCCGATGACAGCTACAGACTCGCCAAACGAAAGTTCGGCCTGACGAACGCCTTGCATTGCAATCGCACCGAGCGTTGTATAGCATGCATCCTCGTACGAAACACCTTCGGGAATTTTGACACAAAGATTTCTAAGGACGCTGACAACTTCTGCGTGAAAGGCTCCTTGACCGCCGCAAGCGACTCGGTCGCCGGGGCGAAGATCGTCAACATCAGGACTTACTGCAATAACCTCACCTGCACATGAATAGCCCATTGGCTTCGGCGAGTCGAGTTTATTCATCACACGATTATACGTCGCCCAAAAACCTTGCTGCTTAATTTCGGCGAGGACTTTCTTCACATCATCGGGACGGCTCTTCGCTTTTTCAAGCATCGAAGATCGTGCAAGTTCGACCGACATTTTTTCGGTACCGGCAGAAATAACGCTTGCGTGAACTCGCACTATCACGCCCGAGCGCTTCGGATGCTCGGGGGCGCCGACATCACGAACGGTGATCGCGCCGGAGCGCATGCTGGTGAGTAGTTGCTTCAAACGAT
Source organism: Kapaibacterium sp. (SeqCode) (assembly GCA_035632315.1). Taxonomy (GTDB): domain Bacteria; phylum Bacteroidota; class Ignavibacteria; order Palsa-1295; family Palsa-1295; genus JAFDZW01. Next base: position 43,930 of record DASQGZ010000057.1, on the reverse strand, counting down.
TACTATCTTCAAATAAGCAGGGGTTTTAACGGAGGGAGTGGGAATTTGATTCGACTCCCTGAACAATGAATTGTTGAAACGGGCCGTCGATCCGACCAAAATTATTTCAGTGCCTGACGGAAATACTCAATGGTTCGCTGTAAACCAACTTTTCTATCCACTTTCGGCTCCCAGCCGAGAAGCGATTTGGCAAGCGTGATATCCGGTTGGCGAACTTGCGGATCATCTTGTGGAAGTGGCTTGAAAACGATCTCGCTTTTCGATTCGGGAATCATCGATTTTATCTCTTTTGCAAGATCAAGCATAGTTACCTCGTCAGGGTTGCCAATATTCACCGGATTGTTGTAATCGCTCATCAGCAAACGATAAATACCGTCGATGAGATCGCTGACGTAGCAAACGCTTCGCGTTTGCGCGCCTTTGCCAAAGACTGTGATCGGCTCGTTTTTGAGCGCCTGTGTTGTAAACTCCGGAATTGCGCGACCGTCGTGGATGCGCATTCGTTCGCCGTATGTGTTGAAGATGCGTACAATGCGCGTATCGAGCGAATGGTAGCGATGATATGCCATTGTCATTGCTTCTGCAAAACGCTTGGCTTCGTCATAAACACCTCGTATCCCGATGGGGTTAACGTTGCCCCAATATGTTTCTGGCTGTGGATGGATCGCCGGATCGCCGTAGGTCTCGCTCGTTGAGGCGAGTAAGAACCGTGAGTTCTTGGCTTTCGCAAGTCCAAGCGCTTTATGCGTTCCGAGCGACCCGACTTTCAACGTTTGGATCGGGAGTTTAAGATAGTCGATCGGACTTGCCGGGGATGCAAAATGCAAGACGTAATCGAGCGGTCCAGGCACATGAATAAAATTTGTGACATCGTAATGTACGAATGTAAAATTTTCTTTGCCGATCAGATGGGAAACATTGTCGGCGTTGCCGGTCACGAGATTGTCCATGCAAACAACATCATGGCCTTCGGCTACAAACCGGTCACATAGATGGCTTCCAAGAAACCCGGCTCCGCCGGTAATAAGTGTACGTGGCATTAGTTGCGGCCGATTCCGTAATAGTGAAGTCCGTGTTCGCGAAGTTTTTCCGGATCGTAAATATTGCGTCCATCGAAAACAACTTTATCTTTGAGCGCAATCGAAAGTAAGTTGAAATCCGGCGTGCGGAATTCATTCCACTCGGTTACGACAACCAGTGCATCGGCTCCTTCAAGTGCCCTAATATTGCGGCGGCGGTATTGCAAATGCTCGGTTTCCGGCATTATCCGCATCGTTGGCGGGATGGCAACGGGATCAGAGGCCTGCACGTTCGCACCGTGCTCGAGCAGTGACTGGATGAGATCTATCGACGGCGCTTCGCGAATGTCATCGGTTTTCGGTTTGAAGGAAAGTCCCCACACTGCAAATGTCTTGCCTTTGATGTTGCCGCCATAATGAGTAAGAATTTTTCCCACCAGTATTTTTTTTTGTGCTTTATTTACTTCTTGTACAGCTTTGAGAATTTTAAATTCATATTGATGATCCTCGGCAGTTTTAATAATAGCGCTAACGTCTTTCGGAAAACAGCTTCCGCCGAAACCGGCGCCGGCAAAGAGAAACTGCTGGCCGATGCGTGCATCGGAGCCAATACCGCGACGGATCATGTCGACGTTTGCGCCGACTCGGTCGCTGATATTGGCGATCTCGTTCATAAATGAAATTCGTAATGCAAGCATCGCATTAGCGGCATATTTCGTCAACTCGGCGCTTTTTTCATCCATTACATAAATAGGATTTCCGGTGCGAACGAATGGCTCGTAGAGCTCCTGCATGATCTCGATGGCCTTTGGATTTGAAGATCCAATGACAATTCTATCCGGTTTTAAGAAGTCCTGGACAGCTGCGCCTTCTTTTAAGAATTCAGGGTTTGAAACAACTTCAACCGGAATTATTGTATGCGCTTCAAATATTTTTTTTACTCTCTCGGCAGTCCCAACCGGAACTGTTGATTTATTGACAATTACCTTTGGTTCTTTGATAAGCTTCGCGATCGTTTCGGCACATTGCATTACCCTGCTGAGGTCAGCCGATCCATTATCACTTTGCGGGGTTGGCAAAGCAAAAAATATCACTGAAGAATCGGCAACTGCTTCTTCGTAACTGGTTGTAAATCTCAATCGTCCTTCGGCGGCATTGAATTGAACAATTTCCTCAAGCCCCGGTTCGTAGATCGGTATTTCACCGTGACGAAGCATCTCGATCTTTTCGGGAAGTATGTCCATACAAGTGACTGTGTGTCCCGTTTCTGCAAGGCCTGCTCCTGTTACCAGCCCGACATACCCTGTTCCAATAATAGAGATATTCATATTCTATTACTCTTAATTCTTTTTTCTTTAAATAAAGATATAATAACTCTTATTTTAAACGCTGTGGAATTGTGAATAACCCACTTCATATAGCCTACAGTAGCTATAAGGATTCATACTAACAAGTTATGGAGGTATATGTTCACAAGTGTATATCCAAAAAACTATCCACAGATAAAGATATTATCAACAGGATATGGGACGTTGATTATAGTTTTTAACATATTCCCACATTTAGAATAACAATTTTTTTTATAACTATTCATTTAGTTGGGACACAAATAGAATTGTCTTTAAAACGGAAACGGCCGGTTAGTGTACCCGGCCGTTTTTAATTACAGTTGAATATTTAATTATCGTATGTGATATTTAGAAGCATTCGGTTGAGAAATCCATTCGATCAACGACGACCGTACCGTCTGCATTGGTGGTAATATGTTCTCTCAGAATGAGTTTGAACTTACACCCACCGGAAGCGGTCATTGTTAATTGTTCTACGGCATTTGTCACTGACGCTCCGTTGGTTGTGTCTATATGCTCATTTGCTGTAATAGAGCCATGATATGTATTGCCGGATGTTCCGGTGCCAGTAAGCCCTGACGAATTTGCATGCAAATGAGTAATATTCCCGCTTGCATTGGTGTCGATGATTTCGTGCAGTGTTCCGGTAATACTCACTGTATCGTTGCAGCATGTATCTATGATTGTCAGGTTGATAGGTACCGAGAGCTGCTTCGAATTTTGCGACGCGGCCATCGGATGAGATCCGTTAGTGCTTGACATTGGTGCGGTGGATTGACTGCAGCTCGCAAGCGCTATGGTGAATACCGCAGCAGCGGCAAGAAATAGATTCTTCATAATATATTCTCCTAATGATGATTGTTGTTGATCTCCGATCCTTCGATCAGAGCGTGTGATTACATTTTCACATCGGGCGGCATTTCGAGGTGCGATGATGCTGCAAAAAAGCATCATACTGGGGAGAAAGGCAGTCCTAAATGGAGACGTGTTCAACAACTTGCCATAATGAATGTTCCCGTCACTGCGTTATGTAATTATAAAACTTTTTCCGTGTACATACGATTAACGTGCTTATGAGATTACTGACCTTCCATAAGATTCTCATTGGGTTGGCGCTAGCGTTCTTTCTCTTCTTTGGCCTTCGCGAAACTTCTAAACAAGGCGGAAGTGTAACTCTTGGCATTGTTTCACTTGCAGTGTGCGCTGGGGTTGCAACCTACTTTGTTTGGGTCCTTCGCGGCGGGTATGACAAAAAAACAACGGAATGAATTTGAATCCATTTTACCGTGTTTTCGTATATAACTGAAACTTTATATTTTGAAAAAATACATATGATGTACGATCCTGTGCTTGTTCAGCCGATGCGCGACGAGGTGACGAACCTCGGTATGAAAGAATATCGGACGGCTGAGGAAATGGAAAAAGAGCTCACATCGGCGGGGACAGCTTTTGTGTTCGTGAATTCCGTCTGCGGCTGTGCTGCCGGCGGTGCTCGACCCGCGCTGAAACTGGCACTGACCCATCAAAAGAAACCCGATAGGATGGTGACGGCACTTGCTGGTAATGATAAAGATGCAGTCGCGAAGGCGCGCTCGTTCTTTACCGGATTTCCGCCTTCGTCTCCGCAAATGGCGATCTTAAAAGACGGGAAGCTTGTTTGGATGATGGAACGTTGGCAGATCGAAGGGCGACCACCTGAAGCGATCGCGCAGGACATTATTAGAGCGTTCGATTCGCTTTGAGTTTGTAAGAGCATTCCGCGACCGTAAGAAGTTGCGGAATTTTTTTGCTCTTTAGAGAACTTAATATTGGTACGATTTTTGCTGTAAATATTTAACAGGGCAGTAGAGGAAATGCTTCAGTTGAGGCAACGGATGGGACAACAGCAGCGCCTGACGCCGGTTCAGGTGCAGTATCTGAAATTATTGCAGCTTCCCGCCGCCGAACTCGACGAACGTATCAAAGAAGAGCTCGAAGAAAATCCGATGCTCGAAGAGATCCCGCAAGACGAATTGCCAGACGATACCCTAGCTACCTCCATAGAGACAAGCATCATACCAACAACACCCTCCGAATCGTCAACAGAACGAGATCAACCCCAGGAAGCAACGGAGCGTGATAACGAGTACACGCTGGAGGATTATATAAATGATGAAACCGAAGGCTTCAAAGTGCCTCGCTCAAAAAACTATGATGACGATGATCGCGAAGAGCGGGGACAGGTCGCCGAAGAGACGCTGACAGAATCTCTTATCAATCAATTATCACTGCTCGATCTTTCACCCAGGATGCGTGTGCTTGCAGAGGAGATCATCGGGTCGCTTGATGAAGACGGCTATCTTCGTGTGCCGCTTGAGCAGATCGAGCAAGATACATCGATCTATTACGGGGAAGAGTATGCCGTCAATGAAGCGGAACGCTTGCTCAAACGCATTCAGCGTCTCGACCCGGTTGGCATTGCATCGCGTTCGCTGCAAGAGTGTCTTCTTGTACAGCTTGATGCGCTCACCGAGCATACGCCGGCCCGCAAACGTGCGCTCGAGATCCTTCATGAGCATTTCGAGCTTTTCATTAAAAAGAACTATCAGATCCTTGCAAAAAAACTCCATCTGGAGTTGGTTGAACTAAAGCCGGCATTTGACCTCATTCAACACCTGAACCCGAAGCCTGGCGCACCGTCTGCTCCAAATTCAGAATCACAGCGATACATCACACCAGATTTTTATATTGAGAAAACACCTGACCAAAAAGAATTCATTATTACGCTCAACGAGCGCGGCGTGCCGTCGATACGGATCAATGCGTCATATAAAGAGCTGACAAAAAAAGGCAAAGTAACAAACGGGCGTTCGCTTCCGGACGATGCCCGCGAGTTCATCAATAAGAAATTTGAGGCGGCGAAGGCATTTGTTCTTGCCTATTATCAGCGCCGAAAAACATTGCTTGCTGTTATGCAGGCGATCGTTGCCCGGCAGAAAGAGTTTTTTATCAACGGCGAAAAATTTCTTCGTCCGATGATCTATAAAAATATCGCTGACGATATCACGATGGATATTTCGACAGTTTGCCGCGTGGTTAACGGTAAATACTGTCAGAGCAATTACGGTGTTCACGAATTAAAATATTTCTTCAGTGAAGCAATTCCACTTGGCGGCAGTGATGATGCCGGCGACCCTACATCCGAAATGGTCTCGAACAAAGTAGTCAAAGCGCGCATCAAAGAACTTGTTTCGGAAGAAAACCCAATGAAACCGCTCACTGACGACGAGCTTGCAGTGCTGCTCCATGAAACCGGCTACACTCTTGCCCGCCGTACTGTCGCGAAATACCGCGAGCAAATGAACATCCCCGTTGCGAGAATGCGGAAGCGGATCGTGTGATAAATTCCAATCTAATGACTGATAATTATACGTTCCTTGCAAAGAGATTTTACCTGCTATTTTTCCTGATCGTATTCCCTTCGCTTGTTCCGGCAAGCACTCGATGTGGACTTGATGCGCTATTAACGAATAAGTTTACCACCTTCAAAGGCAAACGTGTTGCCCTTATCTGCAATCAAACATCCCGTACATTGAGGGGAGAATTTGCGCCGGATATTTTTTTGAAGCAAAGAGGATTCAGCCTTGTCGCGATCTTTATGCCGGAGCATGGATTGAACGGGTCACGCAAAGCAGGGATGAAAAGCGATACCACTGAAGATTACAGGGGTATTCGTGTCTATTCGCTCTATGGAACGACTCGCAAGCCGACGAAAGTGATGCTTCGCGGAGTAGATGCGATTGTCTTCGATCTACAAGATATCGGCGTTCGCTCGTATACGTATCTTTCGACGATGATATTGGCAATGGAATCGGCGGCAGAGAATAAAATTGAATTCATTGTTCTTGACAGACCTAATCCTCTTGGCGGCGAACGTATCGAAGGCAATATCCTCGATACAACATTGCGTTCGTTCGTCGGACAAGTGCCAATCCCATACATTCACGGAATGACGCTTGGTGAGCTTGCGAAAATGGCAAAAGGAGAACGATGGTTCAGGAATGCCGAGAAATTAAAATTAACGGTCATCCCGATGCAAGGCTGGAGCAGAACCGCCACGTGGGATAAGACGAGCTTGGAATGGAAGGCAACAAGTCCGAACATCCCGACATTCGAAAGCGCCGTCGGCTGTGCAATGTTCGGTGCGATCGGAGAGCTTGGGGAGCTTTCTGTCGGAGTGAATTCCGATCAGCCCTTTCTCAGGCTCGGGTCGCGCCTGGTCAGCCGTGACGAACTCTTCGATGCAGTAAAGACCTCACTTTCGAACGAGCTTACGATCACGCAAGAAGATTTCACTGTTTCGTATGGCGATTCGGTGAAAACATATAATGGGATTCGAATTTCACTACCTAAAAATATTTCAGCGGTTAGCGATCTATACAGTGGCGAGTTTAAACTTTTTTCAACGTTACTTCGAGATACTATTTTTGCAAAAGCATTCGATTCTGTGCCATTCTCATCGAAACGAATGTTTGAAAAAGTGACCGGGACAAGTATACTGCTAAGAGCATTTCAAGCCGGGTCGGATGTAGGAACGATCATTCATTCGTGGAAACAGGACGAATTGACATTTCGTACCAGAAGAAAAAAATATCTTCTGTATCAATGACCGAGGCACCATTCGAATATCAACCCGGTGTTTGCAATATTGACGACGCGGGTGTTCGTTTTCGTAAACGGCTGAGCGCAGTGTCGGTCGTTGCAGGCATTGGGGCGATCGTTGCGATGAACTATGCCGCGTATCCGGTGATGACGCGCTGCGTCATTACTGCTGGGTTCGGCTTTGTGGCTTCGCTCAATTTCTTTCAGGTGAAGGAGCGGTTTTGTGTCGTGAATGCTTCTAAGGGAACTATGGAGATCGGGCGAACGCGCATTAAAATAACCAATGAGGCTTCTCGCGAACTTGACAAGAAAAAACGCAACAGGATGCTTTTGCGGGCCGCCGCAATTACTGTACTTTCGGGCTTGTTGGGGGCTGTGCCTTTTTGAATAGGACACTCTTAAGCCCGCCTTTTTCGACAATGATGTCCTTGAAACAGATATATGTGATTCCGGCCATTCCGGCGAGCATAAATAAGAAAAATATTACCATTACAGTCTAAAAAAAATTGATCGCCTGTTAAACGGTTAAAATTGGGTATAAGTTTTCGCTTTTTACCGGCGAAAAAAAGACCCGGCAACGAACGATGCGGCAAAAAAACTTGCAATCCCCACAGCGCGGTACACCCACATCCAGATAGAAACCCCGCCGCCGCGTGGTCCCAGTGCGGCCGCATGGTCGCGCATATATGCGCTTTCAATGAAAGCAAAAACGGCTCCTGCAAGAAAGATCAGGATAAGCGCTACGCGGGGGACGATCTGCTGAAGCGCCACTTATTCGGAAATGACTTTGATCGACCTGCCAAATGCAGTGCCATTGAGATACAGCCGCAGGAAATACATTCCGCAATCGCCAAGGGCGATCCGGACAGAATGAGATCCTTCAGAGACATACCCAAGAGAAACGCGCTCGTGTTCTGTGCCCACCGCATCAACGGCGGCAATCTCGACAATGCCGCTGCTGGCAAGCGTGAAATCTACGTTCGTTGCCCCTGAGAACGGGTTCGGGTAACTTGCCTCGAGCCCGAGTGATATTTGATCGGGATTTGGCGCAACAGCACCTTTTGCCTGCGACGTATCCTCTACGAGAGCTATCGCATCGATAAAATAACTTTTCGCATATTTGGGAGTCCCAAGTCCTACGCCCGGAAGGGTTAATATTAAATATGTATATTCTTGATTCGGGACAGTAATGGTCCCGCCTGAATCAGAAATATAGAACGGATCGCTTTGATATAAGATCGAGCCGCCCGGGTCTGTCTCTATAAAGATCACTTCTAGCGCCGAACTGTCAACGGCAAGATCTTTTTTTCCCCAAATAATAACAGAGGCGTTTGCTTTGATAGGGATTACCGAGTCCGGCAGACCAGTGCGGTGTCTTCGGAATGCAATATCGAACTCTGAGGCTGTTCCGGAAAGCTGGGCATATTGTTTATCCGGCCTACCGAATGCTTTCAATGGGGAGGTAACTCCGAGCTTGCCATTTTGATAGATCGAATCGGCATAGACGGAATCCACTTTCGCTCCGGCGGCGAATGAGCGCGATACACTACAGAATAAGATCGTGGCGAGGATAAATAAGTAACGACGAGCCATAGTAGTCAAGTGTTAATGTAATAAAGTAACCCGCCCTAAGGGGCAAAAGTTACACGGGGGGCCTCAGAATTTTTGCGAAAAGCCCTTCAATGGCCGTTCGCTGGCGGTGCATATCCTCGGAGACCATCTTTATATCTGCTATGATCGGCATAAAATTCGTATCACCATTCCAGCGCGGGACAATATGCCAATGGAGGTGATCGTCGATGCCTGCGCCTGCTGCTCGGCCGAGATTCATCCCGATATTAAAACCATGAGGTGCCGAGAGTTCTGTTAAGGCACGCTCTGCAGTTTGCAGTAATATTAAACATTCTGAGCTTTCACTACTTGTTAATGAAGAAAACTCAGCAGTGTGTCGGTTCGGGACGACCATCATGTGTCCGCTATTATACGGATAAAGATTCATAATGACGAACGCTTCTCGGCTTCGATAGACGACAAGGTTCTCTTTGTCATTTTTTGACGCAAGTGCGTCGCAGAAAATACAGCCGTCTTCTTTCGTCGTTTTTGTTTTAAACGACTCGATGTATTTGCTTCGCCAGGGTGAAAAAAGTCGTTCCATTGGTTAGACTTTTTGCGGGGAGGATTTGCTCTTACGAAATAATTTCCCTGGCGTCATCGCTCCGAAGAGCCCTTGGGGTCGGGAGATCATCAGGACAATGAGCATCAGTGAATAAATGATCATCCGGTATTCCGAAAACTCGCGTAGTGCTTCTGGCAGGATCGTCAGTATGATCGCTGCAAGAATAACCCCATACGTCGAACCCATCCCGCCGAGGATGACCATCACAACGATCTCGATGGATTTTAAGAACGTAAAATTATCCGGTGTAATGTATTGAATGAAATGCGCGAAGAGTCCGCCGCCGATTCCTGCGAAGAATGCCCCGATAACGAACGCTCGCACTTTAAAGCCGGTAGTATTAACGCCCATTGCTTCGGCAGCGACTTCGTCGTCGCGCACGGCAAGAAAACCGCGACCGTATGTAGAGTTAATGAGGTTCTCGACGAAATAGATCGTTACGAGCGCAATACCGAAGACCCAAAGAAAACTTGCAAGCTGCGGCACGGCGAAGCCTCTGGCGCCACCGACATACGAAGTACCGGCGATCTTGAAATCGACATTTTGTATGATAACGCGGATGATCTCGTTGAACCCAAGGGTCACAATGGCAAGATAATCACCTTTAAGCCGCAAACTCGGAATACCTACAGCAAGTCCCGTAAGCGCTGCAGCAAGTCCGCCGAGAATTAGAGCGACGAATAAAACAAGATCACCGCTTGTTCCCGCTGCAGCCATCCCATGCGTCGTAAGATAGGTTGATACGATCGCAGAAACATAAGCGCCGACGCCCATAAATCCGGCATGTCCGAGTGAGAATTGCCCGGTAAAACCATTGATAAGATTCAGGCTTGTTGCCATCGTAATATTAATGCCGATGAAGATGATCACCGTATAGTAATACGGGTCGATCTGTCCCGTCACGAACGACAGCCCGACGAGCATGGCAAAAACGATTGCGAAGATCAGTTGCGGACGCATTAGACTTTCTCCACCTCATTTCTGCCGAGGATACCGCTTGGCTTGAAAATGAGAATGCCGATCAGAATCGCGAAAACGATGGCGTCGCGATATGTCGAAAGGAACGTCCCGCCGATAAAACTTTCGACGATACCGATAATGAACGCACCGAGCGCTGCGCCCGGTATATTCCCGATACCGCCGAGTACAGCGGCAACAAATGCCTTGAGTCCGGGCAGGATACCCATTAATGGATCGATACTCGGATATGAAGCACCATAAAGTACACCACCGGCAGCAGCAAGTGCGCTGCCGGTCATAAACGTAAATGTGATCACTTTCGAGATGTTAATTCCCATCAGGCTCGCTGCCTGCTGGCTGAAGCTTACAGCGCGCATCGCCGTACCGATCTTCGTTTTCATCACAACAATACGTAGTGCATACATCAGGACAAGTGAAGTGATGATCACGACAGCGCCGACGATATTGACGGTAACAAGTTTCGTTTTGATGAACGGTTCGTTCGATATGATCTCGGGGAATCCACGCGGCGTTGCACCGAATAATAATTGCGAAAGATATTCGAGAAAAAGCGAGACACCGATCGCTGTAATAAGCACTGTAAGTTTGGGACGTGTGCGAAGCGGACGATAAGCAAGATATTCGATCGTCGCACCGAGTGCCGCACAGATCGCCATTGCAGAAATAAAAACGACAACCGTGGCGCCGACCGAACCAATGGGCAAAACATGCGAGATCGCATTTGCAACAAAATACCCCGCAAATGCACCGACCATGAACACGTCGCCATGCGCAAAGTTAATGAACCGCAGCACGCCGTAGATCATCGTATAGCCGAGTGCGATCAGCGCATAAATGGCGCCGAGCGAGATGCCGTTGACTAACTGTTGGAGTAGTTCTCCCATTTTGTCTAAAAGTCTAGGATACAAAGATACCAATGAAAGCAAACTGCCCCTGTTAATCAGAACCCTAGAACAAGAAGCAGAGCGTAGTCTGAGAGTCTACCGATTTTTGGTTTTCTCTTTATTGCCCGAAGCCGTACATAAGTTTTTGGTAGCGCGGACTCGATCGTATATTATCGAAATCGGGATCGGAAAGGACTTCGTTCTTTTTCCCGGGGGCAAATGTAAACAGCTTTGAAAGCAGATCGACTGTTTGGTCGGCTTTGCCTTGACGTGCGAGGCAGCAGGCATAATTATAGTTCAGCCGAACGTTTGCCGGGTCTCGGTGCAACAGTGAATCATATACTGCTTCAGCCTCTTCGCCATCTCCGGCCATGTCAAGTGCGAGCACATAATTTATTGTAATTAAGGCGCTATCCGGATGAGCTTCGACCTGTTTGGTGCACAGCCTAAGAGCAATTCTGCCATAGGCTTTAGCAAGGCTCCTGTCGCTCTCCCGTTCGGCAACGATACCTGCGCTCAGATAGTAGCCGAAATTACCCGAATCGAGTTTGATCGCTTTATTGAAGAGATCAAGCGAGCGAGTCTTATCTGTCCCGAGAAGCATATTCGCTACTCGTGCATTGGCTGACGCATCGTTCGGATGGGCTGCCAGCTCCGCTTCAGCTTGCTGAAGTTCCATTTCACTACCAGTCACGTCATGAAGAAATGAGGTCAATTCGCCGGCGATGTGTTCGCGTATCGGAAATAATTCGCGGTTATTTCCTGTAAACGATTCTTCCCAGATCTCGCCGCCTTTTTTTGCGTCGAATATACGCACGGAGATGAAATTGACATCATGCGTTTTTCGTACAAGCCCCTCGACGATGAACCGAGCGTTCAATTCCCGAGCGATTGCAAGCGCATTGAGCCGCGAATCTTTGTACGTCGCAGAAACACTTGCTGCAACAGTCGAAAGGGTGTTCACCGTTGTGAGCCGCGTGAGAATTCCTTCTGAAAAAATATCGAGGTTGTGAGTGCTGTCTTTATCCAAATTGAGCGTGGCAAACGGCAATACGGCGACGGCATTATCAGATTTTGATGTTGTGGACGAGCGTTGAAACACCAAAAATAATATGATAGTGATCACTAATACTCCAGAGAGGAGAATCGCAGTTCGAAGCCGCTTTACATGAGATCTCGATCTTCCTTTTAGGCTGGCGACGCCTTCAGAGCCTTCGAGTTTAGCCACCTGACTTCGGACGGCATGGAGGATAGCATCCTCATCGTTGAAACTTGTTCGCTGGATCCCTGCCAACGCATATTCAAGCCGCCCCGGCAGTTTAGCTGTTCCGATCTCAATCGGCAAAATAACTTTGCCGTGTTCGGCAGCAAGCGCGATCTCTTTCCCGACATTATTCGAAGCAGCTGAGGCCGCAGAAATAAGTGCGATAAAAATATCGCTCTTTTTGATATTATCAACTATCTCGTCAGACCATATTGATGCCCCTGCGATCGCCTCCTGGTCGATCCACACAGAATATCCCTGACGTCGAAGTAATGCAAGCAGATGCTTTGCATGGCGTTCATCGTCGCGTGAATAACTGATGAAAATCGCAGGTTCCATTACAGAAGCAATTTCAGAGAAAAAGACAATTTTGAGTAGTTAGATGATAAATGACCTATAAAGATACGACATTTTTAAAAAAAATACAAGGGCACGTTCAGTGCGCCCTTGCATGAAAATAGATGTCGCCACAGCTTATTTTTTTTCAGGTGCGGTTGCCGGAGTTTCGGCTTTAAACTCAGTCTGCGTCTCCCCGTTTGGTCCGATGCGTTGCGCAAAATGATATTTGCCGTCAACGATCTTTAGGATGGTGATCGGTTTTTCGGCATTGCGCTCTGCATTGATCGTGATCTTTCCAGTGACACCGTCAAAATCTTTTGTGGCAGCAATTGCATCGCGCAGTTTTGCGGGGTCAGTCGAGCCGGCACGTTTGAAGGCATCGGCGAGAATACGAGCGGCGTCGTAGCCGAGTGCTGCCATTGCGTCGGGATCGGAATGATATTTTGCTTTATATTTCGTCACGAAATTCTGTACTGCGGGGTCTGGGTCTTCGGTCGAGAAGTGATTTGAGAAATAAGTATTCATGAATACTTTCTCAGCTCCTTTTGTCAGCTCAGGTGAATCCCAGCCGTCGCCGCCGAGCATCGGGACTGTAATGCCGAGTTCACGTGCCTGACGTACGATCAGTGATACTTCGCTATAATAGCCGGGCACGAAAATGACGTCGGGGTTTGTCTCGCGAATCGAAGTCAGCGCAGCACGGAAATCTTTGTCGCCGGAGGAGTAGCTTTGCTCGCTGACGATTTCGCCGCTGTTCTTGCGGAACGTCTCGCGGAAGCTTGACGCAAGTCCGATAGAATAATCCTGCTTCACGTCTTCTAAAATGGCTGCGCGTTTGGCGCCGAGCGATTTCATTCCGAAGGACGCGAGGGCATTCCCTTGGAACGGATCGATAAAACAGACACGGAAAATATAATCGCCGATCTTCGTCACATCTTCATTGGTCGAAGCAGGTGAGATCATCGGGATCTTCGCTTGCTGGGCGATCGGTCCGCCGGCTTTTGAACGACTCGAAGCAACTTCGCCGAGCAAAGCGACGACTTTATCGCGATTGATGAGTTTCTGTACTGCAGCGGTCGCATCTTCGGTTTTGGACTGATCGTCTTCGCTATGCAGGTCGATCTGTTTGCCGAGGACGCCACCCGATTGATTGATCTCTTCTATAGCAAGAGTAGTACCACTATGGACCGATTGACCGAAGGTAGCGGTTTGTCCTGTCATCGAAGCAAATTCGCCGACGACGATCTTATCACCGCCCGCCCCGCCTTCTTTTTTGCAGGACGAGAGTGTCAGCGCAGTATAAGCCGTAAGCACCGCGAGCATCAAAATATATCTTTTCATATCGTAGCTAAAAATGAATGCAGGGTAGAATAAACTTAGGGTAGAGGCGGAACATTCCGTATTTATGGCATTCGGGGCGGCCGTCAGACCGCCCTGGTAATCATCATTGGACACCTATTTTGCGAAGTGCTTTCGAGTATTTTGTATTCGGATACTCGGCTCTCAAGCGCTCGAACCACATCGACGCCGCTTGGGTATTGCCGATCGAATAATTGCAGCGGGCAAGTTTGTAGAGCGCAACCTCTTTTTTGTAGGTAGGTCCGACTTGTGTTGTATACTCGAAATATTGCGTTGCATCGGCGAATCGGCCTTCGGCATAAAAACATTCACCGAGCCAATAGTATGCATTCGGGACAAGCTCAGGCGGATTGCCGTTAATAATTATTTGAGAGAGCAATGAGATCGCTTGTTCGTAATCGCTTGCGTTATATGCCGCAAGTGCAGCTTGATAATTTGAATATGCCGTCAGATCAGGACGAGGTACGTACCCGGACATCGAATTTGGTGACTGAGGGTAATCCTGCGGCTGAACGTTGGCAATATCGAGATCGGCAGAGTTCATCGAACCTACTTTTGCGAGAACACTGTCAGCCCGGTGCATTACCTGACTTGCCGATGGAGCGTTCGAAGCGGTTTGCTGCGGCTGCTGTGTCGGTTGTTTTTTTGTAGTTCGATTTTTCGATGCACGCGGACGGCAAGATTCGACAGAGATGATCGTAATTGCTGCAAGGAGCACGATGAATATGCGGGTTGTTGTCATTGTATGCTCCCTAATTAATAAATATTGATCTTGATCCCAAGACTGAACGCAATATTCGATGCCGCTTGGGTATTGCCAAGCAGTTTGACGACCGTACTTGATCCCGACGAGGATGTTTGAGTATATTGATAAATATAATTCGTCGCTTCGGTTAACCGTACTTGACCAAACAGATCAAGTGCGCTATTGCCGTCATCGGGTGAATACATTAATGGAACTTCAATCCCGAGTGCACCATAGAGTTCAAATGGCAACGGTGGGTCGTATGTCCGAGTGATCGTTTCAGAAGAATATGAGTATGAAATATTATCTTCATAGATCGCTTTGATATGAATACCGCCTCCAGCTCCGATATAAACCGATGGCAGGCCAGGCCCGAAACTTGCACGGGCATTGAGTCCGAGTGTGATCGGGATGTAGGTGCTCAATCGTTTTGTAACTGTTGAACCAATACTCGAACCGTCAACGGTTGTTCCTCCGGTCGAGATATGATACCCTGTGCCGAGCTCGAGTTCGAGTCCGACGTAAGGGATCTTCTCCGGGCCGTATTCTTCGCCGTCGGAGTTGATCATTTCGACAGGTAATAGCGGCACATCGAACGCCATATCCATCTTTACACCCTGCCCGGTGCTCCAGTACACTGCGTCGGAGCCATTAAACCCATAGATCTGCCTCGCTCTGCCGATGCCGTAACCGCTGGAAAGTTTGACGGAGAATAACGTCGGATGAGATTCCTCATCAGCCGGAGTGATAACATCGCCATTTTCCTGAGCGAATACGGGGACGGTGATCGTTGCAAAGAGCACGATAAGAGCAATGAGATTCAAAATACGGTTCGTCATAGTCATTGCGGATTATTTCAATTTGTTAAGACGAAGTTCGGCGCGAGAGCGAACATCGCTCTCAGGAAAGGATAAGATCAGCCGCTGATATGCACTTTTTGCATTAGTCAGATCACCGAGTTTTTCATATGATGCCCCGATCTTAAACTCGGCATCAGGCGCTTTCGATGATCCGGGGAAAGACTCGAGCAACGTATGGAATGTTCTGATCGCTTCGTTGTATTCTCCTAAGGCATACAGCGATTCGCCTTTCCAATATGCATAATTCGGAGCAAGTGGTGACGAATTATCTTTTCGTGAAAGATCGTCGAACGCGGCAACAGCATCGACAAATTTTCCTTCATTAAAAAGGCGCAGGGCATCAGTGTATGAATTATTCTCTTTGATCGGTTGAACTGCTCGTTCAGGGGGAGAAGGTTGGACAGGCGCACCGGTAAGGCTGCGATCGGGCTGAGCATTCTGCGCCGGCTGCTGAATTGGCACCGGAGGCGACGCCGCTCGCTGGCTCTGTGTATAGCTTTGTGATTCGAGCATACTGCGAAGCTGTGCAACTTGGCGTTCGAGATCAGTGATGCGTCTGTGATCAGCAGCGATCACGCCGGACATCGTATCAATGACGGTAATAAGTTTATCCTGAACAAGTAATAACGAATCCATCGTTTTTGTTTGCACGACAGCAGCATTTTTTGACGCATTATTGTTCGACCGTCTCGATTGCTGCGACGTGCGGCACCCCGAGACGAGCAGTGCTGCCGTCGTAAGTATCACTACAACTTGTTTCGTCATCATTCTGGAGCTTCTTCAAAAAGCCAAAGGCCTGTAAACGACACAAACATAAGCAAATCTACGAAGGAAAGGGTTCAAATACCTGCGAGAGCATTCCTTACGTATTTTTGTTATCTTAACTTATGCGAATTACGCAACGCACAATAGGGAGGATCGTTCGGCTCGAAGGGGTCGGCCTGCATACCGGCAACCCGAGCACGATCGAGTTCCATCCTGCACCTGCCGATCACGGTATCCGCTTTGTTCGCCGTGATCTTGAGGGCTCGCCGGAGATACCGGCGCTTGTCGATTTTGTTACCGACATCTCGCGTGGCACCACGATCAGCAACAACGGCGCGAATGTGCATACGGTCGAGCATGTGCTTGCCGCCGTTGTCGGCCTCGAGATCGATAATGTCCGTATCGAACTTTCGGCCAACGAGCCGCCGATCGGCGACGGAAGTTCGATGCCATACGCTGAGCCGTTGGTTAATGCCGGTTTTGAAGAACAGGCCGTTCCTCGCGGCTTTCTTGTGATAGACAGTACGATCTCATTTTCGAATGAAGAAAAAGGTGTCGAGATCGTTGCACTTCCACTCGCTGACGATTACCGGATGACCGTGATGATCGATTACAACAACCCCGCGCTCGGCAGTCAGCATACCGGTTTATTTTCGTTGGAAAAAGAATTTGTGAGCGACTTTGCGCCTGCACGTACGTTTTGTTTCCTGCATGAAGTTGAGATGCTTCGCAAGCAAGGTCTCATTAAAGGCGGCAATCTTGATAATGCCATCGTGATTGTTGACGGCAAAGAATCTGAGAAAGAGCTTAATGTCCTGATAAAAAAACTGGGGCTTGAAGATTCTGTGATCCTCGGGGAACATGGTACATTAAATAATAAACCACTCCGATTCAAGAACGAGCCTGCGCGCCACAAGCTCCTTGATCTTCTCGGAGATCTGGCACTGGTCGGCGCTCCGTTACAGGCACAAATTCTCGCTGCACGTCCGGGACACGCTTCCAATGTGGAGTTCGCAAAAAAACTTCGCGCTTTATTAAAGAAAAAGAAGCATCTGAAAAAATATACTCCCGGCGCACCCGTCTATGATATCCAGGCGATCGAACGTATTCTGCCACACCGGTATCCGTTTCTGCTCGTTGACCGCATTCTAGAGCTCGATCTCGAACCCGGTAATGAACGGATCATCGGCATCAAGAATGTCACGTATAATGAACGGTTCTTCATGGGGCATTTCCCAAATAACCCCATAATGCCTGGGGTGCTGATTCTTGAGGCAATGGCACAAACAGGCGGAATGCTTATGCTCGGCTCGATTGGCGATAGTAGTGATAAACTGGTATATTTTATGGCGATCGATAAAGCAAAATTCCGTAAGCCTGTTACGCCCGGGGACCAACTGATGTTCGAAGTGAAATTAATACGCAATCGTGGAAAATCTTTTCAGCTTGCCGGTCAAGCATTTGTTGATGGGCAGCTCGTTGCTGAAGCCGAATTGATGGCTGCCATTGTCGATAAGGAGGCTGCGTGAGCATTCATTCAACGGCGATCGTCAGCCCGAAAGCCGAACTTGGTGCAAATGTCGAAATAGGTCCGTATGCGATCGTCGAAGATGATGTCACGATCGGAGAGGGGTCACGAATATCACATAACGCATTTATTGCTAACGGTGCTCGTATCGGGAAACATTGCACGGTGCATCACAGTGCCGTTGTTTCCAATGTCCCGCAGGATCTCAAATTTTCCGGCGCCGAAAAAACATTTGTTGAGATTGCCGACCATACGACGATCCGTGAGTTTGCGACGATCCACCGTGCTACCGAACATTCATATAAAGGGAATGCCGGTACGCATGATGGCATTACTCGCATTGGCAGTCATTGTCTTGTGATGGCGTATGCTCACGTTGCTCATGATTGTTCGATAGGGGATTATGTCGTCCTTTCGAACGGAGTGCAAGTGGCAGGGCATTGTACTGTTGAATCGTTTGTCACGGTCGGCGGGTTGACTGGCATCCATCAATTTTCGATGATCGGAGCGTATTCAATGGTCGGAGCCGTGCTGCTTGTCAGTAAGGATATTCCGCCGTATTCGCTTATCGGCTCCGAACCTCCGCGCTTCATCGGGATAAACCGTATCGGACTCGAACGAAGAGGCTTTAGTGTCGAATTGATCCGAAAGATCAGGGACGTCTACAAAATGCTTTATTTCTCCGGACATAATTTTTCAGATGCACTGCAGCGCATCGAACGCGATACAACACTGAACGCACCTGAAACAAAACGCATCGTCGAATTCATCCGTCGTTCGGATCGCGGTATTATCGGCAGTTAAATAATTACTGTTTCTTCAGTTTTTCTTCCCATCCCGAGATCGCTGTTTGAGCGCTCGGCCTCATTGCATCCGGGGCTTTTGCAAGGGCGATCTTCATCTGCTCGATCGCTTTATCTAAATCTCCGTTTGCCTCATAACCTCTTGCCATCCCTGCATAGACAAACCAATCGTCCGGATGATTTTTTACATTGAACCGGAATATATCCATTGCCTCACTATTTTTCTTGTCTCGCAACAACCGCCGCCCATAACTGTGCAGATCAAGAGCTGAAGCTTTCGTCATTGCTATTTTAAAAACAGAGTCTGCAGAGGCAGCGTTACCTTGCTTGCGAAGGATCTGCGACTTTGTCTCTAAGTTATCGAATCGTGCTTCATCTGAGATTGATTCATTGACCCATTCGAGTCCCTGATCAAGATTCATATTATTATCTAAGCAAAACTTTGCCGCGGATTCGTACCCCCTCCAAGTAAAACCTTCTGTATTTCTTAACTCCTGTGTGATGTGCGGTATTACTGTTTTCTCAAGATCAACGGCAATATGAAATGGCACTTCAATCTTATCCCAACACAACTTGGCGGTGACCTCAGAGGGCTTTACTTCATCGAATTGATAGGTCAGATATTCTTTAAAACTGCCTTGCACAGGTTTTACCGTTATGCGAAGGGCATCTTCTTTCTCATCATACGTGAAGCTTCCCCATGAGGTGTGGTTTTTGGAAAAAATAACAGTCCATACATCCGCCGCAGGGATAAAATGTAGTCCATAAATGCCGGCAGGAAGAGCCTTACCCTCGATGGTAACATCAGTTGAAAGCGAGATAGTTGTATTTTCATTTGCCCCGCCGCGCCAGGGGATCGGCTTGCCATTATTATAGGGTACAAGGTCACCCCAGATGGTTCTATTCTTGACAGCAGGACGGTGATAGACGATCTCAATATCAGTTAAGCCGATCGTCTGCTCAACCATTGCCTTTTGGCTTTCTTCTGGCAACGTAACGGCTCCGCTCCCAAACTGAGCAACAGACGTACCAATATTAGCGAATACACATATTGCAGATGTGGCGAGAATAAGTAATTTTTTTTTCATACGATAAGCCATTTTAATAATACCTTCATCAGTAGAAAACAAGTTTATTCCAAACAAAAAGCCCCGCTCAAAAGAGCGGGGCTTTTGAAAACAAACGACGTTGTCAATTATTTCGTCAAGGTCATCTTATGCGACGAGCTATAAGCGCCGCTGGAGATCTTGTAGAGATATGCTCCGGTCGGTAGCTCTTGACCGCCGTCATCCTTACCGTCAAAGCTGACAGAGGATGTGCCGGCATGAACATAGCCATCAACGAGCGTCCGTACGACCTGACCAAGCGAGTTATAGACAACAAGCTGGGTCGGAGCCGCTTCGGGGAGGGTGAAGGAAATTTCCGTCTTATCTGCCCACGGATTCGGATAGTTCTGTTCGAGCGAGAAGCTCGTCGGTGTACCGATCTCGACATTTGTCGAATTCGAAACGTGCTGGCTACCATCGAGATCCATTTGGATCAGGCGATAGGTATATGTGCCGGGCGTAACATTACGATCGACGAACGAATAACCGGTTTCAGTATTCGTAGTGCCTTTGCCATCAACGAATCCGATCTTTTCAAAGAACTCGTCGGACTCGCCTACGCGGCGGCGCTCGACGAAGAATCCTTGGTTATTCTTCTCCCATGCAGTTGCCCATGTGAGGAGCGCTTTACCGTTATCGTCTCTACCGTTGAGGTAAACGAGATTGATCGGCAGGATGGTGCTTTGGCTGACCATCGAGCGAATCATCGGCGCATACATACCGGCATCGTTCCACCAATAGGTATATTGGTACGTTTGTGGGTTCCACATACTGCACGGGTTACAGTTGTATGTACCCCATACAAGGTAGTCACCACCGAGTGTCGGCCATGCAGCTTCATACATCGCAGGCCAGAAGCCTGCTGCTGGTGTATATGCATTCCAATTGCCGCTGTTTGCAACAACTTCGAGTGCGAAGGCACATGAAATATCTCCGGTATTGAGATCTTGTCCGATATTTGTTCCGAACGGATCGCTGTAAATTGGCGGAATAACCGGAACAGTTGGGTCTGTCACAACGATACGACCACCGCCGCGCGAAATATCGCCGCCGAGGAAATAGCTGTTCAGGCCCTTTTGACTGACAGATGCCCAATAGATTCCCGGAGGCAGCACAATCGGCGCCGGGAAATAGTACGGCCAGTATTGGTCAAATAATTGCCCATGTCGTTGGGTTTGCATCATTCCTGACCAAACAGTATCGGAGCTTGGGACACAACTACCGGCTTTACCTTTGAAGATGGTGATACGAATATCATCACTTTCTGACTGGTTACCGGAAGCAAAGTAAGCACGAACTCCATAGAGGGTGTCTTTCGTCACCGTCTGGAATTTCATAGCTAAACTTCCGGAAAGCTGAACGAATCCAGTACCACGGCCTGTCTCGGTTTGTACGATCGTCGCACTGCCTGCAGCAGAAGCAAACATATCGACAAGCGGAGTTCCGGGCATATCGTTACCGCCATCATCGTATGCGAACTCAGGCGGCGAACCGGGCTGGCCAGCATCGAGGAAGAAGTCAAAATGCGTTCCGTTATCGAGCGTATAGGTATCGTATCCGTTGGTCGCAAGGAATGCGTGGACGCGGAATGATCCTCCGGTACCTGCATACAGAGCATTCCATGCCGGCATCGTAATCGTCGTATCAGTACCTGCGCGGAGCGATGTAACGGTTTGTGTTGCCCAATAGACCGTATTTTGGTTCGGGTCAAGAATTTGAACTCGAACAGGGAATGCGATCGCAACGTCGGATGAATTATTCGCTAAGTGTACGTACACCGGAAGCGAAACCATCTGCGACATCGGCATATGAGTATATGGCGTTACTACGCGCACCCACATAACCTCGATCTCCGGTTTACGCGGAACCTGCAACGAGATGTTATCGACATACCAATCATCGACATCATCATCGGGCGGGTAAGCACCGTTATCATTTGCTTTCAGACGCAAACGGAAACGGAAGTTATTTGCGAGATATGTAAATGAAGGCGGCACGTTGAACTGCTGGATATTGATCCCGAAATGGCGGAATTCAAAATCATTACCGCCGTCGATCGCCGCGATCTGAATCCACGAAGATGGGTTCGGGTTACACGCCGCCGGATCGATTTTTGGATTTTTGATCTCGAGCACGAGCGAATCACCTTGTACGGCAACTTGTCCGCTCGAGTACGTAATGGTCTTTTCAGGGCCAAGCAACGCATTGTTGTCCCAATACAACGGGAAGGTCAATTTTCCAGCGCGTTGGTAATCGAATGTAATAGATGCTTTCGATTGTCCCGCGAGATTGAATGGGAAGCTGACGAGCGTATCACCCAGATTGCTGGCACCGCCATAGACGTTACCATTAATATCAAGGCGATCGAAATGGATGACGGGGTCTAACCAAGAGTTAGGACCGACACCCGAACCTGCTTCATAACGCGGCGGCGGCGGATCGTAGGTGAAGATATCACCTTCTTGAGCATCAGCGCCGATGGAAACCCACTTTGTCTGATCCGGCAATGCATACGCAATGGTCGCACTATATCCGTCAGACGGATCGTTGAACGGGAGTGATGTTGTGCGAATACCGAAGATTCTGATACAGACAGTATCATCGAACGGCCAACGGTCGCCGATATAGACATCATTGGCATCATAACTTGCAGCAACAGCGCAAGCATTGAATGTGCCAAGCTGGTTAAGAATGTTCGGATTGGTCGAATATGCCGGGAAATCACCGGTTTGAGTTTTGCGAATTTCTCCGGGACCCATATTATTGAGAACGATCACGCGTCCATAAACGGCAATACCTGTAATGGCATTACGAATTTGGAACTTGACCTTGAAGGTCTGATTGATCAGATCAACGTTCTCGAACGATGCGCGTGGGAACACTGACGTTCCAAGACACACTTCATAGTTACGAGTCGGGAAATCGACATTGATCGCACGAACAATGTTCTTCCATTGCTTGAACTTGATCGCGTATTGACCGCCCTGACGGAAATCTTTATTACACGTCGGGCATGTAATGTTCACGACAGCATCCCAGCGTCCTTTAAGGTTGTGGTTGCCATAATTGACCGACGTCCACGATGTACGGTTCTCATTCATTAAACCGACGGTCGAGTTACGTTGGAAGATACGGGCAGCCTGAACGACCGGAAGCGTGAATACCTGACCGGCAAACGGACCATAGTTGATCTGAATGCTTGTGTCGGCACGGGTCATAACGATCTGGAACTTCGTGCTGAAAAGCTTATCATTCCCGCGACCGTTTTCAACGTTATTTGGCTGACTCGGGATCATGCGCATATTATAGAAATTAATATACGTTGTATCGAGAGACGGCGCAGTACGGATATAGACCTTCGTTGAATCTGAACGAGGGATCATATCCAGGTCAGCGAACAGAGCTGCGATAATAGCAGTCGGGCCATAACTCGGATATGCTTTTAAGTCAGCGACATCATTACGATCGCAATACATTGGAATATTTCTGCCACTGACGTTGCGATAGGACGTATATCCTATAGCGCGCGGTTGGAACCCAATGTAACCATTAGATGAAATGGTCACGCTGTCATAGTTCTGTCCATAGAAATTCCAGGTAAACCCGATCGGAATAGGACCGGCCAAACAATTATTGGTCGTATCCATAGTATTTGGATTCGCCGTTTGGTCGGGGCTCCAGAAATAGTAATTTCCGTTCGGTGGTTGACGAAGCTGACGCGGACCGTTCTGGATGCGTATCCACGTGAACGGTTGGAACGTCGTGTCAAGGAAGAAGTAATCGGGACGCCAGGGCTTCGGAGCGTTATCATCGGAATCGACGACATAATATCCCGTCGAAAGGATGTTCGGCTCACCGCGGCGGCTCCCCTGTCCATACGAATTCCGACTGCCAAAGAGCGTAATGCCCGCAAGCGTCAGAACAAGAAGAAGTAGTAGCCGTTGTTTCATTATTTTCTGTGATTTGATGTACAGATGCAATTAATTAAAAAAGTCTCTCTCACTCATTGGAACATATATTTCCCGCAGAAACACATACACTGCTCCAAAAGTCAGATTTGTGGCGTTATCCACACATTTTTTGTGGGATAGACAAAGTTAGAACTACTAAAATAAGAAAAAAATCTCTACCCCACCTATAAAATGACACTCAAGGTTAGAAAAGGTTACAAATTATTTTAAAAAATAGTGGAAAAGAACTTTCCCGGCAGCTGCCTAACGACATCTTGGAACTCCATTTCCAACAACCTGACAAGAGAAGTCTGGACATCGAGGCCACTTCGCTCCACGATCGTATCTATATGAATCGGCTCGCCTGCAACTTCAAGTATATTATATAGTTGCTTGTCATCGTTTGTCAGAAAATGAGGTTGTTTTCTCTGAGATTTCCGTTTACCTGACTCCGATGAGCCATTTACCCATTCCAGCGCACTGAGAACGTCTAGGCCGTTTCGGAAGGCTTTCGCCCTGTTATCGGAAAGGAGCTGATTCGGCCCCCGGCTCATAGGCCGGTCAACATCCCCTGGCAAAGCAAAGACTTCTCGGTTTTGGTCGAGCGCGATCGAGGCGGTAATCATTGAGCCGCCTTTCTCATCGCTTTCAATGATGACACTTGCAGAAGAGAGCCCGCTGACGATTCGATTCCTCCAAGGGAAATTCTTTGCATCCGGCTTCGCACCAAGAGGAAGCTCCGAGGCGATAAGCCCTCGCCCTGAAGCAATAAGTTCTTTAGCGAACGATTTATTCGAAGGCGGGTAAATAACATCGATCCCGGAGCCAAGCACTGCAATCGTTGTTCCTCCCGATTCATATACTGCACGATGCGCCGCGGTGTCAACGCCAAGAGCAAAGCCGCTCGTAACAGTCACCCCATGTTCAGCAAACGTTTTGCAGAGATCGGAAGTCACTCGCTTGCCATAATCGGTGATACGCCGCGAGCCAATGACCGCAATATTCTTTTCCAGGCGAAGAAGTGCCGGCTCGCCATGAATGAAGAGCAGTGCAGGCGGGTTAAAGATATTACGAAGCGATTCAGGATAGTCGGTATCAAAAAAAGTAATAATTGAAACGCCTTCTGGCAGAGCCGTTAAATGTTCATCGGCAGTTTTTAGTGATAGTTCTTTTGATGCGTGAATCTCCTGTGCAATTATCTTCCCGATCCCCGGTGCAGAAGCAAGCTGTGCTGATGAAGCGTTAAA
The DNA here is from genome assembly GCA_035632315.1 of Kapaibacterium sp. (SeqCode). Taxonomy (GTDB): domain Bacteria; phylum Bacteroidota; class Ignavibacteria; order Palsa-1295; family Palsa-1295; genus JAFDZW01. The sequence goes on along the minus strand of DASQGZ010000057.1, from coordinate 18,914 downwards.
GATTCGCTCACTCGAACCGAAATATGTTCTGAGCGTAATAAGCCTTCCGGCGCCAATACCTTTCGAGAGGTAGAGGGCATAATAGAATCGTAATTCGTCGAGCTGCATTACTTATGCGCCGGTAAAAGTTGGTTTGCGCTTTTGAAGAAAAGCAGATGTTCCTTCGTGAAAGTCGGACGATGTCGTTAGCTGGCCGAATCGTTCTGCTTCCCTTCCAAGGCCTTCGTCGATCGACTCGTCAATTCCTTCGACGATACAATCAAGGGCAGCGCTGATTGCAAGCGGCGCTTTTGACGCGATAGCCTGAGCGATTTGTAATGCAGCTTCGATCAAATTGGCTTGAGGGACAACCTTCGAGACCATTCCTTGCTCCAGCGCTTCGCGGGCATTCATTTGTCTGCCTGTCAAGATCAGATCCGTAGCAAGGGTTCTGCCGAGTACGCGGGTAAGCCTCTGTGTTCCCCCATAACCTGGAATGATGCCAAGGTTTACTTCAGGCTGACCGAAGGCAGCGTTATCCGAACAAATACGAATATGGCATGCAAGCGCCAATTCGCATCCGCCGCCGAGGGCAAAGCCATTGACCGCAGCAATGAACGGCTTTGGCGACGACTCGATCAGACTGAAAACCGATTGACCTTTGAGCGCATACTCTCTGCCAGCTTCGAGATCGTTCAAAGACGCAAGCTCAGCAATATCGGCTCCTGCAACAAATGCCTTTTCACCTTTGCCGGTGATAATGACAACACCGATGTCATCCCTCATTCTGAGGTCAGTAACTAAATGTCGAAGATCATCAAGCACGGCAGATGAAAGGGCATTCAGTTTTTCGGGACGGGCGATTGTTATCGTTGCAATAAGGGAATCGGCAATGCATTCAAGCGTTTGATATTCGCCGATGACGTTGAGCATAATAGGATACAAAAATTGTAAGGCTGTGTAACTACTTCTCGGTGCTGCGAAGTTTCTCTTCAAGGATACGTACTCGCTCAAGAAGCTCGGGCAGCATTCTCAGTGCCGCTTCCTGACGAAAAGCAGCACGAACTTCTTTTGCAGGAGCGCCCTGATAAACACCTGGTTTCGACAGCGATTTCGAGACACCGGATTGCGCGATGATCGTAACATCATCAGCGGTTTCTATATGACCGACAAGTCCGACCTGCCCCGCGATCTGATTTCGTTTGCCGATCTTCGCCGAGCCTGAAATTCCGGTTTGTGCAGCGATGACAGTATCTTCTCCAATCTCGACATTATGAGCGATCTGCACAAGGTTATCTATTTTCACGCCTCGACGGATGATCGTATTTGCCATTGCGGCGCGGTCGATCGTACATACTGCGCCGATCTCGACATCGTCTTCTATGATAACACCTCCTGTTTGAGGCACTTTCAGATAACTTTTATCGAGGGTCTGCGCATAGCCGAATCCGTCGAATCCGATCACTGTCCCGGCGCCAACGATACATCGTTTACCGATCGCGACACCATCATATATAGTGCAATTAGGGTGAATAATCGATTCATCGCCGATCGTTACATTATGGGCAATAACGACATTTGCTCCTATAGTTGCAGTTGGGCTTATGCTTGACTCAGGGCTGATGACAGAGCTCGGATGGATTCGTTCGTGAAAGATCGGCTTTCGCATGCCGAATAGAGTGAGCGCTTTTGCAAACGCGACGTATGGATCTCGAGTCCGAAGGATCACCGAAGAAGCGCTTGCAGGCGTTCGGAAATCATTTGCAACGATCACCGCCGCTGCTTTGGTGGAAGTGATATACCGTTCGTATATCGGATTCGCAATGAACGTGATCGCATCGCTCGCGGCTTCGGCGATCGGCGAGACGGAAACGATCTCAATGTCGTCGGCATTGCCATCAATTTTTTCGATCCCGATTTCGCGGGCAACGTCGGTAAGTTTCATGCAAGGGTGAGAAATAACACTCGTCTTTAATGTGGTATAGTCGGAGGAGGCATTATCGGATTCCCGCCGGGCTGGCTGCCCATTGTTCCAGCAGGCGGAGCCGGGCGGTTCGGATTCGCGGGGCTGTTTTGTTGAGCGCCGGGCTGTGTTTGTGCAGGAGATCCCGGCTTATTATTCCCGTTCAGGAGCGGGACACTGAAGACATCGTTCGTCTCGATGCCAAGTTTTTTTGCAACAGCGTTCGTCAGATCGAACTTTGCATTCGTGTATAACAGCGCCAATTCTTTCGAACTTTTATCAAAAACAAAATCGTATTTCCCGTCAAGGGCAACATCTTCAAGCGCTTTTGCGAGCTTATCGTAAGCCGGCTTCATTAATGATTCTTGCTGAGAAGCGAGTTCGCCGCTCGGTCCGTATTTGCTTTGTCGGAATTGATCGATGCGTTTTTTCAGGTCGGAAAGATCAAGTTCGGAAGCAGAGCGTTCGGCATCACTCATAATTAATTTCTTTCGGTCGTAATCGTTCTGCTTGCGACTGAGTTCTGCAAGCATGTCGTTAACCTCTTTATTCCATTGTGCTACAAACTGATTCAGATGCGATTCGGCATCCATTGCTTCGGGCATTTGCTTTAAAATTCGGGTGGCGTCAATGAATCCTATGCGGGCTTGTGATGCAGCGGGAGTATGGAGCGCCATAAGAAACAGGAGGTTGAAGGCGCAACCGGCAATTAGTTTAGTATTCATAATTCGTAGGTCATTCTTATTATATAAACAGAGCGCGTCTGCTTATATAGAAGCAAACGCGCTCTGAAAAAATGCCCGAAAAATAGTGCAGATGTGTCTGCCCTACCGCGGGTCCGGTAAGCGCTTATTTCAAAGCACTCTCAACGTCCTTGGTGATCTCAGTGACGTTTTCGGAATTATAGATCGTCGAGTTCTTATCAAGGATAATATCGAGTTTCTTTTTCTTGGCAACCGTTGCGATGGTAGATTTGATCTTATCAAGGATCGGTTTTACAAGATCGGTACGAAGCTTCACGAGTTCACCGTTGGTCTGATCGAACTTTGAAGTTTGATATGACTGCATCTCCCGTCCCATCTGGTCAAGATCCGCTTGAGCCTTTTGCTTCGCATCATCAGACATCGTACTAAGGATCTTTTGGTATCCGGCTTGTTTGTCCTGTGCGGCCTTTTGCATCATTGCTAAAGAATCCTGCCACATTTTGCCGGTGGGTTTGATCTTGTCGTCGGCCTTCTTGGCTTCGTCAAGAGTATTCAGGACTTCGTTTCCGTCAACAACACCGATCTTCTGAGCATAGGTTTTGACGGAAGTTTGCGAAAGCACAACGGCGAACGCGGCTATGAAGAAAAAGAAACGTTTGACAGTTTGCATTGTCAGTTATCCTCTGTAAGTGAAAAGATGGTTAGCTATGAAAAATTGACCCCTTTTAAGCGAATTTCGCCTGTAAAAGTTTCATATTTTAGCAGGTATCAGACTTTATGAAAATAAACTAACCGGCAATCCCCTGTATTAACCCTATTTCAACAACCATTCCGTCAATCCATCTTTGCCATCTTCGAGCGCTATCCCGGCGGCCGAAAGGGTATCTCTGATCTCGTCACTGCGCTTAAAGTCTTTTGCGGATCGTGCCTCCGCCCGCCAGCGGATGATCATTTGCAGAACGGAATCGAGGGCTTGGTCTGAGTGCCCGGTGCTTTGAGCCGAATGCTGTTTCGGAATAATACCGAGAATGTTGCCGGCAAGAACTCCCCAGATATGGTAGAGCGAGGTAAGAATATCCGGCGAGAGATCATTGCCGAGAGCCTCGTTTGTTTCCTTTGAAAGTTCATATAGTGAAGCTATCGCCTGAGGAGTATTGAAATCGTCATTCATGCTTTCGATGAAGGATACAACAACAGCATGCGTACGTTCTTCGGACGTAAGATCGCGATTCTCTATTTCCCCGTTTTTTTTGCGAAGCCGATCGAATGTTGCAATTAGTTTCTCGTACCCGACTCCTGCCGCTTCGATCGCATCCATTTTGAATTCAGTAGTGCTGCGGTAGTGAGATTGCAGCAAGAAAAATCGGAGTGTCATCGGATCGAACTTCTCAAAAAGATCGCGCAGAAAACTTGAATTGCCGAGTGACTTCCCCATTTTCTTTCCGTCGATCGTCAGCATATTATGATGCATCCAATATTTGACGAATGGTTTGCCGGTCGCCGCTTCGCTTTGGGCGATCTCACATTCGTGATGCGGGAATTGATTCTCAATGCCGCCTCCGTGAATATCGATCGTCTCGCCAAGATATTTCATACTCATCGCCGAGCACTCGATATGCCAGCCTGGATAACCATCACCCCAGGGCGAAGGCCACCGCATCACATGACCAGGTTCGGCGGCTTTCCAAAGCGCGAAATCCTGCGGGTTTCTCTTATCGCTTCGGCGTTCGACACGGCCCGAAGATTCCTGGTCTTCGGTTTTGCGGCCGGAGAGTTTGCCGTAGTCTTTATCTGTTGTTACATCGAAATAAACATTGCCACCTGTTTCGTATGCGAACCCTTTTGCGATGAGCGTCTTGATCATTTCGAGCTGCTCTATGATATGCCCCGATGCAAGCGGCTGAATGTGTGGGCGTAAGACATTCAATCGTTCCATATCGGCCCAGAACCTGTGCGTATATGTCTCGGATAATTCTTTCGGATGGATCTTGCGGCGGCGTGCTTCGGCGATCAATTTATCTTCGCCTTCGTCGTCGTTATCGATCGTATGCCCGACATCGGTAATATTTTCAACGTGAGTAAGTGCATATCCGAGAAACGTCAGGTAACGGCGGACAACATCAAATGAAATATAGCTTTTTGCATGCCCGATATGCGTATCGGCATAGACGGTGGGACCGCAGACATACATCCCAACGAATGGCGGGTTGATCGGTTGGAAATTCTCCTTCGAACGACTGAGTGTATTATATATCTGTAGAGCCATGGGTGAATGCAACGAAGGCGAGACGCCTTCGAGTTCTGATTTTCAAGAATTTACGGCGATTTCCATCCCAAAAAAAAGTTGAAACGCTTTTTTGGGAAAATTTGTCTTATGTGCCGCAAAATTTGTATATTTGTAGCGAGATTGTTTTAACTAAGAAGTTGTATATAACGCTTTTTCTGCTCAAAAACGGTAAAAACGATGTGTATGACGGTTTTTTTCACCATTAACAAATAAAAGAGGTAATTACAATGAGGCTTCGTAATATCCTTGTGCTTTGTGCGTTCACGGCGATGTCCGTGGGTATGATTTCTTGCGGCAAGAAGGCGGATGAAACTGCCAAACCTGCCGATTCCACAATGGCTCCTGCTGCAGCTCCGGCTCCGGCAGCTGCCCCGGCGGCCGGTGCAATGGTCGACTCCGCTAAGGCGAAAGCCGGTGAGACGATGCAAAAAGGCGCCGATGCAATGCAAAAGGGTGCTGATGCAGTGAAGAAATAAATCTTTTCTTTCACCTACACCGAAAAAGGCTCTGAGTGATCGGGGCCTTTTTCTTTTTAAAACCTTACTTACTTGAGCCTTACTTAACTACCGTTACGGCGACTGTATCAATTCCGTAACTCCCTCCGTTGATTACCAGAGTCGTTAACAACGTATCCGACGTCATCTTCGAACGATCGACCACCCTGATCGGGACAGACGTATTATCTCCGAGTCCACTCGTATCTTTCAGGACGCCGTTTGCCGGAGTGACCGTGACATACCAGTTGAACGGGCAGGTACAGGTGTGGGTGATCGAAAGCGATTTGACCGAATCTCCGTGCTGATAGACAAGCGTCTTTGGATTAACGATCATTTCATGCTGTTCGATCTGAGTAGAAGTATCAGAACAGCCGAAGAAAAAAAATCCGAGTAATAGAATCAAGAGAAAACGCATCGATGACATTTGATTGTGAAGCCACTATAATACCGCCAGAACGCGATGAGTAGTTCCTTGTCGTGGGGCCATAAAATCATCAAACGATCATCCTACTCCTTCTTTAACCATTTCCACAGACAAAGCTCGTGTGCCTTTATTTTTTGCCACTTCAGAGAGGCTCGGGAATTTCCGAACGAAATTAAAGGTCGCCGCAGCGACAATAAACAGAACGGTCGCGTCAACCCACAGCGCAACGCCGACATTATAGTTATGCGCAAGGTATCCTGCGAGCAAGCTGCCGAATGGGAATAATCCTGCAAATGCCAATGAATATATTCCCATTACTCTGCCGCGGAGTTCGTCCGGGACGAACTTTTGGATCGTTGTATTTGCGACAATAAAGAATGTGATGATGCTCCAGCCGGTAAACCCAAGCAGAAATAAGATCGGCATCATTGTCGCAAAAACCGGGATCAATGCGATCGAAAGAATAAAAACAATAATAGATCCGTACACCAGATACCGTGCCCGGAATTTATGTCCGAATGCTGCTTGTGTCAATGCGGCAACCAGCGCTCCGAGCCCGTTCGCCGTCAGCAGCGCTCCGTATGTTGACGAGTTACCGTGAAGCATTTCGACAGCGATCACCGGCAGATTCACCGTGTAGCTCCAGGCGAAGAGCGTCATCGTGATGACGAGTGTCATTAACGCGCGGAAGTTCGGGATATGATATAAATATTCTGCTCCTTCACGCATTGCTTTTATCCGGGACCTGCTTCTCTTTTCTGTAACCCGTTCCGCTTTCGGTAAACGCATCATCCATAAGCCGACGATCACCGCAAGGAATGAAATGCCGTTGAGAAAGAAACACATCTCGATCGAAACAGCAGAGATCACAAGAGCACCGAGGGCAGGACCGAAAAGGCGAGCCGCATTAAATATGGCAGAGTTCAGCGCAACGGCGTTCGTAATGTCTTCCTGGCCTACCATCTCGACCACGAATGCCTGCCGCGTCGGCAGATCGAACGCGATGACAACGCCACTGAGCAGATTGATCAGTCCGAAGACCCAGATCGCTGTGATGCCTTGCCAGATAAAAATAGCAAGCGCGATCGCAAAGACGCCGAGCAGCGATTGCGTCCACATCAGAATTCTGCGTTTCGGATACTCATCGGCAACAGTCCCGGCGTACGCTCCGAAGACAAGAACCGGTACGGCGCCGAGAAAGCTCATAATGCCGAGCGCCCGTGCGTCACGTGTCAGATCATAGACGAGCCACGCAAGCGCTGTGTTCTGCAGCCATGTCCCAATGAGCGAAATGCACTGCCCGAAAAAGAACAGCCGGTAATTGCGATGACGGATCGAACGAAATGTCGTTCGAACTGTGTCGCTAAATTTTCGGGTGTATCGTAACGGGAAATCAAGCATTAAAGATAGTGCTCTATACGGAAAAACGAGCTCCGCTGTTACTCTCGGAAGCCCCGTACCAAACATTTCCGTATATTTGTATTCTGTTATTCACATTTTGCTAAACGCGAATCGTGTCTGAGTTAGCTCTTCAAACCAATTCCGGCTCCGGCGATCATCACGCCCCGTCTCATTATACGAGTACGGGAACAGTGATGGGGAAGGTCTTTATGTGGCTGTTCCTCTGCCAGGATGCATTGATGTTTATGGGTTTCTTTGCCGCGTATATTTCGGTCCGTATCGGCACCGGAAATCTTTGGCCATCGAGCGGCGCGCATTTGCCGGGGATGGAAGAGAATCCACTGAACATACCGCTGACGGCACTCAACACATTCGTGCTGATCTGCTCGTCGGTCACGATGGTGCTTGCCGTGCAGGCGGCACATTGGAAACAGTCGAAGAAAACAATTTTGTGGCTTGCACTGACCGTCATCGGTGGGTCGATCTTTCTTGGCATTCAATACGGCGAATATTCACATTTGATCACCAAAGACGGAATGTCGATGGGACGCAGCCTCTTCGATGCGACATTTTTCGCACTGACGGGCTTCCACGGCATTCACGTTTTTTGCGGCGTTATGTATTTGCTTGCTCTTGTTATTGCCAATGCGATGGGGCATAAGAAATCGAAAGATCTGGGCATCACCGAGTGGGTCTTCAAAATTCTCTCTGTTGGACTGACGCTCTTCTTTATGATCAAGCTGATGGGCTCATGGAAAGACGGCGGCTGGTTCTTGAAATATGTTCTGATCGTCCCGATCTCCGCATTCATGGCGTTCAATCTTCCGATGGTCGGGCTTGCACTGTTTCTGTGGTTCGTGCCGTTCGCACATTATCCGCCGATACCGCATGTGCTGCTCTCGCTGATCTTCGGTTCGCTGCCATATATATTTTATCGCGGCGTCAAATGGCTTCGTGCTCGCGAAGATATGGGCGATGTTGTCGAAGTTGCAGGATTGTATTGGCACTTTGTCGATCTTATCTGGATTATTCTCTTCACTCTTGTTTATCTGATCTAAGCTGAATTTGTTATGGCTGAAAACGGACATACCAATCATACCAAAACCTATCTGTATATCTTCGGCGCGCTTGCTGTGCTGACGGCGATCGAGGTCGGCATTACGCAGATCGGAATGCCGAAGACGCCGATGATCATTCTGCTGATCGCCCTGGCGCTCGTGAAAGCAGGGCTTGTCGCTGTCTATTTCATGCATTTGAAATACGATGCTGCATTCCTGAAAGTTATCGCCTACTCTCCGCTCGCTGTCGCGAGTATTTTGATTTTGATGCTCTCGCTCGAGTGGGCATTCCAGCCACACTGGCTATTCTAAACTTTTTAATTTTTAAATGCGGCGGTGAACGCTCCGCCACTTGACGACCGTCAGCGCAAATTCCGATTCCTCATGATCGGGATCGGCATTTGGGTATTTCTTATCTTTCTTTTCCTCGCGTTTGTCATTTTCGTTGATTGGCATTGATAATGTACTGATCAATCTTGCTAATCATTTAATCCCCCCAAAATCATGGTCCAGACAGTCCGTAACCACTTTATTTCTCATCCTAATTGCTGTACCCCCCACACATTTTTCTCTAAAACACAAGGGCCGGCTCTTGATGGAAATATAGGTGCCCGTATAAGCACGAATTTCACACTACAAATATATGAATTTTTTCGCCAATTTACAAGCCCCATAAACACTTTTTTTAAGATTTAATATTCCGGGCACCTATGGGATAAACGTGTAACTTTTACACCTGTTCAGAGTTTTACTTGATATGATTCACTTGCTGAAGATTGTTTTCCTTCTTGGTTTAATATCAACACCCTCGTTGGCTCAATCGGGTTATGATACCTGCGCACACATGAAAGCGTGGGCAGATATAAAACCATTCAGCAAGTTAGAAGCGCAGCAACAATATGATACACTTCGATTATATATTGAAAAATGTACTGCGACGGATCCCACCTCATGGGAAGTTTTTACCAATATTCGTGGTGCAGTCGGATTATTGGATACCGGAGGTGATATTGAGCTGTATGAGAGATATCGTGCATGGTTGATTTCTGTGTTATATCTTAATACTACAACACCACAATATTTTTGTGAATGTGTGGGCTCAATTGCAGGAACGTATATATATGGAAAATATAATCCCTTAGGATATTTAGCGGTACTGAATTATCTTCGTAATAACCACCATGAATGTTGGGGACCGGTGGATTCTGCCGGATATGTTGATGACAGCACGACAGATGCACAACATGGTTCTGATCCTTCACACCTACCATCCCTTGATTCGCTCGGCTTAGGCTTTCTGCTGAATCATAATGCGGTAACACCATCATCTCCATTACCGAGCCAATATCTCGCCTCATTCACAACAAACCCGAATCCTTTCAAGAATGAAACAACGCTTTCATTCACATTTTTGTACCCCTCCTAAAAAAATATCCCAATTATTTTAGAAAAAACTTGCACTCGAAGCATAAATGTATTATATTTGTACCATAAAGTGGGATAAAGTGGGGATGCTTACGACTATTATGTAAGAAGTGGCTTAGAGTGAGGGGGCAAAGATACTCTGAGCACGGCTTGTGTTGCATTCCCACTCCTGCTTTTATTATGGATACCCTGAAGCCCCTTTTCAGGACAGCAGGGGGCTGGCTAAGACTATAGAATGTCATCATTTAAGGGAAGCGATGTATATTCCGTGGATGCCAAGGGGCGCGTTTCGATTCCGTCGAAAATGCGCCGCAATATATCTGCGGATGCCCGCGGAATGTTCGTCGTAACCCGCGGCCTCGAAAAATGCCTCTACGGCTACCCGGCAGATGAATGGCAGCGGCTGGAATCTAATATCAAAAATCTTGACCAGACGAGCGAATCCGACCGATTTTCTATGCGGATGCTCCTGCAATTCAGCGAAGAACTTGTACTCGACGGCCAATTTCGCATCCTGATCCCCCGAGCGCTTCTTGAATATGCAGAGATCAAAAAAGAAGTGTACATCATCGGCGTCCTCGACCACATTGAATTGTGGGACCCGGCGAACTTCAAGCGATACCTCGAATCGATGAAAAAAAGTTATGAGAACGTAGCCGAATCCGTCTTAGGCCTCAAAACACCTGATGCCTAAGCCGGGCGCGGCTTCTCTAGAGCGCTTTTCGCAGGGTTCATTGACAGTGGATACGTGCAGCAGCTTGTGATTACAATTTGTGATAATAGATGAGTCTGCATACCATATTCCCGTACTCGCTCACGAAGCAGTCGAACTGCTTGTCCGAGCGGACGCCGGCACATACGTCGATGCGACGCTCGGCGGCGGAGGGTATGCAGAACGGATCTTGAAGGCGTCTCGTGGCTCGAGACTCATAGCTTTCGATACGGATCCCGAAGCGATCCGATTTGCTTCGGAGCGTCTTGCAGGTTTTGCTGAGAGGCTTACCATCGTTCGCGAGAATTTCGCTTCGCTGCGGACTTCTCTCGAATCACTGGGGATAGCGAAGATCGACGGCATCGTCTATGATCTTGGAGTATCGAGCCGCCAGTTCGATACGACAAGCGTCGGGCTGAGCTACCGGCACGAGAGCGAACTCGATATGCGGCTCGATCCGCGGCTGCCGCGAAGCGCGAAGGACGTCATCGCATCGTACAGCGCCGCCGAACTTGCACAGATTTTCAAAAATTATGGCGAAGAACCATTTGCGAAGCGCATCGCGCATCGCATCGCAGAACGCCGAAGCGCGGCGCCGATTACTTCGACGACACGGCTCGCGGAAGTAATTACCGAAGGCATTCGGGAAGACAAAAAAAATGCGGTGTTATCCCGCATTTTTCAGGCGCTTCGGATCGAAGTTAACGACGAGCTTGGCAATCTGCGGCGCTCGCTCGAAGAAGCCGTTGAACTGCTTAATATCGGCGGGCGGATCGTCGTCGTGAGCTATCATTCGCTTGAGGACCGGATCGTTAAAGATCTATTTAATCGCGAATCGAAGCCTCGCGCAGAAGCGGGGAGCATCGTCTCGCTTCGCGAATCGGTCGATCTGTCAAAGGCGCGGCTTCGTCTATTGACGAAGAAGCCGGTGACGGCAAGTGAGGAAGAGATCGGCAGTAACATCCGTGCCCGCAGCGCGAAGATGCGAGCAGCCGAACGAGTGTAGTGCGATGTCATTGCGAGGAGGGCGTTAGCCCGACGAAGCAATCTAAAATATCGAATGTGGGACAATCTTCAAGATCTTAGATTGTTCGCGGAGTTTACACTGAGCAAAGCGAATGTGCTCGCGATGACATCCAAGCAATAACGCAAACCCAAACAATGACGGAGATCGCCTACACGCCACGAGGCAGAGCTGTACAGCCCGAACGGACGGTACTCGGCGGATCGCGTCATCCGAATGCAGTTGCAGACGTTCCGGAAAAAAAGAAAGCGGGTGAAACGATCGACAAAGTTGTCGGCAGGATTCCGACGCTTTATGTCATCATTTTTGCAGCGATCGTTACGCTCTGCGCTGTACTGATAATTTGGAATACGCTGCAGGTGAACATACTGACACAGCGAAAGGCACAGCTTGACGGTGAGATAGAGCTTGCCAAACAGCGCATCATAAAATTAAAAGCTGAAGAGATGCAGCTCTCGGCAGGCGACCGCATCCGCCAGATCGCAAAAACAAAGTTTGGAATGATCGAATCGGACGGTATTAACGAATTTAAGATCCCTACGCAGTAGAATACTGTGCGCTCATATAACGGAGCTTATACCGATCAACCGCTTGTCGTTCGCCCCCACATGCGTGGCGAAAGTATTCGCTCGCCCTATTCCAACGATCGTCCCGGGTTTATTTCTTCTGATGCTCCTGCCACGGGAGATGCCGAGCCGAAACAGCGCTGGCATCAGCGTTTGATCGAGCGCTTCTTCTCTGCCCCTCCTGCAAAAGATCCGATGACAAGCAACGCGCGCCTGTACGTGATGCTTGCGGTGTTTCTCCTTGGATTCATCGCTGTCGTCTTTAAGCTCTTTAAAGTGCAGGTACTTGATCACGACGAGTTTTCGTCGGAGGCGGCGAGCCAATATAAAATGCAGGTCGATATTCCTGCTCGGCGCGGCGTGATTACCGATCGCAACGGCATCATCCTGGCATCGAATTCATTTGTCGTCAAGTTTGCCGTCGATCCGAAAGAGATCAAAGATAAGTCGGTGCTTGCCGCAGCGTTCGCGATGGATTTCGGAAAACCCAAAGATTTTTACGGTGCGATATTAAACGATACGGCACGCCGATATATCGTCGTCGAAAAAGAAGTCCCGCTTGATGTTGCAGCAAAGCTCGACCAGATCAAAGAACATGGGCTGATCCGCGAAATGGATGAACGCCGCAGTTATGCATTCGGCGGAAGAGCATCACACGTACTTGGCTTTTCAAGTAAAGATGGCAGGGGACTTGCCGGGCTTGAACTCTTCGATGATAAAATTCTGCACGGTAAAGACGGGTACTCGGTGATGCAGCGCGACGGCCGCGGACGGCCGCGTCCGGATGTTGATTATGAGCAAGTACCCGCAACCAACGGCGACGACCTCACACTCACGATCGACGAGAACATTCAATCGGTCACCGAGAATGCGCTCCACAGCGGTGTCGAAAAAGCTGCCGCCGAAGCAGGCATCGCCGTCGTAATGAATCCGAAAACAGGTGAGATTCTTTCGCTTGCGAACGTACCGGATTATAACCCAAACGATTTTTTTTCTGCAACGAACGACCAGCTTCGTAACCGCGCCGTCACCGACGCATTCGAACCCGGTTCGACAATGAAAGTATTAACCGCCGCGATCTCACTCGATACGAAAGCCTGGAAGCCCGAAGATAAGATCGATGCACATGGCGGAACATGGGTGATCGAAGGCGGAGCAAAAATTAAAGACACGCACGAGTACGGCATCCTCACATTTCGCCAAGCGCTTGAAAAATCGAGCAATGTTTGTTTCGCGCAAATTTCCGACAAGCTCGAACGCCGCCGCTTCTATAAATATATGCGCGACTTCGGCATTAGTGTCCTGACGGGCATTGATCTCCCCGGAGAGATTCCCGGTACGCTGCATAAGCCGAGCAAGTGGAGCATCAACTCGAAACGATACATCGCGTTCGGTTACGAAGTAACGGCAACGCCGATCCAGCTTGCGGCGGCATACGCAACGGTTGCGAATCACGGCGTGATGATGAAGCCCTATATCGTTGCCAAGCGCAGACAGGCAAACGGCGATATCGTCGAAACGCATCCGCAGGAGATCCGCCGCGTCATCTCTGACGAAACAAGCCGCACGCTCATTGATATTATGCGCGGTGTTGTCGATTCCGGCACGGCAACGATCTGCAAAATAAAAGGCATCAATATCGCCGGCAAGACCGGCACAGCACAGCAGCTTGTGAACGGTCATTACTCGAAAGAGCACTACACGTCAACGTTTATCGGATTCTTTCCGGCGGAAGATCCGCAATATGAAATTCTCGTGATCCTTCGTTCGCCGCATATTGGCTATTACGGCGGCGTGGTCAGCGGTCCGATCTTTCGCGAGATTGCGATGTCTATTCTCGAACAAACCGGGAAACTACCGTCGGGTGCGCGGTCGGCGCAGCCCGCAGTAGTGCAGAACGCGCCTGACGAAGGCGGCTCGCTCGAGATAGAGGGAACGATCATCAGGCCGAAAGATCAGAATGATAATGTTATCGATCGCGAAATGCCGGACGTGCGCGGCTTGCCGATCGATCTTGCAAAGCGTGTGCTCGGCTCGGAAGGCTTTACCGTCGTCAAAGCAAATGATGATGGTGTCGTCGAGCGTGCAGAAAAAGTTGGGGGTGATTCCGTGCGGCTCGTAACACGCGCCGCCCGTGCAGATGAAAGCGATCGGCTTGCCGGTTTGACCGGCACGGCGAACGCTCCGGATTTCCGGGGAATGCCTGTGGCGCGAGCGATGAAGTTCGCTGCTGCGTCGAATGTCCGGGTGCAGTTTGTCGGCGACGGAAAAGTCGTTCGGCAAAATCCTGATCCCGGCGCTATGCTCGACGAACGGAATCCCACTGTGACGCTCTTTGGCGATGAATAGATAGTCGTTTGCCGGTGGCTTATTCCGGCAAACAATCAACTCTATGATCACGCCAAAGTTACTGTCGGATGTTTTTCACATTTTTACGTGAACGCATCCGTTCAAAAGCCCCGTTCTTTGACAAATGAGATTCAGTGAGCTCACGCGGCAACGAGAGATCGGTGTCCTCGCCTTTACCGGCTTGCAGGACGCCGATCTCTCCGACCCGCAATACGATTCGCGTGCCGTGACGAACGGCTCTGCGTTCTTTGCTATTAAAGGTTTTCAAACCGACGGACACAAGTTCATTGGCGATGCGATCGCTCGCGGTGGTAAAACAATTATTATCGAAGACGCTTCGGCATTTTCGGAAGAAGAGGCTGAGAAAACGAATGTCAGTAGGATTGTCGTGGAAAATGCCCGTAAAGCACTTGCGATTATCAGCGAAGAAGCATTCGGCTCGCCGTCATCGAAACTCCGGTTGATCGGTGTCACCGGCACGAACGGCAAAACAACGACCACAAATATCATCCGGCAGTTTTTATCTCTTCGCGGCGAAAAGACCGGTTTGATCGGAACGCTCGGCTCATACATCGGCGATGAATTCATTGGCGGCTCGCTCACGACGCCGGAGTCGCGCGATATATCGAAGATGCTTGCAGATATGGTCAAAGTGGGTGTTACAACTTGCGTGATAGAAGTCAGCTCTATTGCAATAGAACTTCATCGCACGAGCGCGCTCAGGTTTCAGATCGGCGTCTTTACGAACCTGACACAAGATCATCTCGATTTTCATAAGACCATGGAACAGTATGCACTGGCAAAGTACAAATTTTTTAATTCTCTTGCGCCAACTGCTGTTGCGATTACGAACGCCGACGACGAGTACGGCGTATATATGACCCGAGGCACTCATGCGAATGCTCACTCCTACGGAATGGATGACGGCACCCGATTCGGAAATTCGGATATAACGGCAAGCGATATTTCGTATTCACTTTCCGGCACGAGTTTTACAGTTAAGAAGCGTTACTCCGACGAATCGGCTCGCATATCTTCGAGGCTTGTCGGCACATTTAATATAGAGAATATGCTTGCGGCGATCTCCGCGCTCTATTTTGGCGTCGAAGGTTTTTCATTACAAGCGATCGCCGAATTATCTAATAAGATCGCTCCTGTTCACGGACGTTTCGAGCAGATCGAACTGCCGAATAAAACGACGGCGATCATTGATTATGCCCACACGCCCGATGCACTGGAAAAGGTGCTCCGAACAATTCGCGTGCTCAGCCGCGAAGCCGAGATAATCACCGTGTTCGGCTGCGGCGGTGACCGTGACAAAACCAAGCGTCCGCAGATGGGAGCCATTGCCGAAAAATTCAGCAATACGATCATTATTACGAATGATAATCCTCGCACCGAAGATCCGTCGCAAATCGCAGCCGAGATACAAGCAGGATTGTCGCCGAATGCGAATGTTGAAATAATTCTCGACAGAGCCGAAGCCATTCGTTCCGCACTTTCGCGGGCAACACCATCGAGCGTCGTGCTTCTCGCCGGCAAAGGCCACGAGGATTACCAGATCATCGTAAACAAGAAGCGGCATTTCGATGATAAAGAAGAAGTGTTGAAGTTTATGAAAACTCTCTAAGATGTCATTGCGAGGAGGGCTAAAGCCCTCCTCGCAATGACATCATAACTAATAATTCATTTGCAAGTGAATTTTACCATAAGCGATATTCTTCACACACCGCACATCCGAGCAATGGGATTTGAGAGCCTCACGCCACAAGCCCGAGTCAATAATGTCTCGACGGATTCTCGCAACATCAAGCGCGGCGATCTTTTTATTGCACTACGCGGCGAGAAGTTCGACGGGCATGGTTTTCTTGATGTTGCGAAAAAATCGGGAGCGGTGGCGGCTGTCGTTGACAATCTCTGGTTTACGTCAAATGTCCGCAAAGCCCCGAAAGGATTATCGCTCATCGTTGTGAAGGACACGCTTCATACATACGGCGATCTCGCAAATATCTACCGCAATAAGTTTAGCATCCCGATCCTGCTCGTTGCAGGATCGAACGGCAAGACAACGATGAAGGACGTAATGAGCCATGTCTTGGGAACGTCGTTCAATGTCCTGAAGACAGAGGCGAATTATAATAATCACATTGGCTTGCCGAGGATGCTGTTTTTACTCCGACCCGAACATGAAATTGCCATTTTCGAGATCGGCACGAATCATCCGGGCGAGATCGAAAGGCTGACAGAAATTGCACAGCCGACGCATGGCATCATTACGAACATCGGCAGAGAGCACCTGGAATTTTTCAAGAATGTGATGGGCGTTGCAAAAGAAGAACTCACACTCTTCCATTATCTGAAAGATCACGAGGGGTTTGCGTTCATTAATCTCGATGATAAATTCTCGAAGCTGAAAGCAAAATCGTTTGGAACGAACGGAATAACGTTCGGTACAAGAAAGAAAGCATCTGTCTATGCTGTCTCCAAAGGTTTGACAACCGATGGCAAGCAGTCTATCGATCTCGTCATCAACAAAAAGAAAATAAATTTCAAAACGGCGATCATTGCCGACTATGCGCCGTCGCTTATTGCCGGCGTTGCATCTGTTGCGAATCACTTCGGAGTGAGGCCTACGAATATAAAGCAAAGCTTCGAGTCATACATACCGCATTCGAAAAGAATGGAAATGGTGAAGTTTGCGAACGGCGTACTCGTCATTAACGACGCGTACAATGCGAATCCCGAATCATTCGCGGCGGCAATGCAGACACTCAAGCAACTTCCATCGAAGGGAAAGAAGTATCTCGTCGCCGGCGATATGTTCGAACTTGGCACACGGTCTGCCGAAGAACATAAAGCGCTCGGTAAATTGATGGCGAAGCACAAGTTCGATGGCTATTATTTTTCTGGCAATGCGATGAAGCGTGCATTTGCCGAATTGCTCAAAGCAACGAAGACGAATGCGACCTATGCCGATTCGAAAGACGATATTGCTCGTTCGCTCAAAGAGATCATTCGCAACGGCGACGTGATATTGATTAAAGGCTCTCGCGGAATGCGAATGGAAGAAGTGTTAGAGAAATTGAGAATTGAGAATTGAGAATGATAGATGTTCAATTCATCATTCAACATTCATCACTCATCATTCCAAAAAAATGCTTTACTATTTACTGAGTTGGATAAACCACCTGTTCGCGCCGCAGGGATTACCGGGCGGTGAGCTTATCCGATTCATTACGTTCCGTTCTGCGGCAGCGGCAGTATCGGCGCTTGCGATCAGTTTATTTATTGGTCCCCGCATTATCGAACGCTTGCGTAAGCTGCAGGTTGCTGAACAAGGAAAGACCGAAGCGCCGAAGACGCACCTTTCCAAAGCCGGCACGCCGATGATGGGTGGCCTCATCATTCTTTTCGCCGCTCTTGCGCCAACGCTGCTATGGGCGGACATCGGAAATTTATTTATCATCGTGACATTTCTTGCGACAGCGGCGCTTGGCGCAGTCGGATTTCTTGACGATTACTTGAAGGTCGTCAAGAAGAAAAAGAAAGGACTTGTCGCACGGTATAAGTTGATGGGGCAGATCGCTGTCGGCTTGATGGTAGGGCTGTCGATCATGTTGGCACCGGGACATTTTCCGGATATTACAACAGCAACGACGATGCCGTTCTTCAAAAATCTCGTTTTTGAATTTGGTAACTGGCTCTACATTCCGTTCGTGATCGTTGTTATCACTGCAACGTCGAATGCGGTGAACATAACCGATGGACTCGACGGACTTGCGTCTGGTACAGTCGCGATCGCATTCATCGCCGTAATGCTCCTTGCGTACTTTACCGGTAATCTTTCGCTGAGCACATATCTGAACATCCCATATCTTCGAGGCTCTGGTGAGTTGACGGTCTTTTGTGCCGCGCTTATTGGCGCAGTGCTTGGGTTTCTCTGGTTCAATGCGCATCCGGCGCAGGTCTTTATGGGTGATACGGGTTCGCTTGCCCTTGGCTCAGCGCTCGGGACGATCATGGTGCTAATCAAAAAAGAATTCGTACTGCCGATCGTCGGCGGGATATTTTTTCTCGAATCCCTTTCGGTGATTTCGCAGACGCTCTATTTCAAATATACGCGCAAACGATTCGGCGAAGGCAAACGCATTTTCAAAATGGCGCCGATCCACCACCACTTCGAACTCATCGGCTGGCCCGAAGAAAAGATCGTTACAAGAGCATATATCGTCGCCATTCTGCTTGCAATTCTGATGTTGACCACGTTCAAAGTGAGATAAATTGTAACTTTGTAAAAAGCAAAGTGTTTATATTCTGATATGAAGTGTAAGATACGAAAGGAGGGACTGTCTGCTTCATTGTGTATCGTAATGATGCTTTCTTCTTGCACGCCACCTGCGTATAATCCTAATAAACTCCATGCCCCTATGCTGAACCAGAAAGGTGATTTGCAGATGGAGGGATCGTGGTGGCTTCTTCAAGGTGCAAATGCAGCTGCGGCTTATGCAATAACTAATCATTTGGC
>DASQGZ010000056.1:0-3725 GCA_035632315.1 Kapaibacterium sp. (SeqCode) | reverse complement strand
AGGACATTTTTCCTGCCGACGAGCCCTCCGTAAAAAAAAGCCAAGCCGGGCGTCATCAACATCACGAGGCTCGTCGCAAGCAGCATAAATCCAGTGTTTCCGGTATCGAACATACTCATTTCTCCCTTAGAATGTATATATGATCGTACTAAGATACGGCGGAACAACCGTTAACAGCAAATTATGGAGATGTGGAGTGATCTTTGGGAAAAAGCGTCAGTCAACCCTGTCCCAGCGTTTGAGGATATTGCGTTTGAAGATCGCTTGTCCCCAAATGCTGTACACACAGAGAAATGAGAGTTGGAGATAGCCATATTTACGGTAGCGCCGAGGAGATTCATATACCGTAATGTCGTTGATGAATTTTAATTTTCCGATTTTTGCTAAATGTTGGAATATTGTGTTATCGTCAGCATGGATCTGCGCAGCGTTATATCCGCCGACTTTGTGGAATGCATTTGCGCGAATGATCTGGCATTGGCCGCGTGAGAACGGGACCGGCAGGTAAAAACTCGTTCGGATCAACGCATTGAAACAGCTATGAAAAATTCTGTCTCTCAAAAGCCGCTGTTCCGGAAAAACCTCCATGCGAGGTACGGCAGCGACAACAGTCGGGTCACGAAAAAGAAGTTCGATCGATTCGGCAAGATGACTGACGTTGCTTAGACGCGTATCTGCATCGCAGAAAATTAGTGTGCCCCCTCGCGCAATGTTTGCTCCGGCATTTCGCCCGCCGGCAACAGTTTTCCGTTCGCTATGATCGATGACAACCGTTGCTCCCTGTTCTGATGCGATTTCGGCCGTTCGGTCAGTGCTGCCGCCATCGCCAACAATGACTTCGTATGAATACTGCCCATCAAGTACATGAAATTGATGAACAACCGGGCCAATGCGGTTCTGTTCGTTCAGTGCCGGAATAATGACTGAAAAGTCGAGCTGGTCAGATTGATTATTCATGTTCGTATATAGGTTACAACAGTGGGGAGCCGCTGCAGGGGGGATGATATATTCGAACAAGATCAATCAGGTAATGCTCTGTTAAGAAATCAATAATATTTAGGTATATATTAAACTGAGGTTGAAAAACAGTAATTTTGTATCGGAAATAGACACTTTTGAAAAAGCTCGCTTCGCACCAAACCCCGTTTTGGCGTGTTTTCTCTTCCCAAATTAGGCATAAGATCTGATGGCGACGAAAACGAAACAAGGCGTAACTTCATCTATCCCGGCAGCTTCAACCAATGGCAAACCCGAGGCTGTTGTCACCGAGCATCGCCCACTTACTGCCGCCGATCTTGAACAAGAATATGCGTTTCCTATCATACCACCGTCGCTGGAAGCAATGCCGGACGGTGCAATACTTACCGGTCCACATACGGATAGATCACTGACGTTCGATGGCTCGTTTGCCTCGACGGGTCTTGACAAAACAACACTCACGGGTTGGTATCGGCTGATGCATCTCGGGAGGATTTGCGACGATGCAGCAGCAAATTATCTCAAAAAAGCAATGGGCTGGAGCTACCATGCTCCGTGCGCGGGTCACGAAGGCATTCAACTTGCGATCGGTGTCTCGTTCCGTCAGAAGCAGGATTATCTGTTCCCATATTATCGCGATCTGATGACATGCCTTGCCGCAGGTATTACGGTCGAAGAAATAATTTTGAACGGCCTTTCGAAAGAAACGGATATTGCCAGCGGCGGACGACACATGTCGAATCACTTTGCAAAAATGTCGATCGGTATCCAGAACGGAAGTTCGCTTACCGATAATCACGCACAGCATACGACGGGCTGTGCACGCGCCATTAAATATTACGGCAAGGATGCCGTTGCTGTCTTTTCCGGGGGCGAGAGCGGAACATCGGAAGGTTTTTTCTACGAAGCGATTAACGGCGCAACGCACGAGCAAGTCCCTGCGATATTCGTCATTCAAAATAATAAATACGGCATCTCCGTACCGGTTTACGACCAGACCGCAAATCCGCGGGTTGCCGATAATTTCAGAGGCTTTGGAAATCTACTGATCGCCTATTGCGACGGCACCGACGTACTTGATTCGTATCGCGCAATGAAAGAAGCGTACGAGTGGACGCTCAGCGGGAAAGGCGCAGCGATGGTTCATGCGGACTGTGTGCGGATGCATTCGCATTCGAATTCCGATCGCGACAGCCTCTATCGTTCACCTGAAGAAATCGCAAATGCTGCAAAACGCGACCCTGTAAAACGATTTGCCGATTGGCTCGTTCACGAGAACGTCCTGACACAAAAAGAGATCGACGCCATCCACGAGACAAATGCGGCGGAGTTTGAAGCCGCCGCTGCAAAAGCTGAAGCCGCTCTGCCTGCTGATCCTTCGACTGTTCTCGAATTTTCCGAAGCGCCGCTCGTCATTGCACGACCCGATCCATATACATTTCAGCCAAGCGATGTCGATATCAACTTTTATCCGTTCACCACGCCGAAGGGCAAAGATGAAGGGCTGAAATTCATTGACGCATTGAATCAAACGCTCAAAGAAGAATTCCGCCTGAACCCGAATACATTTATATGGGGACAGGATATGGCGAACAAAGACAAAGGCGGTGTCTTCAACGTATCCAAAGGTATGCAGCAGGAATTCGGCATTAAGCGTGTCTTTAATGCCCCGATCGCTGAAGATTTTATCATCGGCTCAGCGGACGGATTTTGCAGAGTCGATCAGGAACATATATGGGTCGTTGTCGAGGGTGCTGAGTTCGCCGATTATTTTTGGCCCGCAATGGAGTCGTTCGTCGAGCTCACCCACGAATACTGGCGTACCAAGGGCCAGTATTTGCCGAACATTGTAATTCGTCTTGCATCCGGCGGATATATTCAGGGCGGACTCTACCATTCGCAAAACCTTGAAGGCACGTTTACGACACTACCCGGCATTCGGATCGTTGCGCCGTCGTTTGCCGATGACGCACAAGGGTTGCTGCGTTCTGCGATGCGCACGCGCGGCGTGACAGTCTATCTCGAACCAAAAGCTTTATACAATGCACCACAAGCAAAGACGGAGCCATTAGCGGAGAACGAACTGATCTCATTCGGCAAAGCAAGACTTCGCCGCGGAGGAAATACTCTCTCTATCATCACATACGGCAACACGACGCATCTCTCGCTTGCAGCAGCGGCTACGCTCTCTTCAGAAGGTATCGAATGCGACGTGCTCGATCTGCGCTCGCTTCATCCGCTCGATAGCGAAGCAATCGTTGCAACTGTGAAAAAGACCGGCCGCGCACTTGTTGTCACCGAAGATAAAATTACCGGCGGTTTCGGCGGCGAGATTTCTGCAATTATTTCCGATAAAGGTTTCAATGACCTTGATGCACCGGTGATGCGCGTCGGTTCGCTCTTTACCCCGGTTGGTTTTGCAAAGGCCCTCGAAGATGCAATTTTGCCGAGCGCAGCGAAGATCGCTGATGCAGCGAGAATGTTAGCGGCGTATTGATCACAATGAAATACATACAAAAAATCGAAAAGATTATTAGGGAGATTTCGGAATGAATAATTTGCAAGGGGTGGAAGGATAGTCACCTATTCGTGATTCGAACCGGTTAGAAGAATTATTTATCCTTTTAATAAATGTGTAACCGCTGATCGAATCGTCTGCATGAAACATCGTTCGATACAGATTATCGTCTGTCAGAATATATGAAAACCGGTGGTCGTTCAACAATTGATCATACTCCTTTTTAAAC
>DASQGZ010000055.1:0-107681 GCA_035632315.1 Kapaibacterium sp. (SeqCode) | reverse complement strand
AACAACGGTTCGGATAGGGATAATTTCCGCAAGCTGCGTAAGAATGGTTATCCAGGCATCCGGGGAGAAATGAATTTTACTTCAAATAGTCTGTTACTTTCGGGGTCCGGAAGAGTTCATATTATGTCACGATTATTCTGGCGAGGGTATGAAAATGAGAAAATTAGTATATATCTTTTTCTTTCTAATCTCAACTTCCGCTTTTGTAAAAAATTCGCAATGTCAGCGGCAGCAAGTTCTTCAATATACTGGTATCGATTGTTTTACATCAATGGGTCCCAAATTATTTATTAATTCAATTAATGGTATTTTAGTGTCAAATGACAGTGGAAGTAGCTGGTCAGTTGTGCTTCCACGATCAGCTTCTACTGACTCTATTGTGATCTCTATGACTTCAATTGGCAATAGACTGTTGGCATACGCAGGTTTAGGATTATTGCTTTCTTTAGATAGTGGGCTTACATGGAAACAAATTTCTGATATTCCACCTTCGTCTTATAGATCGTTATTCAGGAATGGGTCGGAACTCTTTGCAATTAATGATTTAATATATAAATCTATTGATAGCGGGATACATTGGATAAATATTTATAATGCTCAATGCTTCATTAGGGATATGGCTGCTATCGAGGGGGTCCTCTTTGCCGGCTCATCCGGTGGTCTACCAGCCTGCGGAGTCCTACGTTCAACTGATGATGGTTTATCATGGCAAAATTTTGTACCAGATAGTACGGGGGGAGCATATTGGAATCTTGCTGTAATCGGAAATAAAATTTTAGCGGTAGCGCCAGCGTTGGATTCGATATTTCTTTCATCCGATACTGGCAAGACCTGGCAAAAACTATACATTCCTTCTTCGGCTATTACCTCCCTTGCAATATATGGTTCTAATATTTTCCTAGGGGATAATGATGTCGTGAGTGGTGGAGTTCTTCTTTCGAAAGATACAGGAAAAACTTGGAGTCAAATCAGAAACATGCCTTATGCGCGCGTTTTCGTTTTTGGCAACTATGTTTTTGCTTCCAGTTTTGGACTTTATCGCGCATTAATTTCAGATTTTGTTCAAGAAGATGTCCATTCATCTCCATTAATAATAATTCCAAAATTTACCATCATTGCAAATCCCACTTTCTTCTCCGCCGATTTCCAATTCGATGCCCTAGTTTCGCCGGAGTCACTTGAAATCTTCGATGCCCTCGGTCGGCGCGTGATGACGGCGGTTATTCCGGCAGGTGCGGCGAGCTACCGTGCGGATGTCAGGGGTCTTGCGGCTGGGGTTTATCTTGCTCGTTTTGGAAACAATATGGTGAGATTTGTGAAGGTAATCGAGTAGGAATTATTTAAAGAATAAAATCGTCTCAACTCAATACGATTTCAGTGAAATTTGCGTATATTGCAAATCTCATATTGTACTATCCACACATAATTATTATTGGAGGAAGAATGATCAAAATGAAACGAAACGCCAACTGGTTAGTTTCTTTAACAGTTGCGGCGTTATTAGTAACCGGAGCCCTTTCCGGATGTAACCGGACGAACGGATCTTCCGATCCGGCGTCGGTCACGCAGACGTCGAATCCGACGGTCACCCAAGCCGACATTCAGCATGCCATCGACGTACAAGATCGTCATTCGGACGATATGATGGATATTGCCGGTGTCAATGGCACGGCGGTCGGCGTCCAGAATAATACGGCTGTGATCTATATTTATACGAGCGAGCATAATGTCGCCGGAATTCCCGCGATGCTCGAAGATGTGCATACGAGCGTTCAGTATCTCGGTGAGATCACTGCTCGCGATGTGAATATCGGACTCTCGCGTAATCCGATGTATAGTGGTTTCAGTGTCGGCAACGACAACGAATGCGCAGCCGGAACGATCAGCTGCGTTGTCAAAGATCATACCGGTACAAATCCGAAGTATTACATCTTAAGCAACAATCACGTTTTTGCACGTGAGAACGCAGCAACACTTGGTGAGAAGATCGATCAACCCGGTCGTTACGACACCGGATGCGGCCCGTCGGGAAATGTTGCGACACTCAGCAATTTTATTCCGATCAACTTCGGACGTAAGACAACGAATGTTGTTGACTGTGCGATCGCGTACCTGTTAGTGACTACATCCAGCACTACGGCACAATTAGAATATACGCCTTCAACGACCCCTGTCTCGGCTACAGTTGGTATGACAGTCAAGAAGGTCGGCCGCACGACCGGCTACCAAACATCGACTATTTCAGGCATTAACGCCACCGTGACCGTCAATTACGGCAACGGTAAGAGTGCGAAGTTCATACATCAGCTTCTTATCAATTCGTCAACCTTCAGCGCCGCCGGCGATTCCGGATCGCTCATTTGCGAGAACACATCCGGCAACTCGAATCCTGTTGGATTGCTCTTTGCCGGAAGCTCGAACTCGACGATCGCAAACCCGATCGGTTCGGTGCTCTCTGCATTGCAAGTGGACATCGTTGCATCGAACGCAACACCGTAACTTTTCCTGCACATATTGCAAATAAAAAAAGGGCAACCACATCGGTTGCCCTTTTGTATTATTAGGTGTATGCTGCGTACGGCGATCATATTTTTTTTAATTGCGGCTGCATCAGCTTCAGCACAAAATAGCTCGGCACAGAAACAGGATTCCATTCGGCACACGGCTAAGATGACGATCACAGAAGTTCTCGAAAAGTACACCGATAAATGGATGAAGATCCGCGGGGTTCAGGGCACTGCCGAAGGCAGGAAAAACGACAAGGCTTGCATCATTATTATGGTCGATCATATCACTCCCACGAATCGCAAACGAATCCCGAAGTCAGTTGATAGTTATGACGTGGTTATCGAAGAAACCGGAGCGATCAAAGCCAGGTAGTCTTTAACACGTCATAAAAACACGATTTTCGGTTAATTTGTCGAATACCTATAACACATTAGTAACATAGACTTACCATATAAAAAAATAATCGATTTCATTTTTGGTAATAATTATTTAATGTTCCGTTAAATTTTAGATAACCTACAGTTCGGATTTTTGCACGACATTTTTTCACAATCACTCATTTTATGAAGAATATTCTTATTGCTGCGGTATGCAGTATCCTTCTTTCAGCCACGTGGAATAGTACAGCGAATGCCCAAACTTCAGCTGCGGGGACCGTTGATACCACATTCACACCGGGGGGCAAATTTAGCGCTCAATTTTTCGGCGACGTCTATTATAAGATGCATGCCGATTCGTTGTCGAGAGACAATAACGGGCAATATAGCGGCGGCTCTGCGGCTGCTCCGAATGTACCGAATAATTCGAATAACTTCCAGATGCGCAGAGTCTATCTTGGGTATAATTATGATATCTCGAGAAGCTTCTCAACCGAGTTCTTGTTAGCGTATGAAGAAGGCAATGCCGGCTCGACGCTTGATAACTCAGGTGAGCGTTCGGTCTATATGAAACTTGCCAACATCCGCTGGAAGAATATCTTCTCCAATGCCGATGTCATTTTTGGTGCTCAAGCAACACCGGGCTTCGTCTCGACTTCAGAAGCAAATTGGGGGTATCGTTCGATCGAAAAGACACTGACCGATAAGAACGGCATCATCAAATCGTCCGACCTCGGTATCGCTCTTCGCGGTGCATTCGATGACGGCAAAAATTATGGTTACGACCTTATGCTTGCCGATGGTACCGGTCAAAAACTTCCGACACTGTTTTCTGCGACAGGTGATAATAGCGGTCGCAACAAAAAACTGTATGTTGACCTCTGGGGTAAGTTCATGGATAAGAAGATCGTTGTTCAGGCATATTTCGATGACCAAAGAACAAGCGACCCAGCAGATCAATCTGCCAGCACGCTGAAGTTCTATGCAGCGTACGCAACCACTCCGCTGACGATCGGCGCTGAGTTGTTCATGCAGACAAAAACGAATGCTGTCAAAGATAGCAACTTCGCTGCAGCCAAGAACGAAGTGGTTGACCAGAAACCATTTGGCTTCTCCGTGTTTGCAACTGCACAGCTTATCGAAAATTCGCTCAATATATTCGCGCGCTTCGATATGTTCAATCCGGATAACAACTTCAAAACCGACGGTGTGAAATATACCAGCGCCGATAACGCGCTTGGTTTCTCGAACAACACCTTTATCGTTGGCGGTTTGGACTGGACGCCATATAAGAACGTCCATATTATGCCGAACCTGTGGTACCAAGGGTATTCAGCAAAGGCAAGCGGACAGTCGGGCAAAGTGTCGTCTGATAACGACATCGTGCCCCGCGTTACATTCTACTATAAATACTAATGATCTCTCGTTACAGAGAAATGATTTTAATACTTATTTAACGACCATAACATGAAATTCAATAGAAATAAGATCGGAGCGTTCTTAACGGTGCTCTTCGCAGCCGGTTCGCTCAGCTTCTTTACGATGTGTAAAGGCGGCGGCGGGAAAGCTGATTCGACGGCTGCAGGCGCAACGATCAACATTCTCGGCGCAGGCTCCTCGTTCGTCAACCCGCTGTTCACAAAAATGTTCAGCGACTACAACCAAAAGACCGGTGTCCGTGTCAACTATCAGTCGATCGGCTCCGGCGGCGGCATTCAGCAGCTCACGAGCAAGACCGTTGATTTCGGAGCCTCGGATGCATTCCTTAATGACGAGAAAATGGCAGCGATGCCCGCTCCGGTTATCCATATACCGGTCGCGATGGGTGCTGTCGTTCTGTCATATAACATTCCTGGTGTGACCGAGCAGTTGAATTTCACGGGTGAGGTAGTTGCGAATATCTTCCTCGGGAAGATCAAGAAGTGGGACGATGCTGCGATCAAGAAGCTCAATCCAACATCGAAACTCCCTGCCACAGACATTATCATTGCTCACCGTGCTGATGGCAGCGGAACCACGGCAATCTTCACCGATTATCTCAGCAAGGTCAGCGATGAATGGAAGTCGAAAGTTGGTATGAACACATCTGTTACCTGGCCAGTCGGTCTTGGTGGTAAGGGCAACGAAGGTGTTTCGGGTCTGATCAAGCAAACACCCGGCTGTATTGGCTATGTCGAGTTGATCTATGCCATGCAGAACAACATAAGTTACGGCAAGGTGTTGAATAAGTCAGGAAATAACATCGTTCCGTCGCTTGCCGCGGTTGTCTCTGCCGGCAATACGAAACTGCCGGACGATATGCGCTTCAGCATCACCAATACAGATGCCGCCGACGGATATCCTATCTCCGGAACAACGTGGGCACTAATGTATAAAGAACAGAAGTACAATAACCGCACGCTTGAGCAGGCCACTGCACTCGTAAAACTGCTTTGGTGGGTGACACATGAAGGGCAGGCATTCAATGAGCCGCTTAATTATGCGAAAGTCCCTGCAACGGCTGTAACCCAGACCGAAGCACTGTTGAAATCAGTCACCTACGACGGTAAGCCGATTTTACAGTAAGGAACGAAGCCTCATACGTTACTTGATGTAATACGTCAGGCGCCCGGAATGTACAACGGGCGCCTGATTTTTCGGTCTCAGTTCTATAAATAAGAATTCTTATTCGTATCAGGAGAAAAACCAGTGGCTGATGTGTTAGTCGGGGTTGCAGGAAGAATACCGATGGCGAACGATGCAACTACGGTGACGACGTCGCAACGCGACTTTCACAAACCTCAAAAAGAGCGGAGCTTATTCCAACGGGTCCTCGTCTGCTCTGCGGTCGCAATGGTTCTTTTGCTTGTCGGCATATTTGTGACTCTCGTAGACAAGTCGATGCTGAGCATCCGCACATTCGGCCTTGGTTTCATTACCGGAACGACATGGGATCCCTTGAACGGCATCTTCGCCGGGTTTCCGTATATCGTCGGCACGGTCGTCACAGCTGTGCTTGCACTTGCTTTGTCATTTCCGTTTGGTATGTCACTTGCGATCCTGCTTGGTGAATATTACCGGTATGGTTGGATATCGAACATCTTAAAGAATCTCGTCGAACTTCTTGCCGGCATCCCATCGATCATCTATGGCTTTACCGCATTATTCTTTCTTGTTCCGCTCGTTCGGCAATTTGAAGTATCGCAAGGTATCCAGCCGGCATTTGGTGTGAGTATCCTTTCGGCAACGATCGTGCTGTCGATTATGATCATCCCGTATTCCGCGTCGGTCGCTCGAGAGATTATACAGCTTGTACCCTCTATGCTCAAAGAAGCCGCTTATTCGATGGGTGCGACTCGATTTGAAGTTGTTCGCAAGATCGTCCTGCCCTATGCCCGTTCCGGAATTGCGGCAGGGTTCTTGCTCTCATTTGGGCGTGCCGTCGGCGAAACGATGGCAGTGACGATGGTCATCGGGAATGCCAACACCCTTGCCAAGAGCATCTTCGATCCGTCGAACACGATGGCGAGCATTATTGCTAACGAATTCACCGAGGCAACGACAAAAATTTATCTTTCCTCCTTGATCGAGATCGGGTTGATGCTGTTTATCATCACGGTTCTGTTCGATCTGCTTGGCAAGTATATTATCAATAGGATGAGGATGTCGTGATGGACAAGTCATTACAATGGCGCATCCTGAAGGACAAGTTATTTGTCGTTTTCTTGTTCTTGTTCGTCGTGTTGACGGCCGTCCCCCTCTTCCTGATATTATATTACATTGTCAGCAATGGTATTGCAGCGATCAATTGGGATTTTCTAACGCAACTTCCGAAACCCGTTGGTGAAGTTGGTGGCGGGGTCATTAATGCGATCGTCGGTACACTTATACTCATTGTTACAGCAACACTTATCGCTACGCCGCTTGGCGTTCTTGCCGGTGTGTATCTATCGGAGTATCCGAAGACAAAACTTGCGCGGACTGCGGGATTGTTTGTAGAGATATTACAGGGAATTCCATCGATCGTGATCGGGATTGTCGCCTATGTCTGGCTTGTCGAGCCGATCGGGAATTTCTCAGCACTTTCAGGGAGTGCCGCACTTGCGATCATGATGCTGCCGGTGATCGTGAGAACGACAGAAGAGACTCTCAAACTCATTCCGAATACGTTGAAAGAAGCAGCACTCGCCATGGGTACAAGCCATAGCAGAACCATTTTCCGTGTTATCATTCCAAATTCTCTTAGTGGTATTGTCACGGGTATCTCGCTTGCACTTGCCAGAATTGCAGGTGAAACGGCACCATTGCTTTTTACAGCATTCGGGAATCCCTTTATTAATGTAAACCTTTTACAACCGACTCATTCGCTCCCACTACTGATTTTTAATTATGCGACGAGCCCTTATGAAGACTGGCACCGGCAAGGGTGGGGAGCATCCCTGGTGCTGATCGTCATTATTCTTTGTTTCTCCGTCAGCTCTAAGATTTTTATAAAACGATGGACAGTACAATCCTAAGTACCACCGGATTTAACGCGTTTTTCAGTGACAATCACGTCCTGAAAAATATCGCGATCAATATCCCGAAGAATCGGATCGTTGCAATGATGGGTCCTTCCGGCTGCGGCAAGACCACGTTCTTACGATGCATCAACCGAATGCATGAGCTCACGCCGAATGCGCATAGCTCCGGTGAGATGCGGCTCGAAGGACAGGACGTCTATGCGATGAATTCGATGATGCTTCGTCGCAGAATCGGGATGGTGTTTCAACGGCCGAATCCGTTTCCAAATATGAGCATTTCGGAAAATGTTTTTGCTGGGTATCTGCTCAATGGGATCAAACTGCCGAAACCCGAGCGTCACGAGATCGTTGAAACTTCACTTCGTAAAGCGGCGCTTTGGGATGAAGTAAAAGACAGTTTGAATAAAAAAGGTACATTTCTTTCCGGCGGCCAGCAGCAGCGACTCTGCATTGCACGCGCGATCGCGATGAAACCTGAAATGATCTTGCTCGACGAACCGACGTCGGCGCTCGACCCGATCTCTACATCGAAAGTCGAAGAGCTCGTCGTCGAACTCAAAGCAAACTATACGATCGTGATCGTGACCCATAATATGCAGCAAGCAGCCCGTGTCAGCGATATGAGCGCCTTCTTTTATCTTGGTGAACTGATCGAGTATGACAACACCGACCAGATATTTACCAACCCGAAGGACCGGAGAACTCAAAATTATATTACAGGAAGATTCGGATAATTACATGGATATTTTCGATACCCCGCAAACCCCACGTATGCACCGTCATTTCGAGGACGAATTGGAAAAACTTCGCGCGCTACTGATCAGGATGGGTTCACTCGTCGACGAGCAGGTCGAGCTCGCGTCGCGCGCAGTACTGACCTCAGACGAAGAGGCGGCGCGTTTCGTGAACAAACGCGAGACTCGTGTAAACGAGTATGATCTGATGGTCGATGCGCTCTGCCAGCGAATTCTCGCGCTCACACAGCCCGTCGCGATCGATCTGCGGATGCTGATTGCCGCAATGCGTCTCGATTCCGAATTCGAACGTATCGGCGATATTGCCGTTAATTTTTCCGACCGGGTAGTGCCGCTCAAAGGCCATATCGACCTTCTCGAGAGGGTCGGCTTGCGGCAGATGATCGAAGAAGCATATAAGATCTCGCGCGCAGCATTCGATGCATTTATCAATAATGATGTGGATCTTGCACGCTCACTGTTTGACCGTGAAGAAGGGGTTGATCGGATGGCACGCCGCTCGTTCGATCTTATGATCGATGAAATGAAAAGCGACCCAGTTCTCGTCGAACCCGGCGCACATGCGATGGCGCTCCTGCGCCACGTTGAGCGGCTTGCCGATCATGCAACGAATATCGGGGAGGATGTTATTTTTATCGTCGAAGCAAAGATGTTGAAACATCATCCTCCGCAGAATCTATTTACGAAAGAAGATTAATTATTTATCGGAAGTTTATAACGAAACCGGTTATCGTGCTTCTTTCAATGGCTGAATTCTGTTCGTTCTCCATGTTCGGTATGCCGAGACGGCAAGAATGACGAGACCACCGGCGATCGCATAGCGAGTTGGCGATTCGCCGATCCCCAAATAGACCCATACGGGATTGAGCACTGGCTCGATCATCGACAACAGCATTGCATCCAGTGCCCTGATATAATGTATGCCTGTCGTGAATAATGCGTACGCGACGCCGATCTGAAAGACCCCGAGATAGATAAGCTCGGCACCCTGAGCAGCATTCGATGGGATCGGGCTTGTCACTCGTAATATCCAAAGGATCAACATTAATGCAACAATAATCAGATGACCGAGAATTACGGACTGCCAGCGCATTAACTCACTCGTCGATTCATGCTTGAGCAGCAGCGCGTACGCTGCAAAACAAATGCCGCTGGTAAGCGCAAAGATATTCCCAAGCACCGAGGACGTATCGAACTTGCCGATAAAGAACAGCGCCATTGCCGCGATCGTGATCGCAACGGAAACAATATCCGAAGTATGCAATTTTGTTTTTGAAATGATCGGTTCAACGAATAGCACATACACCGGCGCAGTATATTGGAGGAAGATGGCATTTGCACTGGTCGTCAATTTTGTCGCTAAGACAAAGAGTACCAGAAGCGCTGCATAGACAAACGCCGTGACGATCGTTCGTTTTGAAAACCATTGTGTACTATGTTGAGAACGATCATTCGCAAATGTTCGGCGATAGATGATGTAGAGGGTCATCGCGGAGAATGTGCTTCGCCATAGAGAGACACCGAAGCCGTCGAGAGTGACACTTTTAATCAATAATCCCCCTGTGCTCCACAGCAGAGCGGCAACAATAATATAGGCCGAGCCTTTACGCTCGTTTCGGCTCATTGCCCCTTCGCCCAGCCGAGCCGGTCACCCTCTTCAAGTACTGCTTTTAATTCGTCAAACGTGATCTTTTTCTCTTTCAAATATGCGTTAAGCTGCTCTTCAGTAATATCTTTCTTTCGCAGGGGTTTGAAATTGTGATAAATATCTACGACATTATCGGGAGTAAATCGCGCCAGTAATTTCTCGTGCTCCGGTGTACGAAGACGCGAACGGTCAATGTACAAACCGGTTTTATCGTCGGCAGGCATCGGGACGATCGTTGTATCCGGAGCCATCGGTTTCACGAGCAGACTGTCACTTGCCTGCGGTGGGCGTTCATCTTTATGTGAACAACCTGAAATAAGCACGGCCACGAGAGAAAATACAAGAAAACGATTCATTGCCTGACTAATAATAGAATAATAATTTTTGAAACGTCTTTTGCTCAAAATGTATTATTTGAGCACTCAGTTCCGTTGTATGTAACATAAAACTACACCGCCAATGAAATTCGTCACCTATCAAAAGAAATTTTCGACGACACCTTCGCCGACCGGCGCGTTTGAGATATTCGTCGGATCACGAAAAGAGAACCGCGTCGAAGCTCGGCTGCCATATCGTACAAGCGGACGACTCGGGTTTCTTGTCGGTGAAAATGTGATCGATCTTGAAGCGGCATCGTTGAAATTTGGAATGCATACGACGGATAAACCGGAGAACGGACTCCCAAGTGACATTATTTATTTTCTTGCGCTCGGAAGCGATGCATATGCCCAATCGAAAGAAGTCTTCGCCTGGTGTATGTCGAAAACCGATGACGAGTTACGGTTGCTCGGAGTTTGCGCCGGAAGCCTGAGCGATACACCGCTGCTTGCACCGGTTCCGCGACCGAGCTCGATGCGAGATGGGTATGCCTTTCGCCAGCATGTCGAAGCCGCGCGTCGAAATCGCGGCGTCGAGATGATACCGGAGTTCGACCAATTTCCCGTTTTTTATTTTACGAATCACGGCGCTGTCATTGGTCCGGGCCCGATGGAAGTGATGCCGGAGCATCTGAAAAAACTTGACTTCGAACTTGAAGCCGCGATCGTCATCGGCAAAGAGGGACGCAACATCAAGGCTGCCGACGCCGACGAATATATTTTCGGTTATATGGTAATGAACGATTGGAGCGCGCGTTATTTGCAAATGGAAGAGATGAAGCTTTCGCTCGGTCCCGCGAAGGGAAAAGATTTTGCAACGGCGATCGGGCCGTATCTCGTCACACGTGACGAACTCGCGCCTCGCCGCATCCCAGGCCCGGTCGGCGAACGATACGATCTCGCGATGACTTGCCGCGTCGGCGCGGAAGAAGTATCGCGTGGTAACCTCAAAGATATGTCGTGGACGTTTGCACAGATCATCGAGCGTGCAAGCTACGGGGTAACCCTCTATCCTGGCGATGTGATCGGCTCCGGAACCGTCGGAACAGGTTGTTTCTTAGAACTCAACGGCTCGAAAGTCTATGATAACCGCTGGCTCGGCATCGGCGACGAAGTCACGTGTTCGATCGAAATGCTCGGCGATCTGACGAATACGGTGGTAGCGATGAAATAATACTCAGAAGAATTTTCCGAACTGGAAGTGTGTGTGCCAGCCGCTTGGGTTGCCGAAGGGGGTGGTGCTGTCAAATCCGTAGCCAAGATCGATCCCGATTAGCCCAACGGCAGGGACTTGTAAACGGGCGCCGAGGCCGAGTGAGCGTTTTAAGTTAAACGGATCGGCGTGTGAGAAATCCTGCCAGACATCGCCCGCTTCGGCGAAGCCAAGCAGGAAAATCGGGATCGGTTCGCGCGCAACCTGAAAACGAAGTTCACCTGCCAAACGCATATATGCTTTTCCTCCGGAGGCATAGGTCGTATTTGCCGTATGGCTCGCACCGATCGATGCATCGTCGTAACCGCGCAGCGGGATGGTGTAAAATCCGCTCGTTAGTCCCGCGCCGCCCATCACGAAGCGTTCTTGCGGCGGTACGAATGGCGAGCCGGTGAGATCGCCAAGAAATCCGATCTCTCCGGTCGAAACGAGCACGAATTTATTCGTCGCATTGAAGCCAAAAAGCGTATTGTAAAATTTTGTCGTGACACCAAGCCGGTAATAGTTTGCAGGATTGTTCGGCGGCGTAAAGTTGATAGGCAGCAGCGCAAGCCGCGTCAAGAAAGAAAACTCCGAACCATTGCTCGGGAAGAGCGGATCGTCGGTCGAATTACGGGTAAACACTTGCTGAACGGCAAGTTCGTCATGGATGCCGCTTGCGTAATATCCGCCGCCATTGACAATATCGGTATGCGAAGCCGAGAGCGCCCAATCGCCGCGGAAGAAATCGTCCGGCCAGCGAAACCGGCGTCCAAGCGATATCGTCGCGCCGTACGACTTCTGATCGTAATACACATTGCTCTGTGTATTATAGATGGAGAATCCGAGCGACGTCGGCTCCTGAAACAACCAGGGTTCGCTGAACGAGAGCGAAAGAGTACGGTAACTCAGCTGCCCGAACTCTGCCGAAACGGACATAATTTGCCCAGCACCGCCGTGCAGCGGATCGGCAAGATCGAAGTTGTTGAACGACACACCGACCGAACCGGTCAGCCCAAGCGCGCCGCCGTAACCGATCGAAGCATTGAAGGTGTCGCTCGATTTTTCTTCGACGTTATATGTCACGTCGAATTGCGTTGCGTCTTGCACAGGCTTCACGTCAGGCTGCAATTTTTCCTGATTGAAATAATTAAGCTGCGCAAGCTGGCGCAGAGACCGGATAATTGCCGAGCGGCTGAACGCATCGCCGGGGCGGGTATAAAGCTCCCGACGAATGACAAAATCTTTCGTTTTGTTATTGCCCGCAATATCAATATTGCGAAAATAATGACGCTTGCCTTCCTGAATACGGATCGTCAGATCGACTGAATCCGGCGGGACGACGATCTCTTCTTTATTTACATTTGCTAAGTAACCGCGATCGTAATAGAGTGAACCGACGTCGTTAAAATCTGGTGTGGGGCCTTTCAAGTTCAGATCGAACTTCTCAAGATTATAGATATCGCCTTTTTTGAAGCCAAGAGCACGGCGAACCTCTTCATCGGTAAAGACGTCATTGCCGACGATCGCGATATTACGAATGTAATATTGGGAGCCTTCATATACGCGGATAAGAATATTCAGGTCGGCTTCGTTCGTTATCCAAACAGAATCCGAAAGAATAGTTGCATCGCGAAAGCCCCTCGAGCGGTAGAATGCAAGCAATTTTAATTTGTCGTCTTCATATTTTTTTTGATCGAAGGAGCCGCTGGAAAATATTTTCCACCATTTCTTTTCATGAGTGTCGTCGAAACTGCCGCGCAGATCGCCCGAAGCCACTTTTTCATTGCCGATGAAATCAATATGGCGGACGGTTACTTCGGTGCCTTCGTTGATCTTAAAGACGAGCCATGCTTTCTCCGGATGATCAGGCACCGAGCGCGTTTCATGATCGATCTGGACAAAGTTATAGCCTTCTTTGATATAGGCAGCGCGTATTTTTTGCTGCGCATTTTGGACTTCCCACGGCCGTAAGAACTCGTTCTTATAAAAATTATACGTCTTCTGAATATCGGAAAGTGACAAATGTTTATTGCCCTCGATGAGGACGGAATCTACTCGCGGAAATTCTTTCAGACGAATGATAAGAAAAACCCCTGGAATACCTTCGCTTTGTGCAACTACTTTCCCGGCATCAATGTGGACGTCTGAATATATATTCTGTGCCCAAAGCCGGTTAATGGCACGGCGAATTTCATCGCTCGGGACGGTGATCTTCATTCCCTTTGCGAGCATGCTTTGCGCGATGATCGTCGGCGCATCGCCCGATTGGTTACCCTCGACCGATATGCCAAGCACTGTGTATTGCTGGTCCTGCGGCACTTGCGCATATACCGGCACGGCTGCAAGAAAGAACAATATAAGAGTGAGAGATTTCATCAAGACCGTAGAATCTTCCGGCTAATTTGTATTTCGTTTGGTGAGTGCACTGACGATCTGCTTCACGTAAGAGGAATGTTCCTGAGGAATACTGTCCTTCGCTTTGATCTGCTCGCCGGTCATTCCGTAGCGGCGCTCGCGGCTCTGGTAATTTTTGATCGCTTCGTAGAGATGCTCGCGGCGAAAGTCGGGCCAGAAGATCTTTGTAACATACATTTCGCTATATGCGACTTCCCACAGCAAAAAATTCGAGAGCCGCATTTCACCGGATGTTCTGATCATCAGATCGGGGTCCGGCATCTCGGAAGTCGTCAGATATGATTTCACGAGGCCGTCGTTCACGTCCTCGGGTGAGAGTTTTCCGCGCCGAATATCGAGCGCCATCATCTGCATTGCGCGAACGATATCCCATCTGCCGGAATATGAAAGTGCGAGCGTAAGTGTCAGCCGGTTATTGCCGGAGGTTTGCTCGACGGCATCGAAGAGATCCTGCTGTACTTCTTTCGGCAAAGCATTTGTTTGGCCGATCGTTGTAAGCCGGACGCCGTTGTTACGCATTTCTTCAAGCTCGTCGTGCAGCATCTTGCGAAGCAGGCGCATCAGCATAGCGACTTCCTTACGCGGGCGTTTCCAATTTTCCGTGCTGAAGGCATAGAGCGTCAGATACCGGATACCAAGCTCGCGCGATGCGCGCGTGATGTCGCGGACGCTGGCGATGCCTGCCTGATGGCCGACAGCGCGCGGAAAACGGCGTTCCTCTGCCCAGCGGCCGTTGCCATCCATAATGATAGCAACGTGTTCCGGGATGCGGCCGCATGAGATCAGCTCCTGCTGGACGGCTTTGTCCTCAGGAGTTTGCTCGTAAGCGCCGGGTTTAAAGATATTGCGTAAAAATGCCACTCGTGAAAGCTATTAACGCTCAACTACGTCAAAACGAGCCGGAATGATTCGGGAAAAATGGGGACTATACTTCGCTTGTTTTTTTCTTGGAACGCTTATAATATGTCCAGCAAAACCGGGCGATCCAAAAGATGAACACACCTGAAAAGAAGATGACGATCTTGTTACCAAGGTCAACCGACCCAGAAAACGCTCCGGACGATATACCAATCAGATATCCGGTGAGAATAAATGTCGTATTGAAAATAATGGCCCCCGTGATGTCGATCCAGATCCATTGTTTGAAATTATAATCCGATGCACCGAGAATGAACGGGAATATCGTCCTGAGATATACCGGAAAGTGGAAAAAAATAAAATAGAGAACGCTTTGCTCTTCGAGATGCGAGCGAAGCGCAGAATGTTTTTGGAGCAATCGCTGAACGAATCGTATTTTCTTTGCACCATATTTGCCGAGGACATAATTGATGTTATCTCCGACGATCGTGCCAGTGGTTCCGGCAAGAATGCACAGCGCCACATTTATTTTCCCTGTTGCTGCAAAGAATCCTGAGAGCACAAGAACAAGCACACCAGGAACAATATAGCCGAGCATCAGCGCATTCTCAAGGATCAGCGCGACAAATACGATCGAATACGAATACTGCTCGACGAGATGTGTAAGCGTCGTGATATATGTGTCCATACTGCCTGATTATAAAACAGTTGATGTAAATAAGAGATATTATCAACTCATAATGTCATCGTTTCTCGCAGCGGTTCAATTCCTGGTTTGAGATTATCAAATTATTTCAACCCTCGATATTCGTGTCAAAAAAATAATATTTACAAAATGACATCGTCACATTGACTCGATAATTTTGTAATGTCTTTGCCCGAACTTCCGACGATAATGATAAGCAACACGTATGAGCCAGGACGAGATACTACGCGTAGCGGCGGCAATTCAGCTTGATCGTTCAAGAGCTGATGACGGAGCTTCCCATATTTTAGCAAAGAACGCTTTCGAGATACTCCGGACGCCGCTTCCGGCTGTTGGCCACACCGAGCGGCTTATTATTCGTTTCGGAACACTTTTTTCGCGCGATCTGCTGGTCGATATTCAGGGGCTGCATCATATCGCGAGTGCGAACGATCCTTTTATTCTTGCCGCAAATCATAATCAGCGTCTTGAAGCGCTCGTCGTGCCGATGTGGCTGTCGTATCTGCGAGGCGGCGAGATCATCCGTTTTATGGCGGATTGGAATTTTCTGCTTATTCCGGGCATCGCATCGCTGTTGCGGCGCGGACAAACGATCCCGGTCACGGCAAAGCCTGCGCGGCCGAAATTTTTGAATATGTTCAAACCGTTTCTTGTCCGCTCGGCAACAGGTTTCGAAGCGGCGAAAGAAGCGATCGCTGCCGGAAAAAGTATTGGAATATTTCCTGAGGGGACCGTCAACTCCGACCCAACAATGCTGCTTCGAGGTCACATCGGCGCAGCGCGGCTTTCGATCCAAACGGGCGCCCCGATCGTACCGATGGGTATCAGCTTTCCATTTCATAATGGCTCAAAACGCATTCCGGAATTTGCGAAAATGAGCATTGCGATCGGATGCCCCGTCTATCCTCCTCAATTGGCGCTCGGTGAACGAGCGGATACTTCCTACGAGCAGACATTGCATGCGATCATGATGCAGAACATTGCCGAGTTGTCACACAAACACTGGAATCCACTATCAAAAAGGGGTACACACCATGTTCATCAGTAAAAAAAGAAATACATCAGTTATTCGCGCCGAAGATTCGGAAGCCCGCCAAGCGGCATTGCGCGTGCTTTCGGCGACCTATCGCGACGAAAAACAATGGACGCCCGATGAAGAGACGCTCTTCCCGGAAGACGATCTCACGAACGAGCACATTTCGTGGTTCGTCGTCTTTGCCGACGAACAGCCTGTCGGTGTACTGCGAGTTCATTACGATCCGCCGCTGCATTTATATGCGAAGTACGGTTTCGAAACGATGGACTCCGGGCTTGATGTCGAAGCATTCATCCGGGAGAACAAGATCGCCGAGATCGGCCGCTTTGCCGTGCTGCCGGCATATCGAGACCAGATTATCGTGGTTGGAATGTTGATGCGGGCGGCAACGAAAGATACGATCGTGCGCGGATACTCGCATTACATTACCGATATTTTCGAGAACGAAGAGCACAACCCGTATCTCTTTCACACGCGGGTTATGGGCTTTCAGCCGGTCGCAACACACAACGTCGGGGAGCTCAGCTGCCTCAATCGCCGCATCACACTTCTGTTAAATATCAAAGCGGCATATAAGCGCCTAAAAAAAAATGGCAGTTGGATCTACCGCTTCCTAACCGAAGAGTGGGATGCAAAACTGCACGAGCAGTTGTCGTTAGAATAGCAAACTTCAAGCTGCTGTAGCTTGTGCGATCAGTGCTTCAGCCTCGCTTCGTGTCGGCGCTTCGGCAATGATGCGCATGACGGGTTCGGTATTCGAAGCTCGGACATGGAGCCACGAGTTACCGAATTCCATTCGAAGTCCGTCCTCTTCGTTAATAGAGGTTGCAGTTGGAGACAGTGTTGATTTTATTTTTGCGATTACCGGCGCTACATCGGAAAGCCGCGTGAGTGTAATTTTTGCTTTTACGATCTCATACTGCGGCAACGACTTCTTTTTTTCAGAGAGCGTCATTCCGCTTCGTGCGAGATTGCCGAGAGCAAGTGCGACGGCAACAAGCGAATCGCGGCCGGTGTGTACGTCCGGGTAAATCACGCCGCCCGAACCCTCGCCGCCAATAATAGCACCCACTTCACGCATTTTCTTTGCAACATTGATCTCACCAACAGGCGTGCGATAAACGTTTGCGCCGTATTGTTTTGCGATGTCTTCTACAGCCCGTGTCGTTGAAAGATTAACGACAATATTTTGACCCCGTGGAGAATTCTTCAGGGCTTCCTCGACAGCAAGGACGATCGTATTTTCTTCGATGAACGGCTCTCCGGTTTCCGTGATGAGCACGCACCGGTCGGCATCGGGATCAACGGCAATGCCGAGATCGGCATTGTGCCCTCGAACAGCATCACATAACGATGAAAGATTCTCCGGTATCGGTTCAGGAGTATGCGGGAAACGGCCGGATCCGTCAGTCGCAACACCGATCACTTCCGCAACGCCTAATCGTGCAAGCAATTTCTGCTGGATGAACGAGCCGCTTGCATTGACTGCGTCGAGCACAATGCGAAATTTTCGCTTTGCAATCTCGTCGAGTGCAAGAAAAGGGATTGCAAGGACAGAATTAATGTGTTCGTCAGTGACAGATGCCCCGTCTGAAATACTACCGTTCGCGATATTTGTTTTCCATGAACGAGAATCGGCGATCTCCCAAAGCGATTCGTTCTCCGCTTTATCAAGAAAAAGCCCGGTCTGCGCGATGAACTTCATCCCGTTCCACTCTTGCCCGTTGTGGCTGGCGGTGACGGAGATGCCGCCTCGAACATCGGCGTTCTTTTCAACAGCGAACATCACTGTCGGCGTCGGGACCATCCCGAGTGCAAGAACATCGCAACCTCCCGCAGTCAATGTTCGGGCGACAAGTTCATAAATTCTTTTCCCGCCGAGACGACCGTCATACCCAAGCGCAACAGTACCATCATTGCCGAGTAATGTTGCAAACGACGATGCATAAGCGACGATAGTATCATCGGTGAGTCCGCTGTTTGAATCGGTAATGCCGCGAAGTCCGGAAATAGAGCGAATGAGCACAAAAGTTTTTCTTAATAATTATATTCTCGTATCAAACACTGATATATCGAAAGACAACTCCAATTTTTCTTGGCAATTATTCTAATGACAATTAATGTATCTTTTGTTTATTCTTTTCGCTCATTTCAAGATAATCCTCATATCGTGCTCTGCTCTCTCGACGCCAAATGAATACGGTGCATAGGTACAGCCTGTTTGCAAACCACCTAAAAGTGCAATAAGCATTGAATATTTTAGAACGGTCGTTTGCATATCTTCCTATATAGACAACACGAAAAAAGCGAATGAGACTCACGTCCCACTCGCTTTTCGTTGAGATAACTCTGATCTACGCGTTTCCCGTTGTCGAAGAACCGCCGGTTGAACCGGCATCGGTACCCGAGCCTTCTGCAATGGCTTTGCGCATTGCAGTGTCGGACTGGACGTTTTGCATATTATAGTAATCCATCACACCGAGGCGTCCGGCGCGGAAGGCTTCTGCCATCGCAAGCGGGATCTGTGCTTCCGCTTCGACGACACGAGCGCGCATCTCTTGGACTTTCGCTTTCATTTCCTGTTCGTATGCGATAGCCGATGCGCGGCGTTCTTCTGCTTTTGCGCGGGCGATCTTGAGTTCTGCTTCCGCTTGATCGCTTTGAAGCTTCGCACCGATGTTCTGACCCACATCAACGTCGGCGATATCGATCGAAAGGATTTCGTATGCCGTACCGGAATCGAGACCTTTCGCGAGAACCGTCTTTGAAATATTATCGGGACTTTCGAGTACTTCTTTATGCGACTGGCTCGAGCCGATCGTTGTGACAATACCTTCACCGACGCGGGCGAGAATCGTTGCTTCGCCGGCGCCGCCAACGAGCCGCTCAATGTTCGCGCGAATGGTCACGCGAGCGACTGCCGTCACTTGAATGCCGTTCTTCGCGACTGCAGCGACAGGCGGCGTCTCGATGACTTTCGGATTAACAGAAAGCTTCACAGCTTCGAGCACATCGCGGCCCGCAAGGTCAATTGCTGTTGCACGGTCGAAATCAAGATCGATATTCGCTTTATGTGCGCTGATGAGGGCGTTGACAACTTTCACGACATTTCCGCCGGCCAGATAGTGGGCTTCAAGTTTTGGTATCTCGACCGGAATTCCCGCTTTCTGCGCAGTGATCTTCGAGCGGATGATCACATCGGGCGGTACTTTTCGAAACCGCATACCGACTAGATCGCTGAAGATGCGGACTTTTACGCCCGACGAGACCGCTGTGATCCACAGACCGAGCGGCACCATCCATAACAGAAAGATAAAGAAGAAAAAAGCGATGAGAATGATCGCAATCGAAAACCCGCTGATGGAACTCATAGTATGCTCCGTGTTAGATAAATATGGAGAGCAAAATTACGTCAAAAAATAGACTGGTCGCGCAGAACCAAAAAACACTTCGTTATGCTGCGACCCACGCTTCTTTATAGATAACTTGACGAACCGGGGGGAGCGAGCGGCCGAGGAAGCGTTCGCCGAGCGTTTGGAATTTTCTCGGAATATCGCTTACCATTAATAAATGCTCCGGCGGCGATGAACTTGCCGGGTGAAGCGGTACTAATTTGGCGCTTGCTTCGCCTGAGTTAATAAGCTTGACATCGTCGCCCATTATTTTTTGGATGACATTTTTCAGCACCGGGTAATGAGTGCATCCGAGAATAAGCGTATCGATATTTGCATCTTTCAACGGTGCAAGATATTCTTCAGCAATGAGCTCTGCGGCTGCATGATCCTGCCAGCCTTCTTCTGCTATGGGCACAAACAGCGGACACGCTGCCGAAAATATCTCGACTCGTGCAACGCCTGATTCTTTATGAAGTTCTCGTTCGTATGTTTTGCTTGCAATGGTTGCTTCGGTGCCGATGATGCCAATACGTCCGTTGCGTGTCGCTTCGAGCGCCGCGCGGCAGGAAGGGACGATCATTCCGATAACCGGGATGCTCTGCGCAATTTCTTCAACGACATCGAGTGCAACGGCGCTGACGGTGTTGCATGCAACGACGATCAGAGTCGGATGATGCTGCAACAGGAGTTCGGTATCTTCTTTGGCATACCTACGGATGATCTCGACTGATCGTGAGCCGTATGGCACGCGGGCGGTGTCGCCGAAATAAACGATCCGCTCGTTTGGATGCGACCTGAATAATTCTTTGACGACGGTCAGCCCGCCGATACCGGAATCGAAAACGGCGATCGACTCAATCGGCATTATTTGATCACTGTCGAATCAGCCGGATGGTTCGGATGTGCACCGTCATTCATCCGCATGTGCGGCGCAGGTATCGGTATCCCGTTCGGAGATTGCGGCGGGCGCATCCGTTGCTCGGGCGGATGTTCTTTCTGCATTTTTTCGAATCCGGCTCGGCGCAGCCCTGAGAGATTCATACTGATCGTTCGTGATACGTACGAGCTCGATTCCGCCTGAGCAAAATTAAGCTGCGGCAAAAGATCAACGATCTTTTTTCCTTCCGGTGTTTTTACGAATTCAAGATATTTTTTCACTTCGACCGCCGTCAGGTTTCTGCGATACGTGTCAAAATATATTTTCCGATAAGCATTCGTATCGAGCCCGATAAATGCAACGCTGTCCGCTTTGGCAGAGTCGATCCCCTGAACAGTGAATGAGCGGCTCATCCGCTTGAAGTGATCTTCGGCATCGTGACGAACTGAAGTTTTCGGCCCGATGATCGCATAAAGCTCTTTGAAATACTTTGCGAACTCCGCGCTGTCTTTATAATTGATCTTATCTCCCGAAGGCGACATCGTGCGTCCGGGGACCATCATCGGCGGCTGCTGGATAGGAGGCTGCATCGACGGTTGCACCGTCTCCGGGATCGGTGATTGTGCAAATCCCGGAAGTGCAGATATTATCAGAATACTTGCAATAATGAA
This sequence comes from Kapaibacterium sp. (SeqCode), assembly GCA_035632315.1. Classification (GTDB taxonomy): domain Bacteria; phylum Bacteroidota; class Ignavibacteria; order Palsa-1295; family Palsa-1295; genus JAFDZW01. Next base: position 86,361 of record DASQGZ010000055.1, on the reverse strand, counting down.
AGTTTTCATATATATTTTTTGCGTATTATTTGACAAGCCCTTGTAACGAGGAAAATGAGAATTAGGTTACCTGTGTAGGTGCACGCAGATGCTGTAACTAATTTCCACCGATCTCTTCGAACTTCGTGACCGGATGCACCTCCCATTGCGAACCGCGCGATCTGCCGACTTCGTCAGGATGTTCTTCATCCCATAGCATCCAACCCGTAACACGCATTTTCGGATGGCTTGAAACTTCCGATTCAAGCCGGCGAAGCGTCCACTCGGGGTATTGCTCTTTCCAGAACGGCGTCATTTCGACGATGATACTTTCGCTTTTCGCTGCATCGGGTGAGGAGCCGATCCAAATATGAAAATCGCGATAAATGTCGCTGTGTCCGTTGCACGACTCCGGGCCTGATTCTTTTGCAGCAATAAGATAACCTTCGACAGTAACGCCAAGCTTTTCTTTGCCGCTTGCCTGTGCGAGAGCATCATCGCTCCACTCGCCCCTATGTCCGCGTCCGGCGTTATCGAGATCGTTATGAGTGAAGCCGATGATCTCATCGACGCTCATCGGCGTTGCGCTTACAGGCGCCGACCAACGGTTCTTTAATTTATTCAGCATTGCATCGCCGCCATCGCCTTCAGGTGGAATACCGTGAAATGTCCCGGCTGCTGATTCATTTGTCCCGGATTGCGGTGAGGGCTGTGAGAGTGTCCCCTGTTGCGAAGTGTTGCGATTGGCAACGATATATAATATCACGAGCAATGCGATCGCAGCGCTGAGAATAATAAGCTGGCTTTTTTGTTTTTTATTCACGTGAGGGTAACGATTAAATAGATATTTGTGTCACGAGATTACGACAGCCGCAGCCATTGAACTTTCCGCCTCCTGACCCTGTTAATAGCGTCCCAATTTTACAGATGAAGGAGAACGGATAATGAAGAGGACATTTCAGCCGAGCCGCCGCAAACGTGCCAATAAGCACGGATTCCGCGCCCGCATGGCAACGACGAACGGCCAGCGCGTGCTCAGCTCACGGCGTGCAAAAGGGCGCTGGAAGCTGACAACGAGCGACGAAAAGTAATCGCGCCGAATTTTAGTCAGGTTTTTATCATTGGAGAGCATCGCAGACTGTAAAACCAGTCTGCGATGCTCTTCTCTTTTACACATGGGGAAAAAATCGCAACCATAAACGAACATATCGGACTGCTTCGCCTGCGCCATGACATCGATGAGCTCTTTGCCCGAGGCAAACGCTTGCGTTATGACGGCAAGATCGGTGTGCGGTATATTGTTCTCGAAAATTCGAGTGACGCTCATCCGTTATTATTTCTTCTTGTCACGCCGAAGCGATATATTCGCAAAGCGCACGAACGCAACAAACTCAAGCGCTGGCTGCGCGAAGTAGTGAGAAATTCAGAGTCGATGGAGAAGCTGGCAATGCAATTACAAAATGCAAACAGGCAGATGATCGTCTCGCTTTTCATTCGCGAGAAGCCCAGCGCAAGAATGAATTGGGATGTGATACGAAGAGAGGTCGAGGACATTGCTCAACAGTTATCGTTCTTCGGCTGATGCCTGAGAATGACATTAAATCCGATTACTTAGGGCACCGGGTCATATCCGCCTGGATGAAGCGGGTGACATCTGCCGATGCGTTTGATGCCAAGCCAACTGCCTTTGAAAATACCATATTTCATTATCGCTTGCGCGGAATATTCGCTGCAGGTCGGTTCGAAGCGGCAATTATTGCCAAGCATGGGCGAGAGAAGCCGCTGATACATTCGAATCAAAAAAACAAATATGCGCCGCATAATTCTTCAAACACACATTACACATTACATATTACACACTACACTCCTCACCCTCTCGGATGAAACCGTTTATGCACTTCGATGAGGTACGAGCGGTCGAGGTGCGTATAAATTTCAGTCGTCGAAATATCGGCATGGCCGAGCAGTTCTTGCACAATACGCAAGTCGGCGCCGCCTTCGAGCAGATGTGTCGCGAACGAATGGCGCATTGTATGGGGTGTGATATGCTTCTCGATCTTCGCCGCTCTGCAATATTCTTGAATGATATTCCAGACCGCCATTCGGCTCATTGCTGTGCCGAGTTTTTGATTGAGAAAGATCGCGTCGGTCATTTTCGACGAACGAACAAGCGTTGGACGAACGGTCGAGAGATATTTGTCGAGATATTTGATCGCAATTTTTCCGATCGGAACGATGCGTTCTTTACTGCCTTTACCGAAGAGCCGCACGAAACCATCGGCAAGAAACAGTTGACCGAGCGTGAGCATGGTAACTTCAGAAACACGCGCGCCGGTCGCATAGAGAAACTCCAATATTGCTCTGTCACGAACGCCTTTCTTTGTCGAGAGATCAGGCTGCGTTAAGATATTTTCAACTTCTTCGACCGTCAGAACATCCGGGGGCTGGCGGCGCGGCGTTTTGAGTTCGAGCGCTTCGGTCGGGTCGGATTCAACCGTGCGCTCCGTGAGAAGAAACCTATAAAAACCTCTCGCTGTAGATATGATGCGTGCTATGCTCGTTCGTTCGAGACCCGCCTCGGAGAGTTGTTTGATAAATCGCTGAAGATCGTTCGTCTTCGCAGTGGCAACATTTTTTTTGTGATCAGAAAGGAATGCGGAGAGCTTTGCAATGTCCCGGCCGTAAGCATCGAGCGAGTTGCGGCTAAGCCCGCGTTCGATCTTTAGATACGACAGATATGACCGTTCTTCGTTGCTGCGTTTGTGCTCAGGCATTTGCCGTCGTTTCGGTTCGATGTGTTGCAGGCTGCGGGTAATTGATGCGTGCATGGAACGTGCCGATGAGCAGACGCGCAAACACACTCCTGATGATCACGAGATCGCGCATCGTCAGGTCGCATTCGTCGAGCTGTCCGTCGGCGATGCGTTCGCGAAAAAGTTTTGCGAGTTCTTCTTCGAGGATCTCAATGGTCGGCTCGTCAAGACGAGCGACAAGATTTCGCGCGATCGCTTCCGATGCGTCGGCGAGCATTACGATCGCCGTTTCTTTCGAATTTGGTTTCGGTCCGGGATAACGGAACATCGAATCGTTGATCGTGCCGCCGGATGAAAGTGAATTCAGCGCTTGCTGATAAAAAAATGAAATGCGCATCGTGCCGTGATGCATCGGAATGAAATCCACTAGTTTTTCCGGCAGCCGGTATTCGCGCGCGAGCGCTATGCCGGCGATCACATGCGCTCTGACGCGCGACGCGCTCTCGATCGCCGAAAGTGTATCGTGAACATTTCCCTGATCGGCAATTTGATTCTCGATGAAATCCGACGGCGAAGCGATCTTGCCCACATCGTGATACATCGCGCCGACTTTCGCAAGCAGCGCATTCGCGCCGATCGCGACCGCCGCGTTCTCGGCAAGCTGTGCGACAAGCATTGTGTGGTGATAGGTCCCCGGCGCTTCCATCGTCAGCCGCTGCAGCAGGGGATGATTGATGTCGTTGTAATCGGATAATTTCAGATCGGTCATTGTATCGAAGATCCCTTCGATCGCAAATACCGCGCCGAGTGTCAGCACGGGCGAAAGCAGTGCATTACCGGCGGCGGCAGCGAGTTCGAGCGCGAGTTCGTTCAATGGGGTCCCACGCTCGAACGATAATGCGGCGATCGCGATCAAGTAGCCGAGAAAAATAAATCCGGTACTTTTGAATAATTGCGAACGGCTCCGAAGATCGCGCACTGTGTATGCAGCGAACGATCCCGCAGAAAGTCCGGCAAGTGCAACGCTGTAATCGTTACCGCGAATGCCCGCGACAAGCAGCGCGGCGATCACCGTGCCATAAAAACCTGTGCGCGAATCGAAGAGCACCGTCAAGAGCATCGATGCGACCGGGATGAGAATCAGATATTCGAGCGGAAATGATGTTCTGATCCCGACAGAAACGTATGCGAGCAATGCCGGGAAAATAAGAATGAGCGAGATCAAGAGCAGCTGCGCATTATCTTTATAAATGCGGCGGCGAATGAATTTTACATACAGAACGAACAGCGTCACGATAATAAACACGTGCCCGATCGTGCCGAGCGCTCTGCCGATCGCCGCACCGGTGCCGCCTTGCTCGATGCGAGCTTCGGCAAGCGATTCGAGCGCAGCTTTTGCCTGCGGCGTGATAATATCGCCTTTGCCGATGATCTTCTGACCTTCCTGCACAATGCCTTCGGTGCGCGGGATACGGCTGGCGATCAGCTTGCGCGAACTATCCGATTGCGGCTGATCATACGTAACGCTCGGAACGAGTACAACAGCGGCAAGCTTGACGAGCGCCTGACGCAGTTCTTTTTTTCCACGGAGCGATCTGTCGAATCCTTCAGCAAGTTCGTTGCGCGCGGCTTCGAGCGAGACAAGATCGCCGACCGTATCGACTGTCTCTTCGTTTGCACGGCTGCGAATGACGATCGTTCTTGATGGGGAATTATATTCCTGCGGAATCGAACTATAGATATAATTATTTTCGTAAAGCTTTGCGATCTCAGCAATGACCGGCGCGAATTTCGGCTCCTTACTTTTTGCTGTGAGCGTCGCTGATTCCGATAAATAGCGCGCGAGCGTCGTGCGTTCGTCTTGCGATAGCTCTGCTGTTGAAATCAGCTTTGTCAGCGAATCGGCAGCGGCGTTCGAACTGTCGGCGGGTGAAATGACCACAAGCGCCGCCGTTATGCGCTCGATGCTTTTTGTTTTTGCAGAACTATCGACGGTAAAAACAGGGTAATATCCTTCGAGCGCTTTTGAAACTTCGTTTCTGTATTTGACGGGATCTTTAAGGAGTCTGAAATTAAATGGGGCAATAACGTCGGAGCTTGTCCAGAGCGCACCAACGGAATACCCGGTGACGTTCTGCGGCGATTGTGCCTGCGGGAAGAGCAGTGCGAGAATGAGCGTCAGCCCGATCCCGATGGAAAAGCGCACAAACTTCGATTGCCGCCAGCGGTGGCTGCGAAGCGATGTCGTAATGCGTTCGAACAATCGCGAAAGTGCGCGTTTCATATCTTATTTTTCAGTACCCGGTACTCAGTACTATTTTTCCCTCATCAGCGCGAGCACCATTTCTTCGAGCGATGCTTTCGGGCGCATCCCGACGTATGAATTTCGGATCGCTCCTTTCTTATCGATCAAAAATGTCACCGGGATTGCATTGCCGCCGCCGAACTTCGCGAACACAGCATCATCCCCGACGAGAACAGGATAATTCATCTTTGCTTTTTCTGCGAACGGCTTGATCACTTGCACGCCTTCCTGATCGATCGCAACGCCGACGAACTGCAAACCGTCTTTGCCGTATTGGTTTTGCATCTCAATGAAATCGGGGATCTCTTTACGGCACGGCGCGCACCACGTCGCCCAGAAATTCAGCACGACGGTCTTGCCTTTGAAATCGGAAAGTTTGACGATATTGCCGTTAATGTCCTGCAGCGAGAAATCGGGCGCGGGCTTTTGGTCGTCGAACGACGCCGAACGCATATCCTCGGTATGCGGCCGTGCAAAGAGGAAAATGCTCACCGCAGCGACCAAAAAGACTGCAACGAGCGTAATAGAGCGTTTATTTTGCATATTCTCGGATTCCTTCCTGTCTCTATTACAAATTTTCACTGTTTTTCGTGCGAAGAGGGGGGATAAAGAAATAACGGAGTTACATGCGCACATTTGTCTGAACTCGGATTCGTCGGATTAATGGATTCCAGAGATTATTTATTGAAGGTCGGGATAAACATTTGCCCCGACAATGCTGAAACTTGCTCCTGTTAATAAGTGTAGTATGTGTTCAATGGAGTTAGAGCAAATTTTTAAGCGAATCGTCCTGCGGCTGGGTTATGCCGCGCTCGTTGTCTTAATAGCTTCGACAGCGATGGCGCAGACGGGAACGACTGTCGGCTCGGATCAGAATTCCGGCAGAGCCGGGGTATTTGGCATTCTCACCGTTCCGTCGAGCGCCCGAGCGGCGGCGATGGGTAATACGTTCGTTGCAATGAAGGACGATCCGACGACGATCTTCTCGAATCCTGCCGCGCTTTCGACGCAGACCAAACGCGATTCGATGGCGCCCGGCTCGCTTATTTCGTTCGGCTTTACGAAGATGGCTCTCGATATGAATCAGGGCTATGTCGCTTATAGCCAGCCTGCTCCGGAATTCCTCGGCGAAGGAAGTTGGATCGGCATTGGTGTCGTTTATAACGATTACGGCTCGTTTCAGGGGGCGGATAATCTTGGGCAATTAACGAATACGTTCTCAGCAGGCGAAGCGGCTATCTCGTTGGCGTATTCGAGTATCATTCCCGATCAGCCCGTCCGCTACGGCGTTGCCGTTAAATATATTTCTTCGACACTTGTATCGGGAAGTTACAGCGCGTCGGGTGTTGCGGCAGATCTTGGATTGTTTTATGAAAGCAAACCGCTGTTATTAACAATTGGCGCATCGGCGCTGAATATCGGCAAGCAGCTCTCGTCGTATTCCGGTGTAACGGAAAGCCTGCCGTTCAATTTGCAGGTTGGCGTTTCGAAAAAGCTCGAACGTCTGCCGCTGGTTATTCACCTGGAGTTTCGTAAGCTTACGCGTGATAGAGAAGGCCGTAATTTTTGGTACGCATTAAATGATTTCTCGATCGGCGGCGAATTTACCGTCAGCAAAGTTTTCCGTCTGCGTTTCGGTTACGAGAATCAAAAGCGCCGCGACCTTGATACGCCCGAAGGCCTTGGGCTTGGCGGCTTTTCGTTCGGTCTGGGAATGGTGTTCCAGAAGCTTCATTTCGATTATGCACTTTCTGCAATGGGACCTGTTGCGCCGGATGTGCATCGCATCGGCGCAGAATATCTTTTCTAAGCTCTCAGCCCCGAGAGGTATTAGAGTGTTGTGATCTCATCTGAAGAAATTTCCATTCGAACAGAACTTCGTCCCGGTGATCTGGGATATGTAATTTTTCGGCATGGAATTCTTTATAAAGAAGAATATGGATATGGCATTGAATTCGAGTCGTACGTTGCAAAAGGCCTTTATGAATTTTACGAACAGTACGATTCGCAGACGAACCGCGTTTGGATCGCCGAGCATAACAATAAGATCATCGGCTTCTTATTATTGCAAGATCGGGGCGATGCGGCGCAGCTTCGGTATTTTTATCTCGAACCGGAATATCGGGGTATCGGCCTTGGAAAAAAATTGATGCAATTATATATGGATTTCCTTCATCAATGCAATTATAGCTCGTCATATCTTTGGACGACGAGCGAATTATCTTCTGCCGCAAATTTATATTTGCGTCACGGTTTTCGTCTGGTCGAAGAAAAGCCGTCGAATGCGTTTGGGAAAAATGTCGTCGAGCAAAAGTATGAGTTGAGAGCGATATAAAAGACCTTTTCAAGAAATAAAAAAACCACACCGTTTGATGTGGTCTTGTCGAAGTAGCGGGGGTAGGACTTGAACCTACGACCTTCGGGTTATGAGCCCGACGAGCTACCAACTGCTCCACCCCGCGATCCTACTTATTGGGGGACACAAAACGACCCCTTCCGCTTCAAGGTTCCGACAGGAGTGGCAACCGGAGTCGAAACGCGAACAAACCTGTAACTCATCATCGTTGAACCCGTAGGAACAGGGCACTGTTTGATGGCCGTATTTCATCTCCTATCGAAGGGTACGGCAGGTAAACGTCATTTTTATCCACTCACAATTCAGGGCATTCATCATGAGAACACCTAAGTTTTTACTGGCAGTCATTCTGATTTTCATTACCGCCGCCTCGCTTCGAGCGGAAACGGTCGATGAGATCATCAATAAGCATCTTGACGCGATTGGCGGCGCGGCGGCTTGGAAAAAAGTCAGCACTGTTAAAATGCAAGGCACCTCAACGGCGCAGGGGATGGATATTAATATGTCTTTCTGCGTCGCACAGGATAAAGGCTTTCGGATGGACATCACCGTCATGGGGATGACCGGTTACCAGATCATGACCCCCACCGCCGGCTGGTATTACATGCCTTTTCAAGGTCAGAAGCAAGCCGAAGCAATGACTGCCGACGATGTGAAGGAATCACAAGATCAGCTCGATATTCAAGGTAAAATGGTTGATTACAAACAAAAGGGTTCGACGGCAGAGTTTGTCGGTAAAGAGGATGTCGAGGGTACGGAATGTTACAAGATTAAGTTGACGCTCAAAACCGGGAAAGTGATAACCGAATTTATCGACCCATCGAACTATTATCTTATTCGTGAAGTCGAGAAGGTCAAAGCAAACGGGCAAGAACAGGAGCAAACAGTGAACTATAGCAATTTTCAGAAATTACCGGAAGGTATCACTGTTCCGATGAGTATTTCGTCCGGGATGGGAGAGGTAACGATCAAGAAGATCGAAGTTAACCCGAAAATTGAGGACAGCACGTTTAAAGCCGGATAAATAATTTGGATCCATTCGATAAACCCGGTTATTTCACGCCGGGTTTTTCATTTTCTACCATCACTCATAGAAAATTAGTCATTATGAAGAAGATATTATTTCCAATTTTCCTTCTACTGGTTGCCGGCAGCGGCATCGCCCAGACGAAAATAAATTATGCGACCTTCGGCATGATGGAAGCGCGTCACCTTGGTCCCGGTACGATGAGCGGCCGCATCACAGCGATCGACGGAGCGAGCGAAGATGGCAAGACGCTTTATGTCGGTACAGCCGGCGGCGGCGTTTGGAAAAGTACTAATGCAGGATTTTCATTTGAATCGAAGTTCGATAAATATTGCCAGAGCATCGGTGCTGTGGCCATCGACCAACAGCATCCGAACACAGTTTATGTTGGCACCGGCGAAAGCAATATGCGCAATAGTGTCTCGATCGGCGACGGCCTTTATAAAACGACCGATGCAGGTGAGAACTGGACGAAGATCGGACTTGACAGCACCGAGCATATTGCAAAGATCGCGATCGATCCGAAGAATTCTAATACTATTTATGTCGCAGCGCCGGGTCCATTATGGAGCGACAGCAAAAATCGGGGATTATATAAATCAACGGATGCTGGCACTACATGGGAGAAGATCTTATATATAAATGAAAAGGCCGGCTGTGCCGATGTTGCTGTTGATCCGACAAATCCGAATGTTGTCTATGCTTCGACGTGGGAGTTTCGCCGATTCCCGTATGCATTTAATTCCGGAGGCAACGGAAGCGGGATGTATAAATCAGTTGACGGCGGAAAGAACTGGAAAGAGCTGACCAACGGCTTGCCGTCAAAACCATTCGGCAGAATTGCATTTGCACTTTCGCCCAGCGCACCGAATAATCTTCTTGCCATCGTCGAATCAAAAGAAACCGGGCTCTATATTTCAAGCAATGCAGGAGCATCCTGGAAACGACAGAGCGCGACAGAGAACATCGAAGCGCGTCCGTTCTATTTCAGTGTCATTATGTTCGATCCGAAGGATTCTTCACGAGTATATCGACCGGCGTATGGCTTCGCATATTCTGATGACGGCGGCTATTCGTATGCCGGTGCGAACAACGATGGCGGCTGGCTCCACAGCGATATGCATGCGCTTTGGATCAATCCGAAGAATACCAATCAATTATATCTTGGAACCGACGGCGGTGTTTATTACAGTTTGGATAAAGGTGCGACGTGGACGTTCTGCCGTTCTTTACCTGTCGGACAGTTCTATCATGTCGCTGTTGACGAACAAGACCCATACAGACTGTATGGCGGCTTGCAAGATAACGGAAGCTGGATGGCGCCATCGTCTGCACCGGGTGGCGTGGGCAATTCGAATTGGTTGGCTATTCATGGCGGTGACGGCTTTTGGGCGCAGCCCGACCTGAACGATCCGGATATTGCGTACGCCGAAAGCCAGGGCGGCGAGATGCATCGCGTGTCGATCAGCACGACGAAGATGGTAGATATTAAACCACAGGAACAGCCGGGCGATGAAAAACTTCGTTGGAATTGGAATACACCGATCGTCACCGGAGCAAATAATAGTAAAAATCTGTATGTCGGTTCGCAATTTCTCTACAAGTCAACCGATCAAGGAAGAGAATGGACGAAGATTTCAGCAGATCTGACAACCAACGATAAGAAAAAACAGGAACAGGATTCGAGCGGCGGACTCAGCGCCGACAACACGTCCGCCGAAAATCATTGTACGATCTTTACGATGGCTGAGTCGCCGTTAGATCAGAACATGATCTGGGTTGGAACGGATGATGGAAATCTTCAACTGACGACCAATGCAGGCAAAACATGGATAAACGTTGCGAAGAATGCTGCAGCTTCCGGTGTTGCACAAGGGTCGTGGGTTTCGAGCATCGAACCGTCTCGGTTCGACAAGAATGTTATCTATGCAACATTTGATAATCACATGTACGGAGATATGAAAACATATCTTGCTCGTACATCGGATATGGGAAAAACTTGGACGATGATCTCAAGCAGTGAGTTCACTGGCTTTGCTCATAAAATAAAAGAAGATCTCAAGAACAAAGATCTACTGTTTCTTGGAACGGAGATGGGTTTGTTTGCAACGCTCGATGGCGGAACAAACTGGTTCAGAATGAAAAATAATATTCCGTGGTACGTGCCGGTTCGCGACATTCAGATTGAACCTCGCACGAACGATCTCGTGCTTGCGACGCATGGCCGCGGCATTATGATCGTTGATAATATTACACCGATGCGGATGCTCACTAAAGAGATCGCTGAAAAAGATGTGTATGTCTTCCCGAACGATCCGATCGCGATCACCGACGGAAAGTTCGGCGGCGGCGGTTTCCCGAGCACCGGCGGTTGGTTCGGCGGCAATGGCGCATCGACCTCTCCGGCACCGATCGAATATTATTTGAAAGAACGCGCAAATTCAGGCGAAGTCAAAATAGAAATTTACGATTCCACCGGCAAGCTCATGCAGAGCATTCCGGCGAGCAAACGCAAAGGCATCAACAAAGTCTATTGGAATCTTCGGATGAAACCGCCGAGGGTTGCAACTGGCGGTACGAAAATTGATTTCGGCGGCTTCCTCGCGCCGTTCGTTCTGCCGGGTACCTATACTGCCAAGCTCAAGATCGGCGATAAAGAATATGTATCAACGCTCAATCTGGTTCACGATGCGTCGAATAAAGATTTTTCCGAAGACGACCGTCTGCTCCAGTATCAGGTTGCGATGCAGCTTTATGAGCTTCACGAAAGGCTTGCTTCTATTGTGGATGATATTAACAATCGTCAGAAGTTGTTGAAAGATAATATACCCTCTGTTTCCGATCAACACGACAAGGCTCAGATGCAGGAATATTATGACAAACTCGAAACGCTCCGGACGACACTCTTGGCATCAAAACAGAAGTCTGTGTTCGCCGACGAGAAAAAACTTCGCGAAGATATCAGCGATGTCTATGGGGCAGTTGCCGGGCAGGAAGCACGGCCATCGAATCTGCAGATCGAACGTGTTGGCAGCCTTCGCGAACGAGTGGATAAAGCCGAACAAGAGACTATGAAAATGATGGAGCAGTATAGCGCCATCTTCGGGAAGATGATGACACCTGCTTCACCCGGTTCAACAAAGTAACCGGCTCTTTTTTTGCGGAGACTTATTCCACTTTCAGGAGCTCGACATCAAAGATAAGCGTGGCATTCGGGCCGATCTTGCCGTCGGGTGTCCCGCGTTCGCCGTAGCCGAGGTCGCCGGGTACGATCAGGCGTCGTTTCCCTCCGACCTTCATTGATATGATACCCTCGTCCCAACCTTGAATAACTTTTCTTACGCCGATCGGGGTAGTGAGGGGCTGCTTGTGGGTTGAACTCGGATCGATGTTCGAATCAAAGATCGTGCCATCGGTCAACCTGCCAGTATAATTTACGGTGATCGTCTGACCTTGCTTCGGCATTGGGCCGTTGCCAACTTTCTTATCAATATATTTCAAGCCGCTCGGCGTGATTGTCGTATCGCCGTGCTGCTCGTTCTCTTTCGGGGCATCGCCGACAGCCATCTGAGCAGACGCCGGCGCTGCAGCAGGCTGCGGCGTGTTACTTCCGTTGATCGGGTCGATCGTTGACGGACCTTTGCCAATATTCGGATCGGACTTACTGCATCCGATGATGGTTGAAAGAGCTAGAATTGCAAGCGTTTTCTTCATATCAAAAAAATACACATTTAAAATAACGGATTACATACCACCGATGCGTGATTTCCGTTCCCGTTCGGCTTCTTCCCAAAAGGCAAGGTAACTATTATATCGCCATTCGGGGATCAATTCTTCTTCGACCGCTTCGATGACCGCACAGCCCGGCTCGTGAATATGCAGGCAGTTGGTCATCTGGCATTTATCTCGCAAATGATCAAACTCGGTAAATAAAAATCTGATCTGGTCCGGTTCAAGTTCGAAGTGAAAGAATTCTTTCACGCCGGGCGTATCGACGATATATGTATGATCCGCAAGCGGGATCATCCAGGCATTGGTTGTCGTATGCATCCCACGCTTTGCATGGCGCATCAGTCCCTGCGTTCTCGTGATTTCCTCGCCGACGAGTGCATTGACCAGTGAAGATTTTCCGACACCTGATTTTCCCGCAAAAACGATCGTCTTGTTCGCGATCGCATCGCGTAGTTCTGCAATACCAACGTTATTCGTTGCTGCAGTGACCAAATGAGGGTACCCGATCACTTGGTAATATTCCAGCGCATATTCGATGAATGCCGCGCGATCGTTCTGTTCAAGTTCGTCGGATTTATTTAATATGATGAGGATTTCCAGCCCGCCTTCGAGTGCGGCGACGATATATTTATCGATGATGCCTGTGCGAAACGGCGGGTCGGCAGCGCTGGTTACGATCGCAACAAGATCGATATTCGCTGCAATGATCTGCTCGAACGATGTTCGCCTCGTATGCGCCCGACGCGAAAGTTTTGTTCGTCGCGGTTTCACTTCGCGGATAACCCCGATATCAGCGTCTCCCGGCTCGATGATGACATCATCGCCGACGGCGACGAGCGTCGAGTTTGGATTGGAGGTCACGGTGCTTTTGATCGAACGAACGCGCTGCTCCTCGCCCAACTTTGTTTCCGCAATGAAAGACGCCCCTTCGGTCCGGAGAATCTTTGCCGCAATCCCTACTTTTGATATTTCTTCAAAAGCTCCGCCTTTTGACGGAGAAGTTGGGGTGGTCGCGGAGTACCGCTCGCGGTGGAGCATCTGCTTTTTCCGCTTGCGGTCGCTATGAGCCCGACGGATTCGCTCCGTTCCCTGAGATTCTTCGCTATCGTATTTAGGCGTCATTTACCCGGAGTTCGGTCTGTAAGTCCCTTATTTATCATCCTAACGACTGTGCACCACACACTGTTTCCTCTGAAACACAAGAGCCGGCTTTCGCCGGCTCTTTGGGGTCAGGTCAGTACAATTATGTACAAACTTCACGATACAAATATACGAAATTTTCAGGCGTTTGTCAAGGTGCCTATAATCACTTTCTTAATATTTGATGAAAGAAGCACTTATCCGAGAATAAAAAGTGGCTTTGTGCGTCTTAAACGACAATACGTGATAATATTCACTCCCTCACTGTTAATATTTTGTACACTCTTAAAAAAAAATGAAAATAGTCAAAGTCACATACACAACCAAGGCAGAATATGCCCCGCATAATCAGGAAAATATCAAAACTGTAATGGCCGACTTACGGGCGATCGGTAATCCCGGTATCAATTATCATTGCTGCCTCGGCGCCGACGGCAAGTCATTCACCCATACGGCATTTTTCAGATCGGAAGAAGACGAGAAAGTCCTTCTCGGATTGCCATCGTTCATCCAATTTCAGCAAGAGCTAAAAGCAAGCACGCCCGAAACTCCTCCGAAACAAGAACTGCTGAGTTTGGTTGGGTCTTCGATGGATACGTTTCGGTGAGAAAGGCTTCAAGAAATAATTGAGAGCATGTTTCATTATCCTTTTCAACAAGTCGTGTGATTTGTCATTAAATTGTTTTCCTCTATCTGTCCAATTCCCGGAATCTCATTTGTTATTCGGGTGTAATTCAAACATTCACATAATAACAATCAGGAAAGGGTAGAATATGAAAGAGTATATGTTGATCTTCCGTCATCAGGACGGATTGAAGGTAGCTTCGCCGGAGCAGCTTGAGACTTGGATGAAGCAGACGCGCGATTGGATGGGAAGCGTTGCGGCGCAGAACAAACTCGTCGGCGGTAATGGGTTGGCATTCGACGATGCGAAAGTTGTGTGGCATAAAGGCGTCGTGACCGACGGTCCGTTCGGCGAGATCAAAGAGACGCTCGGCGGGTATGTAATCATAAAAGCCGACAGTGCCGACGAAGCTGCTGAAATGGCGAAAAACTTTCCGGTACTCCAAGGCGACGGCAACAGCATAGAAGTCCGCAGACTCCAGGGCGGCGGAACGCACTGAGGGGTTTATCTCCTTACAAAGTCATTCTGAGGCGACAGCCGAAGAATCCCTTGATGAGTTACACCGAGAATGCTTGCAGAAGACATTAAGGGATTCTTCGGTCGCGTTGCTCCCTCAGAATGACGTGTTAATTAGCTTACATGCCAACCGAGGAACTCATCCCGCACTTATTCAGGACTGAATACCGAAAGATCGTATCAGCCCTTTGTAAGAGATTTGGGTTCGCCGAGATCGAGATCGCCGAAGATATTGCCAGTGACACATTTCTCACTGCAGCACAAACCTGGGCGCTCAGCGGCATCCCGCCGAATCCTGCTGCATGGCTTTATACCGTTGCGAAAAATAAAGCAAAAAATCACTTTGAACGGCAGCGGATTTTTGACGCAAGTGTTGCTCCCGAACTGCAAAAGCGAATAAACGAATCATACGAAGTCGATCTCTCCGAGCAAAATATGATCGACAGCCAATTACAGATGATGTTCGCCCTGAGCCATCCGTCAATTCCGCCGGAAGCGCAGATCGGATTATCGCTGCGTATCCTGTGCGGCTTTGGCATCGAAGAGATCGCTGATGCATTCCTGACGAATAAAGAGACGATCAACAAGCGATTGTTTCGCGCAAAAGCAAAACTCCGCGACGAACATATTGCGATCGAACTGCCGAGTCAATCCGAGATGCAAACCCGTATGGAATCAGTTTTGCGAACGATCTATTTGCTTTTTAACGAAGGATATTATTCTGTCTCGGGCAACACGCCGCTTAGGGAAGACCTGTGTATGGAAGCGATGCGTCTCGCTATGATGCTCATTGAATATCCCGAGACGAACAAACCGCAAGCGAATGCACTGATGTCGTTAATGTGCTTCCAGGCTTCGCGTTTCAGCGCAAGGGTGAATTCGAATGGCGAGATCGTCCTTTACGAAGATCAGGATGAGAGCTTATGGGATACTGATCTTATTGCAAGAGGTGTCTATTTTATGCACCGTGCTGCGCAGGGCAACCGTGTCAGTAAATATCATCTTGAAGCCTGTATCGCATACTGGAGTACGCAGAAAACCGATTCGATAGACAAATGGGAGAACATCCTGCAATTTTACAACCAATTATTACAGATCAAATATTCACCTATTGCTGCACTCAATAGGACATATGCTCTTTCAAAAGCACGAAGTGTGAAAGAAGCAATATCAGAAGCAGAAAAATTAGATCTGAATGATAACCATTTTTATTTTACACTTCTTGGCGAGCTTTATACCGGGATCGATACTATGAAGGCGAAGCAATATTTTCAGACTGCATATTCGCTGGCAAAGAGCGCTACAGATAAACAGACAATTCGGAAGAAGATGGATAAGGTATAAAACAAAACAGCCGAGATCTCTCTCGGCTGTTCAATCACTTAGAGTGAGGGGTTCTCATTCATTCAAATAGTAGGTACTATCCAAAATCATTGCAGCATTTCAAGCTGGCGCTTGAGTTCGTTCACGCGGTTGGCGAAGAGCGGATCGTTGCGCATATCGTCGAGGACGGTCTGCTGTGCGTGAATGACGGTCGAGTGGTCGCGTCCGCCAAAATGCAAGCCGATCGTATTGAGCGTGCTTGCGGTCAGTTCTTTGCAGAGATACATCGCGACTTGCCGCGCCTGCACGATCTCCTGCTTGCGAGTTTTATCGCGCAGAAGCGTTTCGTCGATATTAAAAAATTTAGCGGTATATTTTTGTATCGTCTCGACAGATAAGATCGGAGCTGAACGGCGCGCTACTTTACGCAGCACATCGCGCGCAAGCTCGACTGTACCTTCTTTACCTTCAAGCGAGATCGCGGCTTCGAGCGAGATCAAACAGCCTTCGAGTTCGCGGATGTTTGTCGTCACGTTCGAGGCGATGTATTCGAGTACTTCTTCTGAAATATCAAAACCATCCCGGACAGCTTTATGGCGCAAGATCGCGATACGCATTTCGAGATCGGGCGGCTGAATATCGGTCGTCAGTCCCCATTGCAGCCGATTGAGCAGGCGGTCATCGATGTCGCGAAGCTCTTTCGGAGGACGATCGCACGTTAAAATAATTTGCTTGCCATTATCGCGAAGCTCGTTGAACGTATGGAAAAAGCTGTCCTGCGTTCGCTCTTTACCCGCGAAAAATTGCACGTCATCGATGATCAGCAGATCGATCGAGCGATAGAATGTATTAAAATCATTAATGCGGTCGGATTGGATCGCTTCGACGAATTCTTTTGTAAAGCGTTCGCTCGATGTGTAATAAACCCGAACTCCGGGGAATTTCTCGAGCGCACTATTACCGACTGAATGAATAAGATGCGTTTTGCCGAGACCGACATTGCCGTACATGACTAACGGATTATACTTTGTCCCGCCCGGATTATTGGCGACGGCAACGGCAGCAGCAAACGCCAGTTTATTCGATTCGCCTCGGATAAATGAGTCGAATGTATAATTCGGATTCAGATTCGAATTCAGCGGCGGCTTTGCAACGGGCGTCACAGACTGTTGTTTGTTCTCACGAAGCGGCTGCGAAGGTGCATCAAAGCGATTCGCCGCTTCAGTGGCAGGCGCAGAAGATTGGACGACCGTTATCGGTGCAAGCGCTGTCTCGACTCCTTCGACTTCGGCGCTGTGCTCGATCCCGATCTCGGCCGACTGGCCGAGAAACTCGGCAAGGACAGTCTCGATCAACACCTGATAATGCTGAAGTACCCATTCGGCGATGAAGGCACTCGGCGCAAAAAGGACGAGCCGTGTGCCTTCGAGCGAGACCGCAGAAAGCGGCTCAAACCATGTCGTAAAACTCTGCGGCGTCACCTGCGACTTGAGCTTTTCAGTGCACCGATCCCACAGCGCAAGCGCAGCAGCACGAAGCTCGTCGCTGACGAGAGCATCGTTCGATACGACTTCCAGAATTTCTCCTCCGCTGGCTGGGGGCATTGATAAATTTGAATTACTGATGACTGCGGAAAATTGCTCTTCCGCGACGGTGGCTTGTTCTACAAACACTGCTCGTATTAAGTTTAATCTGGTTGTAAGAGTTCAGCGGAAATTTTTTTGAATTGGGAATTGAAGGTTGTGAATAAATTTGTTTGGGTTGTTTTTGTCTAACTGATTACGATAAAATTTTTCCCGGCACACAAAACTTCTCACACTCACATTGTATTTGAATTCTTTATTCTCACTTTCAATTCCCTGTCCACATTGCAATACCGTGTCACACTTGATACGCAAAACTTATCCACATTTGGTTCACATTGATCGTCAATTCGTATCCTATACGATGATACGAAATTATTTCCTGCATAAAGAAAATTTTACCGTTTGCCAACGTTCGAACAACGATAAAATTATTATTTTCCTCGTGATAATGATCCAAGAATCAACGACCAATCTGCGCCGGTCGTCCTCGGTAAATGGATATATGTTTGGTCAAGATACGCTTTTGCAAAATATGCAAACGCGATCGCTTCCTTTGCTTGCGATGGAATGCCGAGTTCATCAGAGGTCGTTATTTTGCAATTCGGTAATAGTACCGTTAACCGCTCCATCAAAAAAGCATTCTTCGCACCGCCGCCGCTAGTGATCACTTCTGCTCGTTCGGTTTGTAATGAGTGAGCGATCGAACGCGCAGTGAGATCTGTTGCGGTCGCAACAGCATCATTTTCTTTAAGATAGCCGGAGTCGACCAAGTCGATAAACCGTGTAAGAAACTCTTGTCCAAAGAGCTCTCTGCCGGTCGATTTTGGCTCAGGCGAAGAGAAATACGGGTGCGAGAGCATTTCTCGGACGAGCGCCTCGTTCACGACGCCGCTTCGTGCAATGCCGCCGTCTTCGTCAAATGCTTTAGCGAAATATCTGTGTGCTAATTCGTCGATCAGCATATTTCCCGGTCCGGTATCGTACGCTATAATTTCTCCGCTTTTTTTTCTTGCGGGAAGGATAGTAATATTTGCGATGCCGCCGATATTGAGTGTGACTCTATCTTGATGTTCATCCCGAAGAAATATTGCGTCGAACATCGGTACGAGCGGCGCGCCCTGACCGCCGATCGCAACATCGCCGCTTCGGAAATCGCTGACGACATCAATCCCTGTTCGTGCAGCCAGCGCTGAGCCGGATCCAAGTTGAAATGTTGCATGTGCCGACGGCAGATGCCGAACGGTCTGGCCATGCATACCGATTGCGCGAATATCCGTTGGTGAGCGTTTTGCACGCTCAAGAGTATGAGAGACGGCATCTGCATAGAGAGCGGCGAGGGAAAAATGCATACGAACAAATTCATCGAGTTTGACCGATGATGCCGTCGCAAATGTATGCAGCATGTCGCGAATATTCTTATCAAATGGAAACGATTCGCGGGCGATTGATTCGACAGTATTGCCGAATCGTGCAATGACGACATCGATCCCGTCGAGGCTTGTGCCTGACATAATCCCTATGAACAGGTCGTCCGGCGTCGTCGTGATGTTCATTTTACAGGAGAGGGTTTCACCGGGGCCGGCACAGCCGTGTCCTCAGTTTGCTCGGCATTGGGCTTGACGCCGCTATGAGTAAGCTGCACGACAAGGTAAAATATCCCGCCAAGCGCGAGAAAAATGATCAGCCGGACAATGATCGATTCGCCGTTGAAAAAAGCACGGATGCCAACAAGTTTATCCTCGCGGCCAAAACTGGCATAACGTTTGAACGAGCGTGCCATCAGGGTTTTCCGATCACGTTGCGCGCAATGACAATGCGCTGAATGTGCGATGTGCCTTCATAGATTTGCAAGCCTTTGATGTCGCGATAGTATCGTTCGACCGGATACTCATTCGAGTAGCCGCGCCCGCCGTGAATGAGCACAGCATCCGATGCCGCTTTGAGCGCTGCTTCTGTTGCATAGAGTTTTGCCATCGACGTTTCTAGCGAGACATTCTCACCGGCATCTTTTTTTGCAGCGGCGGAATAGACGAGCATTCGCGATGCTTCGAGCGACGTCTTCATATCGGCAATATTTGCCTGGATCATTTCGAAATCGCCGATGCGCGAGCCGAATTGCCTGCGGGTACGAACAAAATCTATGGTCGCATCCAGACACGCTTGATGCACCCCAAGTGCTCCTGCGGCAACGCCGAGCCGTCCGTGATCGAGCGCGCTCATTGCAACTTTGAAGCCGTTTCGTTCGCCGCCAAGTACATTTGATTGCGGCACAAAACATTTTTCGAATATGATATGAGCATGATCGCTCGCCCGATGACCAAGTTCTTTGCCCGGCATTTGTTTACGAAGTAAGCCTTTCGAATTCGCTTCGACAAGAAACGCCGTGATAGCCGAATAGGGCTTTTCGTTTTCTGCGTGCGGCAATTTTGCAAAGACGATCGCTAATCCTGCGTTCATTCCATTGGTTATCCAGATCTTTTCGCCGCTAAGCTCGTAGCCGCCCTTTGTCGGCGTTGCAGTTGTTTTGATGCTCGCGGCATCGCTGCCTGCTTCCGGTTCTGTCAGCGCGTAGCAGCCGATCATTTCACCGCTCGTCAGTTTCGGGAGATATTTCTTTTTCTGGTTGTCGGAACCCCATTGATCGATGCATTGCATCACGAGCGACGAATGCACCGTCATAAATCCTCGTGTGCTCGAACAAGCACGGCCAAGTTCTTCATAGACGAGCGCAAGTGCAAGAGCGCTCATCGCACTGCCGCCAAATTTTTTATCTATTGCACCGCCAAGCAGACCAAGTTCTGCCATTGTTTTGACGAGTGAAAGCGGCATTTCGCCCTTCTCATCCATTTCGCGCGCAATGGGTGCGACTTCTTTCTGCGCAAAATCACACGCAATATGCTGCCAGCGGGATTCGTCGGCGGAAAGAGTGAAATTCATACTGTGAAATTACGAAGAAATAGAGCAGGTCAGGGAATCACGGCGATTCCTTCGATCTCGAGGAGTGCGTCGTCTTCGAAGAGAGATTTAACTTCGACAAGGGTCATTACCGGGAAATATTTACCGAAGAATTCGCGATAAACTTCACCGATCTCCCGAAGATTTTTTTTGTAGAGCTCTTTACTTGTGGTAAAGATCGTCATCTTTACGATATCCGTCATCTTCGCACCTGCTTCGTGCGTCGCGATCTCGAGATTGCGGATCGCCTGACGAAACTGCGAAATGATATCTCCTTTGTTAATGAGATTTCCCTCGCCGTCGAACGAGACTTGCCCGGCAAGATAGATTGTTGTGCCGCCGGCTGTTTTGATCGCATGAGCATAACCGACCGGTTTTACAAGCGACGGGGGATTAATGACGATATTCATATTTTAGAATGCCGGTGAATTGTTCGAAGGCTTTTGCGGGGCATCGTCGAACTCAGGTATATAAATTAAATTATTGAAACTGCCGATATTGCCGCGGAACGAGACACGCGCCTGGCCGATAGGTCCGTTACGATGTTTGCCGATGATGATCTCTGCGGTACCTTCGGTTTGTTTGCCGTCGTCGTACTGCTCAATGCCGTAGGTTTCCGGGCGATAGATAAACAGTACAAGGTCGGCATCCTGCTCGATCGCTCCGGATTCACGAAGATCGCTGAGCATCGGCCGTTTATCGGTTCTGCTTTCAACACCGCGATTTAATTGCGACAATGCGATCACGGGGATATTCAATTCTTTCGAGAGCGCCTTGAGCGAACGCGAGATCGTTGAAATTTCCCGCTCGCGAGAATCCATCGAACGCGAGACTTCCATCAGCTGTAAATAATCGACAATGACGAGTCCGATATTCTCTGTCGCTTTGAGCCGGCGGCACTTCGCGCGCAGTTCGAGCGGCGTGATGGCGGCGGTGTCGTCAATGAAGATCGGCGCTTCGTGCAAGCGGCTGATGCCAAGAGAGACTTTTTTCCAGTCCTCGCCGGAAAGCTTGCCTTTTCTGGCAGACTGCATATCAACTTGCGCTTCCGAGCAGAGTAAGCGCAGCACTAATTGCTGTGCGCCCATTTCGAGCGAAAAGATTGCAACAGGGATTCTATGCTCTTTGATCGGATTCAGTGCCGCGTTACGCGCAAGTGTCAGCGCCAGCGCTGTTTTTCCTTGCGAGGGGCGCGCAGCGATGATAATAAGATCTGTTTTTTGCCAGCCGGCAGTGATCTCGTCGAGGTCGGTAAGGCCTGTGGGTACACCTGTTACGCTCGAATGATGATCGTGCACATGCTGCAGATGCTCCATCGTTTCATGCGACAGCCTGTCCATCCGCTGGAAGCTGCGTCGATGGCGCGTCTCGGATAATCTGAAGAGATTTCCTTCAGCCTGATCGAGCAGTTCGAAGGTATCGTCCTCGCCGAGGAATGCGCGGAGTTTGACTTCTTCGCATGTTCTGATGAGCTCGCGGCCAAGATATTTTTCAAGCAACAAGCGCGAATGGGCTTCGACATTTGCCGTTGTAACAACTTTTGATGTGAGTTCGACGAGATAGGACGGCCCGCCAACTTCTT
This sequence comes from Kapaibacterium sp. (SeqCode), assembly GCA_035632315.1. Taxonomy (GTDB): domain Bacteria; phylum Bacteroidota; class Ignavibacteria; order Palsa-1295; family Palsa-1295; genus JAFDZW01. Next base: position 64,482 of record DASQGZ010000055.1, on the reverse strand, counting down.
CGAGAGCGCCGTTAAGTCGCAGCCGATTCGTCACAGAAAGCACATCGATCGGCTCGCCTTTGCTGTCGAGATCGACCATCGCGCGGTAGATCGCCGTGTGCGCTTCCCGATAGAACGGAGAATCTTCGAGCGTGCGGTCGCCAAGCACTTCAAGCGCGCGATTTGCCGCAACTTTATCGATCATCATCGCACCGAGAAGCGATTCTTCGATCTCGATCGCCTGCGGCGGCACAAGGCCTGTGCCGGAAACGCGCTCATAAAGCTCGCTGAAACTGCGAAGATATGCCCGCGACTGTCTCGCGCCGGCATTCTCTTTCGGCTGGATGGGGATTACGCTCACTGTTTGGTTATACGTGCAATTTAAAAGGTCACAAACTTACAAAATAATTGTGGGATTGAGTTAACAAATCACCCACAACTTTTGCCGATACACATTTTGCGAACAAACTTTCAACGTTGAAAAGTTGATAAAAAAAAACGCGGCTCGTTTTCCGAGCCGCGTTCGCAGTAAAGATAAGTTCTTACTATTATTTCACAACATTCAATGTGCGTGAAAGTTTCTGATCGCCGGCGGTCAATGTGTAGGTATAGACACCTGACGGAAGTGTTGAGCCGTCAAATTTTAATGAGTAGCTCGACGCGTCCTGCGTTGTATTGACAAGCTGAGCAACTTGTCTGCCAAGCATATCGGTCACGACAAGGCTCACCGGTGCGCGCTCGCCGAGTGAATAAGTGATCTTTGTGTCGCCCGAAACCGGATTCGGATAGTTCTGATCGAGCGAGAACATTGCAGTGCCTGACGGTTTCACTGCGTTCACACCGTTAATGAGGAAATCCATCGACTGTGTGACGAGTTTTTTTGCATTCGTGGTGCTCGTTCCGCTGCCGACGAGTGAGAAATCCAGATCGAGATAGACCAAACGCTGCCCCGAGCCATTATCGTAGCGGAAGCCACCGAGAACGGTCTGATCGTCGTCGAAATAGATGACGGGTTTCGTATGAGTCTGATCGTCGACCGAGAAAACGTCACTTTGATAGAAGCCGCAGTTGAACACGATCCCGTTACCAACCGGATCGCCGGGGAAGCCGGTAACGCTGGTGGTGACGGCTTGGCCTGTGCTTTGATTATAACGGAAATTGAGCGACAGGTAGCTGATCGCGAGCTTCGTATTAAAGAGATCCTGTGCAGCCTGAGTGTTGGTGCTGCTATTGATCCCCGAAGCGGGGTCGAACTCGTAATAGAGCCCGTATGTCGAAGTGATAAACACTTTCTTGCCGGCATTGAGCGAAGCAGTGATGCTCGGAACAACCGCCGGAGGCACGCCTGCAAGGTTCGTATAATCAAAATATGCAACGCCCGGATACAAACTCACATCAAACGTTTCCGGCTTATACGCTGCCAGCACGTTTGTATTGAGCGGGACAGCCGCGAAATCATTCGAATACTTTGTATCCATGTGCGTCGGCATAAATCCGTCAGATCCGTACGAAACATATTTTGTACCCGCAGAGAGTGCGTTCGTATTCATCGAGATCGGATGCGCAACCGCAGCGTCGGACACCGGGAGTACGGTAAAGAAAACGCTTGCAAAACCCGCTTTTGCAGGTGCAGTGATCGCGAGTGTATCAGTAATGCTCGACTTTGCCGGGATCGTTACGCTTGACGATGACAACGAGGCTTTCCAGCTCGCAGGCAACGAGGTGCTTGTTGCATCCATCGTCAGCGAGGCAGTCAGTGGTGCGTTACCGCTATTCGAAAGCGTAATGATCTGATCAGTGACGCCGCTTCTGGTTGCTGTAATATAAGCGTTACCACCGGTTGCACTGAAGCCCGTAATTAACGGCAGGGTTGTTAGCGGCGCTGTCTCAGCATTAAGAATCTTGTTCTTTGCAACAGTCGTGCCGTACGAAGAAACGAAACCGACGATCTTTGTCTGATCCGGTTTGACATTGGGAAGCACGGTGTATGTATATGTCACCGAATACTTCGTGCCTACAACTGCCGTTGCAGGGATAACACCTGCCGTACCCCAGGCACCGCCGAGCACCGCACGTACCACGTGCATGTGCTGGTAGGATGGAACGACTGCTGGAAGATTGAAGAACGGATTATCCTGATAACCGGAACGGTTGGTCAGGTAATTATGCTGGTCCCAGGTCGTACCTGCAGGTCCCGAGCAGCTGTCTTCGATGAGATAACAGTTCAAACGAAGATCTCCGGTGACTGCTGTCGTAAATGTTGCATTGATTGTTGCAGTCATTACGCGGGTCCTCGGATCGAAGGTCACGTTCGTAATGGTGACGCCGGCTTGAACCGGATCACTGAAATGTGCAGTGATGGCACTGTCAAACTGTGTCGGATCAAGATTACGGGTATTGCCGGGCTGAACCAAGCGATCGACCCATCCTTCGGGATATCCGGTAATTGTTGATTCTAGTGTATCCTGACCCGTCGGGATCTGCATCGGGTCGCTATTATGGAAAGCAACCGGGATGAACGTGTTCGGATACTTCTGTTCCAGCTGTTCAATGGCCCAAATGCCGCGTGGGCACCAGCCGCACCAACTGCCGGTGAATTCTTCGAGCAGCACCTTTTTAGTAGGCGCTTGTGCGCTCGCTGTATTTGCTGTAACAGCAAGCACGAGGGATGCAAAAAGTAACAGACGCTTCATAGAAGTATTATGGCTTGTGAATGGATTCGTTAATTTGTACACTCGTTCTTCTACATCATCGGGGCTTTCATAAAATTACCCCGAACAGCAAATATAACCCTTTTTTCGGCAGTTTGTTGCAAAAATTGCTTTTCGAAAAATATGTAAAAGAACGGTGAAAATCTGTGGGTGAACAAAAGATCCGTGTAAGTTTTTCATAACTCTATAGAGACAAGGTCGTTACAGTAGATGAATATGTTCATGTTTATTTCGTGAGCACACAAGTATATCATATTTGCAAAAAAGAAAAAGGCTACGATATCGCAGCCTTTTTATATTGAATCTATTAATTCCGATTCAGATCAGTTCTTATGTATCTTGCTCGTTGCGAGTGCATTCGCTCCGCCGAACTCTTCGAGTTCGAGGTCTTTCTTCGTTTTGCGATGGCGCTCTTCATCGACGTTATATCCGCGAACGCGGGCATATTCGATGAGCTTCGAACGAAGCAGCTTGCGGCCGCGATGAAGCCGTGAGCGAACCGTGCCGATCGGGCAATCGACGAACTCTGCGATCTCTTCGTAGGTAAATCCTTCGATGTCGCAGAGAATGACGACCGTACGAAAATCTTCCGGAAGCGATTCGACCGCGCGGGTCAGATCGTCGTCGAGCAAATTGCGGTACAGGCGCGCTTCCATATCGTTCGGATCGGTATATTCCGAACGGATCGTATTATAAAAATTCTGAATATCCTCGTAATCGACTTTATCCGGCTCTTTGGATTCTTTGCGGTAGATATTGATATACGAGTTCTTCATAATGCGGAAGAGCCATGCTTTGCAGTTGGTGCCGGGCTCGAATTTGTCCCAGAACCGGTATGCTTTCATGTAGGTCTCCTGCAAGAGGTCATTCGCATCATCAGGGTCGCTCGTCATCCTCAGGGCGAAGTTATATAGCGCCGTCACATGAGGCATAGCCTCACGTTCGAAGTCGCGGTGTCGCTCCCTGAGTGTCTTATCGTCCAACATTATTCTTTCCTTTACCATCCGGCGTTGTGCGCCTCGTTCTCTTGATTATTTTATACTACTGGTTACCGGGATTTCTTTTCGTGGGATAAAGTGTTGTAGTTGGGCTATGGAGCCCGCCTAATCCGATAAACAATAAAGTACAAAGATACAACATTTTGGACTCACTTTCACAAAAATCGTTCCATTTTCTTTGGGAGACCCTCACGAAAGTTATCCACAGTGCTTATTCGTTTTTCAAACCGTTAAGTTTCGGGGAGCCGATCCTCTACCGATTCGTACAACCATCTCCTACAAATATAGACACATTTCAGGACAAATTGGCATCATTTTTTTAAAAATTAATAAGAATTCATCCAAAAAGGTACTGTCTCACCCTTAAAAACACTTGAAATAGCCAAAAGTAACAGAAAGGGATGAGAAAAAGACCTGTTCTTATCTGATGGATTCCAACCCGGTCAAAGAAACCACTATTGTATCTTCAAATTTCCTAAGATCGAGAATGTCCGAATCGCCTGTTAGAAGGACATCTGCCTTACCGTCTTTACAGAGTGCCAAAAGAAAGTTATCTTTCTTATCACGACAAACATCGACAATGCTTTGAACGGCGATCACAGGGAAGCGAGACTCCAACAGGAGTACTAAGTCGGTAATATCGTCAGTGGAGAAGTATCGCGTGAATTTTGGTCTGGCGCAGACTTCGATCAGTTCATCGAGCAATTCGCGGCTCAGAAGTACTTCTGTCTGGGGATCGAGAAGAATTGAATCTAAACGTTTAGGAGGTTTGTCAATAAGATATTGGATCCAAATATTGGTATCTATGACAATACGCATTAATCCGTGCTACCTGTTCAAAAATCTGGCTCTGCGAACCGCTTCGACCTCATTTTGGATCTCTTCAGGGGTGATGCTATTTCCGGAAGCACGACTGCGAAGACGTTGGGTAATCTCTGCGAAGCGCTCTGCAAAAGTCTCTCGTTCGAGCTCACGAACAAGGGCTATTTTGTCTGCAAACGGACGCCGCATCACCATGTCTCGGAATGAGCCGTAATCGGGCGATATGTTAGCAACAGGATTTATCATTGTTATTATAAAACACAAGTCATTCGTATAGTTTCCTACTACACGGGTACCTTCCGATGCCGTGTCCCAACCTCGACGCACGGATGGTCTGTCGGTAAGAATTTAGCAGGATTTAACAAGCCCGACAGATTAAATGCCGTTCGCAGACGAGCCATTATTGTAATATCCATTTCGCCGAACATCCAGCCGAGCGCTTCTCTTTTTTCGATGCCAACGCCATGTTCGCCGGTGATCGAGCCGCCTTTGGCGATGCAGAGTTTTAAGATATCCGCGCTCGCGGCAAGACAGCGGCGAATGCTTTCAGGGTCGCGCTCGTCATATAAAATTGCCGGGTGTAAATTACCGTCTCCTGCATGAAAGATATTTGCGATCCTGAGATGATGCGATTTGCCGATCCTGTAAATTTCTTCGAGAACATCCGGCAGAGCATATCTCGGAATGACGCCGTCTTGCGTGTAATAGCTCGGGCTGACTCTGCCCAGCGCGCCGAATGCTTTTTTGCGTGCCTGCCATAGCGCATTTCGCTCGATCTCGTTTGCAGCAATGCGAATTGTTCTTGAATGATGGTCTTTGCAAATTAACTCAACTTGTTTAACGAGCCTCGCCAGCGACCTTCTTCTTCCATCGAGTTCGATGAGTAATAATGCACCCGCATCCCTCGGGAAGCCAAGATGAAATGCTTCTTCGAGCGCGTCGAGCACTTCGGAGTCGATCATCTCGAGTGCGGCAGGGATGATCCCCGAAGCAATGATCGCGCTGACGGTTTCAGACGCATCGCGCGGCGTCGGGAAATCAACAAGAAGTGTCTCGACTGCTTCGGGCAGCGGGGTGAGTTTTACTTTCGCTTTCGTCACAATACCGAGCGTGCCTTCGCTGCCGATCATCAATGAAAGCAGCGGCGCAGAATCACCTTTATTATCGAGCCAAACAAGTTCTCCATCCGGCAGCACGACTTCGAGTCCGAGAATGTGCTCTGCCGTTGCGCCATATTTCAGGCAATGCGGACCGCCCGCATTTTCAGCGATATTGCCGCCGATGGTCGAAGCCGCGCCGCTTGAGGGATCAGGGGCAAAATGTAAATTGAATTTTTTAACTTCTTTTGAAAGTGTACCATTGACGACGCCCGATTCGACAAGCGCCCACTGCTCTTCGGGATTAATTTCGAGAATGCGGTTCATTCCGGACGTAACGATCATCACGCTTTCGCCGCAGGCGATCGCTCCGCCGGAAAGCCCCGTCCCTGCGCCGCGTGTCAGATATGAAATATTGCGCTCATTGCAATAGCGAACGATGTTCTGAATTTCTTTTGTACTGTTTACAAGCAGCACCGCTTGCGGGGTAATTCGCTCAAGTGTGACGGCATCGGCATCGTAGGTAAGCCGGTCGGTCGCATCGGTCAGGACACACTCAGGCGGAAGAATGCCTTGGAATAAAGTAGTGTCAGTCATTTGACTTCGTGAGCAATTTCTTCTTCCATTCAAGCAAGATCTTCACGACCGGCTCTGCCGTATAGAGCGCGATCATTGCCAAGAGGGCGCCGCCGATAACATCGATCACATAATGATAACGCAGATACACCGTCGAGAAAATCAGTCCCGAACCGAGCGTCAGCACAACCCAGCGCCACCTGACCCGAAAACGAAATGCGAGCAGGATCGAAAGCAGTGTCATTTCCGTATGACCGCTCGGAAATACATCGCGCGTGACGACGCGCATCGCATCGGCATTTGTCATCGTGCTTGCGATATTTTCGCCGGAATTAATCAGCCAGCGAATACCGTGCGTCAGCCAGATGCCCGGAAGTTCTTGTTCGAGTGTGCTGAAGTCGTGAAGCGTAAATCTCGGTCCGACGCCCGGTAGAATAAGATATGAAACATACGAAAGCAAAAATCCATAGACAATGACGAAGCGCAGCATTTCCAGATCGTCCGACGAATGATCGTCTTCACGATGTTTATGCCGCCGCTCGAACAGCTCCAGCGCAACGATGACCGGCAAAAAATAATATGAGAAGTAGCAGATCTGGAGTATTTCCGTGATAACGGGCACGATCGGGAAATGATGAAAAAGCCAGACGGTTGGGTCGGTGCCGAAGAGCGTGCGGTCAACCGAGATCAGCACCGAATCGAAATCCTGACCGTGGATCGGGAATGAGAGCTTCTCGACGATCTTGAAGAGATAGAGCACGAGCGGAATAATATAGAACGTATGCAGCGCACGCATCCACTTGGCGTCGGAGGTGAGCGAAAACCAATTAAAAAAAAAGATGATGAGGATGACTGCGCCAAGATTTAGAAGTATCGACGACAGCTCGACCCGATCGTAAAAAATAACGGCGACCAGAGCAAGAATGATCGTAAAGCCAAGCGAGACGAATTCGACCGCAGTGAATTCGCCGAGAATAGTCCGCTCAATTGTATTGCGCTTGTCCAAATGAATGACGATATGCAAAAATACCGCTTTTCCTAACCACAGAAATCAGTTATGAATAAAGCATCCTGTAGAACTCCAAAAATTCTTTCACCGACAACTCCTCTGCTCGTTTCGGGAGGAACAGGGCAAGTTTTGATTCGTCAGCGTTTGAAATATCGAGTGCCTTCAGATTATTTTTGATCGTCTTGCGGCGCATTGCAAAGAGTGTTCGCACAAGACGAGAGAATTTTTTATCGTCGAAATTTCTCGGAGGCAGAATTTTTTCACGGGTGAAAAAATCATTTTCGAAATCGAATCGGAGAACGGCAGAGTCGACATTCGGCGCGGGACGGAACGCACCGGCTTTCACTTTGAAAAGCATCTTCACTTCGGCAAAACATTGCGTTAGAACCGATGGAATTCCATACGCCTTTGTTCGCGGGACGCCGATAAGCCGCTCGGCGACTTCAAGCTGAACGAGCATTGTCGCGAATCTGAGCGATTCGCGCTCTTCGAGAAGCTTAAAAACGATGGGTGAAGTAATATAGTAGGGAATGTTGCCGATAATATTTATTTTTCCGCTCACGCTGAAGTCGTTTAATGGGACTTCCAAAAAATCCTGATGAACGACAGAAAATCTTTCGTCGTGATACTCTGATTCGAGTATCGGGATCGCCCGCTCGTCAAGCTCGAAGGCGGTAAGCTTCGCAAGAGGCATTGCGAGCAGGTGCTTCGTCAGCAAGCCAGTCCCCGGACCGATCTCGACGACTGATTCGCCGTCGCGGATATCGGCTGACTCGGCGATGCGGCGAAGAATATTTTCGTCAATGAGAAAATGCTGCCCGAGAGATTTTTTTGCCTGAAGCTGCACGGTTATAAATTATTTCTGTTGTGAACAACCAAATGGTGTATCTTTGTCCACTAATTATCGACCACGGATAATGACTCGTCAAAACATTCTATTGATTCTTATATGCACGTGCTGCATCACACGCACCGCCTTTTCGCAAAGTTCGAAGCCCGTCACACTTTCGCTTCACCCTGCAAAAGGCTCGCGATATTCGTTTCTCACAAAGCTGCATCAGAAAGCGGCATCGAGCAGCGCAAACGATTCCGGAGCGACCGAGCAAAAAAGCATTGTCGAACTTTCGGCAGTGGTCTCGCACATCGAACGAAACGGAAGCATCACCTTCGACGCGTCATTGAACAGAATTGCAATAAAACAATATGTCAGTAGCCAAGGAGACCAAGAGCTGTTGACAATGGACACCAAAGACAGCTTGATAAATTTCGGAACCGATGCCATCGAGTTCAGTGATCGTTTCAAAAAACAGAACGGCGTGAAGTATTCGATGGAATTCTCGAAAGCGGGTGCACGTATCAGTGCTACACTCGATTCGGTGTTCGAACGTATGGCCGGGACACGGTACGACAAGCCGGTAGATAATGCGACACTGTTTGTGGTCTTCCCGGATCATTCGGTCTCGATCGGCGAGAGCTGGAATAACACGTCGATCACCCGTTTTGATAACGTACAGATGATAACGACCGATCATTATACATTGAAGTCGGTGGATCGTACAACAGCAGAGATCGACCTGACACAAAGTCTCACCGCTTCCGGAGAAGGAGGTACAATCAGCGGCAAAGGATCCGGCAGCTATACGATCGACATCGCTACAGGAATGACTCAGAACGCGCACATTTCATCCGATATTGACATGACGATCAAAGACGGCACGACAGAAACACCGATGAAAGTGACAAGCGAATTGACGATCGCCGCCGCGAAGAAGAAACGGTGAAGTTGTAGAGCAGAAAGATCGAACAAAATACTGTAAAATGTGCTTTGGAACAAGAATAGGCCTATTACGTTAATTATTGACAATGACCTTTTTCGAACTCATACGCGAGCGGCCGGTTGTCTTTGATGGGGCGACGGGGACGCATTTACAGGGGCAGCAGCTGACGCCGGATGATTTCGGCGGTGAAGCGCTTGCCGGCTGCAACGAGTATCTTGTGCGATCGAAACCAAGTGCAGTTGAACTCGTTCATAAAGATTATCTCGAAGCCGGCGCTGATGTCATAGAGACAGATACGTTCGGCTCGGCGTCAATTGTGCTTGCAGAATATAATATTGGTGAGCTTGCGTATGATCTTTCGAAAGAAGCAGCACAGATCGCTTCGCGTATTGCGAGGCAGTATTCGACAAAAGCGAAGCCGCGCTTCGTTGCAGGGTCTGTCGGTCCGACGACGAAACTTCCATCGCTCTTGCATATTGATTTCGATGTGATGCGTGAATCGTTTTATGGGCAGATACTCGGGCTCGTCGATGGCGGCGCTGACCTGCTCTGCATCGAAACATCGCAGGATATTCTACAAATGAAATGCGCGCTTGCTGCAGCAATAGATGTTTTCGCCGAGCGCAAAAAACAAATTCCGGTTGTGGCTTCGGTCACGATCGAAACGATGGGCACGATGCTCATGGGTACGGAGATCGCGGCGGCGCTGACGGCACTTGAACCGTATGACATAATAAGTCTTATCGGGATGAACTGCGCGACGGGTCCGAAAGAGATGGAAGAGAATGTGCGTTATCTGACGCAGAACTCCACGAAGCCAGTTTTTTGCATGCCGAATGCCGGGCTGCCGGAAAATATCGGAGGAGTTGCACATTATCATCTGACTCCGGAAGAAATGCAGAAATGGATGACGCATTTCGTCGGCGATCTCGGCGTCTCGGTTATCGGCGGATGTTGCGGCACGACAAAAGAACACATCGCAAAACTTTCATCTCTTTCTGAATCGATCTCGACAGCATCGAGAAACGTGACGTGGACTCCGGCGGCAGCTTCGATCTATTCTGCCGCACCGTTCGAACAGCAGCCCGCGCCGGTAATCGTTGGCGAGCGTTGCAATACGAACGGTTCGAAGAAATTCAAAGACCTCATCCTTGCCGAAGATTACGAAGGAGCTGTCGGTGTTGCGAAAGAGCAGGTGAAAGAGGGCGCGCACATGCTCGATCTCTGTGTTGCGTACGTCGGTCGCGATGAAGTCCGCGATATGCGCGAAGTGATGAAGATATTTAATACACAGGTCACGCTCCCTGTCGTCATCGATTCAACGGAGTACAAAGTGATCGAAGAAGCACTCAAGCTCTATGCAGGCCGCGCGATCATCAACTCGATCAACCTTGAAGACGGTGAAGAAAGAATGGCGCACGTGCTGCCGCTGTGCAAACGTTACGGTGCGGCAGTGATCGCACTCACCATCGACGAGCAAGGAATGACGAAAACGCGCGAGCGCAAAGTCGAAGTTGCCGAACGCATCATCGATCTATCGGTAAATAAGTACGGGATGCGCGAGGAAGATCTCATCTTCGATACGCTCACATTCACGCTTGGCTCCGGCGACGAAGAATTTCGCACTGCAGGCATCGAGACGATCGAAGCGATCAGGTTGCTCAAACAAAAACATCCGAAGGTCAAGACGATCCTCGGTGTATCGAATATTTCATTCGGGCTCAATCCGCATTCGCGGCATGTGTTGAACTCGGTCTTTCTGCACTACGCTATCGAAGCAGGCCTCGATATGGCGATCGTTCACAGCGGGAAAATTATGCCGCTGCATAAAATAGATGAGAAAGGCCGCGACCTTGCCCGCCAGATCATTTTCGACGAACGCAAGTGGGAGTTGGTCGGAAAAGCGGCATAACCATTAGGACAAAACCTCCCGTTTCCGTGTTACTTTGCCTCTAAATTTACTGACTATGGGCAGAGCATTCGAATTTCGAAAAGTACGCAAGATGAAACGCTGGGACAAGATGTCCAAGGCGTTCACGAAGATCGGCAAAGAAATCGCTATCGCTGTCCGCCTCGGCGGACCCGACCCCGCAGGAAACCCGCGCTTGCGTTCGGCGATCCAGAACGCGAAAGGCGTCAATATGCCGAAAGACCGAGTCGAAGGTGCGATCAAACGCGCATCGAGCAAGGACGCCGAGAATTTCGAAGAAGCAGTCTATGAAGGATACGGTCCGCATGGAGTAGCAATTATTATTGAAACTGCGACCAACAATCCGACTCGTACCGTCGCGAACATCCGCAGTTATTTTTCAAAATTTGGCGGCGCACTCGGCAACACCGGTTCGCTGTCATTTATGTTCGACCGCAAAGGCGTGTTTCGTTTGCCTGCAACCGGACTTGATAAAGACACGCTCGAACTCGAACTCATCGATCACGGTGCTGAAGACATTAAGATCGAAGATGAGGAGATGGTCGTCTATACGTCGTTCGCCGATTTTGCAGGGATGCAAAAAGCACTCGAAGAAAAAGGCATTGCCGTAACCGAAGCGAACATCGAGCGCCTGGCAACAACGACGAAAGAACTTACCGAAGAGCAGGCAACGGAAGTCTTCGATCTCATCGAGCGCATCGAAGAGGACGACGACGTGCAGGCAGTTTATCATACCGTTGCATGAGAAATTTTCTTATCGCTGTTCTTCTTTTCGTCACTTCGAGTGTTTTTGCGCAACAGCATAACTCGATGCGTGTCGTCCTTCCGAGCCGCGACTTTCCGACATATAGCAAGTTCATGCACACGTTCGGATTTCGCACACTTGATTCACTTGCCGATATTTGCCACTTGTTTGATGGCTACGTGAACGTGACGCTCATGCATTTGAACGAGCCGCAAAAGATATTTCTTTCGCTTACGGCAGATCGGATCGCTGCGATCGCTGATTCGCTTTCTTGGTTAAAAGATGTGAATGTATTTCGAAGAAACGATTCATCGATCACCCAGATAGATGTAAAAGCGCCGGGCGGGATCATGCTTTCAATTTATCCATCTCCCAAGTTTATTAAAGATCCAAGCAGTAGTGGCTCCAATATTACTCGGGGCGCGCGAGCCCCTTGGGATAGATCGTTCATTGAATTTTCGTTACGTGTCCCAAATATCGATTCTGCTATTACTTTCTGGAAGCTTTTCGGATTTAATGTAACGTATAAAGGCAACGAGCCGATGCCGCTTGCGCGGGTGAGCGACGGAGAATTTTCGATCGGACTTCACCAGGATCCCAACACAGAACCGAGCTTACAATATAGTTCGAAAAATGCGATTCGCCAGATCGCCGCGATTCGTAAAGCCGGGATTGAGCCGATCACAACAACACAAAATAAAAAAGGCGAAGCTGAAACGGCATCGTTTCAAGCGCCCGAAGGACTCATTTTCAACATTTACCAGATCCACGAGTAACAATGGCTGCTCGTTTTAAAGATAAACGTCTTCTCGAGCTTCGCAGTATTTTTCAAGAACACGCTGATCCTGACCACGCCGCATTTCACAAGAACTATCATAAATCCTCAAAGAAATTTTACGGTCTTCGCGCAAAGGGACTGACCGATGCCGTGAAATCTGTTTTCCCGACGCGACCGAAGTTAGAGAAAGATGATGTGAAAGCTCTTGCGTCCGAACTTTGGGCATCCGATTGGTTCGAAGAACAAGTTGCTGCGATCGTGCTCCTTGAGCGTATTGTCAAAGAGCTCACGCCCCACGACTTGCTTTATCTTAAAAAGATCGTCGATACGTGCGAAGGCTGGGCGACGCTCGATTATCTGACGACAAGAATTCTCGGAAATATGACGATCGCGTATCCCCAAGAGATATATCCGAAAGTTTCGACATGGACGAAAAGCAAACATTTATGGACTCGCCGCGCAGCCATTCTCATTCACGTTTGGCCCGCTCGAAAGAAACAGCTTCACGCTGAGTACGCTCTGCCGACATTCGAAAAGTTACTGCGCGAAAAAGAATTTTTCATTCGCAAAGCCATCGGCTGGACGCTCCGCGAAATGTGCAAGCATTACCCGGAAATGGTTATAGAATTTTTGAAAGAACACCGCGATGAAGTATCTGGGCTCACGATGCGGGAGGGAAGCAGGAAGTTACCGGCGCGATTAAAGAAGCAGTTGATAAGAAAATAGAGTGGCCATCAACAGTTGTTTCGGTCGATACGCTAATCATAAATATCGTATATTATCTTTATGGATGACAAGCACCTATCTACGTTAGAAAAATATTTCGGCTATACGGAGTTTCGTCCGTTGCAGCGGGAGATCGTCGAAGATGTCATCGCAGGCAAAGACGTATTTGTGCTGATGCCGACGGGCGGCGGGAAGTCGCTCTGCTATCAGCTTCCGGCGCTATTGAAAGACGGCATTACGATCGTCGTCAGCCCGCTTATCGCATTGATGAAAGATCAGGTTGATGCGATGCGCGAACTTGGTATTTCGGCGGTCTTCATTAATAGCACCCTCGACCCGAGCGAAGTCGGCGATCTCAAAGATCGCATCAAACGCGGCGCAGTGAAAATGCTTTACTGTGCACCGGAGCGTTTAGTGATGCCGAATTTTCTTGCATTTCTCGCTTCACTCAAGATTTCGTTCTTTGCCATAGACGAAGCACATTGCATCAGCCAATGGGGGCACGATTTCCGAGAAGATTATCGCAGGCTCAGCGTCCTTCGCGAGAAATTTCCGCGCGTGCCGATCATTGCGATGACGGCGACTGCGACGCCGCGCGTTGCAACAGACATCATCGAGCAGCTTCACCTAAAGCAGGCGAAGTTTTATCAGGCAAGTTTCGAGCGGAAGAATTTGGTTTATAAAGTGATCCCGAAGCATCACTCGAACTCGCATTTGATGAAATATCTGAAAGAGCATAACGGTGAATCGGGAATCATCTACTGCGGCAGCAGAAAAAAGACCGAAGAACTTGCCGAGACGCTTCAGACTGCCGGTTTCAGTGCGCTTGCCTATCATGCGGGGATGGAAACGATCGCACGCACGAAAACGCAGGATGCGTTCAAACGAGGCAAAGCAGATATTATCTGCGCGACGATCGCATTCGGAATGGGCATTGATAAACCGGACGTGCGCTTTGTCATTCATTATGATCTGCCAAAAAATCTCGAAGGATATTATCAGGAAACAGGCAGAGCCGGACGTGATGGTATTCAGTCTGAATGTATTTTGTATTATTCTTTAGGAGATACTGTTCGCCAAGCACGATTTATCGAAGAGGTTGCTGATCTGCAAAGGAAGCAACTGGAGTATCATAACTTAGATGTTATATCCGAGTTCGCACAATCACATGGATGCAGGAAAGAATTTTTAATCAAATATTTTGGTGAAGACTATAAGTGTGTTGATCAAATAAAATGTGACTTTTGTTTGCACCCCGATTGGCATGAACAGCATGACATGACTATTGCTGCTCAGAAATTTTTATCGACCGTCAAACGAGCTGACGAGAGTTGGGGGATGGGACACATTATTGACATCCTTATTGGTAAGTACAGTGACACTGTAATGCATAATAAACATAGCCAACTCACGACATTCGGGATTGGTAAGGATATGAAAAAAGAGGAGTGGTCACATTATGCCGGGCAGCTTGTGTATGAAGGATATCTCTTGCAAGACCACCAACGAGGCAGTATTTTAAAGCTAACCGAAAAAGGCAAAACGGCTCTAAAAGAGCGAACGCCGATCAATCTTGTTAAACCTCCGGAGTTCAATAAGAATCGAGCGGTGAAAGAGAATGTAATAACTCATACGACCATCTTGACAAAATCTCTGTACGATCAAGGCCTCGCCTTGCACGAGATCGCCGATAAGCGCGGGCTTGCAGTATCAACTGTTGCCGGACATCTCGAGGGATATATTGCTGCAGGAGAGATCAATGATATTTCGAGATTGATCGTACAAGAAAAGATCGAACCGATCCGTGAAGCGTTTCGAAGTGTAGGCTCCGCGCATTCTCTTTCGGCGGCGATGCAATGCTTGGATGCGAAAAA
The DNA here is from genome assembly GCA_035632315.1 of Kapaibacterium sp. (SeqCode). Classification (GTDB taxonomy): domain Bacteria; phylum Bacteroidota; class Ignavibacteria; order Palsa-1295; family Palsa-1295; genus JAFDZW01. Next base: position 49,459 of record DASQGZ010000055.1, on the reverse strand, counting down.
ATTTACATACGAAGATTTGCGGTTCGTTCGCGCGCTCGATCATTCGAAAGACAATAAATAGCCCTCTTGCCGAATTTCAGTCTCCTTTCTCCGTAGTTTTGCACCCAAGTGAAAACAGCAATTATCATCCCATCGCGGCTGGGTTCGACGCGGCTTGAGCGCAAGCCACTGCGGCATATTGCGGGCGTCTCGCTCGTCGAGCGAGTATATCACGGATGTGAGAAAGCGCATAACATAGATTTTCTTGCCGTTGCTACTGACAGCGAAGAAATCGCGGAGCACGTTCGCTCGTTCGGCGGCAATGTGATTATGACACCCACTGAATGCAGTACAGGTACCGAGCGAGTTGGTGTAGCGGCTCGGTCGTTGCCTGATGATATTGATGTCATTATTAATGTTCAAGGAGACGAGCCGCTAATCGATCCTGTTGTCATTGACAAACTTCGTAATCTATTCGAGATGTCGCCCGGTGTTCGTATCGTAACGCCGATCTCGCCGCTCGCTGATAAAATAGAGTTACAAAATCCGGGAACGGTGAAAGTAGCTTTGACTCGCGATCATCGAGCACTGTATTTTTCGCGGCTGCCCATTCCGTTCGATCGAGATGGAAATGATCGAGTGCAATACTGGCAGCATATCGGCGTCTATGGTTTTCGTAAAAAGAACCTGCTACAAATTCTTGAGCTTCCCCTTTGTCCGCTTGAAGAAGCAGAAAAACTTGAGCAGCTTCGTTGGCTTGATGCGGGGTATGAAATTCATTGTGTCGAAGTGAATTATCATTCAGTCGCGGTTGATACCGAAGATGATGTGCAAAAAGTCGAAGCCATTCTTCGTAAGCGGGGAGAAGCGTAAGCGATGACAGTTGCAGAAGCACGCCGGCAGTTTCCGCATACGTGGACGGATATGATCTATCTCAATCATGCGGCGATCAGCCCAATGAGCTTTCGAGTACGCGAGGCGGTAGCAAATTATATGGAACGGCGCTCGCTGAAAGATATTGAAAGCTTCCCGATGGCGCCGCGAATGGCGAATCAAGTGAAGGTGATGCTCGCGAATCGGCTCGGTACGACTGCTGATCGTCTGGCATTCGTACTGAATACGTCCGAAGGATTGAGTCTGCTCACGGAAGGGTTACAGTGGAATCAGGGAGATCGGATCGCGCTGTATCGCTACGAATTCCCGACGAACGTATATCCGTTTCTTAATCAGCAGCGCAAAGGTGTGGTCGTCGATCTGCTCGAACCCGCGGACGCGAAAATGACGGTCGAGTTTCTTCGAACAGCGATCAAACCCGGTACAAAACTTCTTTCGCTCAGTGCTGTGCAATTTCTTTACGCGTATCGCGCCGATCTCGAAGCGATCGGAGCGTTCTGCAAAGAACAGAATATTATTTTTTGCGTCGATGCGATTCAGGCGTTTCCGTACCTGCCGATCGATGTCGAGAGATCACAAATAGATTTTCTTTCTTGCGGAGCGCATAAATGGCTGCTCGCGCCGGAAGGTGTCGCGTTTATTTACGTCAGCAAAGAAATGCAATCGCTCATCCACCAGTCGTCGATGGGCTGGACGACTGTTAAGAATGCGATGAATCCGTTCGATTTCGACCTCGACAGGATCAGAGACGATGCATCACGGTATGAAAATGGCACGATGAATTACCCCGCGATCGCAGGGCTCAAAGCCTCGCTTGAATTCATCGAAGAATTTGGTTATAAAGAAGCCGAACGCAGAACGGTAATGTTGAGCGGGATGATAGTGGATGAATGTTACAAGCACGGGGTTGACGTTCTCACATCGAGCAATCCTGTTGAACGCGGGGGGATCGCTGCAATAAATATTGATAAAGCTGAGAGTGTGTTCGAGCGATTGGAGAAAGCGTCCATAACCGCCGCACTTCGAGCCGCAAAGATTCGTTTTTCTCCTTACTTCTATACTACCGAAGAAGAGATCAAAAAGGCAATGAGTGTTTTATTTGAGTAATGATCCGAGGCAAGAAAATAATTTACGGCATCACCGGCTCCGTCGCTTCGGTTAAAGCGCCGATCGTCGCGCGCGAACTGATGCGCGCCGGAGCAGATGTTCACTGTGTCCTGACGCAGCACGCCGAGCAATTCACAACTGCGTACGCCCTTTCTGTCCTCACAAAACACGAAACGATCACATCAATTTTTCCTTCGCATTTCCCCAACACCCAGCACCCAGCACCCAACACCTCATCCACGTGGCATATTGATCTTGGCCGTTCTGCCGATGCAATGCTCATTGCGCCGTGTTCGGCGACAACGCTCGGCAAGCTTCGCTTCGGCATTTATGACAATGCAGTGCTGCTTGTTGCCGCATCGCTGAAAGAAGTTACTCCCCTTGTTCTTGCTCCGGCGATGGATGAAGAAATGTGGCTGCAACCTGCCGTGCAGGAAAACATCGAATGGCTCAGAGCAAAAGGAGTATATGTTATTGATCCGACAAGCGGGGCGCTTGCGAGCGGACTTTCCGGGATCGGAAGAATGAAAGAGCCGGATGAAGTTGTAAAAGAATTTGAGAATATCTGGCAGCAAACAAAATCTGAAAACATAATCCCCGACCCCGGACACCAAGCACCGGACACCAACCTGAAAGGCAAACGCATACTGATTACCGGCGGTCCCACATACGAGCCGATCGACCCCGTTCGATTTATTGGCAACCGATCGAGCGGCAAAATGGGCGCAGCGCTTGCGAATGTCGCATCACAGGAATTCGGCGCCAGTGTCACTCTTGTAATAGGGCCGTCAACAGAAAAAACCGACGGATTGCTGCATCGTATCGATGTTGAAACAACATCTCAAATGCACGACGCCGTTACCCAACAGCTTCCGGCTGCGGATATAATTATTATGAATGCGGCGGTCAGCGATTATCGCGTAAAGAATTATTCCATAGCAAAACTGAAAAAGAACGGGTCGCTGAATGGGCTGACACTCGAACTCGAGCCGACGGAAGATATTTTGAAAGATATTGCTTCGAAGAGATCAGCGAAGCAGATCGTTGTCGGCTTTGCACTTGAATCGAAAGAACGCGGAGAAGAGTATGCTCGAAAAAAGCTTGCTGAAAAATCGCTCGACATGATCGTACTGAATTTTTACGATGAGGCTGGTGCAGGATTTTCGTCCGATACAAATCGGATGACGATCTTTAAGAAAGACGGTACGAGATCGGAGATCGCACTTGCAAGCAAGACAGAATGCGCGCGTGCAATACTCAATGAGATATTAACAATACTCTAATGTCTGCTGATAGATCATATCTCGATATTCTTTCTGAGGTCGAACGATGGGCGCAGCAAAAAATTCGTGACGGTGATGAACGAGTATATTTGCAGCTTATTAATGAACTACGGGCAGAAGATACTGACATGAAAAGAAAAACCGAAGTTTCTCGAACCGAACCCCCGCCAAAAAAAAACGAGGCACTTCCCATTGTCAATGAAGAGTGGCGGCATGCAATGGATCTCCCAACACTTAAATCGTTGATCGAGAACTGCACAAAATGTCCGCTGCATAAAACACGAACGAATTTTGTCTTTGGCGTCGGGAATCCGAATGCGAAAGTAATGGTGATCGGTGAAGCTCCCGGAGCGGATGAAGACAAGAAAGGCGAGCCGTTCGTCGGGCGGGCAGGTCAGTTGCTTGACAAAATGCTGCTGGCGATAAATTTTCCTCGCGAAGAAGTATTCATTGCAAATATCCTGAAATCGAGACCTCCCGGGAATCGCGACCCATTACCCTCGGAAGTCGAAGCCTGCGAGCCGTATCTATGGAAGCAGATCGACATTATCAAGCCGAAAATGATCCTCTGCGTCGGGCGTATCGCGGGGACGAATCTCTTAAAGAATGGGATCGATACATTAGCAGGGATGCGTGGGAAAGTGTTTGATTTTCGCGGTGCGAAAGTGATGGTGACCTATCACCCTGCCGCGCTGCTTCGCAATCCGAATTGGAAACATGGCGCGTGGGAAGATCTGCAGAAATTTCGGAAGTTGTATGATGAGTTAGTAACGGATAACTAACATCTACCAACTGACACCTGGTTAATAACGCGCGGATGATGCTGATCTCTGTGGGTATTCGCGGGTCACAGCTTCTCTGCTTGAGGATTCCTGGTATACGACAACGCACCGGACGGACACTTCTCGACGGCGGTAATGATCTCTCCCGTCGTTGCATGCTCAAGCTGGACCCACGGCCTAATTCTCGGCTTAAAGACACTTGGCAAACCCCGCGCACAATTGCCGCTATGAATGCAGACTTCCGGTTTCCAAAGAACGGTGATCTCACCATTCGAATATGATTTATCGAAATGCGACATCAGTGCATGAACAGATACGGCTCCCACGACTTATCGACGGTGCCGACATATTGGCGCAGAAATACAACATGATTCGGCCTGATCGGGCGCTTATGCAGTTTCATGTTCGCATCGTCGAGCAGCATATTACCTTTGCGATTGTTGCAGCGGATGCAGGCAGTGACAAGATTTTCCCACGAGTCCTCTCCCCCGCGCGACTTCGGAATGATGTGATCGACAGTTAATGCCGTTCGTGCGCCGCAATATTGACACTGATGTCCGTCGCGGCGTAAAATATTTTTTCGTGAGAGAATGACTTTCTTGAACGGCACGTGAATATATGTTGCCAGACGCACGACGCTCGGGAACGCCATCGATGCATGCGCAGAGTGAATTCGTTTGCCGGTTGCGGTGCTGACGATCTCGGCTTTGCTCATGAATAATAGGATAATAGCTTTCTGCACACTGCAGATCGTCAGTGGTTCGTAATTGCCGTTAAGGAGTAATACTTTCCCGGAAAGAGAGGGGCTTAGTGTCCCGGACAGTTCGGGACTATCGGAGTTGAGGACAGCCTCGGTCACTTCGTCTTCTTCGAGAAAATGACGAAGTCGGTCGTACGAATCTAAACTGTAACTACTGAAGACAACATATTCCTTTCTAAGCGCACCGGGTTGCCAGCTCGGTGATGGTGTACATAAGGGTAATTCATTTTTCAGGAAATGAATTCCCGGGCCGGGGTTACGGAAGGATTATGATTGCATTATCAGCCCCCGTAGATCGCCTTGCGGATGGCTAATTCAGCAGGTGTGGCATCTTTATTGGGAGCGACGTTACGTTTCTCGATGCGAGAAGAGCGAGCATTGGTCAGCGTGACAGCCGTTTCAAAATGTTTGCCGGCGCGAGCGACGACCATATTTATTGTTATAGGCGCAGCGTGATTGAGTGAGAATTCATCTGCGGAATCGAAATCTATCGGTTTCCCATCGATCGAGACAATGGTATCCCCAGCTTGCAAGCCCGCTCGTTCCAGGTCTGTGGTTATGTGACGAGTTACTTCACAGGTCGAATCCTTTCCCGCAGAAGTTTTTATTATTTTTATATCTTTCGGAGCGTTGATGAATGAATCAATAACCAGATTTGCTATATCTTTGACAAAATGTGCTTGAAAACTGACGCCGCTCTTTGTCTCTTCTTTATAATCCTTTATCAGTCCCATCTTCGGTAAATAACTTACCAGCGGGAGCGAATCGGTGCCGGCAATGTAGCGATGATAAAAATCCATTAAGTCCAGCCCGGAAATTTTTTCAATTTTACCGATCAGCTCTTCGTCCTTAAAATACTTACCTTTCTTTGCATCGGCATAAAGTGCGCGCATGACGTCATCAAGCGATTTTTTATTATCGGTTCGAGTGCGGATCTCCAGATCGAGCATCATCGCAACGAGCGGTCCTTTTGTATAAAAACTAACGGCTTTACCAATATCAAAATCACTTTCGTCAATGGAGAGTTGTTCGAGCGTTTCGGTTTTTGCAGCTTTCGAATGAGTTGCTTCGGCATACCACTCCGCTATCTTTCCTTCGAAATAGCTCGGCTTCATAATGCCGCTGCGCGAGAGAAGTGCATTTGCATAATAATCGGTCACGCCTTCGGAAAGCCAAAGTGATGTCGTCATCACGCGTTTGGTATAATCGAACGGCCCGAGTTTATCCGAGTGAATGCGCTTGACATTCCAAAGGTGAAAAAATTCGTGCGATATGGTTGAAAGCCCGAACTGCTTGAAGAAATCCCAATCCATATTAACGAGCAAGTACGCGCTGGAATTCGAATGTTCGAGGGCGCCGAAGCCTTGAGACGGCGACTTCATAAACGTCGGTGCATTGATCAGAAATGTATAGTGCTTGAACGGTGTATCGCCAAACAGATCTGTTTCAGTTCTTACGATCTTTTTCGTGTATTCGGTGAGCGAGTCCATCGGGAATGGTTTATCGCTTGCGAGGACGATGTCATACGTCGCACCGTTTTGGGTGAAACTTCGTGAGAGAATATCTTCGCCGCCCATGACCGGCGCGTCAGCCAGCTCATCGTAACCTGCTGCCTGAAACGAAAGGTAATGATACTGCGGAAGATCGTTTGCATTCGATTCTTTTGACTGATCGAGAGCAGTATTAAGCGCCCATGTGTTCGGGACGATATACTCGATGTTAGAACCGATATTTTTCAGATCATTGAGATACCCGAAGAGCGCCGTCCCGTTGGCAAAGAAAAAACTCGTATCGATCTGGCACATCGCAAAATAGAGACTCGTCGTATCTTTATATGAATTAATGACTGAATATGATATGGAGGCAAGGTTCTCAGCGCCATTCATCTCCCAGCGGCTGTCATTTACTTTTGTTGCCGGAATTTCTTTACCTGATCTATCGAGCGCTTTGAAGTTTTTGACAAAACGTCCGTAATTCGTTACCGAATATGCACCCGGCGCCCAGACCGGCATTTGATAGCTTGCGTGCGAAGAATGAAAGCCGTTCGGCTTTACGGTCACAATGACTTCTTTTGTATCAGTGTGTGTAAGATCGACCGTATAATTAATCGTTTGAGCATCGCTAATTGATGAGACAATGATCAGAAGCGCCGTGGCAAGGAAAGTTCGCATAAAGATTTGAGACGAGTATAAATGAATTGGTATGCGAAAATAAGCACGCAGAGTTTCGCATACATAAAAAAGGGCATTCATCTTTCGATGAGTGCCCTTCTCGAAAATGAATATTACTCAGGAAAGTTTGCTTCCGACGAGCGTCATAAATTCAGAGCGAGTCTTCGGCTCTTTGAATGCGCCGAGCATGGCGCTTGCCGTTGCGACGGAATTTTGTTTTTCGACACCGCGCATCATCATACACATGTGGCGCGCTTCGGTGACTACGGCAACACCTAATGGATTGAGATAATGCATAATCGTATCGGCGATCTCGCGCGTCATTCGTTCTTGCACTTGCAAGCGGCGTGAGAAGACTTCGACAATACGCGGAATTTTTGATAAGCCGACGATCTTACCGTTCGGAATATATGCAATATGCGCTTTGCCGAAGAACGGCAGCATGTGATGTTCGCACATCGAGAAAAAATCAACGTCTTTGACGATCACCATTTCGTCGTACTGTTCTTCGAAAATAGCGCCGTTAAGCACTTTCTCGATGTCCATTTCATAGCCGTTGGTAAAATAGCGCCACGCTTTTGCAACACGGTGCGGCGTACGCTTTAAGCCTGCGCGGTCGGGGTCCTCGCCAAGCTCGACAAGAAGCGAGCGCGTAAGCGAGCGAAGCATCGGCTCGGATTCCGTGCCTTCTTTGGAATATGGCAATTCATCTGCTCCGTGCTCGAACTCTTCGAGCTCTTCGTCGGTCATTGAAGCGGCAGCTCCGTCCAGACGGTTCGGTAATGTTGTTACAGGTGTCATACGTCTCTGATATATGAATGAGTTTATTTGCTAATCTCTACTTCTTCATCAACACTATACTTCATCAACTTTCCGACAGGTTCGCCAAGATATTCGACAAAATTATTATCGCTTTCGAAGACTTTTATCGAATGTAATTTCCCCTCGGTAATATGCGGTTCAAGGATCTGCCAAAAAACGATCGCGATATTTTCTGCGGTTGGGATAATGCCGCGAAGTTCTGCGACATCAAAATTCAAATGTTTGTGGTCAACCTTGTCGATAATATATGTATCGATCATCCGCGCAAGTTTTTTCAGATCGATCACATAGCCGGTCAGCGGATCGGGAATCCCGGCAACAGTCACTTCGAGCGTATAATTATGCCCATGTCCGTGCGGATTATTGCACTTATCGAACAGTGCCTCGTTCTGCTCATTGCTGAACGTGGGGTTATAGAGCCGGTGCGCCGCAGAAAAATGCGCTTTTCGGGTTACGAATACCATAGAGCACTCCTGTTACGTATGTATGTTTTCAGCAGTTTCGCTAAGATCACGATTTAATGCCGATCGCTCAGATTTTGAAAGTGTATGTAAACCAGTATAGTTCGGGTGCCGGACAAAAAGTTCGACTGCTGTCGAGGGGTCAGCGAAGGCCTGGGCGTCGGCAGCAGAAAGCTTCCATTTAATGTACTGAACGGCGCTGATCCGACCTTCTTCGATCTGACTTTCGTCGAAGTTCGCCGGATATTCGTTGTGTGCTATTTTTAAAAAAAGCGAGTTCTTATTCAAGCCGATGAGAGAATCAAGAGTTGTTTTGATGAGATGTTTATCCGTAATGTCGATCAATAGTGTCGCCGAAAGTTCGTTCTCGCCGGGAAGGAGCTCGTTGTATGTGTCGATCTCATGCTGCATCCCGCGATCGGTGATGATCTTTTCTGTGCGGATCATTTCCTGAATTTGGAACAGAACCGTATCGCGATTCTCGAAAACGATCGTCATATTTTCGCCGAGATGTATGCGCCGAGCTTTTTTCTCCGCGATCACTTTCTCTCGAAAGGGCTTTCGCACCTTTTCATACTCGTAAATATTTTTTACTTCATCGAATTGAATCGGTTTCATTTTTTTTACTTTCCTTATTCAAAAATTTGGTGAATCCCATCGCCTGATAGACGATCTCGATCGGATGCAGTGGAACCTCGCCGGAGCCTTGTTCTATATGAAGGTGGGCGAGCGAACAATCGCTGGCAACGGTCGCAGGTTTTTCCTTCTCAATTGCCTTAAATAATTTTTTCCCGGCATCGAGCGAGATCTCATAATATTCCTCCTTCATTGAAAACGATCCGTCGTGACCGGAGCATTGTTGGATCGTTGTCACATCGACTCCGGGTATTAATTTCATCAGGTCACGTGTCTGAAAGCCAATATTCTGCACTTTCAGATGACACGGAACGTGATAACTCACCTTCATCGGCGATATATGAGTAAAATTTGTTTTCAGGTTGCCGCTGCGATAGATCTGCATCAGATATTCGCACGGATCGAGCGTTGCCGCTGAAAGCAGCTTTGCGCCCTCTTTATCAGACGCATAGTTCTCATACTCTAATCGCAGCATCATCGAGCAGCTTGGGCTCATCGCGATAATTTTATATCCTTGTTGCACAAGCGGCAGCAGGCGGTCGATATTTCTACCTACTTTCGGATAGACTCTCGACAGATCGCCCGTTCCGAGCTCCGGCATTCCACAGCATTCCTGCGCAGGCACGATCACCTCGATATTATTTGCTTCGAGAACTTCTTTGAATTGCTCCGCCACCCACGGACGATTATTATTGAGCACGCAGGTATAAAAAAGCGCAACTTTATCTATTGGCTGATTTATCGTTTTATGTTCATTCTTCTTATTTCGTTTGACGAACGATTCACTGAAAAACGTCGGAAGCTTTTTCTTTTTATGAATACCGACGGCAGTTTGCATTAATGATCGCGCAAGAGGGTTACGGTTGACCCAATTAAATACCCCCGTAAATTTTGAAGCGATCGCCGCAGCCTTATCGGCATCACCAAGAATCGAATCACGAAGTTTATGCTTGAAGCTTTTCCCGTTTTGCTTGACGTCAATCGCTTGTGCGCGAAGTAATAATCTCGGGAAATCAAGCTGATATTCGTGTGGTGGCGTGTACGGGCATTTGGGGTAACAGAGTTTGCATTGATAACACGTATCGGTAAGATTTTTATAGTCGCTCTCCTTTAATTCATCGACGGGATTATGGGTATGTGAGCCGGCAGCGGTCAAAATATCATCTTCAGCATCGATCCGATCGAAGAGATCTGTGAACGGCGGGCATAAATTATCGCATAGTCGGCAGCCGTTGCACACATTCAGGACGCGCGTGAACTCTCGGTCAAGCTCCGGCTTGTCGAGATACACCAGGTCGCGAGTATCAAAGCGCATCATAGGGGGAAGGATGAATGATGAACGATGAATTATTTTTTCGACGATTCTTGATCGTTCATCATTCATCCTTTTCTTTTACTGGCCAAGCGTATCGTACGCCTTCTGGAATCTGCCGGCGTGTGATTTTTCGGCTCGCGCAAGCGTCTCGAACCACTCGGCGATCTCATCGAAGCCTTCTTCTCGGGCAGTACGCGCGAAACCCGGATACATTTCGGTGTATTCGTAGGTCTCACCGGCGACTGCTGCCTGAAGATTCAGCTTCGTATCGCCGATCGGCTTCCCGGTTGCGGGATCACCGACCTCGGCGAGAAATTCGAGATGGCCGAACGCGTGCCCTGTCTCACCTTCTGCGGTATCGCGAAAAACGCCCGAGACATCAGGAAATCCCTCAATATCTGCTTGGCGCGCAAAGTAAAGGTAGCGTCGGTTCGCCTGCGATTCGCCGGCGAAACCTTCTTTTAAATTATCGAATGTTTTTGTTTTTGCTAATGCTGGCATATTATTCTCCTAAAATAAATGAAAAAAAAACACACAATTTTTCGAAATAAGGGAAGCCGCTGCAAAGCAGCATCCGTCCCATACGCAACGATCGGGAAATACGCGGCGATCATCAACACCTGCAATCTCGGCAGCGGGAAGAAGATCATCGCGATCACTGTCGCAACGATTGTCCATAACAGTATCAGCCTGATGCCGAATGATGAAGTCTTGTCGCGACGTATGGTGAACAATCCGAAAAGAAACAATAGTAACGTTACCAAATAGATCGTCATATATGTCAGCGTTCCACCCATTCGGCTTCTCGTATCAAACGTCCAAAAGATCAAGCCTTTCTTCAGAACAAGCATTGCAGCGTCTGTCGGATTTGCTTTGATCCATGAGAGAGCGTCATTAATGTACATCTTGGATGATTCTCTGTCGAACTCTGCCGGACGACCAAGATATTGCTCGAGCTTTGTCCGCTGTTCGTCGGTCGCCCAGAGCGGGCTGCCGGACTCTGTCCACGGGCTGCCGGTGGTCAGCGCGTTGTTGCCGCGCCAAAAATTAAATCCCCCGTTCGAACTGATAAGAACAAAGCGGTCAAGTACCGTATAATTGCGAATTGTCCATGGTGAGATCATCGCAAAAGGCACAGCGATCATCAGGGCAATTGTTGGCAGAAGAGATCGGAGTTGTTTTCGAAGAGCCCATGCTATATATGCGATCGTAAATAGTAGTAGCAGAGGTGCCTCTCCTCTAAAATAGAAGAGGATACCGAATCCGATGCTTGCACACAGAGCATATTTCATACTATGTCTGCCAGCCGCGAATGCTTTTATAAATTTTACACATTCGAGCATTGTCCACGAAGCGATCAGTATCACAGGAGTCGTTATGCCAAACGTTGCAGTTGCGTAAAGAAACGGCGGATACAGTGCTGCACACCATAGTGCGATTTTCTCGAGCCGGTCGGTTGCAAAAAATTCACGAGTTAGTTTGCCGATCATCAAAACACTGAGTACCGAAAGAATGACGTTTACCCCGAACACAGCATAGACCCCGGCAGATGAATTTCCGAAAAGGCTCAGGCAGAAATAGTCTATCCACACCTGCCCCGGCGGCATGTATGCCGTTGTCACTACGACTGCGTGCCCATCTACAGCAAACCATGAGTATGCAAAGCCGGATCCGGCAAGCATATTCTTTGCAATGACGCCGTATTCCATCAGTATGCCCGGCAGTCCCGGCGCAGGATTCATGAGCGATTTGTCAATGAACAACACGGATGCAACCCGCGCAGCGAAGGCTGCCACAAGCGGCAGGAAATAGAATTTTTTATTGGCGGCGTACGGCTGTGTCACGTATGTCTGCAATCGCGGCAGATTCCGTGATACACAAGATCATACCCGCTGACACTGAGTTCGCGCAGCTCGGGATGAGTTATCGGCGAATGCTTCATCGACGGCGTCGGGGTAATATCGGTCACCGATCCGCACCGCTCGCAAATAAAGTGTTCATGTTTTTCGATCATTCCGTCGAAGCGCGATTTCCCTGCTTCGAACGTCACCTCTGTAATGCTGCCCTCGGCTACCAGTACACCCAGGTTGCGATAGACTGTCCCAAGCGAGAGATTCGGCATTGTCCGTTTGGCAACATAATACACTTCTTCTGCGGTGGGGTGGCTTTTGAGACGTCGGACGATCTCGAGGACGAGCTCGCGCTGTTTTGTCTTACGCCGCGGCAATGAAGTGGTAGCTTCCATTATTAGTAATAATTATTGATACTGATAATAACTTTCGATTTCGGATGGTTCCGTCGTAATGATTTTTCTTGCACCGACCATAAAAATTTCGTATATTTGAAGGACGTATATCATCCCGAAGTGCCCACTTTGTCAAAAAATAATGATGGAGGCGTGTCACATTCCGGGGTAATTCCGTGTCATATCCATAGCAACATGGGGTATTATGCTGTTGAGGTGCCCTGTGTGTAGGAAACGAGTGTAATTAATTTAAACCATCTCAACTAACAATTAACCTTGGTACAGTTATGAAAAAACTCTACGCACTTCTGTTTGGCGTGTTCGTAGCGGCGTTCTTGCTCTTAGGGCAGGATGCGTTCGCTCAGTATACGCCGGGCAGTTATACTGTTCAGAAAAATGCCGATACTTGGAATGCCATTTCCGGTGGCACACAAGTGAAGGAAATCATGTCCACTTCGGCAGGAGACTTCTTTCAGAAGGTATATGAATTCTCCAACGAGATCACGATTCCGTTCAATATCCAGTTCGTCAATCTCTTGACGAATAAGATAAAGATCAGCGGATCAGGAAGCATCGTAATGGGCGGATCGGCATCGGTCCCCGATAATATCATATATGATTACGAGGCATGGATCGGTTATTACCAGTTCTACTATAATTTCAATTATGGTGGTAATTATCAGTATGGTACAAATAACCAACTGATGGCATGGACGGGCAGCACTTTCCCGTGTAAGCCGGACTGTAACGTTCAGTACCAAACGCAAGGGACAGCCCCGAATCGCATTTTTTACGTAGAGGTTGATGGTTGGGGAAATTATGCTGCTGCGTATGATGAAGGTTACAATAATAATATATATTCAAATTACGGCCCGACCTATTTGAGCTGGCAGTATAAATTGTACGAAGGAAGTTCATTCATTTCGAAGTTCGATATAGATTACGGCCCGTGGAACGGCAATATCAATGGCGGTTCTAACCCGTACGGCTATACGTATAATTCGATCGAAAACGGTACGTGCGTTTGCGGTATCAGAACTTCTCCGTTAGTCTATAAGAGTATTTATCTTGGTAATTTTAACAGTTTGTCCGCGGGGACAAGCATGACAAGCATCAACAGTAACGGTTCATATTCCGGTTACTATGATGTCGGCGGTGAATATTATCCGCAGGGTGCCGGCCCGACAGGCGGCTTTACGCTTGCCATTCGTTATCCGTATAATGCGTGCTTCACGCATCCGAGCCCGTCGCCGCTCGATCAGGCTATTCTTCTGATCAATAATGCGATCACGCCGACGGTGTCTCTTTCGAACGAAGGACAGAATCCGTTTACGGCACTCAGTGTTACTTGCACGATCGTGCAATCGGGTGTTGGCCAGGTATATTCGAACACCGTTGCGCTCAGCGGCACACAGATGCCCGCCGCACAGGGTGGAACCGGTACGCCGATCACGTTCGCAACGTACACGCCGACCGCATACGGACTCTATACGATCACCTACGCTCTGACTGCATCGACACCTGCCGATCAGTACACGCCGGATAATACATTTGTCACGCAATTCATTTGCAGCCCGCCCAATAACGTTGCATCGGTTGCGGCATTGTTGCCCGCTGCTGGTTCACGTACGCCTGTGGGATATGCAACGCCTGTCTCGTTCCGGTATCGGAACCTCGGTGTGAATGCCCAGTCAAATACGCCGGTATCCGTCTATATTACCAATCCGCAAGGCGCTGTTGTCTATCGTGATACGGCGATCATTCCGTATTGGGTGAGCACGCCCGGCTTTGCGATTCGTGATACCACGTTTAAGGATTTCGTCCCGCAGACCAATGGCAATTATACGCTGTGCGGCGTAACGCTTCTTGCGAACGACCAAAATCACGCTGACGATACGGTTTGCGGAGCGGTCATTGTTCGTTATCTCGCTGACGTTGCAGCGATCACCGTGCTCAATCCTGACGATCAGGAAGAGAAGCCGGAGAAAAAGCAGTTCCGCCCGCAGGGTACATTCCAATCTGTTGGCGTAGAAGATCTTTTCGATGTTCCTGCTCGCTATGAGATCCATCGTTGTTCCGATAATACCATCCTTTGGGGTATCGATTCAACGATCCCGGAACTCAATACCGACGCTGGTCCGGTGAAATTTTCATTCCCGGCAGTGGATAGAAATAATCCTGCCCACGATATTGCGAAGCTCGCCCCGGGATGCTATAATATCTGTATGTTCTCGAAAGAGATCGATGACGGTGATCATTCAAATGACACTGCCTGCCAACAGTTCAGTATCATTCCGCGTCTGTCGGGTGTCATCCAAGTTGGCGCCGGCCGTCACTTCCAATCGATCACCGCAGCCGTCGATTCGATGCGCTTCCGTGGTATCGGCGGGAATCTGCTCTTGCAGTTGACCGATCAAAATTATACCGAGAACGGAACGACCGACGTAGCGTCTGCTTTCAGCGCTGTCGATATGGGCGGTATTGTCGGCACAGGCCCGACGGCAGTCGTCACCTGGCAGCCGTTGCCGAATGTGTTCCCGACGATTACGTTCACCGGTAACAAACAGTACTGCATTAACTACGATGAGCTTTCCCCGCAATATATGGTGTGGGATGGCTATAATTTGCAGGCACCGACAACCGATGCAGTCACGCCGGAACCGAATAAACGCGGTATGAAGATCGTCAATAATTCTTCGACACCGGGCTCGATATTCCGTATGGCTCACGGACGCACATATTTGACCTTCAAGAACCTGAATCTTATTAATAACGGAAACTTGACGGACAATGCTTCCAGAGCGATCGATATGCAGAATTTGTATGACCAGTACTCATACTTCCAGTATCAGATCAAAGATACGTCTGCTATCCATGACATTACGGTCGACAACTGCTTCATCGGTAATGCGAACTATGCTATCTCCGATAGCGGCACGAACCCGATGTTCGATGTTGGTAAGACAGTGTTTGTGAATATTCGCAACTTTAACAACCGCTTCAGCCGTAACACGATCGGTTCGCAGCAATATCCGATCGGTTCGACCGGTATCTTCCTCTCGAACGAGGATGGGTTGCAGATCACGCGCAACGAGATCTCCTGGATCACCGGCGCATCGACTACAAATGGTTATGATGCTGCCATCACTGCAATGAACGGCAATCATGTCAATTTGCTCATTAATGGCAATAAGATCCATAACATCTCGGCGCCGAATACCAGCGGTGCAAATGTGATTGCGGGTATTGACATTCAGCAAGCCGCACTCATTTATGTGTTTGGTACTGGCCCGGCTGCTCGTTCATCGCAGCTGCCGCAAGTCACTGGCAACCGTATCGTCAATAACTTCATTTACGATATGCGCGTCAACACCAGCTCAGCAGGTACTAATTCGGTAATGCCGATCCGTGATATGACGGTAAACTCGGCAACCTACACGGTACAGAACGACTCGGTCTTTAACAACTCGATCGCAATCGCCAATACTGAGGCAGTCGTGACGATGAATCACGTCGCAAACCCGTTCTTGTTCAACAACATCTATCAGAACTTGAACACGAACGCGAGCGCAACGGCAGTGCTTTATAACCTGACCGTGCCGCGCCCGATGTTCTCGGCGGTAAGCTCGAACTATAATATGATCGACTTCCGCAACGCGACGCTCTTCGCGAACATGCACGAGTATGATTATGCGACCGGTGTTGCCACATACAATGTGACAATCCCGAACCTGAACGGGTGGCATACGCTCACGCAGCAGGATCTGCTCACCCCGACCGGCGACCCGCTCTTCACGATGGATTCGCTCCACCTGCCGCTCGCTGCGACCTATATTTACACACAGGCCTCGAATGCAGGTTTGTGGTTGGGTTCGGCGACACAGGCAACGGATATCGACGGCGATCCGCGTATCACCGGCGGTAGTGCTCCGGATATCGGTGCTGATGAGTTCGATGGCTTCCAATATGTCAACGATCTCGCAGTAAAGGTTATCACGAAGCCCTCAGGCATTAGTGATAACAATGGCATTACGCTTGTCACGGCGGAAACCCCGCTTGCAATTCAGGCGATCGTTCAGAACCTTGGTGCTGTTATCGCTCCGAACCGTGCGGTAACCACCCGCGTCGATTATTCGACAAATGGTGGTGTGACTTGGATCCCGATCAAGACCACTGTGTCTGCTCCGATGACGTGGGCAGTCAATGAGTGGAAGGTTGTTGATCTCGTCGGACCGGCGATCACGGGTGAAGTTGGAAAACTCTTCCGCGTGACGGTATCAGTTCCGAATGATCAGAACAACTCGAACAATACGCTCACGAAGATCTTCCGGATCACCGTGAAACGTCAGGGAACACTGTTGACCTACAATTCGAGCACGCTCAAAGGCCGCCAGAACAAGGATTCGCTTGCGGCAGCGCTCCAACGCTTAAGCGTTCCGTACGATTCGCTTGATCGCGATGCGTACAGCTCGAACCCGATCGATTACACCCCGTGGTGGACGATCGTTTGGTCAACCGGTGACCCGACAACGCCGTATTACACCAATGGTGTAACGCTCGGCAGCGGTTCGGTCAGCCAGAAAGAAGAGCAGGAAATCATTAACTATCTGACCGCAGGACAAACCTACGCGAAGAAGTCGTTGATCATTGCCGGTGAAAATATTGCACAGTATCTCGATACTGCAGCAACAAATTCGTTCAAGCAATTGAACAATGTCGTCACCGACGGCGAGTTCATGCTCGGCTGGATGCACACCCGCTTTGTTGGTCAGTATGCCGGTCAGAATTATCCGACCGCAACTCCGAACCAATACAGAGGCTTGCTCCAAGGCACTGGCTTGTACTTTGTCTTTGCAGATAGTCTTGCGAACGTTGCAAACTTGGCAAACTATTGCGTATCGCCTGACGTCGTCAGACCGACTCCAGTAACCGGAACGGTTGGCACGAACACATCGCGCTTTGCATACTTCTACACCACGCATCCTTCGACCCCGATGGATAGCGGTGCCGGTACGGCATGGAATGGTGCAAAGTCCAATATCGTGTTCTATGCATTCGACTGGGCAGATCCGGGTCAGACCGTTGGTCTGCGCGATGGCGAAATTGCTCCGGTCAATGTCAGCGGCACGACTCGTTTCCTGCGCGGCGCTCTCGATTTCATCAAGAGCTTCGGCGGAACAGTATTGCCGGTTGAATTCACCTCGATCAAGGGTGATGCAAAAGCTGACGGTAACCTCATCACCTGGTCGGTCTCCGGTCAAAAAGACATCGATCATTACGAGGTCGAATTGCTTGGTGACAACACATGGAACTGGGCAGGAACCGTCAAAGCGAACAACACGGATAATTATAGCTTCTTGCACTCTGCAGAAAGCGCACTCCAGATCGGCAAGACCTACACCTACCGTGTAGAAGGCGTCGGTATCGATGGCTCGCGCAATGCAAGCAACACTGTGAATGTCGAGCGTACAGCCAGTGGCTCAGCATTTACCATTGCTCAGAACTATCCGAATCCGTTCAGCGGCTCGACCGTCATCGGTTACAGCGTGCCGGAGAACGGAACAGTATCGCTCCGTGTGCTTGATTTGACCGGTAAGGTCGTCAGCACCGGCCTTGACAATGCGATGATGACAGCAGGCAGCCACACGTTCACAGTTGATGCGAATGGGCTTGCCAGCGGTACATACATCTACGAGGTCAGCTTCACCAATTCGAATGGTGAGACGAGCGTCCTGCGCAGCAAGATGACGCTGGATAAGTAATCTCAGATCCTCGCGTATATACACACACGAGTGATTGCAACCGCCCTGCTAGTATTAGCAGGGCGGTTGTGTTTTATAGAGCCGGTAAAACCCATACGAGGCAAAGCGTGTTTTCCCTGATGACCAATGTCAAGACCGAAAAATACCGAACCGTTAGGAGCGGACTCGCTCACCGATCGACAGCGAGAAATTCTCCGCCTGGTCGTTCAGCAATATGTATTGACCGCAAATCCGGTGGGTTCGCGATTTATCTCGCGAATCAGTTCGCTTGGTCTTTCGGATGCAACGCTGCGTAATGTCATGGCAGATCTGGAGTATCTCGGATACATCGATCACCCGCATACGAGCGCCGGCAGAATGCCGACCGATAAAGGCTACCGGCTGTATGTTGACAGCCTGATGATGATCGAACAGCTCTCGGAAGCCGAGAGAAAAGCGATCACTCGGAGCCTCTCAAATGCCGTGACGCCGGCAGATGTTGTCCGTGAATCGTCGTCGATTCTTGCAAAGCTTTCGAAACAGCTTTCGATCCTGCTGCTACCGGCATTGCAGGATGCAATACTCGAACGGGTCGAAATTATTCCCATCAGTTCGAACAGAATTCTTATAATCGTTGCCGCAACAAGCGGGCGCGTCAGGACCGTGACGCTTGAGACTGAGACGATGATCGATCGTTCGAAGCTTGATGATCTTGCATATATCCTGAACTCGCGCCTTGCAGGAAAAACATTTCGCGAGGTGAAGACGATCTTCGGCGAAAGCATCCAAGATCTGCCCGAGGAAGATAGATCTATCTTTCGAGTGTTCTTGAATTCGCCTGAAAAGCTCTTTGAAGACATTGGTACTGAGCGTGTGACGATTACAGGGGCAGGCAATATTTTCAATCAGCCGGAATTTCTGCGGAAGCCGAATTTCACTGATGAAGAAGTACAAAGTATCATCGAGTTGATTGAAAACGAAGAGGTCGTAATTCATATTCTGGAACGCTCAGGTGTTTCAACAATACAGGACCCGGCAGGTATGTCGATCCGTATCGGCAGCGAACTCGAAGATAAATGGATGTCGAATTACAGCATTGTTTCGACCACCTACCGAATTGGCGGCCAGCATGGGACGATCGCCGTTATCGGACCGAAACGTATGGATTATGCGCGCGTAACACCCGTCGTAGATTACGTGGCGCATGCGATGAGCAAGACACTGGCGTCGAGATAAATGTATGGTGAAATTATTTACGAAGAAGAAAGACCAAATGTCGGAAGAAGAGAAAAGCGAACTGCTCAATACCGAGATTGCTGAAGGTACAGTTGACGAAAAGATCACTTCACTCGAAGCAAGTCTGGCTCAGGCGAACGACTTATTGCTCAGGCGTACGGCAGAGCTTGAGAATATGCGCCGCCGCCACGACCAGGAGCGGCTGCAATTGATCTTCGAAGCGAACAAACGGCTGATCACCGAACTGCTTCCGACCGTTGACGATCTCGAACGTACACTCTCGGTCATCAAGACGGAAGAAAAAACTCCGCTTGTCGAGGGGCTCGAACTTGTCTATAAGAATTTTATTAAAGTGCTTGAACGCCATCATGTCAGCGCCATTCATTCAGTCGGTGAACTGTTCGACGTGAATCTGCACGACGCTTTGATGGAAGAAGAACGCACGGACATCGAAGCAGGAACGATCACGATCGAAGTTCAAAAAGGATATCGGATGAATGATGCGATCTTGCGCCATGCAAAAGTGATCGTTGCAAAAAGCCCTGAGAAAGAGTAACAAGGGATATGAAGAAAGATTATTACGAGGTACTTGGCGTCGCAAAAGGTGCGCCGGAAGATGAGATCAAAAAATCGTATCGCAAGTTGGCGATGCAGTTTCATCCCGACCGCAATCCCGGCAACAGCGAAGCCGAAGAAAAATTCAAAGAGGCAACCGAAGCATACGAGGTTCTCAGCGATACCGATAAGCGCGCGCGTTACGACCGCTTCGGTCATCAAGGGATGCGTTCGAATGATTTTGGTCATTATCAAAATACCGAAGATATTTTCAGCCACTTCTCCGATATTTTCGGCGGAATGAGTGGCGGAAGCATTTTTGATCAATTTTTTGGCGGTGGCGGAATGCGCACGCAATCCGGGCCCGAACGCGGATCCGATATTCAAATACGGCTGCCACTGACGCTTGAGGAGATCGCGGTCGGTGTTGAAAAGACGATCAAGGTCCGGCACTTCAGAAAATGTTCAACCTGCAGTGGCAGCGGCGCCAAAGCCGGGACAACAGTGCAAACCTGCGGGACCTGCGGAGGTTCAGGCCAAGTACGGCAAGTGCGTTCGATGGGGTTCGGACAGTTCGTAAATGTCGGTCCTTGTCCGACATGTAACGGTAGCGGCACGATCATCAAAGAAAAATGTCCCGTTTGTGTAGGCGAAGGAAGGGTGCAGGAAGAAAGCACATTGAAGGTCAAGATCCCGGCCGGTGTCAGTGACGGAAATTATCTCACATTAAGTAGTCAGGGGCATGCCGGTCGTCGCGGAGGACCTGCAGGCGATGCGATCGTCGTGATCGAAGAACTTGAACACGATATTTTTGTCCGCGACGGTGACGATGTCATTCTCGATCTCGACATTACATTTCCTCAAGCAGCACTTGGCGCTGAAGTTGAGGTGCCGACGCTTTCCGGTCGTGCGCTGCTCAAGGTTCAGGGCGGCATTCGTTCCGGTACGATCCTGAGAATGCGCGAGAAAGGTATTCAACACCTTAATCGCAGCGGCAAAGGCGACCAGCTTGTGCGCGTACATATTGTTACTCCGACAAAGATCACCAAGACGGAACGCGAGCTCATTGAAAAACTTTCGCAAGAGGATAATTTCAAAGGAAGTGTCCGTAAACCCGAAGAAAAAAAATCGAAACGACCCCGCTCAAAAACAACGAACGAACAAGCGGGTATCTTTGACGGTATTAAGTCGATGTTTTCATAACGATCTCCCGCTGAGTTCTGTATTTTTGAAACACAGGGCACAGGACGGCAATGTTGCATATTATAGAATCGCTGAAGCAAATCAAGCACCGGGCAGCATCGCTTTCCGGTCAATTCTTCACATTAAGAGAATACCGGTCTGTCCTGCTTTTTTTTGCGTGTGGACTTGCTGTGCTGCTCTACCGTGAAGGAAAAAATATTCTTGGGCATTATTTCCCTTCGGTGACAGACGGGCGATCTGCAACGTTGAAACATCAAAACGACAGTCTCCTTGCATTTTTTTCACGTAAAGATTTTGTTCGTGACTCGATGCAATTTTGGATGCCCGCTGATTCACTCGCCTCTGAAAAGTATTCGAGGTTATCCTCAGGAAAATCGAAAAAAGAACTTTCGCTCATCCGTGAAGGGGTCTCTCTTAATTCATCGGGCAAAGATTCACTTGCACTGCTGCCCGGCATCGGGGGTAAAATGGCTGAGAGGATTCTTTCGTATCGGAGCGAGCGTGGGCGGTTTCGCCGATTGCATGAACTGACAAATGTTGAAGGCATCGGCGAGAAAAAGTTTAAACGTATCGAACCATATATCCGGCTCAACTGATGCGCATCATTGCCGGAGAGTATCGCAGCCGAAGCTTGCGAGCACCGAAAGGCGAGAAAACGCGGCCGACTTCCGACCGAGCGCGTGAGACTGCCTTTAATATCCTCACGAATCTGATCTCGCTCGAAGGAACGTCCGTCCTCGATCTTTTTGCCGGGAGCGGGGCATTCGGATTCGAGGCATTAAGCAGAGGGGCGGCTCGTATTACGTGTGTTGATAATTCGAAAGAAGCAATACTTGCAATGGAGCTCAATGTTGCAAGCCTGGGAGTAACTGAAAGAGTTAAGATCATCCGTCAAGATGTGTATCGCTGGATCCCACAAGCCGTTGATTCTTATAATGTTATCTTTGCCGATCCTCCGTATGATGACAATAGATTGCCATCTGAACTTCTTCTGTTGTTGTTTTCCTCGCGGCTCTTAACTCCCGATTCTATTGTTATTATCGAACATCGCACCGGAAGCAGGCTCGAATTACCCCCAAATGCAGTTTTGATCAAAGAGCGGTCTGCCGGCGAGGCGAATTTTACTTTTTTACGGACGAGTGGCAGCGAAACGAGTTCTTAAACGAGCGATTTACCCCGGGACATTCGACCCGATCACGAACGGTCATCTCGATGTGATCGGAAGGGCTGCGGGAATATTCGATGAAGTGATCGTCGTCATTGCAAAAAACAGCGTAAAGACTCCGTTATTTTCCGTGAAAGAACGCGTTACGCTCTGCCGTGAAACGATACAAGAGATGCTCCCTGATGTCAAACACATTTCAGTCGATTCGTTTGACGGTCTTTTGGTCGATTACGCGCATAAGCAAAAAGCTGTTGCGGTCGTTCGTGGACTCAGAGCAATGAGTGATTTCGAATACGAATCGCAGATGGCGCTGATGAATCGTAAACTTGAAAACATCACGACCGTTTTTCTGATGCCGAACGAGAAATATACGTATCTGAATTCGACGATCGTCAGAGAACTTGCAAAATATGGGCGTGATGTAACAAGTTTTGTCCCAAAGTGCGTACAAAAAGCGCTAAAAAAGAAATTTGCGTGAACAGTTAATGATACAGGAAATGAACAGATGAGCGTAAGCGAAATGACAGTGATAGATTTTGAACGGCTTGCAGCACGAATGACTGGGGTGGAGGATTCTCCGACACTCCGTATTGCGGCACGGGCAACGGAGCTCAGAAGTCTGGGACGGCAGATCGTCAGCCTCTCGACCGGAGAACCGAATTTTACCACACCGGAAAATATCAAGCAGGCAGGTATTCGTGCCATTAATGAAAATTTTACAAAATATACACCTGCCGAAGGCATCCCGGAGCTGCGCGAGCTCGTTGCAGAAAAATTTCGCCGCGATAACAATATTAATACTTCTGCCGAGCGAGTCATTATTACTTCGGGCGGCAAACATGCACTCAGCAATGCTCTCTTCGTGCTCTGTGAAACAGGCGATGAAGTGATCATCCCGTCGCCATTTTGGGCAAGCTATGAAGCTATTGCGAGATTATCAGAGGCAACGCCTGTTATTGTTAAAACGAACGAGAAAAACGATTGGCTTCTCGGACCTGAACAATTAGAAGCCTCTATCACAGAGCGATCGAGACTCTTGCTTCTGAATACTCCTGTTAACCCGACGAGCTCGGTATATTCGAAAGAAGATCTCGCAGCTCTTGTGCCTGTCATAAAAGAACACGGGTTGATGGTGATGGTTGATGAATTATACGAGAAGCTTCTGTATGATGGCCGCAAGCATTATTCTCTGGGTGCGTTCGATGAGATCGCAGCTCAGGTCATCACCGTCAATGGCTTATCAAAAGCCTACGCGATGACCGGCTGGAGGCTTGGCTTTGCAACCGGACCGAATTGGGTGATCGACGCAATGATCCGCCTGCAATCGCAGGCAGTATCGCATCCGAGCTCGATCAGCCAGAAGGCGGCAGTCGAAGCGCTCGGCGGGCCGCAGGACTCCGTCGAAATGATGCGTCAAGCGTTCGAACGCCGGCGCGATCTTGCGGTCAAATTACTTTCTGAGATCCCGGGGATCTCATTTACCAAGCCGAAAGGTGCGTTCTACATTTTTTTCGATATTTCAAATTATATCGGGTGTAAGACCGCGAACGGCTCCGTCATTTCCGGAGCATTCGATCTATGCGAATATTTGCTCGAAACCCAAGGGTTAGCACTTGTATCCGGCGATGCGTTTGGAGATCCAAAACATGTCCGACTTTCGTTCGCCGCATCCGACGATGATATCACTGCGGGCGTGAAGCTTCTTCGTCAAGGTCTCGCACTGCTTTCATAACCGCGATGAATCCTGGCGTCCGCGATCCTCTCGAATTACCTGTTGGCGAAACGTTTACCGTCATAGATACTTTTTTACGGGATGAAGTGCGTCGTGCAGGTTTTCGTCGTGTTGTTCTTGGCCTTTCCGGCGGCATCGACTCTGCGCTATCGGCATTTCTTGCAGTGCGTGCGTTAGGAAAAGAAAATGTGCATTGTGTCAAGATGCCATACCGCTTATCGAGCGAAGCAAGTGTATCGGATGCAGATCTCGTTACCAGCAAACTCGGCTGTTCGAGCGAGACCGTAGAGATCACGCCGATGGTCGAACCGTTCTTTGCAGAAAATCCCGATATGAACAATCTCCGCCGTGGTAATGTGATGGCCCGCGAGCGAATGATTGTTTTGTACGACCGTTCGGCAAAAAATTCTGCGTTGGTGCTCGGCACATCGAACAAAACCGAAGGACTGCTCGGCTATACGACTCAGTTCGGCGATAATGCAAGCGCGATCAATCCGATCGGCGACCTTTATAAAACGCAAGTCCGGCAATTATCCCAAGTACTCGGCGTGCCAGAATCCGTTATTAAAAAAGCGCCGACGGCAGATCTTTGGGCAGGACAAACCGATGAAGGTGAAATGGGATTCAGTTTACGCGATGCCGACAGAGTTTTATATTATATGGTTGACGAACGTGAATCTGACGATGAATTATTCGCTCGCGGCTTCGAGAAAAATTTTGTTGAAAAAATACGTGCAATGGTACGTAAGTCACAATATAAGCGAATGACACCCGTCATCGCAAAGCTGGGTGGACGAACGATAAATGTGGACTTCCGTTACCCGAGGGATTGGGGAAATTAGTGTCTGTAACCTATTGTAATTTATACGTATAAAGAATAAGGTGTATTAGATGTGTGCACCGGCAAGGGTAGGTAAAATCCCGAATTTCTTGCACTTGGGCAAAAAAATTCGTATATTTGTATTCCTATCCTTGTGGATAACTTTGAGGCAAAACATTCTTCTCTGCTCAGTGATGTGGCAGAGCGAGTATCGTCTTCGTGCGACGATTGTGCCGAAAAGATGTTGGACAAATATACAATAGTTTCAGCGAGTCGTGGCAAAAACAACAACAGCAACTGCAGAAAAGCCGAAACGGACGGTCAGAGGCCGTACGCGCCGGCGAATGAAATATATTACGGGATTGCTGTTGTGCTCCGATTGCACAAAGACAGCCCGTAAAGAGATCGTTGGTGAAGCGCGGACACAAGCTGCAGGCGAAGCTCCGCAGCCGATCGATCCGATAACCGGCGAGCGCCAGTCGGATAATCTGTGGGTAAGATGCACGAAGTGTCATAACACGATGCTCGTCAATCTTGCGGCAATGCTCGACGATAAGCCGAAGCCGCATGCGAATCTTTCGGCATCAGAATGTACACCCTATACGCCTCAGCGTATATATGCAATAGGTGAGGCTGTCTATCATAAAGAGTGGGACGACATCGGTTCTGTCGTTTCGAAAGAAGTGACCGGGAGCGGGCGTCACGCTATTATTGTCAATTTTGACAAGATGGGCGAGAAGAAATTACTCGAAAATTTTGTATTATCATAAATAATTGTATCACCCGTAAAGGAGGGATTAGTAGTAGTGGTAGGAATCATCATTCAAGACAACGAACCGATCGATCGCGCACTGCGTCGTTTCAAAAAGAAATACGAACGCGCCGGAATTCTTCGGGAGTTTCGCAGACGGATGTCATACGAGAAGCCGTCTATCGTTCATAAGATGAAACTCCAGCGTGCGGTTCGCCGCCAAAAACGCGCCCAGGAAGAAATGGGCTGAGGATGTTTGTTATAACACAAACCCCGTTTTCCTTCGAAAATGGGGTTTTTTTATTACCCAAACATTAATTTTTTATTTATTTACATCTTATCGTGTAACTATTTGGGACTCAAAATGTTTTTAACCTATCCAATAAGGGTATGGTTATATCCTTTGCGGTAATAAAATAGGGGTCTCTCGATCATCAATGCCTTAAGAAGCAGATTGATGCGCGGAGATCATATTGTATGTCGGGTATCCATTCCCCCCGGATGTTCGATGTGTCCCTGATGTAGTCCGTAAGACGGTAATGTTTTGTACCGTCTTTCTGAGCCTTGAACAATTGAGAAGTTTAATTTTCAATCATTGACTGTTATGAACACAATATTACGTATGAACAGTAGAGTAATTCTCTTCTGCGCGCTTTTTGTATCCTTGTTGTTTTTGTTCGCCTCGCAAGCATCGGCGACCATTAACACAACACTTGTATCGGAAGACTTTTCCGAAGGGTATATTCCACCCGGGGATTGGAGTAGTTATTCTGTGAATAATGGCTATGGCTATAGCTACTGGTCCGGCAACGGAGCCGGCGGCTATAACGGCTCGTGGGTCTTTGATATCTGGAATTGTAACTACGATTATATCTATTCACCAACGCTCGACCTGACAGCATATAACGCGAACACCGACAAGGTAACAGTCGAGTTCGATGTTTATATGGAATACAATGGAAATGACCTCAGCAATGTCAGCTGGAACGGCGAAGGCGGTGCTCAATTCCAAGTATATCCTGATGACGGGAATTCCGGCGATTTCGGTTTCTTCAACAATCCGACGATGCTCGATCTTTCGTATACATCCGATTATTTTACGTTTGATAATACGGGAAGCTATGAGCAGCTCTACGACCCGGATGTATCGGCAAGCAGCTGGCGCCATTACAAGTTGAACGTGCCAAGTTCATATATTGGCTCGACGTTTCGAGCAGTGTTCTTCGCTCAGGCGTATTGGAATTGCAGCGGCGGAAATGTTGCGATCGATAATGTCGTCATCACGGCAGTCCAGCCGCAGAATATAGCCTATGCCCCCGGAAACATCGACTTCGGCAGTGTCATTATTGGCCAGCAGTCTAGCCAGCAATGTATTACGATCACAAATCCGACCATTGCACCGGTTCCGATATCGTCGCTCTCGATCGGAGGGCTGAATCCCTCAGATTTCGTGATCGTCGGAGAGACTCCGACCTCGATCGAACCGGAATCATCGGTCAATGTGTGTGTGGAATTTGTACCGACGATTAATGGTCCGCGCTCAGCAAAACTGATCGTTAATAACGGATCAGATAATTATCCGAATATCTCGGTAAACCTGACCGGGATCGGCCTTGCTCCGCTCATCACGCTTATACCCGTCGGCCCTCATAACACGACAACGAAAATGTTTTTCCAAACCCGAACGACGTTGGGAGATACACTCGAACAATCTGTATTAGTGGAGAATACCGGAGCGGGATCGCTCGTCGTCAGTCCTGCGACACAAAATATTGTCGGGAATAATCCGGGCGAATACAGGGTATCCCATCTTCCGCAGCCTATTCCGGCCGGAATGATTGATACTCTTCGGGTACAGTATATACCGACAATGGAGGGTTTCCATGATGCAACGCTTAACATTGTCAGCAATGCGATCAACGGCACACAAACACTGACGCTTGGGGCTGTCGGTGTCATTCCGAAGATCACTGTCTCGCCGAACCCGCTTCGCTTTGATTCGACAGCGGTCGGTGATAGCGTGTGTGCTCAATTGACCATCACAAATCCGGGAAGTGATACGCTCATTATCAAGAATCAGGTGATCACAAGCACAGAAGGCGATTTCATTTTTGGGTTACTGACGCCGGAACTGGCGATCATCCCGCCGGATAAGACGCGGATCATCACGGTTTGCTTCAAGCCGAAACAAGCCGGATCTCGCGAAGCTGATCTTGAATTAATAACCAACATCCCGAAGACATTCGAGAATGTCCGTCGAGATACAGGCAGAGTAAGCGTTACCATCACTGGGACAGGTGTTCCCTACGGCAAGCTCGCCATATCGGCATCAGGCGGCAGCCTCTTAGATTCTACCATTATCGGTACACAGATCTGCCAGAACGATACGATCTGGAATACCGGGTCTGCCGATCTCACGGTTAAATCGCTCGTTTTTTCCGGCGCGCAAGCAACTGAATTTGCGATCTCCGGTGTAACGACTCCGTTGATTGTCAAAGCAAAATCATACGTTGCTTTCAAACTTTGTGCGACTCCGTCGGCACGAGGATTGCGTTTGGGTACGCTGACAGCAACAGCAGTCACAAATGAGAAAATAATCAGCGCTGCGATACCGGTTCAAGTATTCGGCGAACTTGTCTGTGCATCACTTAGCCCGAACGGTACGCCGCTTTTTGACAGCGTAAAGGTCTTGAAGAGCACTGATTCGACGCTGTGCGTCACGGTGACCAACTGCGGCGATGTGCCGGCAATATATTCGGCACATATCTCCGATGTGACATATTATTCTGTTACACCGGCTTCTTCGCCGACCGTTGCGCCGGGGCAAACGACGATGTTCTGCATCCGCTTCTCGCCTACAGCAAGCGGCGAACTTGATTCGAAGCTTACCGTATCGTCGCCGAACGTGAGCGACATGTCGCTTAATCTGCAGGGCATTGGCGCCTGTGCGAACATTCAAGCGCCAAGCGTGACCGTTCCGACTGTTAATGCAGGCGGGCATGCCAGATTCACTGTGACGATCAATAATACAGGTAATTATACTTGGAATCTCGGTAACCCGATCATCGCACAGCCGGATAGCGCATATTGGATCGTTCCGCCTGTTGCGGCAAGCATTCCGCCGAACGGAAATATCCAATTGACGATCGGATACGATCCGACAAAGACGAGTCATACCTACAGTGCCAACCTTTCATTCCAAGGGTCGGGTCCGTGCTCCGAAACAAATCCGGAGATCACCTGGACGCAAACAACCGGCACACAGGGTGTTCCGATGCAGACAACCGAATCCGGTTTCTCGCTCGAACAGAATTATCCGAATCCGACATCGGGCCTGACGAACTTCAGCTTCACGATGCCGAAAGAAGCAGAAGTGAAAGTGACGCTCAATAGTATTTCGGGCGCAATGCTGAAGACGCTTATCGAAGGCAGGCTCTCCGAAGGCTCGCACTTGGTAAGCTTTGATGCGTCGGAATTCGCAAGCGGGACGTACTTATACGTCCTTGAAAGCGAAGGCGTACGACTTTCCAGAATCTTGGTCCTCTCGAGATAATATTGGTGTTCATAATGAGGAAGCGCACTCAGGGTGACTTGAGTGCGCTTTTTTTATTGGTTGAAGTGTTCTGAGTCTTTTCAATTAAATCATGGAACAACCGATCGTTTGGATTACCGGAGCGTCGAGCGGTATTGGCCGCGCGTGTACGCACCGGCTTGCTGCAAAAGGAATGCTTGTCGTTGCAAGCGCTCGCCGCGTAGAAATTCTTCGAGAACTTGTTGAAGGCATTCGTGAAGCCGGCGGACATGCCACTGCATTGCAATGCGATCTGACCAAGGAGAAGGATATCGAATGGGCAATCAAAAGTATTGTTCATACATTCGGTGAAGGACCGGATATTCTTCTTAATAATGCCGGCATTTCACCCTACGCCGACATCGAAGAAATGACAACAGAAATGTTCGACAGTGTGATCGAAACGAATCTTGTTGGAAATTTTCTTTGCGCAAAGGCGGTACTGCCCGAAATGATCCGCAAAGGTAAAGGCACGATCGTTCAGATGCTTTCGATCGCAAGCACGAAAGCATTTTCGGGCGGGACGGCATACGGAGCAAGCAAGTTCGGCGCACTTGGCTTTACGAATGCACTTCGCGAGGAAGTTCGCAGCAAGGGAATAAAAGTTATCTCTGTTATGCCCGGCGCTGTCGAAACCGACTCGTGGAGCATAGACGAAGTTCGTGAACTCAGAGCACGAATGATGCAGCCGGAAGACATTGCAAATGCCATCGCGCATATTCTCGACGACCCGCAGCGAATGATGACCGAAGAGATTGTACTCAGACCAATTGGCGGAGACCTGTAGAAAAAAATGAATGTTGAATGATGATTTAGGAATCAGATCAATGAAACGAGAAATTCATTCGCCGACCGGGTCATCCTTGTCCTGCAAAGGTTGGTTGCAGGAGGCAGCGTACCGGATGATCCAGAATAATCTCGATCCAGATGTTGCCGAGCGCCCCGAAGAACTTGTTGTCTATGGCGGTTCCGGCAAGGCGGCGCGTAATTGGGAATGCTTCGATGTAATTTTAACATCGTTGAAAGAACTCGAAGCCGATGAAACGCTGCTCGTGCAATCCGGCAAGCCGGTCGGGGTCCTCAAGACATATCCCGATGCTCCGCGCGTTATTATTTCGAATTCACAGATCGTACCGGCATGGGCGAACTGGGACGAATTCCGCCGCCTCGAAGCAAAAGGTCTGACGATGTTCGGCCAAATGACTGCCGGAAGTTGGATCTATATTGGCTCGCAAGGTATCGTGCAAGGCACGTATGAAACCCTGATGGAATGTGCGCGGCAGCATTTCGGTGGTATGCTCGCAGGGCGATCAGTGCTTACTGCCGGCCTCGGCGGAATGGGCGGCGCACAGCCTCTTGCCGGCAAAATGGCAGGTGCAGTAATTCTTTGTGTCGAGGTTGATATGAGCCGCATTCAAAAACGGATAGACACCGGATATTGTGATAAATGGACAGCCGATCTCGATGAAGCGATTCGGTGGACCACCGATGCAAAGAATAATAAAACAGCGTTATCGATTGCGCTGCTCGGTAATGCTGCTGAAGTTCATCCTGAACTTGTGCGGCGCGGATGGTTCGCCGATATTGTCACCGATCAAACAAGTGCGCACGACCCACTTCGCGGATATTATCCTGCAGAATTTTCGAAAGAAGAAGCTGACATACTTCGCGAGAAAGATCCGCAAGAATATCTTAAGCACTCTCGTGCTTCGATTGCGATACATGTTCGGGCAATGCTCGAAATGAAGAAGCACGGTTCTATCGTGTTCGATTATGGAAATAATATCCGCGGCGAAGCAAAGAACGAAGGCGTTGTGGATGCATTTGATATTCCAGGTTTCGTGCCGGAATATATTCGCCCGTTATTTTGTGAAGGCAAGGGACCGTTCCGGTGGGTTGCACTCAGCGGCGATCCGGAGGATATTTTTACCACCGATAGAGAGCTGCTCAAATTATTTCCCGACGACAAAATTTTACATCGGTGGATTCCGCTTGCGCAAAAACATATTCACTTTCAAGGATTGCCCGCTCGCATTTGTTGGCTCGGAATGGGCGAGCGCGCAAAGGCCGGGCTGCTATTTAACGAGCTTGTCCGCACTGGTAAAGTAAAAGCGCCGATCGTCATCGGCCGTGATCATCTTGATTGCGGCTCGGTCGCCAGTCCGAATCGCGAGACCGAAGCGATGAAAGACGGGTCGGATGCGATCGCCGATTGGCCGGTGCTGAATTTTGCGATGAACGCCGTCGGCGGAGCGACGTGGGTTTCACTCCATCATGGCGGCGGCGTCGGGATCGGCAATTCGATCCACGCAGGAATGGTCATCGTCGCCGATGGTACGCCCGAAGCCGATAAGCGCCTCGAACGCTGCCTCACGTACGATCCGGCAATGGGAATTATACGTCACGAGGATGCCGGATACGACAAAGCAAAAGAAGTTGCGATAAAGAATCACATTCACATTCCGATGATGGGGTAACCCGGCCCTGTCCGTTGATGTCGTAGATTTGTACTTCACAGTTTTGCTGCCCCAAAAAATGAAACGGACTATA
Organism: Kapaibacterium sp. (SeqCode); assembly: GCA_035632315.1. Taxonomy (GTDB): domain Bacteria; phylum Bacteroidota; class Ignavibacteria; order Palsa-1295; family Palsa-1295; genus JAFDZW01. The sequence continues at coordinate 17,680 of DASQGZ010000055.1, read as the reverse complement.
CTTGCATTTTTTGTATGTACATTCTTTCACTGCGCTGCCTTTGCGCAACAGTCGGATGAGTACACATCGAAAACCGAAAAATATTTTGAAACGATAAGAAATAATGAGTCACTTCTGAATACGTTTTTTCATTCGATGCCGAAGGGCGGCGATCTCCATCATCATTTCTCCGGTGCGGTCTATGCTGAGACGTTTTTCGATACGGCAGTGGATCATCATTTTCTTCTCGATACATCTGCGCTTGTCGTCTATCCCCCCGGATCTTCAATAGGCGGTATTCGTTCGATCGTCCCGTTCGATTCGATGCGCGCCGGCAAACGAGCGTATTTCAAAGACAGGCTTGTCCGGCTGTGGTCGGTAAAAGATTTCAGCCTGTGCGACGGCGCAAGCGACGCGCATTTTTTTAACACGTTCGGTCTTTTCGGCCCGACGATCGGCGGTAGTGAAGCATCGATGCTCCAAGAGATCAAGCAGCGAGCGAATGCCGAGCATACCGATTATATCGAGACGATGTTTATCCGTCCGTCAATGCCTCCGGGCGATCCTGCGGTTGCACAGTTTTTTTCGGAATATAATTCTGTACTGGAAGCTGAAAATCTTTCTCGTGATGCGGCAAGCGCAAAGCAGACGATGGAGGCAATGTTTCTGCGATTGCGCGCCGAACTTGGTGCAGATTCTCTTGCCAAGATTCACCACACGCGTCTTGTTGGAATTCGGGATGCCGCGAGATTTTCTGACAATCGCGATTCACTCATCACGATCAGATTTTTAAATTACGTTACCCGAGTCTCGACCCCTGCTGATATTTTTTCGCAGCTTTATCTCTCGTTCGCATCGTGCGATATGGATAGTCTTGTGATCGGCGTTAACATCGTTGCGCCGGAAAATGCCAACGTCTCGATGAACGATTATTGGCTTCACATGCAGATGTTCAAATTTTTTAGATCGAAATTTCCCTATGTTCATACGTCGATGCACGCTGGGGAGCTTGTGCTGGGTATGGTAAAACCGGAGGAATTAACGTGGCACATTGCCTCTGCTGTTCACGATGGCGGCGCTGAGCGCATCGGGCATGGCGTTGACATCGCATACGAACATGATAACTATGAGCTTCTTCGTGAAATGGCTCGCCGTCATATAGCCGCAGAAATAAATCTCACGAGCAACGAATTTATTCTTAACGAAAAAAATTCAGCGCATCCTATCTCACTGTATGCAAAATTCGGCGTTCCGATCGTGATTAGCACCGACGATCCCGGCGTTCTTCGCTCGGATCATACGGGTGAATTTGTAAAACTTGCAATGCGATACCCACAATTTACCTACAAAGATATTAAGCGATTTGTCTATAATAGCATTGAGTTTAGTTTTTTGAAATCAAAGGACAAGAATCAGTTAAAATATAAACTCGATATGGAATTCGAAACATTTGAAAGTATGATTGCGGGGTTATGATACTTAAGTGAAGAAGGGATCATTGCCAATATTGTTGGGCTTGTTGCTGTTTGTATTGTTGCGGGCGAGTCTCCTATTTTTTTCTGCGCCTCAGGCTTGGGGGATCAACATTCTCCACTACTTTCCAAAATCAGTTGGATTTATTCTAACATTAGTGTCTATAGGAATCATCTATTGGGGGGGGGAGCACCGCAGTAATATTATTGAAAAATCATTCTCCGGTGATCAAAAGAAGAATTTGCATCCATCCAAAGAACCCAAAACATGGCTTATCATGCTGATTGTTTTTGCCAGTGCAATACTATTCTCAATGGTAAAAATTGCTTGGCCTTTTATCGGTGATGGCTCGGTGTTCGGCGGGTTTATGTTTAACTTTCAGGCGTATGGCACGTTGACTCCGCAGCGGACGGCAACACCTGTAATGTATTTGCTGTATGGTATTTATTTTCTTTATCTGAAATTTTCAGGCGGGTCGCCAAATGTTTTCTTCCCATTTACGCTAGTCAGTGCGTTGAGCGGAGTCATATTTGTATTTTTTGCACTGCAATTTGCTAGGAAGGTCTCTATTGGCAAAGAGGTGAATTGGCTATTATTTCTGCTGTTGATGTGCGCAGGTGGCTCGCTGCTTTTCTTTACGTATATGGAGACCTACCCGCTGCAATACAGCTTTGTTCTTGTTTATTTATATGTTTCTTTCCTTTTTGTTAGACGTCAGGCAAAACTTTTCATGGTAGTTGCGATTATGTTTTGCTGTATTGCTTTTCACCTGCAAAACCTTTTACTCATCCCCTCTTTCCTCTTTCTTTACGCACTAAGAAAAAAGAAAGAAAGACTGGGTGACGATATGATGCGCTCAGTTTTCAGATTTATATTGATAACTATTCCAATACTCCTCGCAATCTTTCTTATTGCACAATATCATCCGTTCGGGTTGTTTACAGGTACCGCAGGGAGCCCGTTTATTGCTCTCTTTCGTACTACAGAAACCGCATACACTCTCTTTTCGCCACAGCATTTGCTTGATATAATAAATGAACATCTTCTACTCGCGGGTATCCCGGTCTGTCTGTTACTTGGTTGTCTCGTGTATGGATTTAAGAATATCGGCCGTAGCAATTCATATATCGTTTTCCTTTTGCTGAATCTCTTTTTTTTCGAAGCTTTTCTTATCGGCGGAAACTTTGAGTATGGGTTAGCCAGAGACTGGGATGTATGCTCATCGATCGGAATATTCATTGCTGTACTTTCATTTTTTGTATATAAACAAATACACACATCTCGGCAAAATGAAACGCCGCTTGTGTCGGTTCTGAGTGTTGTAGCGGTATGTACGATCATACCATGGATTGCAGTTAATGTTGGCGACGCTTCGTCATCCGAGAGATACAAAGACTTATTGGAAACATATACCCCGATCATTGAAAAACATCAGACGCAAGTTGGTTTTGAAAATTTGAGAAAGTTCTATGATGTCAGAGGTGATCTTAATAATGAGCTTCTTACTGAGATTAGAATGATAGAAGTATTTCTGCGCCCGGTGCAAGTGAGCGACCTATTGAATCGTGTTCAATCGGGTGCGAATTCACTTTCTCCTTCTGTGAAAGCAGGTGTGCAAACTATTGTAGCTCAGATCGGCGATGTACGGGACGATTCTATTCTCAAAGAAGAAGCGTTTGAAAATATCCGGCTCGATAAGCCTCATTCCGGGCGAAGCATTACATTGGGAGACCAGTTTGAGGACGGCATCGTGATCTTGTATCGTGATCTTAAATTATTGTCTATCGACGAAGCAATTGCCAAAGCCGACGGATTTATTATTCGGCATCCGCAGCTACCGTATGGGTATGAACTACGCGGGCGATTGATGATCAAGTTCACACGAGAGATCGAACATTCGATCCCCTATTTGCAAAAAGCAGTCGCACTCGATACAATGCGTCCCAGATCATATCTCTATCTCGGTATGGCAGAAGGTACGCTTGCTCAAGACGATCTCGCAAAGCAGCATTTCCGTGCTATGCTGCATCTCGATTCCGTTTTCAGCGGCGGATTGGTCACTTACGTTACATTCATAACCGGCAAGCGGTTCGATATCTCGGATACGATCGATCTTCATTTCATTCGACAATTACTGGCGGCGATCATCGAAACCCCTCCGGAATCATCGCTTGACGTTCATCGCGAAGAGCAAGAGGGGAAAGCACGATTTGCGCGAGATCTTCTCGGTCGCATCGAACAGCGTGAGCGAGAAGTTGGGTTGATTCAATAATGTTCAATGTTAGAATATTCGATAAACCTATTATTCAAAGAATTGTAAGCTTGGGCAATTATAAAGAGGTGTGTAGTTTATATTAAATGAGTTATAATTTGTTGTTTTAGACCATATATTGTTCCGACCTCGTATTTTCGAGAGGTAAAGATCATACTTATTCACAAATATGCTAGATGATTCGATCGGGCGTGGGGAGCGGCAGGCGCGGGCACTGGTGATGCTGGTGCTGGTGATCGAATCGCTGTGGATCTTCTTTCATAAGTATCTGCCGCTCGATGCGTCGCTTTGGAGCTTGCAGGCGGATACCATCCGCCTCCATCTTGCGGGCGGTGCGAAAGACGGATTGCAGATCATTCCGATTCCCGCCGCGAATGTTCTTGTTCCGTTCGTCTCTGGTCTTCTGTCATTTGTGTTTGGCGGCGAGGTCGTTGTCCGGCTGCTGCTTGTTTTCGTAGGGTTCTTTTGCCGTGGGTTTGCAATGCTCTCGTTGTTGCGAGCACTACACGTGCGCGAAGCGCTTGTGTATTTCCTTGTGCCGGTCATTGTTTGGAGCGGCGTGTTCTTTGTCGGTTCGCTTCCGTATCTGGTTGCCGAGACAGTCGCGATTGCGCTGGTGAGTTTCTTTCTTCGACAGAATAGTCCGCGCAGCGGCAGCTATTATGTCTTGATGATCGGCTTTGCCGTCGTCGCGCTGTGCCATGCGCTTGCTTTTTTTGCCGTGGTGCTTATCACCGTTGCCGTTGCCAATGAACAACGCAAAAGCGTTCATCTCTCGCAAGGCTGGCTGTCGAATTTCAATCGCGTCGTCGGGCTGGTGATTCCCGGATGCATCGTCTTGCTGCTTCGGGTGCTTGCGCCGGCGCCGATCTTTATGCTCACTTCGAGCGGATTCATCGGATGGGGAGCGATGCGCCACGTGCTGATGACGCTGGCGGTAACACCGCATATCAAAGAAGCGGCATTCCCGGGTTCGAATATTCTTTCAATGGCGACAAGCTGCGTTGCGGTGCTCCTGGCGCTTGCTTCGCTCGTGCGGGCATTCTTACTTCCGATGGAGGAAGTATCCTGGCAATCGAGATCGGCAAAAGGAGCCGGGGCGATCTTGCTCGTCGTCTCGCTGCTCGGTTTTTTTCTGATCAAGATCGGCATTGAAACAAGCGCGTTCATCTGGCTCGGGTTCTTTTTTGTGATCGCATCGAGCTACTCGCGCGGACCCGGCGTCAGACGCGGAGCAGTCGATAAGCTGCTGCGATCGCTGAGTTTCATTACAATGATCGTTGCCGGGATCTTGAACGGGCTCAGTACCAATCGCGGCGCTGAAGCAGCGTTCGATATACGCGAGAAGGCGTCCCAATTGGTGCAGGCAGAACGCACAAGCCCGGACAAAACGACAAGTTCGGTCGATGTGCGCTTCGTGCTCGACTCGGTATTCGTTGCATCGGAAGCCATTGGCGACTATCCGAGCATTTCGTATTCGGCAACGGCTCCGGTCTATACGTATGCGAGAAACGCCGTGCTCAATATGCCTTCGCGTTATCAGCCGCGAGCCGGGATGCTCGAACGAGAGGACGGGAAAATGCTCGAAAGCCCTGCGGGATATATTACATTTCCAGAGCCGTCGAAATATTTCGAACCCTATCTGCGTGTGATGGCGGTTTTGCCGGTCGGCGCAACGAACTCGGTCAATTTCGGGCCATTCGCGCACGGGATGAAAGATACGACCAGCATAGCGTTCTCGCGCGCCGATGCAAATTTCAGACTCGTGATCGGCAAATTGCAAAACATCCCGAAACCGGATTTTGCATTTATTCCCATTCCTTTGCGATGACAATATTCGAAAAAATAATCGCCCGCGAAATTCCCGCGACGATCGTTTATGAAGACGACGACCTCATCGCCTTCCGCGACATCGACCCGCAAGCGCCGACACATATTCTCATTGCGCCGAAGAGTCCCATTGCGACTCTGAACGATCTCGATTCATCCGATGCCGAGCTGACCGGGAAAATAGTCATCGCCGCCGCAACAATTGCAAAAGCCGAAGGAATTGATGAAAGTGGCTACCGTCTTGTCTTTAATTGCAACCGCGACGGCGGGCAATCGGTCGATCATATCCATTGCCACCTGCTCGGCGGCAGACAAATGCGCTGGCCGCCGGGGTAAGAAAATGAAAGTTTTCTTGTAATTTTTCCATACAGTAGGAGTTATTAATGTAGGCATAGAACATACAAACAAAATCGAGTGAAGTATGCGAAGATACACAATGGTATTTATTGCTGTCTTTTTTACACTGTCGGTCGTGGATGAAGGGTTTGGACAATTTCCAACTTGTTGGACATCGATTACTCCACCGAATGATTCAATATATAAATATGTGAATCCTGACTCAGTGATGATAGACACGTGTTATAGTTCTTCAACCTATCACCATAGGTTTGCTTCAAAATGGTTTCGAATTGAGTTTAAGAAAGTTATTTTTAATATTTCAGCCGCCTCGAATCCTGATACTATCATACAGCGAACATGGAGGGATATTGATACAAGTCAAATGGTTCTCCGCGCCAATTTCGATAGTGTAGAGGTACATTTCGGTGCGTTCATTTTACAGAAATGGGCACCTGATATAGGGGATACTACGAATTTATTGAGTCAAATATTCTTGTTGAAATTTAACAACTATGTTGATATAGATAGTGCTCAAGCAATGCTAAAAACAATTACATCTATCAATACATATTATCAAAATAGAGCACTTGCATTAAATGAAGTAAAGGACTTCATGCAGATCAAAGAACGATTGTTGGAATCTTCTATTACGACAAGATTTTTACGAATCCAATACCCATTAATCAAGTCAAGCCAGATACAGGTCTTTGATATGAAAGGTAGTAATCAAACTACTTTTATAAGATTTCTTCAAGCGAGTTCAGATATTGTCGATGCTGACTGTAATTTACTAACAGCCGGGATATACTTTTTAACAATTGGTAATAACATTGAACGGTTTCTACTTGTAAAGTAAACATACAAGATTTTTTTTTGTCACACTTTTCGATTCTCAGGTGTCTTTTATATGTTGCGGCTTTTGCAAGACAGTGAGACTTTTTCTACTGGATTGTGTCTTCAATGTGTGGGGCGAGCCTGATGAAAGTTGCAACTTCTTTGCCCCGAAAAGGCTTTTATTAAGTTGAAAAGCCCATTTTTGGGCTTTTATGCTCTTTTTAACCGAAAATAGGACGACTATAGAGAATTTCTACAGTTAAACGGTATCCGGGGCGGCAAATCTGACTTGTAAAAGAGGTAAGAATCCGTCACCGGTTGTATCAAATTATAGAGTAAGGCGTTTAAAGTACATCCGGTGTTTACATTGGAGGTACTCGTTTATGTGTAGAAATTCTAAATACATAGTCATCTGCATTCTTGCTGCTGCATTCGTCTGTACGTTTGCAGCTCGTCCTCGTGCATCGTTCGCCCAGAACGATCCGGCTATCGCGCGCTCATCCTATGAGGTAATATCTTCCTCGCCTGGGGAGATCGTTCTTCATATCCACCCTGATTTTAAGAGTGAGACGGTCACCGACCCGGTTACGTCGGAGCATTACGTCAACGTCAATTTTTCCGGTTCGACAACACCCGTTTCGCATCGCGGCTCGCCCGCTGTGCCATATCTCGATCTTAGCGTTCTTGTGCCGGACGAAAGTTCTCCCGCGAGTGTAGAAATTGTTTCAAAACAAACAAAGCAGATCGCCGGCATTCTTGCACCTATCCCGACGCCGTGTGAGAAAGACGGAACGCTCGTTCCGCAATATATTCGAAATGCGGAATTATACAGCACATACATTTCTCCTTCGATCTCGGAAGTTCTTGCACCGCGCGTGCTCCGCACGGCATTCGTGACGAGTGTTATTATTCATCCGGTAACGTATGATGTTGCAAATGGCATCACGCTCGTGACCGATCTTGTCGTTCGCATCAGGACTGCGAATGCTTCTCGTGTTTCGACCGCACAAACATTTTCTGCACAGGAAGAAGAATACTTCCGTTCGCTCTGCGTCAACGGTGATGATATGTCGCTCTATCGTTCGGCAGTTTCGGAGTTGTCGAAAGGATTTACGAGCGCCGGCGTATCATACAAAACGAACAGCACGACGAACGAACAATGGTTTTCTGTCTCAACGACCGATGAAGGTGTTTATCGTATTACAGCAAGCGATCTTGCAAAAGCGGGAGCGACGAATATTGATCCGTCAACAGTTGCCGTATATGGATATGGCGCCGGGGCGCTGCCGGAAGCGATCGACAGCCTGACGGGTGAACTACACGAATGCGCGGTCGATGTTCGCGCGAACGGTGACGGTTCTTTTGCAGAAGTGCGATTCTTTTCGCAGGGACCTGTCGAGTGGCGTTATGAGCAGCCGAGCTCCGGTAATTCGCGCCTGTTCGGATTGTATCATTTGATGAATCCATATACGACGGCAGGACATTTCTTATTAAAGGTCGGTGGTTCGCCTGCTTCGAAACGGATTCCGACCAAGCCGGATGTCATTAGTGATTCAATTGCAGTAGTAGATCAATCGACAGTACAAACGGTTGCGCTTCACGAAGCGGAACTGACATTTGAAGAGCCGAATATCAGCCGTGAGTTCGTTGGCGAATCCGTTCCGGTCGGCAGAACCGTCACGGTCGGACTTCCCGATCTGCCTGGATATACGCCTGATTCGACGGTCGTGCGTCCGGCATTCAACTCGCATGCAACGCAGACGCATTTATTCGATGTCAGTATCAACGGCCAGTCATTTCCGCAGATAACAGATGGCGGCACGATCACACCCGGCAGCGAACCATATATGACTCGTAACTGGTCAATGGAATATCTCGTCCCGTCATCGCTCGGGGCGCCGTCATCCCTTGTTCTTTCGGCAGAAGATAACGAGCTCTCGGCGGCATTCTGGTTAAATTTTGCAGAGGTTTTCTATCGCCGCTCGGCGACACTGGCAAACGGACAGATACCGTTTATGCTCTATAACGACGCGAGCGCGTATCATTATAATTTTAGTAATGCAACCGACGGCGAGATCTGGGATGTGACGAACTCGACATCGGTGATGAGGCTTGCGACAGCTTCATCGGATAATATCGATCTGAAAGTAAAAGGCGTCACAAATTCTTTGCGGCGTTTCTATGCATTTACATCGTCCGAATTAAAAAGCGCTGCCGTTGCTTCGATCGCAATTCCGTCGCTCAGATCGGGAGTGTGTACGCAAGGGGCACAGGAAATTATTATTGCACCGCAATCGATGCTTGCGCAGGCGAATGCTCTCGCGAAGCTGCGCCGTATGGGTGGGCAGGCGACCGACGCGCTCAGCGTTGCGGTCGTAACACTCGAAGACATTTACCGTGAGTTCGGGTACGGGGCGAACGATGCGACATCAATCCGCGATTTCATTAAAGCTACGGTTCGGCGTTCTGCAGTGAATAATGGAACGGTGCCGCTCTATATCTGCCTCTTCGGGGGTGGCCATGTCGATTATCAGAATCGAACGACGTCACTGCCCGTGAACATTCCGGTATATGAGTGGTGGCAGCCTGCTAACGTCGAAGAATTTCGTTCGTCCGAACCGACCTACGATTCCGATGACGGATATTATGTTCAGCTCAGCGAAAATTCACGCGGCATATACAATGGTGTTGACATTCCGATCGGCCGTATTGCGGTATTAACGTCGGATGAAGGGAATGACTACGTTGCAAAAGTCACGAAGTATGAAACATCGAGCGACAACGGAGCATGGCGTTCGCTCGTGACATTCATCTGCGACGACCGCTATTATGAAGATCTTAAAGGTCCCGATCCGCTCTACCATATTACCGATACGGAAAATGAAGTTGCCGAAACGCCAGATCGTTTGTCATTCATAAAAATTTATGGGCAAGCATATCCGAATGTGTTTTCGGCAGGCGGAAGAAGAAAACCGGAAATGGAAGCGGCGATTGTTGATGCGTTCAACTCCGGTTCGGCAGTGATCTCGTATGTCGGGCACGGTAATCCGACGATCTGGGCGAACGAGTCGATCCTTTCAGTGCCTTCAACGATCAATAAGTTTACAAATATTAATCGCTTGGCGTTCGTGACGACGGCGACATGCGATTTCAGCCGCTATGATGATTATGCCGCAAAGATCTCAGGCGGCGTACAAATGCTGAAAAAACCGGATGGCGGCGCGATCGCGCTGCTGGCGACCTGCCGCTCGGTCTATGGCGGCGACCAGTTCGCACCGGATTTCTATAAGTCGCTCTTTGCCGTTCCGTGCACGACAAAGCTCTCGACACTGCCGATCGGCGTATCGTATGTATACGGCCGATCGCTCGGCAACTCCGCGAACCGTGACAAATATTTTATTCTTGGCGATCCGGCGCAGCGGCTGATTGTTCCGCGCAGCTATTTCGCGATCGACAGCATTAACGGCGTTCTATACAACGAACAAAGCAATTCCGTACAAACAATTTCTGCCCTCTCACTCTTAAAAATATCCGGCCACGTTTCGAATCAATGCGACGGCAGCGACCTCGACGCCACATTTAATGGCTCGATGAACGTAACGCTCTACGATTCACCGTCGAAAGTGAGCGCGACTTCTACGTTCACCGAATCACCGCCGATCACCGACACGTGGCAAGTTGATGGACCAATCCTCTATAGCGGAACGGCAACAGTAAGCAGTGGTAGGTTCAACGTGTCGTTCGTTGTTTCGAAAGATATTAAATTCGATACGGCTCATGCGAAGATCAAGATGCTCGGGTATTCCGATAATTTCCGTTCGGCGCTCGGCGTTGCGCAAAATATCCGCGTGTTCGGCATCGATACCACGCGTATTAATGCAGATCATACCGGACCGGAGCTTGCCGTATATATCGGCACACGATCATTTCACTCCGGTGACATCGTACCTGTGAATTCGGTGCTTATCGTCGATGTCAACGATGAGTCCGGGCTCAATACTTCGACGTCCGGTATCGGACATTCGTTCGTCGGCTGGACGGACGACTCTACTGCCGGAACGATCGATCTTGCTGCAAACTATGTAGCACAACCGAATGACTTTACAAAAGGCACGACTGTGCAGCAGGTAAACCTGCCTCTTGGGCTGCATACAATGAACGTTCGTGCGTTCGATGCCGCAGGAAATCCGTCGTTCGCTTCTGTGCAGTTCACTGCTGCAAGCGATGCGCCGTATAAATTATTTAATGTGACGATCTATCCGAACCCGGTTCGCCGGACAGCGACCTTTACGTTCGAACAACCGGCACCTCCGGAATTCCCGGTCGATGTGACGCTCGATCTCTATAATGCGATCGGCGGGCATGTCCGAACGATCTCCGTGCCGAGCATTTCATCGAATGTCATTACGATCCCGTTCGACGGCAATGACGACGGCGGCGGAGAACTTATAGATGGAATGTACCTCTATCGTTTACAGACTGTTCAGCGTCTCAACGGCATCGCGACTGCATCCGGCGGGACGTTTATTGTAACGCATGATTAAAAAAAGTGTATTAAGGAGAATCTCATCAATGACACGGTATATTGTATTTGTATTTTTTGTGGTGACGGGTCTGGGTCTCGCGACTAACCGCAGCGCCGCGCAAACTCAGGTGAACCAGATCATCACAACGGCTGTGCCGTTCCAACTTATCTCGCCCGATGCCCGCGCCAGCGGTATGGGTGATGTCGGGACCGGTATTGCCGATAACGCCAACGCTATTTACTGGAATCCGGCAGGTCTGGCGTTCCAGAAAGGCAAGGAAGTGTACCTCACTCACTCCCAGTGGCTTCCACAGTTCAACAGCGACCTCTTCTATGAGTATGCAACATTCAAGTGGAATGATGTCGATAATTTCGGCGGGACGGTTGCCGCGAACATTACTTTTTTGAATCTCGGTAAATTTATTTATACGACCGAGCAATCGCCCGATCCGTTGGGAGAGTTTCATTCGTTCGAATACTCGGTGATGGTCGGGTATGCGACAAAACTCTCGAACGAATGGGGGTTCGGCGGTAATGTTCGCTACATTCAGTCGTCGCTTTCTCCGCTGACGGTCGGTCAGGAAAAGCAAAAAGGTGTCGGCCGTTCGGTCAGCTTTGACGTAAGCGCAATGTGGCGGCCGGATACCACGTATGTCGAAGAGTTAGCGAATCGCCTTGCTGTCGGTGCGACGATCATGAATATCGGTCCGAAAGTGAGGTATGTCGATGTCCAGCAGGCCGACCCGCTGCCGACGGAGCTTCGCGTCGGCGCGTCGTACAAAATTTTAAAAGACGAATATAACGAGATCCTGCTTGCTCTTGATATTTCAAAGTTGCTAGTGCATCGTGATAGTTCATCATTGTTCTATGATAACTTGCCCAAATCGTTCGTCACGGCATGGGACGGCAACACCGGCAAATCGCTGATGCTTGCGCTCGGCGCGGAATATTGGTACGACCAGCTGCTTGCGCTTCGTGCAGGGTATTACACCGAAGGCACGGTCGTCGGCGGCAGGCGCTACCTCACATTTGGCGCTGGGCTTCGCTACGATGTCTATACATTCGATTTCAGCTATATTAATACCTTCGATTCGAATCACCCGCTTGCCAATACGCTGCGGTTCAGTCTTGGCATAAATTGGTAAGTATTACAGCACTGCGTGAAACTCCTGTTGTGAGACGTTTGACACAAATTTCTTCACAAGCAAGCAGCATCTTCATGCTGCTTCTTGTTATATGCATCTCATCAGCTCACGCGCAATTCATTGACGATACTACCACTGTTACACGTTATGAACTTGCATCGAACGAAACCGTTCGTAATTATCAGTTCTGGCAAACGACCGTTCGAAATAATAACGAGAAAGGAGTTGTGCCGAATGTGACCGAGGGTGAAAAACCGATCGTGACCGGTAAAAAAAGCGGGCTGCTTGCCGCCGGCCTTTCGTTGATCCTGCCGGGGCTGGGCGAATATTACGTCGGCGACCAGATCTGGCGCGGAGTCATCTTCACAGCGATCGAGGGCGGATTATGGTACGGCCGGTATGTATATAATAAACGCGGTGACGATTCACTCACTGCATTCCACGCGTGGGGTGACAGCCTGTGGTCGTCATCAAAATATGCCGACTCGCTCAATTACCTGCTCTCACTCACAGGTAAGCCGTTTCGCGTCACCGACCCAAATAATTTTTCACAGATCAATCAAGCGGAGGACACGCTCGATTATCTCGGATTCCCGGATTTCACGCACAATCTTCCGACTCGCGGTACACAGCAATTTTATGAATTGATCTCGAAGTACGATCAGTTCTCGCCGGGTTGGAAAGATGAAACATCTCATTTGCTGACCAGTTCGCCCGATGCACAGCGCCACGCCTATATGCGCGCAAATATGAATTTGCAATATGACATTGCCGATTATTTCCTGTGGGGGATGCTTGCCAACAGAGTTTTGTCGGCTATCGACGCCGCACTGCTTGCCAAAGACCACAACAGCAAGATCAGGCTTGAAGGTGAGCTTGTCACACAGCGGCTTCCGGGTGGATTTGTCGCCTATGTGCCGACAGCGAAACTTCACTGGACGTTTTAACGATTATGATGATATGACAAACACCATTATTCGGTTATATCTGTATGTTGCGCTCTGTGTTGCGGCGTTGCTTGCAGTGTCGTCGTCTGCACGTGCCCAACATGGCGATCCGCTGGATGCAATGAATGCTCGTGCGTCGCGGTTGATCGACTCGACGATGTCCATGATCAATCTTCGCGCCGAACGGTTCAACGAAGAACTTGGCAAGGTCAATGTAGTGATGCGCAACGGCCTCGCAACAGCAGATTCGGATAAACTGCGCAGCAATCTTGCGGTCATCAAGAATTTTTTAGGGTATCTCGATGTGTATCACTCGCTGAGTTCGCATTTGAAAACACAAGTGGAGGATTCGGTTCAGGCAATGCGAATGGAAATGCCGCGCCGTTATAGGCAGACCTATATGCAGGAATTTCTCGATGCATTTCACAAAGACGAGACTGCATTCGATAAATATACCGTAACGCTTACAAAATTCTTCGCGTCAGTTACCGACGTGATGCAATTTCTGTTAACTGCTCATGTTGCCATTGCTAACGATAAACTCCAATTTTCCGACAAAACAGAATACGAACGGTATCAGGAATTGACGGACATTGTCAATCAGAATAATAAAAAACAGATCACGGCAAGCGCGGCATCACAAAAAGCGACGATCGAGGCAAGCCAAGAAATGCAGGAAGCGTACGGCGATCCCAATAAGAGTCATTAACAGGTGAGCATACGATATTTAATAATCATTGCCGCGTTTTGGCTCTCACAGCCAGCCGTTGGACAGCAGATAAATACCGGCGGCGATCCGAAGGTCGATGCCGTAAATTTTATCAATAATACACTACGCGGTTTTAACGGGAATACTGTGCGCTTTCAAGCGCTCAGGCTTGGTCTCGAAGAGATGCACCCATTCGATGCGGCACATTTGGATACGACATCAATCTTCGACAATCTTAATTCGCTCTCCAAGTATCAGCAATTCTTAGAGACATTCCGGCAGAAAACAACCGGAATGCTTCGTCGTGTAACCGATAGCGTCGGTTTGCTTGAATCGCGTCTCGGCGATACCATACACTGGAAAGCGATCGATCGGTTCTTCAAAAATTTTCAGGAAGAGTCCAAACTCTATGTTCAATATTCGCTCAAACTTTCGAATCAAGTAATGGCTACTCGCTCGGCGCTTATTTTTTTGCAAACGAATGGTTTTGATGCGGGACCGGACGGAGTAATGGTTCATGGTGGGAAAGCGAACGAAGACCTGTATCAGGCACAGCTTAATAAGATCAGAGGTGCAGCGGTGCAAGCCTCTGACGCATTCTCGGCAACTGTTGACGGGACGTCAAAGTCGAACGAACTTGTCCTCGGAGTGCTCGAGACACTTTCGAAATAACGATGATCACTGTACGCCGCATCAGTTCGAAGCAAGATAAGTTACGATTTATCAGGTTCTTGTGGGATGTGTACCGAGACGATCCGAACTGGGTGCCGCCGCTCGAGATGGACCGGATGAAGCTCATTGACGAGGTAAAAAATCCGTTTTATAAACATAGTGAAGTTGCGTGGTTTCTTGCAGAAGATGACGGAAAAATCGTCGGTCGCATTGCCGCCATTATCAATCGCAATCATAACGAATTCCACCAAGATAAAACCGGCTTCTTCGGTTTTTTTGAGTGCATCAATGATCTGCGAGTCGCAACGGCTCTCTTTCACGAAGCCGAAGGATTTCTTCGCTCGAAGGGGATGATGAGCGTGATGGGTCCTGAAAATCCGTCGTCGAACGATGAGATGGGACTGCTTGTCAAAGGCTTCGAACGCCCTCCGGTTCTGTTGATGACATATAATCCGAAGTATTACATCGATCTCATTGAGGCGAACGGCTACAAAAAAGCGAAAGATCTCTACGCGTGGCTGCTTTCGACGGCAACATCGCGTTCGGAAAAACTCATTCGAGTGACGACCGAGCTGCAGCAGCGAGCGAAGATCACGATACGGTCATTTAACAAAAAACAATTCGACGGCGAGGTCAGCCGCATCAAACATTTATATAATCAGGCATGGGAGAAAAATTGGGGATTCGTGCCACTGAGTGATGAAGAGTTCGATTTTGTCGCTGCCGACCTAAAGCAAATTTACGATCCGGATATGATCCTCTTTGCCGAGCATAACGGTGAGACGATCGGCTTCGCGCTCTCACTGCCCGACGTCAACCAGGCTTTCGCTGCCGGACCCAGCATCCCGCGCGGGATGATGAATCTGCCTATAGGTCTTCTTAATTTGTTTACAAAGAAAAAAGCGATCGATACGCTTCGCATTCTTATTCTCGGCATTAAAAAAGAATATCGCGGACGCGGCATTGACGGAATGCTCTATCGAGAAACGATTGAACGCGCAGAACGCAAAGGCTACAAATTTGGTGAAGCAAGCTGGATCCTCGACGATAATGACGCAATGAATCGCGCCTGCGAAATGATGAACGGTGAGCGGTATAAAACGTATCGCGTGTACGAAAAGCAGTTATAGCCTGTGCTGTGTCGTAACTTTGTAAAATAATATTTCTCAATTTCATTTCGTGAGCAATCCCTCACTTGCATCGAATGTGCTTCTTCGCGATCGCCGCGCCATCGCGCAGGCGATCAGCATTGTCGAGAACGATCTTCCGCAAGCCGAAGCGTTATTGCACGAGCTTGCTCCGAAACTTGGCAATGCCTATCGAATCGGCATCACGGGTCCGCCCGGCGCCGGGAAATCGACACTCACGTCCGAACTCACAAAAGCCTATCGCAAACTCGGTAAGACGGTTGGCATCATTGCGATCGACCCGACGAGTCCGTTCACCGGCGGCGCACTGCTTGGCGACCGCATCCGAATGCAAGAGATTGCGATGAACGACGGTGTGTTCGTTCGCTCGATGGCAACCCGCGGTTCGCTCGGCGGGTTATCTGCAAAAGCAAAAGACGCCGCGGATATTTTGGATGCCGCAGGGTTCGATCTCGTGATCTTCGAGACGGTCGGCGTCGGGCAATCAGAACTTGATATTGCGAAAGCTGCAGATACGACGATCGTTGTGCTCGTTCCGGAATCCGGCGATGCCGTGCAGGCAATGAAATCCGGATTAATGGAGATCGCTGATTTTTTTGTGCTCAATAAAAGCGACCGCGACGGCGCGGAGCAGGCTGTTCGCGCACTGAAAACGATCCTCACATTTCGCATTACTCACGCCGAGCACGAATGGATTCCCGATGTCGTGCAAACGATCGCTTCATCCGGGAAGGGAATTGCTGAAGTTATTGCGGAAATTGACCGTCACAGATCTCATCTCGAAACTACAAACCAGCTTCAATTAAAACGCAGAGATCGCGAGCACGACCGAATTATCGAGTTAGTAGAGGATATGCTTCGCGTAAATTTTTGGACGGCAGAACGCACGAATGGTTTGGAGCAACAGCTCAATGATGTTTCGAAAAGGAAATTGTCAGCCTATGAGGCGGCGAAAGCACTTGTCAGCGAGTTCGGGAAGAAATAACTATTCGTAATAATCTTCTTCGTCTTCCGAGGAAATCGTCGCTTCTTTTCGTACTTGTTCGATCACTTTCGGCACAAGGAAAAATCCGTCTGCAGCTTTCGGTGCATTCTTCAACGCTTCTTCGACGGGAAGACATTCTTTAGCGACATCGGCGCGAACCACATTTGTCTCGACCAACTCGTTAATGTTCTCAAGCGGCTCGACATTCTTTACATCAAGCTCGTTCAATTGATCGATATGAGCGATAACATCATTAAGTTCGCCGGTAAGCTGCTCATATTCAGCGTCGGTAAACTCAAGCCGGGCGAGCTTAGCGATATGTTCGGTGTCCTTGCGCGAGATCATTACTTTGTTTCTTGCGGTCGGTAAATAATAATGCCGGTTTGCTTGGAATTGTTCGCCAGATATTCGGCAAGCGGCATTTCGGAAATAATTACTTTGTGCATCGCAGAACTTGCATGCAGAAAATGAACTCGCCCGTCTTTTTCGCGGACAGCAATGCCGGTGTGCGAACAATCTATGCCGGGGACACTCGTTGTAATGCCGATCAGATCGCCGTCCTGAATACCGGACTCGATCTTCTCAACATTTTCTTTTTTAATGTAGTAAAATCCTCCGCGTGCAGAAATCATCTTCTCTATCGAATCCATTTTTGCGACCATCGCCGGGTCGTCTTTGAGTTGCTTATAGAGATTCGGATGCTTCGTCATAAAGTCGATCGGCTTCGTTTCGAGAATGGCATATTTCTTGCCGATCGTCTGGGTCATTTCTTTGAGCAGCCCGCGCTTTGTGTTATCGTAAAAATAATCTGTGGTGTAGTGT
>DASQGZ010000054.1:0-16362 GCA_035632315.1 Kapaibacterium sp. (SeqCode) | reverse complement strand
TCATCGCGTCCCACGAACTAAGATCGAGATTTTCATTGAGCGTTGTCGAACCCGTATGACAATTTCCGCCGAGACAATTATTCGCGATCACGGCGCTCACAGGGCCGGGGTAATTACCGGATTGCAGAACAACACCTGTTTGATCGCTCGCGCACGAACAAAAGCCGAACGTTACTGCAAAGATAACCGCAATAATACCATATTTGCCCATTATATATTAGACACAAATTGCCAGGAAAAAGTAACAAGTCAGGCAGTAAAGGTGAAAATATGATATTGCCGGACCCAATACCAGCATCGGTTTCTTCGTACCAAGTGGACCCAAGGAGATTCGAACTCCTGACCTATTGAATGCAAATCAATCGCTCTACCAACTGAGCTATGGGCCCGATTTTCAAAAGGAGAAAGGATAAAGAAAAAAGTAGAGAGTTTTTTTACTTTCTCCTTTATCCTTTTTACTTTCTGACAGTGGGCCTAAGTGGAGTTGAACCACTGACCTTGCGCTTATCAGGCGCACGCTCTAACCAACTGAGCTATAGGCCCCACGTCTAATTGGAGCGTGGAAAACGGCTCCCGAACCGTTCCTGTTCCCCAAACCGCTTTTTATGAATTTCAGCGATTTCGTTTGATAAAAGTATGTTGAATTAGTAATGGAAGAAGACACATTCGACGAGCGGTTTCGTATGGGAGTTGGTCTTATTAACCGAAAAGAATTTTTCGAGGCGCATGATGTGCTCGAAGATCTTTGGAATGAGACTCACGGCGAATTACGGCTGTTTCTGCAGGGGATGATACAAGCGGCGGTCGGGTGTTATCATTTGTCGAACGGTAATACGACCGGCGCGATCAGCCAGTACCAAAAGTCACTCGATAAACTGACGAAATATCCGGATGATTATATGGGTATTGATCTTTCGTCATTTCGCGAAGGCCTTGAACGCTGTTACGCCGGCGCGTGTTTAATGGCCGAGAAAGACGCTCGTTACGAAGTCGATCCGGTTTATTTTCCCGAAGTCAGGTTCATTTCTTCGTAATTTTGTAGTCTATCGGATTTTAATTATTTTACAAAGAGGAGTTTTTTTATGGCGATCATGATCACGACCGAGTGTATCAATTGCGGGGCTTGCGAACCGGAATGTCCGAACACGGCCATTTATGAAGGCGGTGCGAATTGGAATCTGGCAGGCCAGTCATACGGTGCAAACGACCCGACGCCGAGCGGCGCAGTCGGCTTTTTCTCGGCGGATTATTTTTATATCGTACCGGATAAATGCACCGAGTGTGTCGGCTTCCATGACGAACCTCAGTGTGCGGCAGTCTGTCCGGTCGATTGCTGTTTGCCCGATCCTAACTGGGTCGAGCCAAAAGAGCAGCTCGAAGCAAAAGTCGCTTGGCTCGACGAGGTCGATCCGGGTCGCAAGCGCTAAAGAATGCTGTGTTTTGAATTTCGAAAAGCATAGTCGTTCGGCTATGCTTTTCTGTTTTATGACAAGTCAGTGTGTATATAGATGTTTACCGATCCTTGGAATGCGACGAAGCAGGCTTTTTCTGATCATAATTTTATCTCTTGCAGCATCTGATGCCCGGACGCAACAGGCGACTGCTCCGCTGTCGATTTGTTTGAACGGCGGACCGTCCTACGGCATTAATGAATCGGTAAATCAGACACTCGGTCCGGCATTTCATCTATCAGTGTTGTGGCTGCACGGGATCAATCAATATATTAGTCCTGAGTTTGGTATTGGGGTCGCGAACAATTCAGGTTCGAATCCGAAGGGGTACTCTGATTATAGAACTTCGATGTTCCCGATCGATCTTCGATTTCGCATTTCACCGTCAGCCACTTCGGTAGTATCGCCGTTCGTTTATCTCGGCATCGGGCTTGTCAGTTGGAATTCAAGTCTCGAGGCGCCGAACAAAGCGGCTGATGGCAAGCCAAGCGGTGTTGCATTATTCTTTCCACTTGGCGGCGGGATTACTCACCGTTTCAATGAACATTGGTCGCTCGAATTATCAGCAGGCTGGAACCCGTCGTTAACTGATAATTTGAACGATGTACACGATGGCAAAAGCGACGGATGGTGGCAAGCGGCAGTCGGGGTGATCTATCATTTCACAAAACGCGACGACGATCCTGACGACGACGGTCTCTCGAATGCCGAGGAGCATCTGTACGGGACGAATCCGCACGATCCGGATTCAGATCATGACGGACTAAACGACGGCGACGAAGTGAAAGTCTATCATACGAACCCATTGAATCCGGATACCGATGGTGACGGACTCAGTGATGGCGATGAAGTACATATATATCACACCGATCCACTAAAAGCGGATACCGATGGCGATGGATTGTCCGATTACGACGAGATAAAAATATATCACACCGACCCGTTGAATCCAGATACCGATGGTGATGGGCTCAGTGACGGAGATGAAGTAAAGAAGTATCGTACCGATCCTCTGAAAAAGGATACTGACGGCGGCGGGGTTTCCGACGGCGAAGAAGTCCGACGAGGCACAAATCCGCTTGACCCGAAGGATGACTATTCGACGAAGCACCGGTAGCTGTTTTATTATTTCATATTATATAATATGAAATAATAAAACTGTAGGTATCTTCCTCAAAAAGTATTATATTTGTTTCGGAACATAAGCAAATATATGTTTCCCGACCAACAGCTTTGGATAGTATGACGGCCACACTACTACCGAAGCGCCTTTGAATTACGCTGTTTTTTTAGTTGCTACAGTAATGTTCGACCAAAACGACACAGATAACAGACTTTCACATTTATTTACATATTCTTATGAAACGGTATATATTGATATTATTTGCTTTTTGCACTCTTTTTACAGCTAAAACGTACGCGCAAAACGAACCAGTTTGGGCGTTAGGGTTAGGTGGCGGCGCATCGTTCGGAGTCAATGAATCTCAGAATAAAGCACTGGGGCCGATGGGTCGCATTTATCTTGCATGGCTTCGGGGCTGGGGAGATCAGATAACACCCGAAATCGGTGTTGGCTTTGTTCAGAACTCCGGTGCTAATCCACCGTCTGGATTTTCCGATTATAAGGTGACAATGATACCGTTCGACGTTCGTGTCCGGCTAAGCCCGGTTACGTCCGTTGATTGGTCGCCGTATATCTATGTCGGTATTGGTGGCGTCAGTTGGAACGATACGCAAGAGCCGATCAACAAAGCTATTGATGGCAAACAAAGCGGCGTTGCGCTTTTTATTCCGCTCGGAGCTGGGCTTTATCATAAGCTTAGCAATAATTGGGGAATTGAGTTGTCGATCGGCGGCAATCCGTCGTTCACTGACGACCTCAACGATGCGCACGACGGCCGCAACGACGGATGGTGGCATGGGATGATCGGGGTGATGTATCAATTTTATAACGGAAACCTTGATTCCGACGGCGATGGCTTGACAGACGAACAAGAACGCGCACTAGGTACAGACCCTCATAATCCGGATACCGACGGCGACGGCCTCAATGACGGCGATGAAGTAAATAAATACCACACGAATCCGCTTAATAAAGATACCGACGGCGACGGCCTCAATGACGGCGAGGAAGTCCTGAAGTATCACACCGATCCGCTCAATAAAGATACCGATGGTGACGGATTAACCGATGGCGATGAAGTCCTGAAGTATCACACCGACCCGCTGAATAAAGATACCGATGGTGACGGATTAACAGACGGCGAAGAAGTCCTGAAGTATCACACCGATCCGCTCAATAAAGATACCGACGGCGACGGCCTGACCGATGGCGAAGAAGTCCTGAAGTATCATACGAATCCGCTGAATAAAGATACCGACGGCGACGGCCTGACCGACGGTGAAGAAGTCTTGAAATATCATACGGATCCGCTGAATCCGGATACCGACGGTGGTTCGGTATGGGACGGCGTCGAGGTCAAGCGCGGTACAAATCCGCTCGATCCTTCTGACGATGTGGTCAAAGAAACGCCGAAGGACGAAATTGATCTCAGCAAAGCAGGCAGCACGATCGTACTCGAAGGCATTGAGTTCGATGTCAATAAAGCGACGATCCGTTCATCTTCGGAAGTACCGCTCAATAAAGCGCTCAAGACACTCCAGAACCATCCGGAGGTCGAGGTCGAGATTCGCGGCCATACCGATAACTCAGGCAAGCACGATAAGAATGTGAAGCTTTCCGAAGAGCGCGCGAAATCGGTGAAGCAGTGGTTAGTTGATCGCGGAATTGCCGCGAGCCGTATGACGACCAAAGGCTTCGGACCGGACAGCCCGATCGCGCCGAACGATACGCCGGCAAATAAGCAGAAGAACCGCCGTATCGAGTTCGCAAGAACCAAATAAGTTCTATCCGTTCACAGTTATAGAGGTTGCTCTTTTGCGGAGCAGCCTCCTGTGATCGGATGCTTCATCGTTTTCACTATTCATTTAATTGAGGATATGTATCTATGGGCATGATGAAAGAATTCAAAGAATTCGCCAGTAAGGGCAGTGTGATCGATCTGGCAGTCGGCGTTATCATTGGCGCAGCATTCGGGAAAGTGGTTTCGTCGCTCGTTGAGGATGTGATCATGCCGCCGATCGGTCTGCTGCTGAGCGGGATAGATTTTTCGAAACTGGCGATTACGCTGAAAGATGCGGTCGGCGATAAACCGGCAGTGCTCTTGAGGTATGGCGCATTCATTAATACGATCATCAGTTTCGTGATTGTCGCATTCTGTATATTTATGTTGATCAAAATGGTCAACGGAATGCGTAAAAAAGAAGAAGCCGCACCAGCCGCACCAGCGGCGCCGTCGAACGAGGAAGTACTCTTGACTCAGATCCGCGACGCACTTCGTTCGAAGTAAGCTCGTTCTCGTTTTCAAGACTCTTCGTGACCCGAGCCCATCGTGTTCTGCGAGCGGCTCGGTTTTTTTTCTCGTGGAATTTATTTTTTTCAATTGACTATCTTTTGATAATCCTATGCTTCGCAAATCCATTCTTCTACTAGTTATTGTGTTGTTCGGGTCACAGTGTGCAGATGCACAGACCGATTCTGTAAAATATGGCTGGCAGCATAATTTAGCTGCAACGCTGAATCTTTCGCAGGTGTCATTCACGAATTGGGCTCAGGGAGGCGATAATGCGCTCTCGTATGTATTTCTGGTGGCCGGTAAATCGGCGCAGGATCTCGAAAACACGAACTGGACGATAACCTACAATTTTGCGTTTGGCCAGGCGCGGCTTGGTAATCTGGGGCTGCGAAAGACCGACGATAAGATCGACATTGGTTCGGTGCTGACCTATAAAGTCGGTACGTATGTCAATCCGTATGCCAGCGTTACATTTCTGTCGCAATTCTCTACCGGCTATAAATATGGAGATACCAGCAAGACTGCCGTATCCGACTTTTTAGACCCCGCGTACATCACGCAATCGGTCGGCGTCGGGTATCAGCCGACAACAACGCTCAAGACACGGCTTGGCGTCGGGTTGCGAGAAACATTTACGAAAAATTATAATGTGTATAGCGACGACCCGAGTACTCCTGAGATAGAAAAAACAAAGATCGAAGGAGGTCTCGAATCGATCACCGAACTTTCGCAACCGATCGACAGCACGGTACTTCTCTCGTCGAAGCTGCAACTGTTCGCTCCGTTCAAAACGCTCGATCAGATCATTGTGCATTGGGATAATGCGCTGACGGCGAAAGTCAGTAAATATATTTCTACGAGTCTGATCGTTAGCCTCATTAACGACCGTATTGTCACTCCGAGGACACAAATTAAAGAAGGCCTCGCGATCGGGATCAGCTATGTGTTGTTCTAATAGTACACGATATTAAAACGACAATGCCGGCTCCCCAGAACCGGCATTGTTTCCCCCATTTAATTTCCCTTCCTACCGAGAAGGGACTATTCACACTGACACTTTAGAAATTAAACGCATTCGAAAACGGGTTCGCTGCGGCATCACGCGATCCGAGCGTTTGCAAACCCCAACGTTTTTCGATGAATGAAAGGATCGAAACCGTTTCGTATTGTGTGTGGTCAACAAATCCGGTCTTCGCGAACGGCGAAATGATGATCCCCGGCACACGAGAACCCGGTCCCCATTTATCAATAACCGGGGGCGCAACATGATCCCAGAACCCTCCATGCTCGTCGTAGGTAATGATAATGACGCAATCATTCCAGATCGGGCTGGCTTTAATGGTGTTTATCTTTGCGGCAAGATAGGTGTCACCGGTAATAACATCTGTATATCCGGGATGTTCGTTGTCAATACCATAGGGCTTTAGGAATGATACAGCCGGTAGTGTTCCATTCGCCACCGCAGCATCGAAATCTGTTTCATCCTTAAGATGATCTTTTTTAGCTTGTGTACCATCGGCGTAATTCGCAAAGTAGATGAATGGTTGGTGATGAAATTGGAACAGGGCGGAATCGGCGGATGCCCCGCCTGAAAGCATTGTGTTCCACTTTCCGCTGTACCATGCCCAGGAGACCCCTTTATCATTGAGACGATCCCCAATTGTCGGGAAAGTAAGATTCGGCATTAGAACAGAAGAAGAAACGAAATTGGGGTGGGGGCTATTAACCGAATAAGACGTGTTGATAACATAACCATCAGGTGTGCAATTCTTGTCATGACCCGCGGTTGGGTTATTTTTACTATCGAGAATCGTAAGTATGGAACTTGGCGCACCCGCCCACAATGGGGTTTGTGCTGCAATAAGCCAGATATGATTCAGGAATGACCCGCCGAATGCACTATGGTAAAAATTATCGCACACTGTATATTGCTGTGCGATCGAATACATAGGAAGCTGCGCAGTGTGATAATATCCCATTGAAAGCCCCTTCGCATCGCTGATGGCTGCGAATTTATCCATTTTGCCGCCATCGATCTGATTTTGTTCTTGGTAATAGCGATGGACGAGATCATTCGTTTTTTGTCCGGGCGGCACCATTGCACCAATTTCAAACGGCTTATTTGCAAGCGACGGAGTCGGTTTGAAGTGCACTGTATCCGACCATGGGAGAGTCGAGTACGCAAGCCCGGTTGCTGTATCTATCTGTGTATATTGAGCCGCAGTTGCGTTCGATAAACCATTCACCCCAGGGAATTCTCCGTAGAGATTATCGAAGCTGTGGTTCTCCATATAGATCACAATGACGTGACCGACTTTATTGATGCCGGTCGCCGTTGGGGTTGTCGTCGTTGCATCCTTCGAGCAACTGCTGCAACCGAACGATATTGCTGCTATGATCGCAAATGAGAAAAACATCTTGAAGGGGAGCAGACGAAAATTGGCAAAAGTATTCATGGGCATTACTGGTATTAAATGTAACGCCGCAAAATTATCATCACAAAATTACGAAAAAATGAAGCGAATATAGCCCAGATATAAACAGTTGATTACCGAATTATCTAGTGTAAGCGGCAAACAGAGCCGAGGTGCTTTCATGTTTATAAGACTAATGATTTAAGACAGTACCGCGGAGCCTATTTACTTATCGAAATGAGCATGACCCTTCGGATCGACATACATATTTGCAGGTTCGATGCCTTTATCAAGATCGAGTTTCTCAGGTCTTGCTGATTTAGCGGCCGCAGGTGCGGGTAGAGTTTGTTTGCTGACCGATCTATCGGTGTTCACCGGAGTTTGAATGACAGGAGGCTGTGAAGATGTCTGCGGTAGTGATTGCTTTGATGGCTGTGAAGATGAACCTGCGGATTCTTGTCCTGATCTTGAAAATAAGAATAAGAGCAGCGCGAGAATAAACGCTGTGGCGCCAACGATATAATAAATGGTGCGGTGATGGGACACCGGTGCGGCAGTTGCAGCAAGTTCTTCGATTAGGGGCGCTCCGGGTACTGTCGGGATGGATTCGTCCTGTTCAAATGATTCACGATCGGCTTGAAAAACGTTGTCAATAAATTCATCGGTATTGAAAGCAAAACGCAATCGGGAATCGGCGCCGAGTTCGTGTTTGAACTCTGCCGATTCGATTTTGGTCATTACGCCGCTTCGGTAGCGGATGATATTCAGATCACGGTCTTGCATCTCTACACTGTTTGTCGTTCGCGTTTTATCGTTGTTTGCTTTCTGTCAGTTATTATTTCGATGTTCAGCCGTGCGGCTTCTGCTTGCACGATCGTTCGCAACTTTGTTCTCGCCCTCGAAGCGCGTGTCCAGATCGCCTCGGGTGATTTGGACTGCATCTCGGCGATCTCATCATAACCATAGCCGAGATACGTATGCATCACGAGCAGCTCTTTATCGTCGGGGGAGAGACTATCGAGTGCAAGCAAAACGATCTCCTCGAGTTCTGTTCGCTCGCCGGATGTAGCCGCCGACGGATGTTGTTCTTCTGCAACGTCGTCGAGGGGAGTATGGCCCCGATCTTTTCTGATCGCATCGAGCGAGAGGTTTCTCGCAATACGGAAGAGATATGCGCCGACATGTTCGATCTCCTGCGGCTTTTTCCGTTGTTCGATCACTCTCATCCAAACTTCCTGCGCCAAATCGTTCGCTCGCTCTCTGGAGCAGAGCATCTTTGCGGCGAAGATCGTCAACTTTTTGTTGTACCGCGCATAGAGTAAATGAAATGCGCCATCGTCTCCGGCAAAAACTTTGTGTAGGAGTTCCGTTTCCTCGTGTTTTATGTGCTCAAGAGTCACGCGTAGCTGTCGGGATCTGTCCGAGACAGCGCCTTTCTATTATGAAAAGACGGATCGGATAGGCAGAACCTTACAACCATACGGGGAAATAAATAATTATTTGTCTGTGTAAGGATTTGAACCGAATAATCGTCTTTGCGTTTGTTGGATGGTCGTTTTGTCCGTTGTACCGCGCGGGAGCGGCCTCTTATGCATTCTATTATTGTGATTCTATTGTTGTGAAAGACAGACAAATGAAAAAAATTACTCTTTCCATCTTATTACTTGCGGCGCTTGGGCTTTCCGCGTGCAAGGATTCATTGCCGCCGGCACCGACGACCAGTTCGTCAGGGCTCGTCGCATGGTACAAGCTCGATCAGAATACTGCCGATTCGAGCGGCAATCATCATGACGGAGTTGCTCAGGGTGGGAATTATGTCCCCGACCGATTTGGCGGTGCACAAAGCGCGATGAAGCTTGACGGGGCATCGTTTGTGAGTGTCATTGATGCACCGGATCTCAACTTTGATAGCCTTGCATCTTTTTCAGTTTCCGTATGGATTAAAACAGCCGATACGGCATCAACATACCGCGGTATCATTTCGAAAGGCCCGGTCACAGGGGCACTCCCCGGTTATGCGCTTGGAATGGATAAAGATGGTAAAGTACTTGCAACGATTTCGGGCGACCGCAATCCGGCGATGCGAAGCACTTCCAGCGTGAACGACAATAAGTGGCACTTGATCTCTGTCTCAGTTGAGGCGAACACGCTTGCCGCATTGTTCATCGACGGCTCGCTCGAAGCAAGCTTTCCATTGACAACGTTCTATGCCAACAAAAATAATTCGGCATATCTGTTCATCGGAAAAGACCGCACGTCATCCGGTTTTTTCACCGGTGTGATCGACGATATCAGAATATATTCGAAAGCGCTCTTGCCGGCTGATATCATGATGCTCTTTACTGCCGGCGGCTGGCTTGGCGATACGACAACGACTCCGGTCGATACTTCGACGGGCGGCGGACCAGCGACCTATGGCACGAATACAATTACAAATCCGAGCTTCCGGACGACGGTACAGGGTCCCGGATATATTGATAACACTACATTCCCGCCGTGGGATGTGGCATACGGGAGTCCGAGATTCAGTTCCGGTAATGGACAGGACAGCATTCCGGGTTATGCGTACCTTTGGGGAACGGTTGACGATGGCAATGCGATCTGGCAGCCGCTTTCGACGCCGATCAAACAAGGCCATACATATCATGTAAGTTTCTATACCAGATCGAATTCGAACAATCAGGATTTCCATAATCAGCAGTATGTCATCATTCGGTGTGTTGCATTCAATGCGATGCCTGGCGGCATGCATTGGTCACCTTCGCCGGGAAATGTCTCAGTCATGGGCAAATTTACTTCGACAAAAATGGATGTCTGGACTCATGTGGTTACAGCTGATTGGACTGCGGATGCAGACTATGCCAATTTCGAGATTGATGTTTCAACGCTCGTTTCCGGGTTAGGGAATGAAAGCTGGGCTTCGATCGACGTTGTGAGTTTGCAGGAAAAGCAGTAGTTCGAACGAATTTCATCGTCATCATTTATCTGAAGAGCCGGTCGTCTTGTGTTAACAAGGCGACCGGCTTTTGATGTTGTCCGTTAAACCGACTTGCAATTTTTTCGGTTTAATGGCACTTGCATCGACCCAAAGAATATATAGTTTTGGTTCGTGTCTTTATGTTCATTTCGTTGGCGACGTTCGTCGTTGGGACGAACGGATTTTCACAAACTATCCGTGTCGAGCCTGTTATAACGTACGAATATGGCTATCCGCTAAGCATCGAGCGTACTCCCGGTATCATTAATCATTTCGGCACCGGCGGAGAGGGTTCGAGCTATAATCATACTTTCGGATTTGGAGCATCGCTGCAAATGCCCGATCTCTTTACAAGCGGCATCGGATTTTCACCCGCGATCGAATATCGCATCGGACTCGGAAAGTTCAAATCACAAACATACCCTTCATCCGAATTTGACGCCCAGAACTTTACGATCGAAACAGTCAATCATTTCGAAGTCACATCGACGCTGCAGACGCTCGATCTTTTGTTGCCGCTGGAATTTTCGTTCGGCAATATCGGCATAGGCGTCGGTCCGTGGACGAGCATTGAATTATCGCGAAGCATCACCGGCATCGAATATATTAATTCACCGTTCGGAGCAAGATTCCCGCAGGGTGGGACGTCACAAAAATTTGCCGGCGGCGATACGATCGCTTCCTCAAGCCTTCATGCCGGCATCGAAGCAAGTTTATTATTTCGAATTGCGCTCTCGAACTCGCTTGCGTTCGAGCCGCGTCTGTATAGCAGAGTTGATCTCGGAGCGATCTCATCGGTTTCATCGAAAGCCTTCAGTACGGGAATTTCGTTTTCACTTGTTCCGATTCCCGTGCCCGAAGCACCGAAGATCGTTAAGATCGATACTGTATTGACACGTCACGACCCAGTGACGCCAAAACTCACATCGCAAATTCATTTCACAAAGAACGGAATACGAACGGACGCTCACACCCCGATAGAAGTTGCGGGGTATAACACATATTACCGGCAATATACTGAAATGCCACCTGAGATTCTGTTTGAACCGGATAGCACTTCGATCTCACAGAGATATGCACTGTATTCCCAAAATGAGGCTTCGCATTTTTCGTTTTCAAAATTAGCTCGAGGGGGTCTTCCTGAATTTGCCAAGCAACAATTGAATATCATCGGATACCGGCTTTCGAAAGATTCACTGATGACAATAAAATTACGAGCTGACTACGGCGACGGAGTCTTACAGGCGACTGCATATAACAGGTTCGTTCAAGTAAATAATTATTTTTCTGACGTGTGGGGTAGTTCACAGCGGCAGCATACTGGTTCTGTCGCAATGATCACACCTGCACATGATCCGGCCAATGTGGTCGAGGTCAGCGGGGAATCAGCCTGTGCGCCTGTCCCGACACAGTGGATAGAGCGCAGCTACCACATTCCGCACTTAGGCATTGAGAAAATGATCATCGCCGATGCAGGTCTAAGCTCGTGGGATATTGTTGTAGCACAAAATGCCAAAACGCTCGCGCGCTTTTCAAGCGCCGATGCAACCGATGAAACCGCTATCGCTGATTTTGATCTTGCCGGCGATTCAAGTGTTGACGACGAACACCAAGTTGATCCTGCTCCTCTGGTCGCTACGCTCACGGCTACCGACTTCACCGGACAGCGGGTTGTCTCGGATGATACATTGCTGCTGCCGAGCCGAACCCAGCAGCAAAAAAATATTACCGAACGCGAAAAATTTATTTTTGTATTTCTTTCAGTCGCAGCAAAGTTGGGAAACGAAGCAAAATACTCCGATCTGATGATCGAAAAGTTGCTTACCGAGATCAGGAAGGGTGCGCATATCTCTGTTGAAAACCCTCCTCATTCAGATGAAAATGCCTCGAAAACGGGTTCGACCGTAGCGGAGCGGATCGTAAGTGAACTAAAGCACCGTCCGGAACTGGCTGCCGATATTCATATTATTCCTCGAAGCAGTGAAGAGAATATCCCGGAAGAATATCGCCATGCCGTTATTGTTCGCCTCGATCAAAGTAAAAACCCATAGCCGCACCAGCAGTGTGTTCAGCGATAAATTCATTTGAGTCGGGACGAACTGACAGCGGTCATTGTTTTATTACCTTCTTCTTTTAATGCGATCAATGCAACTTGCGATCGGCCCATACAAACTTCGTTCGATCGAAACGGGTAATTTTGCGCTTGATGGCGGCGCGATGTTCGGCGTTGTGCCGAAAAATCTCTGGAGCAGATCGAACCCGCCCGACGAACAAAATCGCATTTCGATGGCGATGCGCGTTCTGCTTATTCAAGGCGATGGAAAAAATATTCTTGTCGATACGGGAATGGGCGATAAGTACGACAACAAGCTTCGTTCGATCTATAAATACGACAATGCGAACGGCACGCTCGTCTCTTCGCTTGCGAATGCCGGCTTAAAACCGGAAGATATCACCGATGTTATTCAAACCCATTGCCACTTCGATCATTGCGGCGGTGCAGTGACACAAACATCCGACGGCAAACTCGAACCGACATTCCCGAACGCGAAATATTATTTTCAAAAAGAACATTTGACGTGGGCGCGCAATCCGACCGAAAAAGACCGCGCTAGTTTTATGAAGAATGATTGGGAACCGCTCGCATCCGATGGGATGATCGTTGAAGTTGATGGCCCGTGTGAGTTATTTCCCGGTATTCACTTGCATATTTTTAACGGGCACACCAAAATGCAACAGCTACCGCTTATTACTGACGGAAAAACACAGTTATTTTTTTGTGCCGATCTCGTTCCGACCAAAGCGCATATTAACTTTCCATATATTATGGGCTATGACAATTTCCCGTTAACAACACTTGAAGAGAAAAAAAAATATGTCCCTCGGATGTATGAAGAAAAATGGCTTCTCTTTCTCGAACACGATCCGATTGATGCACTGGTCAGTGTCGAAGCGACGGAACGAGGATTTAAAACAGTCCCGGTGGGTGGATAACTTACGATGGACAGATCGGAACTGACGCGCGCAGTCAAGCAGCTTGCATGTGATGTAGGTTTTACGACGGCAGGTGTTACACGGGCAGAACCATTTACGGAAGAAGCTGCGAGATTTGAAGCATGGGTCGAAAGCGGTGCTCACGGCTATATGAGTTATCTCGAGCGTTCAGGTGAGAAACGTCGTGATGTCCGTGAAATTCTTCCATCGGCAAAAAGCATTCTCGCGCTTTCGCTCAATTACTATCATCCCGAACCAACGCCCGGGCCGCCGTATCTGAAAATCTCACGATACGCGTGGGGCGAAGATTATCACGATGTCATGCGCTCAATGCTTGATGACCTGATGTCGAGAATCAAATTGCTCGTTCCCGACGTAGAAGGAAGGTATTATGTCGATACGGGGCCGATCATGGATAAAGCTGTTGCCGAACGTGCAGGCATCGGTTGGATCGGCAAGCATACGAATGTCATCACGCGTGAGGTCGGCTCATGGGTATTTCTTGCGGAAATAATTCTCTCGCTTGATCTTGAACCCGATCCGCCCGCAACCGATATGTGCGGAACATGCGATCGTTGCATAGATGCATGCCCGACGCAAGCGATCACGGCCCCGTATCAGCTCGATGCGACGAAGTGCATTCCGTATCTGACGATCGAACTGAAGCCGGAGCACGAGATACCGGATGAGTTCGACGGCAAACTTGACGGCTGGCTGTTCGGCTGCGACATTTGCCAGGATGTCTGCCCGTGGAATCGTTTTGCGAAGAAATCTTCTTTGCAGGCGTTCGCACCACGAGAAGAAAATAATTGTTTAACGACCGGCGCGATTCTCTCAATGCAGCAAGAAGAGTTTTCTCGTCGCTTTAAGAATTCACCTATCAAGCGTACCAAGCTCGCAGGATTACAACGCAATGTGCGGGCACTACTTCGCAATACCGAGAAGAAATAATCGATGGAAAAAGTTATCATAATCGGGTCGGGACCGGCAGGTCTCACGGCAGCCTTATACACTGCTCGCGCAAATATGAGGCCGCTTGTTTTCGAAGGCGATCAGCCAGGCGGACAGCTCACGATCACGACGGAAGTCGAGAATTATCCGGGTTTCGAGCACGGCGTGATGGGACCTGAAATGATGAATATTTTCCGCAAACAGGCACAGCGTTTTGGCGCCGATTGCCGGTTCGATACAGTCACGAAAATAGATTTTTCGAAACGTCCGTTCACTGTCTGGACAGGAGATAAATCATTTCAATCGGAGTCGATCATCATCGCAACCGGCGCTCGTGCAAAGCTGCTCGGGCTTGACTCAGAGCGAACATATATGGGCTATGGCGTCAGCGCGTGCGCAACGTGTGACGGATTCTTTTTTAAAAATCAAGATGTGCTTGTCGTCGGCGGCGGCGACACTGCAATGGAGGAAGCGAATTACCTGACGAATTTCTGTTCGAGCGTCACGCTCGTTCATCGCCGCGAAGAATTTCGTTCTTCAGAAATTATGCACGAGCGCGCGAAAGCAAATCCGAAGATCAAGTGGATGCTCAATGCTGAAGTCGTTGATGTGCTCGGTGTGACCGATAACCTCGGACGAAAGACCGTAACCGGTGCAAAAATAAAAAGTACGAAGGACGGAAGCATTACCGAAGTTGCAACAAGCGGTCTCTTCGTTGCGATCGGACACGAGCCGAATACATATTTATTTAAAAATATTCTCGATATGGACGAGACGGGCTATCTCATCACGCAAGGCAAATCGAGCTATACGAATATTGCCGGCGTCTTCGCATGCGGGGATTGCCAGGACCACGTGTATCGTCAAGCGGTGACCGCTGCCGGATCGGGTTGCACGGCTGCGATCGATGCAGAACGATTTGTACATGCAAATCCACTCCACTGAGCAGAGACGAAAATTTGCACTACCCAGAAAAATGTGTTATATTTGTAATCCTACCGCAAGGCATCTAAGAGGGGAGGCGGTTGGGTAAGTTACTGAATTTGAACCTCTTAGCTCACTAATTACCGCTTCTAAAACTGACTGTTTGATACTGTTTTCTTCGTACATCAGCCGAATAGCCAATAATTTCTGACCCGTCGTTTGTTTTGTCAGAAGTTACTTTTTGATAGAGGGCGACTTTGGCAACGAACAAGAGAGGAATCGAACAGGTAATGCAACCCGCCTCAAGAAGCGGCATTTACAACGAAAAAAATAACGTGCGCAGGAAGATTTTATTCCTGACGTATCGCTTTCCGTATCCGCTTTCCGGCGGCGACCGTGTGAAGAGTTATCATTTGCTTCGCCATCTTTCGACCATTGCAGACGTCGATCTTATTACGCTCGACCAATGGAACACTGCAACGGCTGAATCTCTCGATCATCTTCATTCATTCCTTCGTTCTGTGGTTGTCGTTCCATTTCATAAGATCTCATCCGGCGCTCGAATTCTTGGCAGTTTGTTTTCGTCAACGCCGATCGAGATCGCGTATTATGAATCTCGTGCGATGAAAAATGCAGTCGAAAAAGCGCTTTCATCTGCGAACTATGATCTTGTGATCGGTTTCTTTATGCGCACGGCACCATATCTTGAAACAGTGACTGGTGTGCAGAAAATGCTCATTGCAGAAGACTCCCGGCTTCTTGCCGACGAGCGAGCAACGAAGAAATTCTCATTCAGCCTCGAGTATTTCGTTCGCCGCATTGATGCGATCAGACTTCGAAGCTTCGAACCTGAGATGATAAAGAAATTTTCGGTGACGACATTC
Organism: Kapaibacterium sp. (SeqCode); assembly: GCA_035632315.1. Classification (GTDB taxonomy): domain Bacteria; phylum Bacteroidota; class Ignavibacteria; order Palsa-1295; family Palsa-1295; genus JAFDZW01. The sequence goes on along the minus strand of DASQGZ010000054.1, from coordinate 351 downwards.
GTTGCCACTCCTGACGAGGAACGAGTGAAAGCGATCGACCCCGCACTCCGCACGGCGATACTAACGAACGGTGTCGATGCAGATGAATTTGAATTTTATGACGGCGAACGTGAGAATGCGGTGCTCTTTAGCGGGCATCTCGGCATTTATCATAACCGGCTGATGGCTGAAGAAATTGTAAAAGGGATCTACCCGGCGATTCGCGAGCATTCGCCCCAGACGAAGCTTTGGATCGCCGGGAAAGATCCGAACTCTGAACTTCGCCGGCTTGTCGCTTCGACCGAAGGTGCAGAATTATTTGCCGACGTCCGTGATATGCGCCCGTTCTACCAAAAAGCAAGAGTATTTTTG
>DASQGZ010000053.1:0-10808 GCA_035632315.1 Kapaibacterium sp. (SeqCode) | reverse complement strand
GACGAAATAAAAATATACGGCGAGAGCGGGATGAGCCCGCCGACAACATACGAGATCGCGATCGTTGCAGCTGAATTTCGTGCTCGCTTTGGCGCGACTTTTTCGAGGCCAAGCTCGAAGCGCATCATAAAATCCACCCATTTATCGTGATCGCGAGAAAGCGCCTCGACGACGTGAGCGCTTTCGGCAGGCGTGATCCCATATGCTTCGAACACTTCCGTCACTTCGCGTTTTTCTACATCCGGTATGCGCTCGACTTCCTGGTATTCTTTTTTCCGCTCGCTCTCGTAATGCTCGGCGTCGCTGCGCGCGGCAAGGTAACCGCCAAGACCCATCGCGATCGAACCGGCAGCGATCTCAGCAAGACCCGCCGTAATAATAATCGCCGAAGTATCTACTGCACCGGAAAGCCCTGCAGCTAATGCAAAAGGAACGGTCAGGCCATCTGACATTCCGATGACAATATCTCGGACAGTCTCGCCTGCGGTGAAATGCTGTTCGGTGTGCTGGGTGACGGGCATATTAAAATAAACCGCTCCTTGTGAAGGAGGGGGTTGGGGTGGTTGTTTATTTCACACTCACCAACTCTACATCGAAGACGAGCGTTGATTTTGCCGGGATCACACCACCGACTGCGCGATCGCCATACGCAAGATTCGGGGGAATAATCAATTTTCGTTTGCCTCCGACGTGCATTGTCGAGAGTCCTTCATCCCAACCAGCAATAACTTGATGCTGTCCGAGCGTGAAACTGAATGCCGAAACGTGTCCGAATTTTTCGAGCATATTCGAATCGAAGATCGTCGAATCGGTCAGCCGTCCCGTATAATTCACGGTGACCGTCTGCCCTGCCTTTGGCATCTCGCCTTTGCCGACGACTAAATCGACATATTGCAGACCCGTAGATGAAGTAACGACTTGTGGCGTAGATGATGCGGAGTTTGAAGATCCGGGATTGTACGAGCTGCACGAAGCAAGTCCGATAGCAGCAAGAATAACAATTAAACTTTTCATTCTAATATAAAATATGATTTATGAATCTGCGAAATTACGGAGAAAGAACTGCCCGATAGACAAAATGAGTACAATTAAAATACGTCCCCTCGCAATTTCCTTGCTCGTTGGCGGGCTTCGGTACAGAACGATGACTTGGGGTATCGGGCAAGAAAATCTTCGTAGAGTTTTAAGGCTTTATCTTTCATACTTAGTTCGCGTTCGGTGATCTCGGCTTCACGAAAGGCGGCACGGTCGAGCAGCGGGCTGTCCGTCATTTTTTCCTGCATTTCTTCGAGAAGCGCGACAGCATCGGCCGGCTTATTTGTTTTCACCATTAGATCGGCAGCGCGAAGTGTCGCTTCATCGGCAATGGCAGCTTTCGGAAATGTCTCGCGAATCGATTTAAATCCGGATAGTGCGGCAGGTATATCCGAACCGAGACTTAAGAGGTCAGCTTTTGCAAACACTTTCATTGCCGCATCGGATGAGCCTTCTCGGTTCTCTTCGATGAGCGACTTCAACGCGATCGCGTCGTTAGCAAAATCGCTTGCTGAAATTGCGGCAACGATCGTCAGTTTTGTCAGTGCCGTATCAAAATTGCCTTCGAAGTAATCCATTCGTCCGCGTTCGAGTTCGATGTGGCGCATCGGCTCGGCATCGGATGGGCGGTCATGCTGGCGAAGAAGCGTTTCAAGGCGGTCGAGATAGAGCCGCGCTTGCGGAATGTTTGCCATTTCGAGCGATGTTTCTTCGAGCGAAAAATATGTCGCAACGACCGGCTCGCTCGCCGAATGACCGCGCGCGATCACTTGTTCATAAATTTCTTTTGCTTTCGCAGGATCGTGCAGCTGCTTTAATTCGATCTCGGCCGCGCCGATCAGAGCAGGCATTGCAATATCATTACCCGGTGTTTGTGCGGCAAACGTGGTATATGAATTTACGAGATTGTGCAGGTCATTCGTGCTCGGCGGTTTTTGCTGCATCACGTATGCCTGTTTTGCCTTGATCGCACCGAGACCGGCTGCAAATAATATTTGCGAGTTTGGATAATTTGTTCTCAGCCGCGCAGTCGCTTCATCGTATGCGCGAGCGGCTGCTTGGTAGGCGCCTTCGGCGAGCGCACGGTCGGCAAATCTCACGAGCTCGATCCCGGTCGCGGTGTTCGAGCTTTTGCGATCGACGATGAGTTCGACATCGAGCGCGTCCCAGTAATCTTTCAATTCGCCATAGCACCAGCCGAGCAGCTGTAATTCAGACACCGTGGCTTTGTTCGTATCGATATGCGATATGACCGTTTTGATGATCGAACGACGGGAGTTTGTATCGATCGTAAATGCGGAGAGGCGGCTTTCGATTTGGTGAAGCCACTGGTCGTTCGCTCGAACCAGAGCAAGATATTCGTCGGTACCCTCGTCGTAACGATTTATTTTGAAGAGCAGCTCGGCGATCTTGTCGGAATAATAGTCTGCTTCTTGCGTATTATGACGATGCGATTGCAATAATGCGAGCGCTTCTTCATTGTAACCGACGTCCACCATTGCGTTAGCGGCATTCGTGGTTGAAATATACTGGTCGTAGATTCCGGGTGTATCGGCTGCTTTTGTGAATGCATCGAGCGCTTCGGTTTTTTTCCCAAGCTGAGCGCGGACTTTACCGATGAGCAAATACAGATCTCCCGCGTCCGCCGATTCACGGCTTAATCGCTCGCTGAGGATGGCCTCGGCGTCGGAAAATTTCTTCAGTGCATAGAGCGTTCGTACATAGCCATCGGCAACGTCGCGGCGCTCGGGATGAATTTTATACAGATCTTGATATAGGCGCAGGGCATTGTTAAGATCGCGCGTTTCTTCATAGACACGAGCCACTTTATATTTTTGCGCGAACTCGTCCTCGGTCATCGGCTGTGCCCGCAAGGCACTACAAATGAACAGGATGGGGATTGCAAGTATTAGTATCCGTTTCACCAATTTGAAGTACGGGAATTACATCTTTTTGTAACCAGAAAAAATGGGGAAAAGTCGCTTTATGAATGTTTGTTGCCTCAAAATGACAGTCATTAAAGTTATTTTAAAATAATTTGTCCGATTTTACCAGATCGTTCGTCTTGTCAAAGGGGAAGAAAATTCACTAATTAATTTTACGATAATGAAAGAATATCTGTATTTATTTCGCGGCGGCGAAGATCCGCATGAGATGGAGAAAAAAGCAGGTCCAGAAGCGTGGGAACAGCACATGCTCAAGTGGAAGACCTGGATGGAATCGCTTGCTTCGAGCGGCAAATATGTCGGCGGCCAGCCGCTGGCAATGGGTGGCAGCGTTATATCCGGCGCTGAACGCTTTATGACTGACGGCCCATTTATCGAAGGCAAAGATATTATTAACGGCTATTTGCATATTCGTGCAAATGATCTCAAAGAAGCGTCCGAGCTTGCCAAAGGCTGCCCGATCCTCGATATTGTCGGGAGCGTCGAGGTGCGCGAGATCAATTCGATGATGTGATCACGGACCGACAAAAATAATTTGTCCGCTTTCAAAACATGGTTCGTCTTTAGGCTGAAAAGATGTTTTAACTGTTAACAAAACCAATTACGACAATGAATGAATATTTATATCTTTTACGCGGCGGAGACGAAGCACGCATTGCGGCGAAGAACGATCCCGAAGCCTGGGGTGCTCATATGATGCAATGGAAAACATGGATTGAGTCGCTTGAGGCAAAAGGACATCTTTCGGGCGGGCAGCCGCTTGCCGATAGCGGCAGAGTACTTCGCGAGAAAGCAAAAAAAGTGACCGACGGACCGTTCATCGAAGGTAAAGAGATCGTCGGCGGATATTTACTTATCAAAGCGAAGGATCTCGACGAAGCAACCGAGATCGCCAAGGATTGTCCGCACTTTGTCTATGGCAAGAGTGTCGAGATACGCGAGGTCAAACAACTCGCGATGTAATATCCGTGTTGTTCTGCCATGCAGACTGAAGGCAGAATACAAGATGAAGTGAGCCATCTTTTCCGGCGAGAGTCGGGAAAGATGGTTTCCGTTTTAACGAGGGTCTTCGGTCCGCACAATATCGATCTTGTCGAAGATGTCGTTCAGGATACGTTATTGAAAGCGCTTGAGCAATGGCGCTTTCGTGGCATCCCGGAGAATCCGAGCGGCTGGCTCTACACCGTTGCAAAGAATAAAGCGCTCGATATTGTACGGCGAGAACGATTGAAAAATAATCTGAACGATGAGATCGCTTATTTATTGAAATCGGAGTATTCGGTTATTCCTACCTTGCACGAACTCTTTTCAAAATCGGAAATTCAGGACGATCAGCTTCGGATGATGTTTGTCTGCTGTCATCCGTCGATCTCGCAAGAGACGCAGGTAGCGATGATCCTGAAAACGCTGTGCGGATTTGGCGTGCGCGAGATCGCATCGGCATTCATCACGAACGATGAAGTCATTCAAAAAAGAATTTATCGGGGCAAGCAGGTCTTTCGGGAAGAACAGATCGCGCTCGAACTTCCGAGCGAGGTTCATTTGGAAGATCGGCTTGATGGAGTATTACAGGCACTCTATTTGCTATTTAACGAAGGATACAGCTCGGCATCGTCGGACGAACTCATCCGAAAAGATCTTGCCGAAGAAGCGCTGCGTCTGACGTTGATGCTCACGGAGAACGAGCGGACAGCGCTGCCGCAGGTGTACGCGCTTTCGGCGCTGATGATGTTTCACCTCGCCCGCCTTTCGTCAAGGATCGACGAAAGCGGGAATATTCTGCTGCTCGACGAACAAGATCGTTCGAAATGGGACGAGCGGTTCATTGCGCGAGGGCTGGAATATCTCGATCGTTCTGCAAGCGGCGATGAATTAACAACGTATCACATCGAAGCAGCGATTGCATCGGTGCACGCGACAGCACGGAGTTCACGCGAAACCGATTGGGCGCAGATCGTTGTGCTGTATAATAAATTATATGACAAGAATCGCTCCCCGGTCACAGCGCTTAACCGCTCCATCGCGATCAGTGAACTCAAAGGACCAAAAGCAGGATTGGCAGCCATCGACACGATAGAAAACCTGAACCTGCTTCACGATTATTTTCTGCTCCCGGCAGCAAAAGGAGAATTTTATTCTCGACTGAATGATACAGAAAATGCTTACAAATATTTTACCGAAGCACTGAATCTGACGGACTCGGTTTACGAAAAAAAACTCCTGCAAAAGAAAATTGCGAGGTTAGAGTGATGCTAGCTGTCAATAATATTGTTCAATGATGACTATTTATACTTCCCCGGCTCGATCTTTTTCAATCTCTCTTTGATCTCTTTTTCCTTTCCATATTCGGTCGGATCGTAATAAACCCTATCGGCTAACTCTTCCGGCAGGCAGTTCATTTCGGCATGTGCGCCTTCCTCGGAGTGAGCATATTTATACCCTTTGCCGTAGCCGAGTTCTTTCATTAGTTTTGTCGGCGCGTTTCTGATATGCAACGGAACGGGCAGATCGGGATTTGCATGGACATCTTGCATCGCTTTGCCAATTGCAATAGTTGCGGCATTCGATTTTGGGGCAGACGCAAGATACGCAACGGTCTGAGAAAAAATCAACTGCGATTCTGGCCAGCCGACAGCGCGAATGGCATCCCAGCAGCTTGTCGCCAGTACGAGAGCCATCGGGTCGGCATTGCCGATATCTTCTGAAGAGAGAATTACCATTCTTCGTGCAATGAATTCCGGATCTTCTCCGGCATCGATCATTCGTGCAAGCCAATAGATCGCAGCATTCGGATCGGAGTTTCGCATCGACTTGATAAATGCGCTGATAATGTCATAATGCATCTCGCCGCCTTTATCGTAGCGCGATGCCTTACGGCCGACGGCATTCTCGATCGTTTCTTGGGAGATAGAAATGCTTCCGTCAGCTTTTTTCTGTGCGAGCGAAACGGCAAGTTCGAGCGCCGAAAGCATCTTTCGCGCATCACCGCCAGAAAGAGCGAGTAGTGCATTTAATGCCGCGTCGTCGAATACGATCTTCGATTCTTTGAGTTCGATATCTACAGTAGTTGCGTGCTGTAAAAGAGCTTTCAGTGAATCGGCACTGAGCGTTTCGAGAACATAAACACGAGCACGAGAAAGCAGAGGCGAGATTACTTCGAACGACGGATTTTCAGTTGTTGCGCCGATGAGTGTTACAGTGCCGTCTTCAACAGCGCCGAGCAGGGCATCCTGCTGCGATTTTGAGAAGCGATGAATTTCATCGATGAATAAGATGCTTCGCTTTTTTGTCCTGACATTCGCACGACGCGCTTCTTCAAGCGCATCGCGAAGTTCTTTAACGCCCGATGAGACGGCAGAAAGCGCAAAGAACGCCGCGCCCGTTTTTTTTGCGAGCGCCCGCGCGATCGTTGTCTTTCCTGTTCCAGGCGGCCCCCATAAGATCATAGAATGCAGAACACCTGAATTGGCCATTAAGCGCAGTGGCTTTCCGGGCCCGAGAAGATGTTCCTGCCCGGCGATCTCGTCGATCGAATTTGGGCGCATTCGCTCGGCAAGCGGCGCGAACCGGTCGCGCGGGGCATCAAGCTCTGCGCCGAGTGTCGGCTCACTGTCAAATTGTGTCGTTCGCTTTGCCATTTGAATGCGTGTCGTCTTATAAGAACTAACGAACGAAGCTGGGGGCAGGATAGATTCTGAAACGAAACCGCCGAAAATCGCTTTTCACAATTCCCGAGCGAAATCGAATGAAACATCGTTTTGGTGAAATCTGTGTTATTATATATAGATGAGCATATAATGTAAGATCTCTTATGAGGATACGCGTAATTCTTTTGCTTGTGTGCTGCTGTGTATTGTTTCCTGTGCGCGAAGTTATTGCGCAATCGGCTCTTCATGGAGAAAATGAATTTCTTTCCTCCCCAATTTCATCCCCGAGAAATGACGGGGTGTTTGGCGTGTTGAATTCGCTTCCGGAATCAATTCGCCGCAGTGATGAATTTTCGCGCATTCTCTATGAGTTTAGCCATCGTGCGACAATTGATGGCACGTACGACCCGGCATTGCGATCGGCCGGATTCGAACAAGCAAAAGCTGATCTTTTTCGAGATGCAGGAAAATCACCCAAAGTTCAAAACAGCAAGCAGCAAGTATTTGCAGACGCATGGGTAAATATCGGGCCGTCCAATATTGCCGGCTGCACAAAAGCACTTGCATTTCATCCGACCAGCGGAAATACGATCTACGCCGGCGGCGCTGCCGGAGGTGTGTGGAAAACAACGAATGCCGGCTCGTCGTGGGTGCAGCTCACCGATAATGTCATTCCCGATCTTGCGCTCTCGACAATCGCTGTCGATCCCGAACATCCCGATACGCTCTATGTCGGATCGGGCGATCCGGCAGTCGCTGTTGATGCGCTCGGCGGGACGGGTTTGTATAAATCGACCGATGGTGGCGCATCCTGGAGTCACATTGCGACTTCGACATTTGCAAAGACTGTCAATAAAGTGCTCGTGCATCCGTCAAATTCGAATATCGTTTTTGCTGCAAGTGATGATGCGGCCAATCGAGGCCTCTATCGTTCGACAAATGGCGGATCAAGTTTTACAAAAGTGTTTCCGACGAGCGGCACTGCGCAAGGTGTGATCTGGGATGTGACGAGTGCTCAAACGATCTCAGGAAGTCTTATTATGTATTTCGTCGAAGGAAATAATCCCGGCGGCACGGCAAGCGAATGCGGGATCTATAAATCGATCGACGACGGACAGACATGGGCGAAGATCAATTCAAGCAGTTTACCTTCCGCTTCGTCTATCGGCAAAGCGGCGCTTGCAATTGCATCATCGGATAAGTCTCACGTCTATTGCTTTATGGCAAACCCGAACGGCGATCTTTCCGGAGCAGGATTATTTGTCTCAACGAATTCCGGCAGCTCATTCTCGAAATTGAATACGGTACCAAGTTCTATTTTTAATGTCGGTTCCGGTGCACAAGGTTGGTACGATCTGTATCTCGCAGTCGCGCCCGGTACAAACCCGAACGATACGATCTACATTGGCGGCATTGAAGCATACCGTTCATTCGATGGCGGCGCGTCGTGGCAGTCGTACAGTGATTACAACACGCATTCGTTCGTCCATGTCGATAATCAGTCGATCGCGATCGACCCGACGAATTCACGCATCGTTTGGATCGGGACCGACGGAGGTGTGTATCGTTCGACCGATGCCGGACAGAACTGGTCGTATCGTTCGAATGGGATGAATTCGATGCGATGCTATCATATCGGTCTTGACGCGAACGACAACAAAAAAACGTATGCCGGTTTTCAGGACGAAGGTGTTTGGCGCACCGTTTCTGGCCAATCGCCGGTCGCAGTTTTTGGCGGGGACGGCTTCCAGCCGATCGTCGATCCGACGAATTCCAATATCTATTATGTCGAAGGTCCGCAAGGCGATCTGTACAAGACCACCGACGGCGGAAATAATTTTTCTTCTGCCAACGGCTCGAACTTCGAAGCGAACTCATCTTGGGACACGCCGTTTCAAATGGCGCCGAAAAACCATACGACGCTCTTTACCGGTCGCACGATGCTTTGGAAAACTGTTAATAGCGGCGCGAGCTGGGTATCTGTTTCGCCGACATTCGGAAGTTCGTTCGTTAATTGTATCGGTCTTTCGTCCTCAAATTCAAATGTATATATGCTTGGCCTTGACGGCGGGAAAGTAAAATATACTGCCGACGGCGGAACGACGTGGCTCGATAAATCTACCGGCATTCCGGGTGTGTCGATCAATTATATTGCTTGCCATCCTACGGATGCAAACTTCGCGCTCATTGCGCTCAATGCTTCGTCGAGTAATACTTCAAGAGTGATGCTAACGACGAACGGGGGAACGAGTTGGGCGAATGTTTCCGGTTCAATAGGCTATGCGCTTCCCGGGGTACCTGTGAATTGCGTCGCGATCGATTCTACAAGCCCGAGCATGGTGTGGTACGCCGCAACAAATAATGGGATCTATTATACGATCGATGGCGGACAGAAATGGTCTATCGCTGGCTCCGGCATTGGGCTTGCGGCATGTTTCGATGTGCAGGTTCACGCAAATGGCAAAACGATCCGCGTCGGCACGCACGGGCGAAGCCTCTGGGAAGCGAATACGAATATTCTTCCGGTAGAATTTACAACGTTCACGGCGACAAAAACTTCCAAAGGCACTCAACTTTCCTGGCGTACCGACAGCGAGGTCAATAGTTCGGGGTTTTGGGTCGAACGCAGTTTTAATTATCAGCCGTTCGTCGATGTTGCGTTCGTTAATGGGGCGGGTAATTCGACGACGGAAAAAAGTTATAGCTTCCTCGATACCGCGCTTTCGTCCGGTCATTACATCTATCAATTGAAAGAAGTTGACCTCGACGGCTCGTTCCATTATTCGAATATGGTTGATGTATCGTACGGTTCTGCATCTGGTCTGCGTCTCGATCAGAATTTTCCGAATCCGTTCGTTGCCTCTGCGACCGGCCTTGGCAGTACGCGCATTCATTATGAACTTCCGGATGACGACGTCGTCACGATGAACATTTATAATTCACGCGGTTCTATTGTCAGGACACTCGTCGATCATACTGCTCAAATTGGTGGCGAACAGGATGTATTCTGGGACGGTACCGATGCAAGCGGCGCAGCAGTTTCCAGCGGCGTTTATTATTATACGCTCGAAACAACATCCGGTGGCAGGCTTGTCAATAAAATGGTGTATATCACAAAATGATCGTGGGTAATAATTTTAGTAATAACTGATGGCGCGAAAAATATTCTCCCTGTATATCTTTTTTGTTTTTGCATTTTCTATTTCTTCCGTTTGCGAGTCGTATGCTCAGCAAAGCAATGAGCATATCAAGGCGCTTGCAGATTCTGCAGCAAAGTCATTCACTTGGGATGTTCAGAAAGTCGAGAAAGGTGCGCTGATGTATCTTGACGTACCGTTTCAACGCGGCGACAGCATTGCCTATCTCACGCTTACGGTCGCAAAAATGAAAGGCACCGACCGTCCCGATGTTATTTCCATAATGGTGCCATCTCCTGCAAAAAAAGAGAACGGTCTGTATTTTATGTTTTCAAAGACTGTGCGAAAAGATGGGAAATTCGGTGTCGAACCGGATACATCGTCAGCATCGTCAATCGGATTTATCGATTGCAATTCTGAATTTTGTACTGCACGAATCAAAGACGGTTATATCATCGGTAAGACAAAAGAAGCAAAGACCGATGTGTTCCGAGAATTTCTGAAATATGATCACGTATGGTTTCTCTATTTCGATTCAACCGGCCACCAAAGCGTCTCGGTGCCGCTGTTCTCATTTAAAAAACAATATAAAGAATTAGAATAATGTCAGTGCGTCACCAACAGGTTGTACTCACCGTCAGCGACGGTACGACGATGGGCGCATACGTTACGATGCCGGATGATTCTGCCGTTCATCCAGGAATAATCGTTTTTCAGGAGGCATTTGGCGTCAACTCTCATATTCGAAATATCTGCGATCGGCTTGCTGAAGCCGGATATGTCAGTATCGCACCCGAAATGTTTCACCGTACTGCCGCAGCAGGATCCGAATTCAGTTACACCGATTTTGATGCTATTCGTCCGCATTCTTCGGCGATGACTGTTGAAGGACAAACCGCCGATGCGCATGCAGCGTATGATTGGCTGAGAAATCAAAATAATGTCGAACAAGGCAAGATCGGTACGATCGGATTTTGTATGGGGGGCAGATTTTCGTTTCTGGCAAATCTCATATTGCCGGTTCAAGTATCGGTTTCGTATTA
>DASQGZ010000052.1:0-6437 GCA_035632315.1 Kapaibacterium sp. (SeqCode) | reverse complement strand
ATTCAACCCTGCCGCCGCCGCTTTATACGTCATTCCGCGTGAGAGGCGAAGCACATCGTTGAGCGCATCGGCGTTACTGGCATACGACCACATTCTCACACCGCCGAGCGCCGGACCGAGCGTCGTGTTATGAATGCCAATGATCGCCTTGAGTCCGGAAGCTTTATCCGAGCAGAACACAACTTGTTCGTGATCGAATTTGCGGAAGAGATCGAAAAGCTCCGGTTGTTCGGTCATTGAATCAGTCGGTTTACCATTGGAAGTAGATTGTTGAGAGCCGTTGACGGCTGTTGAAGTTTTCTTGGCGGATGTGGCTACGGACATCGGCAATTTTTACGTGTTAGATGAGTTAAATAAAGTACTTAGCGGAATACATACAGCCGCCGTTTCTTTCGAGACTTTTAAAACGAATCGTACGATGCTTCGGTTCGGCGATAGGAAGTGAGGTGATATATGGAAGTGTGGTGATTCCGAGCGGAGTCTGACGTGATCGAAGGGAACGGCAGACGGAGAGGGGAATCTGTTCGATAAAAATTATTCATTATTCATTGTTAAAATAAAAAAGGATTAATTCTTATTGAATAGATTCCTCATTTCGCTTCGCTCCATTCGGAATGACGATGCCAAAGATATTCTGCTATTTTCCCAAAATCCAATACGCCAGCAGCGCGACGCTTTCGCGCAGACGATAATAAGCAAGATCGAATACCGTCTGCCGGATATTCGACGGCGTGCCGATAGCGTCGATGCCGTTGAACTTGCACATTTCGATCACGCGTGCAAGATGATACTGATCGCTGATAATGACAAATCGCCTCCAGCCTTGCTTCGTCACCAATTCATTTCGTAGATATAATATTTGTTCGAGTGTGCTGTGGCTCGACGTTTCTGCGACGATACGATTTTCTTCGATGCCGCTGGCAAGCAGCTGTGCCTTTGCAATTTCCGCTTCCGGTTTTTCACCCGTGGCGTTCGAGCCGGTGACGACAAGCTTCGGCACGATGCCGCGTTTGATCAAGTCTTCAGCTACGTTGATGCGTTCTTTGAGCGTAGGACTCGGATGTTCGCCGCCGCCATGCCAGACTGCCGCGCCGAGCACAACGCCTGCATCGGCATCGAATATTTTCAATTCGTTATAATCGGACGTGACGGTATACGTGAACGAGAATACGAATGCAACGACGATCGAACCGAGAAGTACGAGTACGGCATTGCGGATTACCTGGGCGATACCGGCAAGATGTGTAAGGTCGTATTCGCGCCTCGGCACGAGCAGCGCCAGAAAGAGCGCGCGGCAGGTGAGATACAGTATCGAAGCAATGCGCGGGAATTCGCCCGCTTCGAAATTTCGTGCTTCAAGTGTGACAACCATGATAATGGTGGCCAAAATCGTCAGCGTGATCGTGCGGCGCATACTGATGATCTCGGGTTTTCTGAATGCACGAAAAAGCATTGCAAGCGTAAAGAGATACAACAAATTCGAGATCGTATCGCTTTTAGTCGAGAACCGAAAAAATTGTGCAGTGAGGCCCTGTCCTTCGAATCGGGTAAGTGTCAGGATATAGAACGAAAAACTTTCGACGACTGCCGAAAGACCGATAAGCGCGCGCTTGAGTCCGCTCGTTGCTGGGGTTGCGAGGTCGGGTTGCATCTGCTCGTGTAACAGCAGGGGGTGGTGTCTGGTGTCGGGATGTCGCTGCAAGACATCAAGGGGTTCTTCGCTTCGCTCAGAATGACAATAATATTGACACATAAAAAAAGCGCGAGAATCATCTCGCGCCTTTAAAACCCTAACACCTGATACCCAACCCCTAATACCCCGTCTTATTCCGGTTCTACCTGTGCATAATCGAGTTCGACCGGGGTCTTTCTTCCGAAGATAGAGACTTCCACTTTGAGTTTCTGCTTGTCTTCGTTGACATCTTTGATCTGTGCCTGGAAGCCGTTGAACGGCCCGTCAATGACTTTAACCGGCTGGCCGAGATAGTAGCGGACTTCGGGGACTTCAAGATCTTTACGCTCTTCGACCTTACCGAGGATGCGGCGCATTTCTTCCGGTTGCAGCGCCGTCGGCCGGTCTTTCGAGGGCCCGACAAAACTCACGACGCTCGGAACGGACAGAATAATATCGATCAGTTTTTTATCGAGCGCAGCTTCAAGCAAAATATAACCGGGCAGAAAGCTTTTTGTTTTGACACGCTTTTTGCCTTCGCGAACTTCGAACACTTTTTCGTTCGGGATGACGACGTCGAGCACTCGATCGGCGAGTCCGCGGCGGCTCATCTCATCGAGTATGTATGCTTTGACCTTGCTCTCGTGCCCCGTAAAGCAGCGGATCGCATACCATTTCATTGTAGTCGCTTGCAGTTCGCTCATAATCGTTTCAGCGGATTAGGAAAGACCGTAGACAAGGCGAAGGACGACTTCGAAGATCTTATCGACGCCAAAAATAAATGCCGACATCAGCAGCGTCAGCGAGAGCGTGACGATCGTTGCATCCTGCAATTGCTCGCGGGTCGGCCACGTGACTTTTTTCATCTCGCGCTGGACTTCGGTCACGAAGCCGGAGATCTTGCCGACGAGGCCTTTCTTCTCCGGAGCGAGCTGTCCCGGAGCAGTGCTTGTTGTAATTAATGTATCTGCCATACGATGCGCTGTGTAAAATAAATAATGCGCAGTTCACCTGCACGTGCGGAGGGACTCGAACCCCCAACCGGCGGTTTTGGAGACCGCTACTCTACCAATTGAGCTACGCACGTATCGAAGTGCGAATTGTGAATTGTGAACAGTGAATATTTCACAATTCACAATTCGCATTTCACAATTCTTCTTATTTCGACTCTTTATGCGTCGTGCGTTTATTGCAGTTCGAGCAATATTTCTTGTACTCGACGCGTCCCGATTGCTTGCGTTTATTCTTTGTCGTCGAATAATTGCGGTGCTTGCACTCGGTACATTCTAAAGTGATAATATCTCTCATTACAATATCCTTTCGTAAAAACTTTTTTTTTCAGCACGTTCTCAAGAGCGGGAGACGGGACTCGAACCCGCGACCAACAGCTTGGAAGGCTGTGACTCTACCAACTGAGTTACTCCCGCCTCTACTTTGGGCAATAAAAAATCCCGCCCCACAATTAGAGCCTAAGACAAGCAAAATAAAGCGGTTTTTGGTTCCAAAATTCGACGGATTGGGGTATGGAGGACGGGCGTATGGGCGTATTGTGCTTGTAATAACAAAGTATCAATCCTCGCCCTCACTTCGAAACACAAATACTAATTGCTTGAGATAATTACCGTACGGAAATGCGATATGTTCCTGCAAGCCGTACCTGGGCAATTTATTCTTCGGGTAGTATGCCGTCCCGAAGAGATGATCCCACAACGAAATTTTTGTCGCCAGATTCGCTCCGCCTGCCGGTGCGTCGAGATCGTGATGAAAACGGTGCAGTTCGGGACCGTTAAGAATATATAAAATAGGTCCCATTTTGATATTGATGTTCGAATGATTGAACATTCCCCAAATGGCGTCGATCATCCCTTTGACAATGGCGATCTCGGGCGTCGCGCCGAGCAAAAAGATCGGGGCGAACTCGAATGTTTGGGCGATCAATATTTCTATGGCGTGTGAGCGTGAACCCGCAAGCCAATCGACGTGCATCGGCGCATGACCGGCTTCGTGAATACGCCAGAATAATTTCGTTCGATGTTCGAGCCGGTGAAACCAGTACTGCCATAGATCGTGAACGACAAAAAAGAACAATAGCTGCGCGCCGAACGACCAATCGCTCACCAGACCGGCGCGAGTAATACCCGTCGCAGCATCGATACCGCGAATCAGATACGCAATAACGATCGAGAGCAGATAACTTTGTGCGAACGTGTAGAGAAACAGATCGGAGAAAAATTCAGACCGAAAAATTTTATACCCTTGCTGATAGGGGAATAGTCGTTCGAGAACGATCAGTATGCACGCCCATAGAACGATCGCGGCTGCACAATAGAGCTCGAGATGAAGCATGGCAGTTCTTCGTCAGCAAACAAGTGCGTTTTGATGCGGGGAGAGAGCTCACGACCGGGATTGAACCGGTGACCTCGTCCTTACCAAGGACGTGCTCTACCAACTGAGCTACGTGAGCATACGAATTGTGAATTGCGAAGGGTGAATTGTGAAAAATTCACATTTCACAATTCAAACTTCACAATTCGAAAGTGGGCAGAGAAGGATTCGAACCTTCGTAGACATCAGTCAGCAGATTTACAGTCTGCCCTCGTTGGCCACTTGAGTATCTGCCCAAACAGTTAGAAGTTACGAGTTAGGAATTAGGAGTTGCAACTCTTAATTCCTAACTCGTAATTCTTAACTCACCGAGCCGGCAGACGGACTTGAACCGACGACCTGCTGATTACAAATCAGCTGCTCTACCAACTGAGCTATGCCGGCGAAATGCGCTCTAGAAAGTAAAAATCTCACCCGAAAATCCGTAAACACTTCCGGGCGAGAATTTAGCGCACTAAAAATGATTTTTACCAACAAGAGGTTCCCTCGAACACCGTAAAAAAGGCTATAGCTGATAGTAGCGCCAACTGTAGTCGGCGCACGCAGCCTGGAGCACAGTTTCTATGAGACTGTAACTTTCCCTTTCTCAATCGTTTCATATTCTATGACAAAAGCCACGATTTTTCTGCTGCTCGTCTGTGTATTGACGAGCAGCGCCCACGCACAGCCACCGACATATTGCATTCGCGATGTTACCGTCATCAACCCACAGAATGTGACTCCGGCTGAGCCGCATAAAGATGTTTATCTTCGCGGCGACGAGATCATTCGTATAGAGAATACGACAAAAGAATCCGCGAAATTAACTCGCAATGTCATCGATGGCCACGGAAAATTTCTGATGGCGGGGCTGAGCGATATGCACGTGCATCTGCCGAAAGATCATCTCGACCAGTTCTTTTATCTAAATCTTGCTGCAGGAGTAACGACTGTTCGTTCGATGCGCGGGAAGCCGGGACATCTCGACCTCCGCCGAAAAATTGTGCGTGGCGAAATGACGGGACCCGATCTCATTCTCGCAACCCCATATTTCCCAAATAAAAATATTAAAATCACGGATCTGAAAGATTCTATCAAGGCGTATGCAAAGGCTGGCTATGATTGCATCAAAGTCCTTGCCGTGCCCGATTCGGCATATTTCGAAGCACTGATGGATGCAGCACAAGATGCGGGACTGCCTGTCGTCGGGCATTGGCCGCGAAATGTATCGATCGACCGGGTCATCGAAGACGATTATTCGTGTATCGAGCATTTGGATGGTATTTATGACGCATTTATCAAGGACTCGAATTGCATCAAAAAAATCGCCGCAGACTTAAACCAACATCATACCTGGAATTGTCCGACGCTTGATTACTATAACGTGCAGTGGCTGCAAGTTCCGCTTGATGAACTTCATAAGCGCGACGGACTCGATCTGCTCGATCATTCTGTCACTGAACGATGGGATTCGACAATGAAAGCTCGCTTCGCTGCGCTTAATGCCGGCAGCGGCGACTCTGTCGAAAGAAAACGAGAAAAATATCGCATATATATTCAGCAGAAATTCAGGCTCTTGCAGATGCTCGATACACTTGGACCGCAATTTATTTTAAGTCCTGCCGAAGCGAACGACGAATACGGTGTGCCGGGGTTTTGCGTATGGGAAGAAATGAAACTGCTCGCAAAGTGCGGCATCTCTAGTCAAAAGATATTAACGATGGCAACCTATAATGCGGCGATGTATATGGATCAAGAGGATAAATGGGGAAGTGTTGCCCCCCTGCGCCGTGCGAATCTCGTGTTGCTCGATAAAAACCCTCTCGAATCTATCGAGAACATTCGCTCTGTCGAAGCAGTCTTCTTGCGAGGAGAATACCATACCGTCAATGAATTGCGCCAACTGGCACTGTTGGCACGCTGATAACTACCACACAAACGGCACAAGCCGCTTCGTTCGTTTTTTATACTCTGCGTATTCAGTGAATTGCTTGGCAAGCAATGCCTCCTCGAACCTTATTTTGGTGATGAGATCGGCTGCAAGAATGATCCATAAGATATAAGCGATCGCATTCTCCGCATTAATGGCAAAGCCAAGCACTGCAACGAGCAGACCGGTATAGATCGGATGTCGAATGTATTTGTAGATTCCGCTCGTGACGAGCCGTGCGTCGGTTTTCGGGATCGGGCTGACGCGGAAATTACTGAGCTTCATCGTCAACACAGAAATGAGCATAATGCCAAGACCGCATACCACGATCAAAATGATAAATAATCCAACCGTTCGTTGTAACCCGAGATAGAGTACTATTCCTGCTGTGAGGATTTGTATGAGAACGAGCGTGTCGGCTTTTATCTTATCGGCATCCATCATAGTAGCTCCGGCTGAAGCCGGAGCGCG
>DASQGZ010000051.1:0-53075 GCA_035632315.1 Kapaibacterium sp. (SeqCode) | reverse complement strand
CGAAAACGATCGTTGAAATAAAAGCGCACCGGATTCAATTCTTAAATAAGTATGAAGCCAGTGCAGTGGAATTAGAGGGCTCGATGGCAGTACAAATGCCGATTCCGGCTCCCTGCGATCAGGTCGGGGAATATAATTTTCCTGAAACTGCTGCAGCTAAATAAAAAGCTTAGAATAAGTAAGAGTAATACGAGAAACCGAAGATATGAAAGTCATTTTACGTGAAGATGTAGAGAAGATCGGCGCAGCCGGTGAAGTAGTGAACGTCAAGGATGGCTATGCCCGCAATTTTCTGGTGCCGCGCCGCTTAGCGTATGCAGCAACAAGCGGAGCCCTTCGCCGCATCGAGCAGGAGATGAAAGTCCGCGCCAAAAAGGTAGAGGTCGAGAAGGCCGATCTGACCGTATTGGCATCGAAGCTCAGCGAAGTTTCAGTGACGATTCCGATGCGCGTCGGTGAAGAAGAAAAGCTTTATGGCTCAGTAACGCCGATTATGATCGCGGATTCGCTTAACAATCAGGGTTACGCGGTCGATCGCCGTTCGATCGTGATCGAAGAACCGATCCGTACACTTGGCTCGCACGAAGTAAATGTAAAGTTCAAGCATGGCGTTGCCGCGGCAGTTCGCGTGAACGTCATTGCTGAGTAAGCCACCATTGTTTCCCTCTTAAGCGGTGCGGGGTAATACCTGTGCCGCTTTTTTATTTTTATGTTTTTCATTCGATGAAAGAACGCCCAGTTTTTGTTCGATCGGTTTTCGACCTAAAAGATCTTCCTTCGGATAATATTCCTCAACTCGCACTCATCGGCCGCTCGAATGTAGGGAAATCATCTCTTATTAATGCGCTTGCCGCCGAGAAGAACTTAGCGAAAACAAGTTCGACGCCCGGGAAAACCCTTAGTCTGAATTTTTATCGTTTTGAAGGGCCGGTATATCTCGTCGATACCCCCGGATACGGCTATGCAAAGCAAAGCCGGCCGGACCGCCTGAAATGGATACAGTTGATGGACAGGTTTATCTCGGAGAATAATTCACTCAAGCAAGTAGCAATTGTGATCGACTCACGGCATGAAGGCTTGGAAAATGATGCAGTTGCGATGAACTGGCTCATTGAAAATCAGTTGCACTGGATTATCATTTTAACTAAGTCGGATAAAGTGACGCAGAGGGATCTGGCTCATCATGAAAAATTATTACGAATGGGATTTAGCGGGGCAGAATCAGTGTTTTCGGTGTCCTCAACGAGCGGGAAAGGGATAGTCGCGTTACGTCATTACTTGTTGGGGGTTGACGCCTTGAAATAACGTAATTCTTCTCGCAACTTGAGGTCGGTTTATGTGTTGTAATTAGTGGATTTTGCATATTCGCTCTCGAAAATTGCGTATTTTGCGAGTCTGAGATAACAGCTCTTCACCCTATTGCTACTAAAATGAGAAGAAATTCTAGTTTACTGATCGTAGTCGTGATGTTCTTTGCTTCCGTGTCGATGGCTCAGATTCGGAAGAATTCAGGAAATGTTTCGGGTATCCAGCGCCCAATGCCAATGCTTGCTCAGCACGGCGAAACCATGATGCCATATTCTTCGTCGCCAACAGTTGGGCAATCGGGTTTTCCGTCTTCACATTTTTCAAATTTACTTTCGGTCCCAAATGCCGATGTGCTGCCAATCTCATCTCGATATGATGTTGCAGCAAATGGTAGGGCGCTCCATTCGTTGGCAGTTGATCCGGATGATCCGATGAAGCTCCATTTTATTGCGATGGTCTTAACAGATAACACTGCAGCCGATACAGCTGCTCCAAACGCATTTTCAAGCCGTCGTGTCGTTTATTCCTACAGCTCGGATGGTGGGACGCATTGGACAGCTCCGAAAATCGTAGGAAATGTCAGACTCGGTTTTCCAAATATTATTTTGTACAAACGCAATGGAGTTAATGTCCCGATCATTGCCGCTCATAATGGCCCAAATTCTGCAGGAAGCACTAATTGGGTTACCCAAATTTATATTGAGCAGGGTAATCCGGGTGACGGCAACTTTAAGCTGTTTGCGGCTAATAGAACCGATTCTGTTGATAATATAACAAAAGACATCGGCTATCCGGTACTCGCTCTTTCTCCGAATCAGGATAAGCTCTATGTTCTTGGGTGCGTTTTGCAGGCAAGTTCTTCAGTACAGCCTCAAGTGTTGGTTTTTGGTTCATATTCTCTTGATGCGGCCCGTAATGCTACTTGGAACGGCTGGACGCTTCACCCGGCCGGAGATGCTTCGACAGCCCTATGCGCAAGCGGCGATGACCAAATGCATGTAGCAAGTAACGGCACGATCGGCATTCTTTGGGCACAAGGCACTTCCGATGATAAAGGCTTGTATTTTGTCGAATCAAAAGATGGCGGCAAAACATGGACTCAAGGTTATAACCAACTCTATCAACCGGATCAGTCAGGCCCGGGAGGGATCCTTGCTGATTATGACGGAATGGATTTCTTTTATGATAAGACCAACAGAGCTAATTTTATTTGGGAGATGGATTACCAGCAATCTTCCAATAATACGTTCTACCCATATACAGGAATGGTCTGTTATTGGGGGATGAACGATCCGACAGTGAAGATACTCTCAACGGTCGTTACCCCTGGATTTACAAGTTTACAAATGAACGGCGTTGTTGCGAATGATACGGTTCTATATACACCAACGTATTTTACGCCACCGACCGCCGCGGCATACGAGCCGACGGGAGTCCCGTTTATTTCTAAAGTAACAACGGCACTTGCCGCAGATCCCAAGTTTTGTAAAGTGTTTTACTCGACGTTTCAGGATAACGACACCATGACGGTTGATCAACTTGGTGATGGAAGTACGATCAAGACATATTTATTTAGGAATATTTATTTTCAGCAAACAACGGATGGGGGCGCGACGTGGTCTGAACCGGCTCCGTTCCGAAATAATGACCCTAATCAAACAGACCCTATCGGTAAGTATGATTTTCATTTTCCGTCAACGTCATACCTCAATCCGGCATCTGGAAATTCAACTACCTTTAATGTAAACTTTATTGCGGATACATTTCCGGGTCAGCAATTCAATACCGGACAGGCGGGATGGACGTTCAATACGTGGTATCATCAGTCAACAACGTTGAATAAAGTGAACAGCGGGGCCTCGTCGACTGTCAATATACTTGGCCAAAATTATCCGAATCCGGTTACTGCGACGACGACTATTCCGTTATCTCTTCCGGAGGGAGCAAATGTCACGATTGTATTAGAAGATATTCTTGGACGGACCGTGAAGACGATCTATTCAGGGATAATGTCATCGGGATCTCATACAATTTCTCTGAATACTGCATCGATGTCTCCCGGGGTTTACCGGTATGCCATCACGGGCGGGGGGATATCGGATTCACGTTTGATGACGGTTGTAAAATAACTGTGTAGAATTTCCGGCGCTGGGTTCAATAGACACCAGTGCCGGAAAACTTCTTTTGCGACTTTGAGAGTCGTTGTGTGTTAATGAATATATTAACTCGTTCTGCGAGTTGTGTCAAGAGTGGATAGAGTATCAAAATCAATCAAAAAGGCGCTAACTATGTCCAATTCTTTCCTCGGATCAACGCTGCGTAAGTTGCAATTTATATTTGCGGCTATGGTCGTGACGTTTATGATCTTCGGTGCTCGATCTGTCTTTGCGCAGTCGGGTAAGATCAAAGCAAAAGTTCTCGATCAAAAAACGAATGAAACGCTCGTTCGCGCAAGTGTTCAGATTCTTGAGAATCGAAAGGGAGCATACACGAAAGACGATGGATTTGCGACTATTATTAATATCGATCCGGGTGATAATTATACGGTTGTAGCAAAATATGCCGGGTACCAGCCGCAGACGATCAAGGGTGTTCATGTCAAATCGGATATTACGACCGAATTGACGTTCAAGCTTTCAACAAAGGCCCAGGACACGATCTTGGTCCAAGCGGAGAAGTTAGTCGAGAAAACAAAAACGGATATCAGCACGAAGGTCTCCCAGCAAGAGCTTTCTTCGACTGCGGGCCGTCACAGCGTCGATCAGGTTGTTGAGCTCACGCCCGGTTTGGTGCGAGATAACAGTAATGGCGGATTTTCTATTCACGGCGCTCGCGGTACTCAGAACTCTATCCGATATAACAACGTCGAAACGAACGACGTCGTCAGCGGTACAACCAGTAACCTTCAGACATCCGTATCGACATTCGCCATTTCGGAAGTGAACGTAACGACAGGTGGTGCAGACGCTTCAAAAGGTAATTTTATCGGCGGCGAAATTAATACCCAATCACGAAGTGGCGCTCTCGATTTCGAATTTATGGCGCATTATCGCAATGAAATTCCTGCGCTCTTTGGTAAATCTGATAATGGATATAAGCAGCTCCCTGCCGGTGATCAGATCGCTGAGGTTGCATTGGGCGGACCACTCTTTACGCCGGATGTCAAATATTTTATTACGGCAAAGATCAACCCGAAAACGAACTTAAATGCATTCACTGTCCCTCTGCAGGACAACGAAGGTTTGGACGTGAAGGACCCTTACGGCAACACGACAGGCAAACTGCCAAATACCGGGTATTATACACGTTCTGCAACGGGTAAATTGACATTCGATTTTCTTGGGTTCCATACCAGTCTCGATGCTGCGCTTTCGTCGTTGAGTCGTCAATTTAACTCGTTGTCTATTTCTTATGGTGACCAAGCAGAGATCCCGGCTCTCAATCAGATAGATAACCTCTATACGATTCGTGCCAACAAATCACTCGGCGAGAACGGTGTTGACGGATTACTTGATTTCACGGTTGGCTACGAACGTCAAAGTTATCATTTTGGCAAGTATGATCAAACTGCAGGAGGCGGAGTGCTTTCGATGTACAAGATCTATGATGCAAAAGACCAATATACTTACGACGATAACAACCATATTATTACTCCCGGGGCAGATGGGATCGTTGATATATATACTCCGGTAAGCAAACAGATCCCCGATCCGGCAAATCCGGCAAATAGTTATATATTGACTGGGGCCGGGCTTAATCCCTGGACCAATCACATCGAGGGAGGTCCAATTTCATATTCGACTGCGAATCCATACGGCTTATTGGGTTATTACACGGTGGCCGGAAACGTTGCAGGATTTTATAATAATACGCGTGATCATTATCAACTCGAAGCACATTACACCGGACAATTTGGCAACCATTTGGTTACCGGCGGTTTTGAGGGCCATCAATATACATTATCCGATTACAACAACGGACTTCCTTGGGATGCGAATCCATTCCGTGATTCATTCACGATCAAACCGTTTATCGGCGCGGTATTCATCGGCGACAAAATGGAGTTTAATGATATTACATTCAATCCGAGTTTGCGGTTTGATATGTATAATCCTGCCAACGATCACGCGCTGGTTGACCCGTATCACCCGCTTAATGCGAATGGTACGCCGAACTTTGCAAAAGCTCCTGTTCAGACGCAATTAAGCCCGCGCTTAGGCATTACGTATGCGGTAACAGAGCAGACAACCTTCAATTTCAATTACGGACTTTATTTCGAACAGCCGCTCTTCGGCGAAGTACTGACGAATACTGGCGGAAATTTTGCAGTTGCGATTCAGCGCGGTAATCAGATCATTGGCAATGGCTCGCTCAAGGCGCAACATACCCAAGAGTTCAACGTTGGATTCACTACTGCGCTGACAGATGTATTGGCGCTTTCGGTCAATGGTATCTATAAAGATCTCCGTAATCTTTCGGGTCTTGAAAGTATCCATAGCCCAGACCTTGCAGTCGGATATACACTCTATTCGGACGACCAGTATGGAAATTATCGTGGCTTGGAGTTGAAGTTCGAGAAGAGAATGGCTGACAATTATTCGTTCCGATTCAGTTATACCTATTCGATTGCAAAGGGGACGTCAAGTTCGGCGACAGAAAACTACGGCCGCTTGATCGGCCAGGCTAATACGACGGGAGATACGATCTCGGTGCTCCCGCTGCAGCCATATCCGCTTAGTTTCGATCGCACGCATGTTGCCGAAATGCTCCTGACCGCCGGATTCAATAAAGGCGAAGGACCGACGATCTTCGGGACAAAGCTCCTGCAGCTCTTTACACTCTCGACAACGACAGAGTTTCAATCCGGAATACCTTACACGAGGCTTGATTTTAAGGGTAATCAGTCAGGCGAGTATAATGGCGATCGTGAACCATCATACTTCCAGACAGATGCTACGCTCACCCGTAATATCCCGCTTGCTGATGTATTCGGTGCGGGCATGGGCAACACATCGATCGACCTGCAGCTTGAAGCAGTCAACTTGCTCAATCAGACAAATCCATTGTTTGTATATCCGACATCGGGCCAGGGAGATGATGACGGGATTAACCCGCTCTACACTGGCACTACGGATTACATAAACGATCCGACCAATGCCAGCGGCGGACAGATCGATGCGCTCGGGCACTTGAAATATAATCCGCGCTGGGATCTTAATCACGATGGTAAAGTGAGTATTCAAGAGCAAACGATAGCATTCCAACAGTATCGTGCAACGACGTTCGCTCGTCGTACGAATTACCAGATTCCGCGCCGTGTGTATTTTAACATTACGCTCCATTTTTAATTGTTGATCTTCGAAGAACTGTCTCTGCAAATGCTCAATCATTTTCAAGGTATAATAATGAAACAAAACTTCCGACCGATATTTGCAGCACTGCTTGTCGCTGCTGTGATGATCGCTGCGCCGGCGCAGAATGGATATAGCCGTCCGTCCAAATCGAAGGCAGGCGCTGTTTCGATCCAAACATTTAAGCGTCAGAAAAATACGTTAAGCAATCTCGATTTCTATTTTACGAATAAAGGTGTATTATTTAACAATGATAACATCGCTGGTTTGAATTGGCCGCGCGGGACATCGAACTCGTATATTTTCGGAGGTGGACTCTGGTTCGCAACGAAAAAGTATATTGGCGGGATCAAACGTAAGCTTGTTGAACTTGGATATAACCCGAACTCAGGCTCGGGTTGGTACACTGAAGGGCAGATCAACGACCCGGATCAGGGTACGAATCACGACAGTAAATATATTTCTTATCTTAGTCCTCGGTACAATGGGTTAGGGGTTTACACTGCTGGTGCAAACTCTACAGTGCCCGACGCATCAATGGATTGGCCGATTTGGGATACGTCCACGACAAAAAGTCTAAAACATAATTATTATTTCGGTGATTTTATTGCCAGCAATGATGTACGAAAATCTCTCGTCGGAAAGAACCGTCCGAACGGCGTTCCCTACGCCCCTGCCATGCTGTCGCAAGAAGATATTGTTAATATGTACACCGATTCGAATGCGGTAAACGCCAATCCTGAGTATAAGCAAGGCTCGGGTTACCCGTTCGGACTAAATATTCTCGAAGTTATTTACAGTTGGAGTTTCGGGCGGTATCGGGATATGATATTTATTCGCCACAAAGTTACGAATGCCTCGAAAGATACGTTGTTCGAGTGTTTTGATTCACCTGCATTCGACCCCGATCTCGGCGTTGGTGCCGCCGCCGCAGGGAATGACTATAATTCATATTTTGGTCTTACTCATCAAGATACATTAGATGCTCACACTGCATTTCCACCATCATCTCCGTACTATCAAGATCCGACAAAACTGAATATGGGCTATCAATGGTCGGGACCGGAAAGCGGAAAACAATATGGGATGATCGGATTTGCATTTTTAGAAAGCCCTGCTACTCAGGGAGGGATCGTCCTGGATAACTCCGACAGTGCGACAGTGCAGGGGTATGGACCCAACGGCATACAGCAGCTTGGTCTAACAACCTTTAAGCAGTGGACTATTGCGAACGACCCGCCCACTCCGGATCTTCGGTACGATTTTATTTCCGATGGCACGAAAGATCACGATGTCACCATTCAGGGCGACATGCGCTTACTGTGTTCAACTGGACCATTCACGATGCCCCCGGGAAAATCTGTCGAGACGGTAGTCGGTATCGGAATTGCGCTTGCAAGTACAACAAACCTCCCAACAACTAAGGATTCTCTTCTCAAGTTGATGGCATTTGCTCATACTGTATTTGCTGACACATCGGGAAGCTACAAGTCAACCGGCGACTCTACCGCAACTGTCGTTAAGCATTTTATCACACCGGTACCACCCGATATCCCGAGTATGACAACGACAAGCTTGGATAGGGCGATCTTAGTGCAATGGGATAATGTTGCAGAATTATCGAAGGATCCGCTCAGCACAACACTCCCATTCAACACGTATGACCTTTATCGCACGACTCGCAGCGATCATGATTCAACAATTCGTCCTGATGGTACGAGTCCGACTGTTCACCTCGGATCATGGTCGTTATGGAGTTTAAAAGCAGATAGTATCGTGACGAATGATACGCTCCACCTGAAGACTAAAGCGGGGAAGGATACTACGCTGTATTTGCGTTTTGTCCACTACTACACAAAACGTACCAATAAAACGGCGAATGTCTTGCCGCATTCGTTTCTAGATATAGGTGACGATAACAATGACGGTGTCATTAACGGCAGTGAAGGGTTGCTTAATGGAGTAAGATATTATTACATTCTGACTGCCACTGATGAATATGATTCAATTAATAACGTGGGACCGCTAACAACTGCAGTTATTCAATCGAAAAATTTTGTAGTTGGTATCCCTTCGCGACCAGTCTTCCCCGACTTGCCGAATAAGGTCGCGGGAGATATTAGTTGTATCTCGGGAGCTGCAAGCGGGCCTAATATTCCACTTGCGGTTGCAGGTATCGATAGTGTTTCGCTTGAGATCGTTGATACGGGAAAGTTTGTCGATCTTTATTCTAATGATACTGTCTGTGTGTCATTCTTACCAAGATGGACGGAAAATAACGACCTGTTCTTGCGTACGAGCGCATTGAATATTTATATGAATGTGACGGATACACGGCAGGGAAAACAGTTGACATTTGATAAATTGTATAATCCGAACGCAAGTCCTTCGATCACGCCATGGAATTTTGCGTCCGGGATTATTGAGAGAGTCAAGGGGCAGCACGCCGATTCGAATTTTTCCGGCGCGTTTACATCCGACAATGCATTATTTGCACCGTATCAGACGATCGATCAAGCATTTCGTGTGCTTGTCAATTATCAATTCCAGCAGGATACGGCGCCATATAAAATACATAGCGTTCAGTTCGGAAGCAACGCCGGCGATCAATCAATTGTCCGTCTTTCGCACCGTACGCTTGTTGCGCCTGCAGCCGGTGATCCGGGGTATGATCTGAGTAATCTTCCAAATCAGGCGACAAACCCCTCGTTCTTAGGTGCGATTGGCGAATGCAGCTACGAGATTTCTTTCGGCTCACCAACTAGTCTGAGCGAACAAGAGGCGGATACCTTAGGTAATATTTATACCATTACGACGATCAAAGACCCGAACTCTGCAACAGAATTTACGCCGCAAGTTCTGCCTATTATTGTCAAGAGTTTAACGCATTGCGGGGCTTTCCTAAAGCCGATTCGTGCAGGGAATCGAAATGATATAAATGTTGAATTTGACTATCATTACTATATCAACCGTGTCCTTTCTACACTTGGCACCCCCATAGCAGCATACAATGACCCTGATACGATGCTAGTGCCGCAGCCGGGAAAATATGCGGTTGATGCATACCACTTTGCGCAAACAGGTACTGACCCCAGCACGGCAAACTTTATATTGAAGACGACGGGGTCGTTCTATTATCCATTCTCACTTAATAACAACTCACATGGGCAGACGTTGGCGACCGTACACCGCGTTCGTTTGGCAGGTGCAGAGGTTATTCTGAATTATCCCGGCATTTCAAGCCCGATCACGGGCGATACGACCGTTACCGGGCCTGCAAATAAGGACTTCCAGCCCGGTGATAAGATCGTGGTTAATTTTACAGGTATGTGCCGAGGGTTGCCGATGCCGGACTCATGCTTTGTGATCTATACCTCGGGGAATAAGAAGCTTGACTTCACATCGGACGACCTGTATAAAGAGCAGAAGATTTTGGATCAGGTACAGGTTGTACCCAATCCGTATATCGTAACCCATCTCGGACAGACATCAACCGATGCAGCGAAGCTGTTCTTTACAAGGCTTCCACCGCGTGCAACGATCGAGATTTACACTCTTGCCGGCGATCTGGTTAATACGATCGAGCACAGAGGTTCTTCGATCGTCAATGGTGCCGATTCGCTTCATGATCGTTATAATGTCGAAGAATGGAATCTTCTTACTTCCGGCCGCCAGCGCGTCGGAAGCCAGGTGCTCGTTGCTCGGATCATCGCGAAAGACCCGACGAACGATGCAATACTTGGAGAAACGACCAAGAAATTTGCCGTGATTCTCGGCGGATATCGTCAAGTTGTCGGACAATGATCGTTGCGATGAGATCAGACGTAATGTTCGTTTGACCTCATTAGTTGAATTTTCAATGAATTACAATTTTCTCTTATCGTAGAACGGAATGAATGCAGTGAAATCGGTACGCCGCTTACTTGAATATGCAGCGAGTGTTGTGTTCATCATTGTGGCGGCAGTTGGAGCTTCGAAGGCCCAGTCCACAACGGGCACGACTTCTGGCAGCTTTACTAATGTAGGCTCAGGCGGTTCGCTCTTTACAAAGATCGGGGTCGGAGCTCGCGCAGCTGGTATGGGCGGTGGCTTTAGTGCACTTGCCGACGACATATCTGCCTTGTACTGGAACCCTGCCGGGATCGCCAGGCTTCAAGGTATTACCGCAAATGCGTCATACACGGCATGGTTTGCCGGGATATCACATAATTTTCTCGGCGCTGTTCTTCCGATCAGCGAGCGGTACCGGTTTGGTGTCAGCCTTATCGTCCTTGATAATGGGACACTAAATAAATCTACGATCGATAAAGATATTAATGCCGGGACATTCAATGCTAATGATCTTTCTTTCGGGCTTACATTTGCCGGAGCATTGACGGATCGGTTCGCATTCGGTGCTACTGTAAAATATCTCAGAAGCTCTATTCTCGATCTGAGCGCAGATGGATTGGCATTCGATGCCGGTTCACTCTATCAGACCGATTTCTATCACTTGAAAATATCGCTTGCGCTTACTAATCTTGGACCTGATCGCGCGTTCGATGGCAACTCGCTTTCTGTGCTTGCGAATAATACAGCCAATACGACTGCAAAGTTAGTTGACGCGAAGCTAGTCACGAGCTCATTTTCACTTCCGCTCGCATTTCGTATCGGCGTTGGAACGGATGTGTTCCAGGGAGAAATGCAGGATCAAAAGTTGAACGTTGGTTTCGATTTTGCTGCCCACTCCGACGGACCCGAAACTTATAGTCTCGGCGGTGAATACGTATGGAATGATATGCTTGCGTTGCGCGGTGGATACGGATTTAACCAAGATCAGTTGGGCCTTGGACTTGGGGCAGGCTTCAAATATAAGAGCGAAGACTTTATGGGTATGATCGATTATGCGATCAATACGACCAAATCGCTTGGAACGATCAACCGCATTTCGATCAGCGCACAATTCCGGTAATAAATATTAATGCTCAACCGGCGCCTTTTCGGACCTATCTGAAAAGGCGCTTTTTTATTGCAACAATTGTTTAACGCCCCGTATAGTATTCAATACTACCATCGTACAGCCATGAAATTTATAGTTATTTTTTTCTTGCTTTGCCTGTCAAATATTGTGGCAAATGGTCAGGGGTTTACTTCGTTGGATGCCGTTGCATATGATCGGAGCAATGATTCAGTTCAGCTTGAAGTATATTATAGTATCCTTCAAAAATTGTTGCCATTCGTTAAAAATGGAGCAACATGGACTGCTCCGATTTCCGGTACGATCGAGATCTACCAGAATGATAAAATTATCGTTCGTCAGGACATCCATAAGGAGAAAACATTCACCGGCTCGGAAGACGATCTTAAAAAACATATCGCGGATGATGTTCTTGGCGGGGCTTATTTTTCTATTGCCGCAAAACCGAATACTGACGCTGTTTTGATTCTGACGAATCTGACAGATTCCCAACATCCGTTCAATGATACGATCCATCGGCGTGTAGAGATGCCCGCAGCGGAGAAATCAAAATATCATTTCGGAAATATAGAATTTGCGAGCAATATTCAAAAGACCGACGATAAGTCAAATTTTTTCGAAAAGGTTGGGTTTATCGTCACCCCTAACGCATCGAATACGTATGGCGGGAATTTTACAAAATTGTATTACTACACCGAGCTCTGTGTTCCAGTGAGTGTACGGTCAGCTTCTAATGCAGGAGAGCTTCGCTTACGAATTATTGACGGGGAAGATCATGAAGTATTTAAATCTTCACAGACATTGTCACTGGAGACTGATATTGTACCCGTAATTGGCTCAGCGGAAATTGATGGGCTGCCGACGAATAGTTATATCCTTGAATTGACGCTTGTTCGTAATGGAGTTACAGAGGCTGCTGTCCGGCGAACATTTTATTATGACAGCGGTATTGAGCTTTCTGACGAAGCGCCGCAACAAACTAATGCTGCGAACATTGACGAAAATGCCCTTTACCTCACGTCGGATTTTAGTACTATGACCGAAGTGGAGTTGGAGGACAGGTCAACACAATCACTGTATCAAGGCACAGAATTACAACGAAAAGGGTATAAGAAATTGACTGACATTGATACAAAGCGTCGTTGGTTGTTTGACTTTTGGAGAGCAAAAGATAAGGAAATAGTGCATGGCCAGCCTCTTTCGACATATCGTGCAATGCTAAAACTTGTTGATGAAGCGAACAAACAATTTACGGTAATGAAAATCCCGGGTTGGAAAACATCCCGCGGGCGAGTGCTTATTCAGTACGGACATCCTGACCAGTTCGACGATCACAGGTTTGAGATTAACACGAAGCCGTATATTATTTGGGAGTATGTTAATTTGAAGATCCCGATACAGTCAGGTTCCCGCCCTCAATTTGTTTTCTTGGATAGACAAGGCGGCGGCAATTTTGTCCTTGTTCATTCGAATGTCAGAACGGAAGTTCAGGAAAATGACTGGTATACGAGCGAAGCTCTGCGTACGACCGGCTATTAAGCTTGACAAATGAGACAGATACTCATTTGGGTTGGCTCGGCGCTTGCAGTATGTTTTTATATCGTAGGGGCTCGCAAACGTGTGACACTTGAAAACATTGCACGGGCTTTTCCTGAGATGACAGAATTGGAACGGAACAGACTTGCTCGATCAGCTTATAAGAGTCTTGGCTGCGTATTCGCTGAAATGGTGTATCTGCGATTCGCATCGCTGAAAGCGATTAACACAAATACTATTATTGCAAACCCCGAATTATATCATGCTACACTTAACCAAGGCAAGGGACTAATTGTTGTTGCCGGGCACTATGCGAACTGGGAATGGCTAGCGCTTGGAGGCGCGATCGGGCTAGGTTCGAATTTTTCGATCGTCAGAAAGAATATTCCTTCGAAAGGGATTGAGAAATTTTTAGAGCGACTTCGAATTCGCTCTGGAAATACTCTTATTAACTCCGGAGATGTCCGGTCAATGGTTATGACGCTTCGAGCAGGGAAATGTTTGGCAATTCTCGCCGATCAGGCAGCTCCATCCGAATCGGTGGCTATCAATTTTTTTTCAATTCCAACACATACGTTCGAAGGGCCTGCATGGTTAGCATTGCGAACGGGAGCGAATATGCTGTTCGCCGAATGCAATTTAGATGGATCTGGCAAGTATGTAATCCGATTTCATCCCATCCCAATTTACCCAGCGGATACGGTTCTTACTTTAACACAACGTCATGCTTCAATTTTAGAGAGTATCATTCGCCGGCGTCCCGAATTATGGCTTTGGCAACATAAACGCTGGAAATATTCTTCATAATGAAAACCCTTGTCATTCAGCCGGCATTCATTGGCGATGCAGTAATATCAATTGCATTGGCTGAAGCTTTGAAGTCTATTGAGCCGGCTGCAGAAATCATATACTTAGTTCGTCCGGAAGCCGCCAACCTATTACGATATGCCCCGGCAATTGCAGCTGTTATCCCTTTTGATAAATATGGAGCAGACGCGGGAGTTAAGCGGATTCAAAGGAAAGCTGAAGAATTAAATACGTATCATTTTGATGCTGTTTTTTGTCTTCATAACTCAAAACGTACACTTGAACTCCTAAAAAGAATTAATTGCCCAATAAAAGTTGGCGGTACTTCTAATTCAGCCTTTACACATATCGCTGATTCTACTTTTGGTGATGATGCTGTAAAGAGGGTAGTTAGATTTGCCACTTGCTTATACTCTAATGTAGATCTGGAAATTCTTCCTCGGTTAGAAATTCCGGATTCTTTGTTGCCTGAGAGCCTACTAAAATCACGTGCGTCGGCCATAGGTATCGCTCCCGGAAGCGTTTGGGGAACGAAGAGATGGCGCGCAGAATCATTTTGTCAGTTGATTGAACAGTTGGTCAGAAATGGTGAAATAGTGACACTAATTGGTCTAGATAAAGACATAGATAAAGCATTAATTAGCAGCCTAAACTCAATGAATTATAATCTATTAAACTATATATCGAAACTTACACTTGAAGAGACTGCGGCAGCAATTTCAAGGCTAAAACTTCTTATATCTAATGATAGTGCTTCTGTCCATATTGCGGTAGCAACAAAGACGCCTGTAATTGATATATTTGGTCCTACTGTACCCTCATTCGGCTTTGCTCCGAGACCGGAAAATGGCTTAGCATTAGAAATTAACGATCTTTGGTGTAGGCCATGCACGACGCACGGATCAAATCAATGTCCCGTTTATACCCATGATTGCATGAAGCGTATTTCAGTAGATATGGTATTAGATAGTATAAAGAAATATGTCTGAAGACTAACTAAATGAGAATTTTACCTAAATTTGCTAATGTTACGTTATAGATGGCTAATTTTTTCCATATTTCGCTCCTATATCTGATGTTAAAGTTTACATCTCCGATGATAGACGCAATTCGGATATTAGACCAGCCGGCACCTGTTGTATTCGTAATTCAAAATTCCCGAATTAAGCGTCGCGGTAGATCATGGGTACGTCGTCATGGATATTTCCCTGCATATAATCTAAATACGCTTGCAGTATGAATACTTCGGATCGCTATCAAAAATTATTAGACGACCAAATATTTATGAAAGGAGAACTGAATGGACGTTTGGGTACTACGCTATCTATATTAACGGATATGTTGATCGATCTGAATGCACTTCAGATCTACTACGAAAAACCGTCCTCCAAAAGTATTTCACCAGCCCTTCTCGGAGAGATTCGCAACAAGATCGATGCTGCAAAAGAGATCATTCATGGTGCGCTAAAAACACAAAAGTCGTGAGCTCTCGGGTTTCGCTTGCTGAAGTTCACCAATCGGTTGAGGTGCCGAGTACAGGCACTCGAACCAATTTTTTTCGTCGTTTGCTTGCTTTTGGAGGTCCTGCTTATCTTATTAGCGTCGGTTATATGGACCCTGGTAATTGGGCGACCGATCTCGAAGGCGGCGCACGGTTTGGGTATGCATTGCTGTGGATATTACTGCTCTCAAACCTTATGGCTCTGCTTCTGCAAACGCTCTCAGCTCGACTTGGGATCGTCACCGGCAGGGACCTTGCTCAAGCCTGTAGGGATGAATACCCCAAACCAGTCACGATCGCACTGTGGGTGCTTTGTGAAATAGCAATCGCTGCATGTGATCTTGCAGAGGTGCTCGGAACGGCGATCGCGATCAATTTGCTGTTCGGGCTGCACCTGTTATGGGGTGTATTGATAACCTCACTTGATGCCTTCGTGCTCCTCGGGCTCCAACGGCTTGGGATGCGCAAACTTGAAGCAGCGATCATCTCATTAGTTTTACTTATCGGCTGTTGTTTTATAATAGAAATAGCATTATCTTCCCCTGATTGGGGGGGGGCCGCACACGGACTCGTACCTACACTGCCAATTGGAAGTTTGGTTATAGCGATCGGAATCATTGGCGCCACAGTAATGCCGCATAATTTATATTTGCATTCTGCTCTTGTTCAAACACGTCAATTCGAACAGAGTGTAGATGGGAAACGGCAAGCATGCAAATATAATTTTTTAGATTCACTTATTGCACTTAATGGAGCATTTTTTATTAATGCCGCAATTCTGATTTTAGCATCGGCTGTTTTTTTTAGCCGCGGCCAGATCGTTACTGAGATCCAACAAGCGCATGCACTGCTTTCGCCGTTGCTCGGTACCGTACTTGCGGGAGTGGTTTTTGCAGTTGCGTTACTGGCAAGCGGCCAATCGTCAACTGTTACGGGGACACTGGCCGGCCAGATCGTGATGGAAGGTTTTCTGCATTTAAGAATTCGCCCGGTCGTCCGTAGGATTATTACGAGACTTATAGCGATCATTCCCGCAGTGATCGTCATCGCTGCACTCGGAGAATCATCGACGCTGCCCCTACTGATCGCAAGTCAAGTCATTCTTAGTCTTCAACTGTCATTTGCTCTTATTCCATTGATTCAATTTACAAGCAGTCGGGCATTAATGGGCGACTTTGCGAACAAATGGTGGGTGAAACTGCTTTCTTGGGCTACTGCGGCGATCATACTAGGTCTGAACGCAAAATATATTTTTGAATTTGAAAGTTCGATTCTCAACCCCTCTTCAGAGTTTCATATCTACGGCATCTTTCTGTTTCCGGTATTAATATTTATCGGAGCGCTTCTTGTATATATCCTTGTTCGCCCATTTACCGGATCTTGGACTCGTGTGCCTGGGTTTACCGTTAAAACTTCGTTCACGACTCCGAATGAAACTCAAACGAGCCTCTATGATCGTGTCGGTGCGGCAGTAGAAGGGAATGAGAACGATGAAAGGGTCATTAACGAAGCGCGCTCGCTTTGCAAACAGGGAGGTACGATAGTTATTATTCATATCGTGGGGAGCGCGATGACATTGTTCCACGGATCGCAAACCCGTGATAGTGCGGCAAGAAATGCCGAAACATATTTGTCAACACTTGGGCAGAGATTACAAAGAGATATAGGCCATACTATTAAAACATCATTGGGATACGGGTTGCCGCCGGAAGAACTAGTACGTATTGCAAAAGAGGAGCAGCTTGACTTGCTGGTTATGCGCTCTCACGGGCATAGAGGCTTAAAAGATATTATATTTGGAGCTACGATTTCACCTGTGCGCCATAAACTTTCTATACCTATCTTTATTGTCAAATGAAGATTTATACTAAAACAGGAGATGATGGAACAACCGGGCTATTCTCAGCCGGTCGAATAAAGAAAAACGCGCCCAGAATTCGTGCGTATGGCGAGGTTGACGAACTTAATAGCGTAATCGGCTTTGTTTCGGCTGAAAATAATAGTGTTTTATTCGGAGACACAATTGAATGGCTTCAAAGAACCCTCTTTATTCTTGGCTCCGATCTTGCGACTCCGCTGAGCGCAAATGTGACGTATGAAGTTCCTCGGATCAATGAGAGCGATGTAACCAGACTTGAAAAACTGATCGATACATACGAATCGGAGCTGCAGCCATTAAAAAATTTCATCCTTCCCGGCGGGTCGGATCTTGCAAGCAGGCTGCATATTGCACGGACAATTGCTCGACGGGCCGAACGGGAAATCGTGACCCTTTCAGAGTCAGAAGAAATTGGGGGAGTAGTCCTTCCGTTCATCAATAGGTTCTCTGACCTTCTGTTCGTAATGGCACGGTATGCAAATAATAAACTTGCCGTAACTGAACCGATGTGGGACGGAAAACGATAATCAGCTATACCGTACCCAGCGTACGATCTCCCTTAAAGTGAATTTCTTCCCGTACATCAATATTCCCGTTCGGTAGATCTTCGATGCGAACCAGAGCACACCAAAGAATGTCGCGCCCATCAATACAAATGATAAAAGTATTTGCCAAAAAGGCGGGGTCTCGCTGAAAATTCGTCCGATCATCAGTATGGGGGAGAAGAACGGGATCAGTGATAAAACGATACTAAGCGTACTTGACGGCGATTGGATCACGGTTGAGATCGTAATAAATGGTATAATGATGAGAACTGTGATCGGAAGTGTGACTTGCTGTGCGTCGCTTGCTTGTTCCACGGTTGCGCCCGCTGCCGCGTAGAGTGTTGAAAAGATCAGATAACCAAAGAGAAAATATAAGATGAAATAAATAAATAACACTGGCGAAAGCAACGTGGTGATCCCCGTGCCAACTGACGTTAAAATTGCAGGCAATGCAAACCAACTCACAAGTGCGAACATTATTGCCCAGATCATTACTTGCAGAAGTCCTGCCGCGCCAACACCAATTACTTTGCCGATCAAAATATCGATCGGACGGACACTCGATGCGAGTAATTCAATCACTCGGGTGCTCTTTTCTTCGATGACACTTTGCATAATAAGAGAACCGTACAAGATCATCGATAAATAAATAAAAAAACCACAAATGTAACCGGCGGCAAATCCAATACCATTATCCCTTGCTTCCTTGCCCTCTGCGACCTTCACTGTTTCGATCTTGTGTGCATGTTGTGCGGTACGGACAACGTTTGCATCTATTCCGCTCAACCGCATTCGTTCTGTAAATAACCCATCTCCGTAACGGGAAGAAATATAATCTTCTATTAAAAGGTCATTAGTATTATTCATCTTAAGCAAGGCAACGGCATTAGTATCGTTTATTGCTTGTTCGGGAATAATGAAATAGCCATCGATCTGCTTTATTCCGAGCAAATGTTTGACAGAATCAAGTGTTGTGTTATTCGATGCCGGGCTACTTAATATATCGACCTTTATCTTTTCGGCAGATGAGAAGTTCTTCCCCAACTTTGTAATTATCGAGCTATCTACGGTAAAATAGTTTGAAAGATGTGTTGTGGCATCTACAACTACAATATGCTTTCCGTTATTAACATTCAGCAATGTGATCAAGATAGGAATAGCTGTCAATAATGCAAGTAGGGCAGGCGCGAGAAGCGTCATAATAATAAACGCCTTCGAACGAATCTTTTGACGAAATTCGTGACGAATGATAATAGAGACTTTATTCATAACTTGTAAATTAATTTTGTGACAGCGCGGGATTTCCGTTTATGGCTTCAAGAAATATTTCTTTGAGCGGGGTTTCGATCGTCTGCCAAGTTACGATATTGGTCTTTTCGGATAAGTATTGCAGAAGTTCGCGAGTGGAGCTCGACGGGAGCATCTCAACAAGAAGTTCATTCGGGTGTCGTTCTGCGATCCTGACAGGGAAATGTGAAAGCTCACTAACAAAAGCATCGTCTCCATCAAAAATAAATTTTACCATTTTTTTCCCGGAGTGTTGCTTGACATCACGGAGCGATCCCCGAATAACGACACTTCCCAGGTTCATTAATGCGATCTCATCACAAAGCTGCTCAACCTGTTCCATCCGGTGTGTGGAGAGGATGATCGTTTTGCCTTTCGCCCGAAGTTCAAGGATAATTTCATCGGTTATATCTGCATTAATCGGATCAAGACCCGATAACGGTTCGTCAAGAATATATAGATCAGGGTCATGGAGTAATGCTGCAATAAACTGAAGTTTTTGCTGCATTCCTTTGGATAGTTCTCCGGTTTTCTTTTTCGCCCAATTTTCGATCTCAAAGCGTTCAAGCCAATAGTCTATATTTTTTTTTAACTGCTGTGTTGAAAGCCCGCGGAGTGCACCTAAATACTCCAATTGTTCACGGACGGGAAGTTTTCGGTATAATCCACGCTCCTCAGGCATATAGCCGATGCGGTTTTGATGTTCAGGTTTTTGGGACTCGGAAAATAACTCTATCGTGCCACTATCAGGCAATGTGATAAGATTTAGCATTCGAATAGTCGATGTTTTACCGGCGCCGTTAGGGCCAAGCAAGCCAAAGATACAGCCTTCGCCAATGGAGAACGACACTGAGTTGACGGCAAGCGCCGAGCCGTAACGCTTTGTCACAGATTCTACAGAAACGACGTTCATTAATTGTTAAGAAATTTAGGAAAGCACACAAAGATACTAATCTAACCACTACGCAAGCCTATTTTCGGTTTTTTCAAGAACATTTGAAAAAATTCATAGTTTTGCAGTAGATTCATTTACGTAAATCCTGTGAAGGGGACACGCCTTATATATTATTCCGATAAACGAAAACGGCTTTGCCGTCGAATTGCGATATTCGTCAGTTTATTATTAATATCCCCGTTTGCGGCAAAAGCACAGGACTCTACAGCTACTGACACAAGTCTTCCCGTGCATCTTGATGGTTCGATTAGTATTTCAGCCAATAAATACTCTGTGTCCGGTGCTCCTGCGCGACGACCGCCAACCGGATGGACCATCGTCGGAACGCCGTCACTTTCATTCGGAGGATTTTCATTACCGTTTACATTTGTTTTATCCGATCAGGAAAGCTCGTTCCGCCAGCCATTTAACCAACTTGGTGTTTCCCCGCAATACAAGTGGGCAACGCTTCATCTCGGGTACAGGTCGCTGAGTTACTCCAAATACACGCTGGCAGGGATTACGTTTTTAGGGGCAGGAATTGACTTAGACCCGGACCCATTACGTTTTTCTTTTATGTATGGACGTTTTCAGAGAGCCGTAGAAGAAGATACGACCAACGTTGCGGTGCAGCCCGCATACCAACGAATGGGATTTGCCGGTAAGATAGGCTACGGCAATGACCAGGCTTTTTTCGACCTTATTTATTTGCACGCGAAAGATGATTCGGCATCACTTTCGCATCCGCCTGTAAAAATTGACCTTTTCCCGCAGGAAAATACAATATTGGGTATGAACACACGAATCAAGATCATCGAAGCGCTTACTTTTGACGGGGAAGTTGCCGGAAGCTTCCTTACCAGAGACATTCGTTCACCGCTTGTTGACTCAACGCAGATACCGAAAAGCCTACAATGGATAATTGACACACGCTCTTCAACAAGTTTATTGTTTGCATCCACAACAGGGCTCACTTTTCGGGTTCCTCATTTTGGCATGCGGGTGGGGTACGAGCGTATAGAGCCGGATTTTACATCCCTCGGAGCATATTATTTTACTACAGATATTGAAAACTATACTATTGCTCCTTCATTTGACGCATTCCAAAATAAACTGCGGGTTTCAGGTTCTGTTGGTATCCAAAACGACAATGTACTCGGGACGAAGCTTGCGAAAACCCAGCGCATCATTGGTTCGGGGAATATCAGTATAAATCCGACTCAGGTATTCGGATTGGATATGAATTATGCAAATTACTCGACGCAGCAAGGAACAAATCCAAAAAGCACACTGATCAACGACTCGACGAGAGTCAGCAGTGTCGCACAATCTGCTTCGATCACGCCGCGGTTTTTATTTATTTCTTCGACAACAACTC
The DNA here is from genome assembly GCA_035632315.1 of Kapaibacterium sp. (SeqCode). Classification (GTDB taxonomy): domain Bacteria; phylum Bacteroidota; class Ignavibacteria; order Palsa-1295; family Palsa-1295; genus JAFDZW01. The sequence continues at coordinate 31,592 of DASQGZ010000051.1, read as the reverse complement.
AATCGGTGATTGTTTCCGGTTCGTACCAAGATTACACCGATCAAAACATTTTTACACAGCAGTATGCGAATTCGAAAACAACAAGCGGAACGATCAATTACAACATCACTTTTCTTAAAACATCATTAAGCCTCGGAGGGTCGTTGCTTATTGCCGATTCAAAACAGGCAGCAATCACTACTTCTTTGAAAGGGTTGACAGTGAATGCATCTAAGGCCTTGCTAGATAATAAATTGTCCCTTGGGGGTTCATTCGGCTTTACGCAAAGCACGATTACGGATATTAATACAACGAGCACATATAGCCAAAGTGTCAACGCAAGTTACCGGATCAGCACTCAAGGAACGCTCGCATTTACACTATATGCAACTGAAAATTCCAACACCCTTGCGACTGTACCGCCATTCACGGAAATTTTAGCAACGCTCACATATACTCATAATTTTTCGTTTTAACAAACGGGAACGTGCGATTCCTGATGGCGGTTAAGTGTCGGTTCTTTCTCGAGGAGAGGTGGCAGAGTGGTCGAATGCGGCGGTCTCGAAAACCGTTATACCTGCAAAGGTATCGAGAGTTCGAATCTCTCCCTCTCCGCTCTTACCACTTCTAATTCCTGATAATAACAAATTTCGCTTCGAACGGCGCTACGTCATTGCCGATATCGTCTTTGCCCGTTACGTGATATAGATAAATACCACTTGGCAGCAATTCTCCGGCTTCATCACGCATATCCCACATGAGCCCGCCAGTATGGTCAAATGTTGAAAGACGTTTTAAGAGATGTAAGTCTTGTGAGTAAACGGCAATTTGTGCTTGCGCAGTAAGTCCGGCAAACGTCAACGTTTCATCCGATGATTTTGCGGGGTTCGGATAAACGAATAAATGCTCGAGCGAAGGAGCGGTTGGCGTTTCTCCTGCGCATGAACCTGATTCGATAATAGGGATGGCGTTCGAGGTGATGCTGTCAGTGCAAATGACATACGATTTCCCGATAGGTGCAAAACCTGACCCTGCAGCGAGGTCAATAAACACCGCGCTGTCATTTGCGGGGTCGCGTGAGACCACTAAGAGTCTCCCAAACGGCGTCAACGAATAGTGGCTTACTACAAGTGCGTTATCATCCGGTCGCATGGAAAATTCAATGTGAATACGAGATGCTCCTTCAAATCTCCAACGAGTTATATAAAATTCAGGATTCGGGACCGGTGTTGCCGGTTTCCATGTCGCGAGGCGAGAAGTGTCAAATGGGGAGCTCCAAACATCTCTTAATTCGGTAGAGCGAACTCTAAGCGAATGCTGAATACCCGATTCAGGGATAGTAAGTAAAGTCAATGTGACCGAACTATCCCCGGAGATGATCGCCGTTGATATTCCGACCGAATCATCAATGACAAATTCACCGCCGCTTAACCCGTGTGTTGAAACCGGTTGGGAAGTGTGTAAGACGAGAAACCTCTCGGATGCAGACTTTATCGAAATAAATGGTTTCGGGTGGACGTAGGCTGCAATTCCAAGCGCAGGGTCACTAAGATGTTTGACGAAGTTCGGTGAATATGCTTGCACCGAATAAATATACGACTTATGATCGACAACTGTTGTGTCGCTGTATGTTGTTGATGTCGTTGAATCAATGACTTGATACAGTGCAGTCGGGAGATCGTCCGCTCGAAGAATATAATAGATTGCTGCTTGAGGCTCGTTTGCCCAACGAATGCCCACTCTATTGCTGTCTCTCGGTATTACGTCTAACCCAGCAGGAGGCGGAGTTTGTGAAGCAATATCTTGGACTCGTTCAAAAAAATGGATCGAGTCACCGGTATCAAATCCAAATTCTCTTTTTCCATTTCCATCAAAATCGAACGCGGTTGCTCCGCGTGGCGAATTTGCGACAGGGTATTGCCATTGAGGGACTATTGTTTGGGACTGCACATCAAATCCAAATAAATAAAAATTCGGAAAAAATGACAGAACAAGATTATCACCGGCAGAGCCGGTCACATTGTGAATCGCTCCAACGCTTGAACGATATGGTGATTGAGAACGGGCAAGATAAAAATGATCTTGATATATTGTCTTAAACGATCCGCCACCCTGATTCAAAAAGACTTTCAGCGTCCAATATGATGGGTCGTATTCATTGTCTGCATTTACATCATAGCTTGTATGAAATGCAAGAGCGATGTCAGGCTTCCCATCTCCATTAAAATCGCCGATTGCAAAATTTCTGCCTTCTGTATAGCCGTCATTCTGATCTGTAAAAATAGTATCGAATTTTGTCGGAGAATTTGGGTTAAATTTATAGATCAACAGATCGGCATCGTCATCAAGAATCACAAGTTCTTTATGCCCGTCTCCCAAGAAATCTGCCGACCTGGTATCGGGAGTATTATAGTTGTTTGTCGTAAAATGTGGCGCCGGAGGAGTGGGATTCACTAAGCTTCCAAAAGGTATTCTTGTGCCGGAAGAGATTTTGTCGACCTCATACTGAGATTGAAAGATGCTTCCAACTTTATTTGTTGAAAGCCCTATTAGTTCGTCTTTCTCGTCTCCGTCAATATCCGCGAGTAACGTGGGATAGAATGCGCCGCTTGTTGTATCGGAAAAGACAATGTCGCCGAAAACGGGATGTGTTGCATTCGGCTTATAAATATATGTGCTGTTAAACGACCCACTTATTAAAAATTCGGGTACTCCGTCACCCAAGACATTCCCGACAGAGCGAGGTAATCCGGCGAGTTGCAATGAGTCGATCGCAGTAAATTCATTTTTAACTTTGTTAAAAATGAATGCGAATGGATACCCGAAGTCAGCTCCGCCCGGGGCGATACTCTCAAGAGCAATGCTTCCCTGTGAGTTTGAAAAAATAGTATCTAATAAATATCCGCTGGGAAGAGAATAATTTTTTTGAACAAACCCACTTTGATCTATTGCATCATTTGGAAGAGTCGATGTTGCCAAGAGAGCAACTGAGTCTTTGCTGTTTGCTCTTGTTACAAGTTTTAGATCGATCGGGACACCGGGTTGAATATCATTCGAGTTCAATTTAATAAAATGACCATGCGCGAATAGATCATCGTTCTTTGCCGACCATTTAGAGCCCGGAAAGCTTCTATAATATAGCGTTGCATTTGTAAGCACATCACTTCGTGCTCGTATGAGCAAAATGCGCCGTTCATTTTCATACATTGTGTCAATGTTGAACACGACATTGAATGGCTGGCTCTTTGCCAATGTGATCGTCATTCGTTCTTCTACAGATCTGGAGTCGCTCGTGCGGATGGCCAATCGGAGGGTGTAAATTCCGGGTATTAAATTGGATGTATTCCAATTTGCAAGATTGCCGCCGATCACTTGTTTGTCGCTTGAATCTATTAGAGTCCAAGTTGGAGGTACAGCGGGATTATTGTCAGGGTTCAAGCCCATCGCAAATGATATAGTGTAGGACTTAAATAACGTTGACGCTGCACTTCCTGATATTGAGACCGTTGAATCGATTAATATTACATCATCCGTATTCTGGGATGTAATTTTTATTCTTGCTCCGCCGAGAAACTCTACTGCTCGTTTTGCATTCACGCGTCCATTGGCGTGATTATGATCGTACCCGCTGGCAGATATGTAGTCAGTGGTCGATTCAAGAATAGAGCGGACGTCTGTATTTGTCAATTCATTATTATGTGCTAATATCAGACCTGCAACAGCAGCAGTGGCCGGGGAGCTGAAACTTGTCCCGGAAATGTATTGATACCCTCCGTTGCCGGCTGTTGTAAGAATCTGTTGTCCGGGTGCAATAATGTCCATTCCTTCTCCGTGTGATGAACCGATAGCAAGAACTTCTTTTCCTGTGTTGTCCTGTGCAGTCATCCCAACGGATACGCATTCATCAAAATCCGACGGGTAGTGCCGTCCGTCAGAACCATCGTTCCCGCTTGAAGCCACAACCAACACACCTTTATCGTTTGCATATCTGATCGCATCCCGCTGTAGTTTTGACTGGATAACATCACCGAATGATAAGTTGAGGATACGGACACCGTTATCTGCTGCATATATGATTGCACTCGCAATGTCATCGCTTTCGGCATTACCCGTCGCATCGAACGCCCGAAGTGCGACAAGCCGGCAGCCGGGAGCAATACCGGCAACGCCGATCTTATTATTTGCTTTTGCAGCAATGACGCCGGCAACAGCAGTACCATGACTATACGGCCCCTCATCCTGAGGTATCGGATCGCGTCCTGAAGCATCCCCGAAGTTAATACTTTCCTGATCGACAAAATCATAACCGATAACATCGTCAACGTAGCCATTACCGTCTTCATCGATGCCATCAAGATCGCCATAAACAGAATCTCCATGAGCATCAACTCTTTTTTCAGTTGAGGGCCAAGGATCGAACAGTCCATTGTGGTTAATATCCTCTGCAGAATTTAGTGCAAACTGGCCGACAAGGTCGGGGTGGTCCCATTCGACTCCGGTATCGACAAAGCCAATATGTATAGATGTATCACCTTGAGTTGTTTGCCATGCACCAAGCACATCCATGACAGTATGTGCCCACTGGCCTGCATAAAGCGAATCATTGGGAGGTTGGAGCGCATCAATGTGATAAATATAATTTGGTTCTGCGTATTCTATTTCTGGGAATGCGCTCAGGGCATTTACTGCGTTCTCAGCGCTGATGGTGTCAGATAAAAGAACAACAATCGTTCGGTCTAAGCCATATTGTGAATGAGTAGATTGGATGTTATTTCTGCCGGATACAGGCGTAATATGCGCGCATTCTTGCAGGCTTCTCGTCGAGACGGACCTGATCGTCTTTTGAATCGAATTACTTGGTGCAAGGATTGTAATTGCACTGCGAAATTTGACGATGATACTCCGTGCTTCGCGCCCTTGGGCGAATACATGGGATACCAGCAGTAATAACAAGAGGCTGGATATGCGGGAAACGGTGTTCATTGATATTACAAAACCGATACTTATTTGCAGACGTTCGGAACGTGCAAGGTAAAAAAACGTCACCTCTGATTTCAGAACCGCAACGAAGAATCATCTGTTAGCCGCAACACGAATGTACCGTTCAGTTGTAGCGATGCTTTTAATGCTTTGGGTCTTTGGAGGGTGTGACCGGGGGCTCACACCGCCGTCCCCTGACTCGACTACGGCGATCAGTGGTACTGTTCATTTTGAGGGCAAGCTGCCACAATGCGATTCGATCGTAGTCCTGGCAGTTGTTTTGTCGGAAGACCCCGCTCCTTTTTCCGTTGCAAACGTATTTGCAAATTACGGGAAGACGATCGTCGTCGATCAGTTAGTTGCGTGTCCGATACGAGATACTTCATTTTTGATAACACCTCCTTCCCCTGGCATTTATCATTATCTGGGCGTAATCGAGAAATTTGGTCGCCCGGACAGCCTCACCCTTGATTGGCAAATTTTGGGGTTTGCGCATACACTGTTTGATTCGGCGCAATCATTTACTCTCTTGGCAGGCGATCATATTGACACGATCAACCTTGTCGCACGGTTCGATTCACTCCCTCGCCAGCCGTTTGTCAAATGAAGAATTGTTTCTTTATTTTAATATTCATTTTACTTCCGACAGTTCTTTTTGCACAAGAGCAAATTCAAGGACGGTTGATTGATATTTCGACGAGGACCCCAGTAACCGGTGCGACAGTTTCACTTGAGGACATAAATCATAAAAGGTTATTTGTTCGTTCATCAAATTCAGATGGTAGATACAACTTCCCATTGATAATCGGAGCAGTATTTGTCAGAGTTTCGGCAATTGGATATACAGATACTATCATTGATTTTGGGAAACGACTCTTTATTGAGATCCTACTTACTCCACAGAAAAAGCGAATCGATGAGATCGTTATCACTGCCGAGAGGCATGCAACTGCATCGCAAGATGTTCCTGTATCCATCAGTGTCGTTAAACCTGCAGAGTTATTATCCCGCGGTTCTTTTGCCATAGATAATGCGCTTCGATGGATTCCCGGTATAAGCGTGACTGAGTCTCAGGTAAATATTCGAGGTTCATCGGGCTATGGAAGAGGTGTCGGGTCCCGGGTTCTGTTCCTGCTTGATGGCATGCCGCTGCTGGCCGCAGATAACGGAGATATAAAATTCGATGTCGTTCCGATGCTTGACATTGAGCGAATTGAGGTTGTCAAAGGTGCAGGTTCGGCACTGTATGGTTCAAGTGCGCTTGGCGGTGTTATCAATGTGATCAGCAGAGTTCCGGCCGATACGTCCCAAACAGCAATAACGCTGCTTACGGGAATGTATGATAAACCAAAATATAGTGAATGGGAAGTCCCCACATTAAACCGGCGCTTTGTCTCTTTGGAAGCAGGTTCTTCAGGTATGATCGGTAGTTCAGGCATACTCGGGACGATCACATTACGTCGTAATGAAGGCTATCGCTTGGGCGACGACTCCTATAAAGAGGGAGGTTTTATTAAACTGATTTCACCGTTAGCTTCGACAGCTAAGTTGTCATCAAGTCTGCTTATTGCCAACGAAGATCACGGCGGATGGCTATATTGGAAAAGTCTTTCTTTGCCGTTATTACCGGCAGATTCTCTCGGTGCATTAAATGGAAGAATCCATTCGTTCAAAGCAAATATGCAAAGCTCATTGGACTTTATATCTGAGCAAACCTCTCAAACAGTTCGTGCGGACGTCTACTATACTAAATTCTCTACAGACCCGTCAAAACAAGGCGATCCGGTGGGACCGCATTCTGCAGGAATAAACGCAACTGCCGAGTATGATATTAACTCTGATATTAATCCTTTTTTTATTTCTGGCGGGATCATTACAAGCTTTCAAAATATAACTTCGGATGCATTTGGCGATCATCATGGTATTTCATTCGCCGGCTTCGGGCAAGGAGAGTGGCGAATCGATCCCATTATTCTGACGGCCGGATTTCGCGCCGACGCTATCCGATACGATGCAAATATGTGGATGTCGAGTTTATCGCCAAAGTTAGGTATAACATACAAGCCTTATGATGATTTGTCCTTTCGCGCCTCGCTCGGAAGCGGTTTCCGCGCACCAACAATGAGTGAACAGTTTGTCGATCAAGTTTTTACCGGTTTTCCGGTAAAACCAAACCTAGATCTTGTTCCGGAAAGGAGTTATTCTACCGAGGCTGGATTGACCTATCGAAATAGGTATATCCTCCTCGACGGCGCAATTTTCTATTCCGGGTTTGACCATCTGATCGAACCGACATTTATAAGCACCGGTACGACTTCATACATTCAATTTCAAAACATCACGAAAGCAGAGATCTATGGGCATGAGGAAGTTGTTGAATGGATGCCGCTTGGTGATGATAGATTAGCTGCGAGATTGGGGTATACGTATGTTTACCCACATAACAAAGTAACAGGTGGTGTATTAGAGTTTCGACCTCGCCACTTGTTTCAGGTACGTCTTTCAACAGCATTCGGTAATTTTGAAGCGTCGTCAGATTTTCGGTACATTAGTAAGTATGAGTCGCTCGATTCTGTGCTTATCCGCCAAGTACCGGATGGCGACGCCAGAGTAAATGCGTATGTACTTGACGCTCGAGTAGGGTACAATTTAAATGCTATTTTAAGGGTGCCTGCACATTTGACCTTTCAAATTGAGAATCTTCTGAATTATTATTACGTAGAGATTGTAGGGAATCTTGCCCCCTTACGCAGTTATTCATTGAGGATAGAAACTGTTTTTTAAACATTGATGATCGATTCACATTGCCATTTGCAGACCGAGCAGTTCGACTCGGATAGGGAAGCTGTGATCGCTGCAGCAACTGAGGCAGGGGTAGAGGGTTTTATTGTGCCTGCAATTGATACTGTCAGTTTTGCTCCTACAATATCGCTTGCAGCTTCGCAAAAAAACATTTGGGGCGCACTTGGGATTCATCCCCATTCTGCGAGCGAGTGGGGCGACAACGTCAAAGCAAGAATTATTGAATCTATCGAGACCTCCCCTAAAATTGTCGCGATCGGGGAGTTAGGACTGGATTACTACTATGATTTTTCGCCGCGCGATGTTCAAGTAAACGCATTTACCGAACAGATCGAATTAGCTCAGCAACTTCACAAACCGATAATTATACATACCCGAGATTCGATCGACGAAACATTAGATATTGTGAGCCGGTATTATAAAAATGAAAGGGGAGGGTATCAATTTGGGCAATTTCATTGTTTTACGGGCACTCCCGAGCAGGCCGAACGGGTTGTAGGATTAGGATTTGCGGTGAGCTTTACCGGAAATATAACGTTTAAGAATTCGACGCTTGCTCCGACGGTTCAAGCCACACCGTTAGATGCAATGCTTATTGAGACTGATTCCCCATATCTCGCGCCGGCACCGTTTCGCGGTAAACGCAATTCCCCGGCGATGCTTCGGCGTGTTGCAGAGAAGATCGCCGAGATTACACAACACGATGTTTTTGAAATAATGAATAAAACGACGAAAAACGCAAAGCGGGTATTCGGACTAAGTGCAGTAGCGCTCATATTAGTGTTGCTGGGGTCTTTTATTTCAAACCAGGCATATGCACAGCCGGGCAGTAAACCGCCGGATTCAGTGATGACGCAGCAGCGTCGCGAAGCGGAAGAGCTTGTTCGTCGTCAACGCGAAGAACTTGCGAAAGAACAGGAAAAACGCAGAGAGGACTCAATTCGTGTAGCATACGAGCAACAGCAGGAACTAATACGAGAGGCAAATGAGCAAGCGCGCAAAGACTCGATCAAAGCAGTCGAGCGGATGCAGGAGGAAGAACGAGACCGGATTCATGCCGCTACCCCGATCGTCTGGAAAGCAATTGGCATTGGTGGCGGAGTAGGAATCGGGAATATTTCAGATATAAGTCAATCCAAGAGATTAGTACTTAGCCCGACATCAGTTTTTGCCTCTTCGCTTTCAATCGGAACGGCAATAACGCGAGGGATTGATTTCAAAATATCATATAATTCGTTTACTGCGGGAGATGATTTAGGGCAAGATAATTTATTCAGGGCAACAGAATCTTCACCTCCAGACCAGATCAATAGTCAAAAACCGCCTCCGTATCCATATTTCAGACTTGTACACGAAGACATCGCAAATAAATATTTTTCGTTTGATTTTCATTTTATGATCAATCCGCGTTCGCCGGTCAAATTTTATTTAGGCTTGGGGTATGACTTGGTAAAGATCGAAAATACACAAACATATTATCAGGTACTATCTGCAAGTTCTAACGGTCCTGTATTGACTGACCAAAAGTCCTTTTCCAGAGGCGGAATTAAGGCGATCTTTGGCGCCCAATACGACCTCGAAATTGGGGAGAATTTCATATTGACGCCATTTGCCGATATTTCTGCCTCTTTTATGTTGACAGGCGACCCGCAAGCCCCAGAGTTTGATTTTAGGACTTCGAGCGATCCGATCACCTTTACTCACCTAAATGTAGGCGCTCAGCTTTACTTCGGATGGTTCAGTGTCAAAAGATATTAGCCTAATGGATCCCGATCTACAGAGTGATGGAATTAACTATTCGATAATCGAGCACTCGTCCGCCGATTCGGTTGCTGCAGGTGACATCGAAGAATCATTAGAAATTTTATACAAGCAGAAATTATCGGAACTTCTCGATGCCTGTAAGCGGAATTTACGGAAATACGATGAGGCGTTGATAACAAAAGCGTTTCGTCTGTCCTACGAGGCTCATAAGAATGACCGTCGGGCATCTGGTGAACCATATTTTTTGCACCCGTTCGAAGTCGCTATGATCGTTGTCAAGGAAGTCCCCCTTGACGATATTTCTGTCGTCTGCGCGCTCTTACACGACGTCGTTGAAGACACAGCATACACGATCGAGGAAGTACGAGAAGAGTTTGGTGATACCGTCGCTGAGATCGTTGACGGCGCAACAAAGATAAGCGATATTTTTAAGTCGCGCGAGATCACTCAAGCCGAGAGCTACCGCAAGCTGCTCATTTCGATGGTCAATGACGTTCGCGTCATGCTAATAAAGTTTGCCGACCGGCTGCACAATATGCGAACCATAGAGTATTTGCCGGCTGAGCGCCAGCTTCGAATGGCAAAAGAGACGCTTGATATTTACGCCCCGTTTGCACATCGTTTCGGTCTTGCAAAGATAAAATGGGAATTAGAGGATCTATCATTTAAAGTATTAAACCGTCAGGCGTACGACGATCTGAAGCGCCATCTGGCCGAGTCTCGAATTGGCCGCGAATCATACATTGCCGAAATGATCGCTCCGATCAAAGATGCGCTTATCAAAGAAGGGTATAAGTTTGAAGTGATCGGGCGTCCAAAGCATATATTTTCGATCTATAATAAAATGATCCGTACCGGCAAGCAATTCGATGATCTATACGATCTTTTTGCTGTACGAATCATCATTGACACAAAAAATGACAATGATTGCTTTTCAGTTTATGGCATTGTAAGTTCTATCTACACGCCTGTCCCGGAGCGATTTAAGAATTATATTTCCGTGCCGAAAAAGAACGGCTACCAGTCTATCCACACCACAGTCATTGGTCCCGGCGGCAAAATGGTAGAGATACAGATTCGTACGAAGGGAATGCACGAGATCGCCGAGAAGGGGGTTGCAGCTCACTGGAAATATAAAGAGCAGATAACCAAGACCGACCCCGAGATCGAAGAATGGGTAAAATGGGTCAGTGATCTTTTTGTCGAGCAGGAGGCAGATGCTCCAAGGGCGTTGATGGAAAGCTTCAAGCTCAATCTCTATCAAGATGAAATTTATGTCTTTACCCCAAAAGGCGATCTTCGAATATTACCTAAAGGTGCGACAATCGTTGATTTTGCGTTTGATATACACACCCAGGTTGGTATCAGAACGATCGGCGCTAAAGTTAATGGCAAAATTGTACCTCTTCATTCAAAACTGCGATCCGGTGACCAAGTCGAGATCATAACATCAAAAGTTCAGACTCCGAATCCTGATTGGGAGCAGTTTGTCGTTACCCATAAAGCACGGAATCAAATCCATAAATATATCAATGAAGAGCAGCGGACAAAGATCTCTAAAGGAAAGGAGCTTCTGAATAAGAAGCTTGCAAAAGCGAAACTTCATGTTAATGACGACACTCTTGCGCGTTTTGCCGGTGCGACAAACTATGGTAATATTGGTAAACTCCATCTTGCCCTCGCCGAAGATCGTGTTAATGCTGAAGACATCATTACAAAACTTCGCGAATGGCTTAAACCCGGTGGGATAGAAAAGAAAGAGGAAGAAGCTGCCCCGGTACATGAGGCCCCATACATAGAAGAGTCTCGTCGTCAGACTGGCATTCTTATTCAGGGACGGCGGGATGACCTGCTCTATAGCTACGCAAAATGTTGTAACCCCGTACCGGGTGACGATGTCATCGGGGTGGTCACGATCGGGGAGGGTGTCAAGATACATCGCAGAGAGTGCAAGAATATTAAGAAATTAGAATCTGACGAACGTAAGGCTCGCTTAATAGATGTTGAATGGCCGAGTACAGAAGAAAATGCAGACTATCTCGTCGGTATCCATATTTCTGGTGAAGACAGGCCCGGGATGATCAGCGATCTCACGCACGTCATTTCCAGTTATAATAATACTAATATCAGATCTTTTAGTATTGACTCACATGACAAAATGTTCGACGGGAAAATGACTGTATACGTAAAGAATACTTATCACCTTGCGCGTCTTCTTGAAAAACTTCTTCAGGTTCGCGGGGTAACGAGTGCAGTTCGCTATGAAGAATAATACCCGTGTCCTCGCCATTGATTATGGCACTAAGCGAATCGGTCTTGCGATCAGTGACGAACTTCGAATCCTTGCCACCGCGATCGGCATTATCGAGCACACGGAGAGGGCTATTGCTGAATTAGTGAAGACGATCGAAACTGAAAGGGTGGCTGCCGTAATAATTGGACTCCCAAGAACAATGAGCGGAGGCGAAAGTGAGATGACAGCCGAGGTAAGGGGCTTTGCAGCTAAATTACAGAAAAGCCTCGAAGGCACCGGAGTTACCCAGGAGTTTTACGATGAGCGTATGAGCAGCATCATTGCTTCATCAAATATTCGCGAGCAGGGTCTGTCCAAATCAAAAAGGAAACAGAAGTACCGTTATGATGAGGAAGCTGCGCGGGTCATCTTACAAGAATATCTCGACTCACTGAGATAATTTGGATAAGTCTGTTTCTAAAAGTTTACACCTTGTAGGTAAATTAGGACGCTTTAAAAGAGAAAACCCGTCAGAATTGCTTCTGGCGGGCTTTCAGGAGGTCACTATGAAACACACAGAACGTGAGACCGAAGTCTCGGTGAGACAATCAAGATCATATTACAATTTTTATGCCAAAATGTTTCAAAAAAGAAAAATAATTTTATTCTCAACCGCAGCAGAGGTAAGACATTTTCTAAACTTGGTGAAACTCAAAGTATGGTTAGTACAGTTATATTGTCAATGCCGGAGGGCAGGGAAAGCGCGGGTCTATTTTATTGCCACCCCGTTTGATTCATATAAACCTCTGAGCAGTTGTAGTAACAAATAATGCTCTTCTCACAAGCATTATATTTTTTAGTTAACTGACACTCAAGAACTGGAACAAACGCTAATTTCTTTCGATCGAAGCTAACGAAGGTTGTCATTTGCTTGCTTATTGTTTATTATCTTCGTGCAAATGATGTATGTTCAAATCTCACGATCACAGCAAATCTATAACGACCGTTCCGATATTTTGTGGGTCTAATATCATATAGTATTTCATAACCTAGAAAGGGACACAGATGATTACAATCGTAGGCGGCGGATATACCGGACTTATCGCTGCATACCTTCTGCACCGTGCCGGAAAAGACGTGACACTCTTTGAGTGGTCGCGTGGCCTTGGCGGCAGAATTACCACGCATAACCTTGGATACCGGACGATCGATATTGGTATTCCGTCGATCGACCTTGGAACAGATACCAACGACAAAACCGAAAAACAGGGGCGTGAACTTCTCCGAAAAATTCTTGCCGAGCGTGGAGCCCTCCCGCAGCTGAAGAAATTACCGAATGACATTTTAGAGTTCGATGGACGCACCCTTGCTTCTTCACGCAAGGTAACGCCCGAATGGTACTACATTGAAGGCGGTATGAAAACGCTTGCTCAGGCAATCGTCAACGAGATACCGGTTCGTACTCACACACGCATTAGTGCACTGGTCCCGGGAGAGAAAAGTATCACTCTGAAAAATCAACGAGGGGAAAAGCATGAATCAAGCACGGTCGTGCTTGCAATTCCTGCGCCCGAAGCATTAAAACTACTTCAACCGCACGAAGGCGAGTCCCGGACAATCAAGAAATTGACATCCCTCCTTGGCGATGTCGAGTATGCCCCGATGGTAGGCGCGATCTTCGGTGTATCACGTCTGAAATTGAATGTCGGATTTTCGACATTATATGCAAATGATCCTTCGGCTCCTGTCCTTTGGCTTTCGCGCGAACAGAAGAAACGTAAACTTGGAGTATTCAAAGGAGAGAGTGCATTTTATTTACAGCTTGGCTCCGAAACTAGCAAAGAATGTATTGACAGAGACGATAATGCCGTTTATGCTGTCATCGAGCGTGTGTTTGAGCAAGTGCTCGATCTTGCTCTGCCCGAAATGAATTATAGCGAGATCAAACGCTGGCAAAGTGGCGTCTTAAAACATACCCCATTCAAAGCCGGCGATGTGCAAAAAGTAAAACTTGGCGGGACGAATGTCTATCTCGCAGATGATTATGTCACCGGACGTACATCGCTCGCATCGAGTGTCGTAGCCGGCAAATTACTTGCCGATGAGATCTTTGGAGCAGATACTGAGAAATTCATTGCCGAACCTGCTCGCGCACAAGCCATGGTCGATGACCTGCATTGGTATCCGGTTGTTCCACCGAAGCGTTCAGCCCAAAAGCCGAAAGGACAAAGCAAAGACCCGAATTCGAAGACTCAGCAAGAGCGCCGCAAGCGCATCAAAGCAATGCGCAAGAAAATGAAACGCATGCAAAAGATGCAGCAACGCATGTCGCAGCAACGCGGACGTTGGGGCGGACCGCCTCAGCGCGGCGGTGGTGGGCGTTGGAATGGTCCCGGACAACAACGCGGTGGTGGCGGAGGATATAACCAAGGTTTTCGCAGACCATACCAACCTTACCAACAGCGTGGCGGCGGTGGTGGATATCAGCAGGGTGGCGGATACCAACAAGGCGGTGGAGGTGGTTATCAGCAAGGAGGCGGCGGTGGATACCAACAGCGTCAGCCTCGTCGCGTTGTTCCCGTCTTTCAGACGCGCAATCCGAATTATCAGCAGGGCGGTCCCGGCGGCGGATATAATAACCCACGTCAAGGTGGCGGCTACAACCAAGGCGGCGGTTATAATGACCAACGTCAGGGCGGCGGCTATAATAACCGCGGAGGAGGATATAATCAAGGCGGCGGCTATAACAATCCTCGTCAGGGCGGCGGCGGACAAGGCGGATATCAGCAGCGGCGCCCGCCATTTAATCAGGGTGGCGGAGGTTATGACCGCAACCGTACTTATAACCAGCCCGAGGAAGACGATAACATCGGTAACCAAATCCCCCCGGGACAGGAATAATAGAATATTCTCGAAGCTGGAGAAGCTTCATTAAAAACAAAAGGGCTTACTCCTTTCGGAGTGAGCCCTTTTTTGCTTTCAGCAAATAAATTTACCGTTAGCGAGCTTTCTTCTTATGGCGATTCAGCCGCAAACGTTTTTTCCGTTTGTGAGTCGCCATTTTATGACGCTTACGCTTTTTTCCACTTGGCATAATGTTAAATTATAATTAAACTTGTTTTCTTCGTGCCTAAGAACACCGATGCGACAGGAGAGTTTCCGCTAACGGTATGAAGAATCAATATAATCGTATAAGTATCGTGCTGCCCGATAGACCAATTGCCCACACTCTTTTGACGACCGATTAGTATTTTTACTGCTCGTGACGGGCGTTCGCATAGCTGGATGGCCCTATTAAGAGCACTGACAAGTATAGAAAATCGCGCCGAGGTGCAGGCAGAGTTCGGTAAGAGAATTTTTTTAACGCCTCAACTTTGCTGTATGCAAGCGAAAAGCTCTGTTGGTCTATGGCAACGAGTGTCTCAAGAACTCGTGCATAGAAGTCGTTGATCGGAGAATCGCGGCGGTCGGCAGCCGAATAAAAACGATCGATCGCTGTGCGAAACGCCGAATGATCGTGCACAAGCTAGGCGGTCCACGCTTTAATATAGTCTTGTAAATATGACAATCTGTCTTGCGAGTTTGCCTTGAATAGGCGAGCTGGGTCGTAAGGGCATTGTGAATGAGGACAGGATGTCCGAAAGCAATAGTTTTTTTTCTCAGCTGTTCCAATTCGTGACCTTGAACAGTGCTTTTTGACGGCTTGCGTACAAGATCGAGTACATTTGCCATGATCGCTTTATCGAGCTTGTTGTACGTTTCGAGGTGTGAAGAATTTTTCTCGATCTTTTTTCTCAACGTTGCAAACCATACTTTATCACCGGCATGATAGCAGATCCGTGTGCCTTCATGATACGATGCGTTTAATTGCGGATACAGCGACTTCTGCTCCAGCTCTTTTTCTAGTTTTAGATACTCATGCTTCGCATACTTGAGGAGTCCCCTGATAACAAGCTCTCTGACCAAGAATGTGCCATCGTATGGGTTCGAAAGATTTGCGGAGAGAAATTCGAACACGTGAGATAGCGCTAACGAGAGCGACTTATTGTATGTTGCGTTAGTGACCTTGTTCTGTAGGATGAATTCATTTGCAGAGAGTGACGGATCGTCAAGAACGCTGGCGATCAAGATAGAGGGAATTGTCGGATGATCTATACATGTGAGGCGAAGATTCTGCTGTTCGTCTTTGGTCAGAGCAGAGAGCAGTTCGTGAAGGGCTCGCATTGTTCGGTAAATGTTCGGGTGATTTGTCCCTGTTTTTTAGAAATGTTCGTTCGTAAGTTTGTATATTCGTATTAATAAACAGCGTTTGTTCACAAGTCATTCAACTCACAGCTATGAAGAAAATATTACTAGTTTTTACAGCGCTTTGCGCTATTGCGTTGCTGTCACATTCCGCTCAGGCTCAGTTCAAGAACGGTAAGGACATGATCGGCCCCCACATTGGATTAAGCCAGTATGGAGGCGCATTCACCCTCGGAGGAATGTTCGAAGCCCCGATCACGCACCCCAACGATGCAGGACCGGGCATTATTGGCATTTCAGGGCAATTGAATTGGTATCATTACAGTTATTATCTTGATAATGGTGTAACGTGGATCATTTTTGGAGTATATGGAAATTACCATTTTCTACTCGATGACAGAAAGATCGACCCGTTCCTCGGGTTGGGACTTAATTATCAGCACGTCAGCTTTGACGGTTCAGGCTATGGGTACGGAAGCGGCCTATATTTCGGTGTTCAGGCCGGAGTCCGTTACTACTTTTCCCCAAATCTTGCCGGCCGTTTGATGGTGGGGAATGCCGCATCGTTCTTGACGCTTGGTATTGATTTCGGGATATAGATCAATACATACAAATGTATTCACCGAACAGCTTGGGTTACCTCAAGCTGTTTTTTTTTAGAAAAAACTAAAAACGAAAACTGAAGGAAATGGCGATCTCGTCGGTCTTTACATCATCTTGATTGACAACGGCGCTGACTGTTGTAGGATTCGCTCCTGCCGTCAGATCATAGTAGAGTTGATGGTCAGTGCGAAACTTCGTATTGCGATAGCTTGCCTCGATAATTGCGGACTTACTGAGTAATAAACCGATACCTGTACTCCATGATTTTGTGTCATACTCAGAGGGGTCTCCTTTGAACGGGGAAGGCCGTACCGAATAACCACCCCGAACCAGTAAACCAAGAGGCTTGATCAGATACTCAGCGCCGAAATTATAATCGAACACACTCCGCAGGCTATTTCTCGCAAAGTCGTTAAGGTCGCTGAGATCGACATCAGAGTTTGTAAAACGAAGCTGTGTATAATCGGAATAATCGGCAGAAACAGCCAGCGTCAAGCCCCAATGGTTGAACGAAAGCCCGCCGCCAAAAACAGCCGGCGTTGTGATCGAATATGAATTCGATATTACTTCTGTCAAGTTTTGGTAGAGCGATTTGTCACGACTGTCAAATGGGGCAACCGTTGTGAACGATGCGACGGCATCACGCGAGAAATGATCGTCCATACTAAAGTAAGTTGGCGTTGCGACTGTTAAGCCGAACCGAAGATAATCGTTTGGGGTCGAAAAAAAACCGAGTTTTAATCCAATGCCGGTGATCGACTGTGATCGATTGTCAATGATCGTCGCAGAAGTGAAATTCCTCGGACCTAGAACACTGTCGGTATGACTAAAGAGATGATTGACGTCAGCTTCAGTATATTCACGCCGATAATCGTAGCTTCCGAAAACGATATTTACAGTGGCGCCGACTGAAATATTTTCTGCAACATCTACGCCACCGCCGATACGAAACGCATTTAATCCGCCTTCTTGTGTAACAGTGCCGGACTGTTGAAGCCCGCCTGTAAATGGCGTTGTCAGCACTGGGTTGATCGTATCCTTAAAATCATTTGTCAGATAGAATGCCCACGCGATATTATTGTTCGCGAGCGACTTCACGTAATTTGTAAATCCTCCGCCGGGATAGCCAGGGTCGTTGACAAAATCTTTTGTATTGAGAAACGACGAATTCGGGTTGACGGCGCTAAATTTATATGTTGAAGTAAAATCTGCTACTCGGTCAAGGCTGATACCGAATGCTAAATGCCCGCGTACAGTTGGAACATTTGACGCATAAGCAAATGAGTACAGGGCAGGGTTAGAAATACTGCCTGACGAAGCATTTCCCAAAAATTGCGCATTCGATGTATAGCCTTTATTATAGAGCGAAAGACTGAATTCGCTGCTTTCAACTAATGTCAATGCTGCGGGATTAAAGTCAAGGGCGCTGTAATCATTTACCGCGGCGGTCATTGCACCGCCCATTGCCATTGATCTGGCCCCCGTTCCTAACGGGTTGGATGTTAAGCGAAGGCCATCGAGAATATCTTGAGCGTGTGCACCCGGCGCAAAGCAAGTTAAAAAAACGGCAGCACAAAGAATCTTGTAAAGAAATTTCATACGATTTAATATAAAAATGTGAGTCGGGTAGAGAAGAATGTAAGACGTATAAAATTATATTATCGGCGTCCTCTTCCACCACCACCGCCCCCGGAAGAACGTGCTCCGCCCGCTCCGCCAAACGATCTGGCGCTGCCTCCGCCTCCTCCGTACGACCGCGCTGCACCACCATAAGAGCCTCTACCGCCTGAATAAGAACGCGGTGCGCTCATTACTCGACCGCCTCCGTACGGCTGCATGCCGCGACCTTGATACACATTTCCGTTGGGAGCGTATTGTCTTGGCATTTGAGCATTTCTATACGATCGTAATTGCCCGTTCTGCCGGTAAGAACTAGCAGGTGGGCGAGAGCCTTGGGGAAGTGCGTTATAATATCTCCCTTGTGACGACGGATTACTACGAGCAGAGGAATTCGAAGGAGCATTTTGGGATGACGGTACCGACTGATTGCTCGTCCGGCCATTATATCTCGCATCATTGGAGCCTGACGTTAGACTTGTATTGCGGTTTTGTGAACCTGACAGAGAGCTTGTTCTTCCTCCTGAATTTCCACTACCTGTCCCATTGTATCCATTATTATTTCCCGTGTAGGATCCCGAACGGTGTTCGCCGCCGGAAATCCGTCCTGTCCTCACATTCGAAGCATAGCCGTTGCCGTAATACGGGCGGTAAAAAGAAGAGTACGGATAATAGAATGGAGCTACGCACGGATAATATCCGATACCGCCGCCCCAGTAGAACGGATCGTATCCGTAGTAACCGCTATAATAGGGCGAACCCCAATACCAAGAATCGTAGTACCAGCTACCCCAACCCCACGAATAGGGTCTGTAGATCGGACGATAATACCAAGGATTGCCAAATGAAAATGAAATTCCTACGGACGGACCGCTGTAATATCCCCACGAATCCCAATATGAATGTCCCCACGGAGCGACATCGTAATAATTATTAACTATCGTCGGAGTCCCGCCGTCAGAGTCAGTTAAGACATCTGAATAAGTCTGCGTAGAATCATACGGTTGTTGCATCGGCTGATTGGCCGCGTATGTCGTATCACTTTCGACCAGTACAGGGCGGCTCCTGCGTCCGGAATATCCCCAGTAGTCACCGGTTGAGCGCACCTGAGTATAGCACCCCGTGCCAAAGAGTAGACCCAGCAGAAGAATAGTAGCCTTGTTCATATTCGTCGTTCCTTCTTAAGTTCAATTTGTTTGACATCTATTTAACGTAAAGGCTTAATAAATGGTACGCTTCTACCCCTGTAAATTTGGTGAATTATTTGTCATTTTTGGCAAGTTTAAACTGTAACTAAATGTCGCCATAATGGTTTTTATTGTGTCTACGAAAAAGGGAGGAAAACATCTTGCCAAAACTGCCATTTCATTCCGAACGGGTTGGAGTGTTTTTTTCTGCCTCCAAATTGCTGTTATTTTTAGTCTTGTTGTTGTCTCAGATCATTCTTATGCTTCCTGGAAGAAATTAGCTCAGTTCGGATCTGTGATCCCGCAGATCAATCCAACAGTTAATAGCTGCTTCTTTTTCAATGATATGCACGGCTTTGCCGGAATTGACGGAGTTACCGGCATTATGCGTACCTACGACGGGGGACGAACTTGGCAGCCATGTGTCATTCCTGCAGGGTATGGCGCCGGATTCATTAACGATATTTTTATGAGCGATTCGCTCAATGGGTGGGCAGTCATCGAAGACGACATATCAGAACACGGACTCTGGAGAACAACAGACGGGGGGGTGACCTGGGTCGAAGACGCGAGTTTTATTGGCGCTCCGTCGTCAGTACATCAAACATCTTCAAAACTCTATATTACTTCTCGTTATTCTATCCCGACGATCGGGGTATCGCTTGATGGTGGAGCATCATTTTTACGGCTTGGGAGCGATTGGTATAATGACATTAACTTTGTCGATGATAACCATGCTGTTGCCAGTGCATTCCGTTCGAGCAATGGGAGTTATGCAAATTCGGTGTGGACAATGGATGCAGGTTTGACATGGTTCACAAATAATGTCTTTATCGAAGCGTGGAGTGTTTATGCAAAAAAAGGAACTCCGACATTCATAATTGCCGGGGAGAAAAAAATAGACGATGGCTCCTTTTTTACGAACGTGACCCGTTCGGATGATTACGGAAGGACGTGGGGTAATGTTGGCGTCATACCGGGAAGAACGACAGGAACAATGCACGGCGTTGGCGATGTACTTTATACCCAATCATGGACATCATATCAATTTCCGAATTCGATCAAAGGGATAATGCGCTCGATCGATGGCGGGCATTCGTGGGCTTCGGTTGGTGGACCAAGCAATTTCAGGGACACACGCTTTTGGGTTGGTAATTGTCACGGAAGAACGATCATTGTCTTTGATGAATGGGGCGGCGTTTGGCGCTCTGATGACGGGGGGGACGGGCTACTCGGTGACAGTGTGAGAAACCCGTTCTTGAATCCGGGCATGCTCGATCTCGCGAGCGATGTATGTACTTCGACGATCGGACTTGCGACATTTTATCAGTTATCTTGCAAATCACTTCTGATTGAAAACATTTCCTTTGTTGACTCGTCTGATGAAGCGATCAAGACCGGAGCATTAACGATTACATCTCAACCGGCTGTATCGTCGCTGCTTCGCTTTGGGCAACTTGACTCTCTTTCGTTCTCTTGGAAGCCTGCATTGCTGACGCAGCCAAAAGCAAAGACGACATTTCTTATCCGCATTCATTCTATTGCGGAAGATAGCTCTGCAATATTTGATACAGTGCTTGCTGTCAGTGTCGCTTCGTTTGCTCACCAACCGGTTTTCACTATTTCAGATACAGCCCTTGCTTTTGATTCAGTAAATATTTGTTCGGCGACTGTCGATACCCTTGTCAAATTTATCAACCAGGGGTGTGACACAATGAAGTTGATGTCAGCGACACTCGTCGGGGCGCTTGACTGGGAGTTGTTAAACCCCAATGGTACACCATACGTCCTCCCTGTGACAATTCCTGTAGATAGCACCGGATCGTTTAAACTAAGATTCACTCCGCATCAGACAGGAACGACAACAGCTTCGCTTATTTTACATTTTATTCAGAATGGGGTAACAAAGGATACGACGATCTTTCTGTCCGGCAGTGCATATAGAGTACTCAGCGTTTTTGCAGATCCATCTATCCATTTCCCGTCGTTATCGGTTTGCGCAACAATGGATACGGTGATCACTGTACACAACAGTAGCTGCGATGCCTTGAGTATTGATTCGTTGTCAAATAGTGATGGAGCATCTTTTGAAATACTTTCTAATATTTCATTACCCATTCTGATACAACCTGACAGCACGCTTTCGATCAGAGTTCGATTCCACCCTCAAAAAAATACTTCTTCAACGGGTCAGATCAGATATGTTTTTCATGAACAAACCGACTCCGGCTCAGCTACCACTAATATAGCAGGGATCGGGACATCTGGTGCGGCGATATTTACGACATCGATACACACTCCAGATATTCACTTCGCCGATCGTGTATCATGTTCATCCCCCGATTCGATTTCATTCACTATTTCAAATCCTGGGTGCGATACTATCACGATCAATTCGGCAAAACTCAGCGAAGCAGGAGGTATGCCATTCTCTTATACGATTTCTTCCACGTTCCCGGACACCCTTCCTGGCGGGAATAAGCAGTCTACTGTTACAGTACGTCTTGATTCGACAAATGCAGGGAGTTATGACGGCTTTCTGGATATCCGATTTACATTACCGGACGGGACCACTCACGATACAACATTACATATTTCAGTCTTAGTAACGGATCCCCCTCACCAGGGTCATTTAGAATACGTTTCGAGTACTGTTGATACGCTTGCATTTTGCAGTTCAAAGTTTGATACGATTGTGATCGTCAACGATGCATGTTCCGGGTTAAATATTTCATCAATAACGGGTACGAGCGGCGATTATTCTATTGTTTCGCAGCCGAAACTGCCGGCTGTTATTCAAAGGTATGGGAAAGACACGATTGTCATTGTTGTCAATCCTACCAATACGGGATTGCGTTCGACAACGATACAAATCCAAACTGACGATAATTTAGCGCCGCTAAAATCCGTCGCATATAATGTATTCATACGACCTGTCGACCAAGTTAATTTTCGGATCGAGCAGGTCAATAAAGGCACCATTGTTGCCGATACGGCACTCATTGATTTCATCCCCGACCTTGATTGGCAAAATAAAGGCCTCCAAGACATAAGCTTTATTTTGCAATATAATGGCGACCTGCTGACATATTCAAAAACCCAACTATTCTCAGCTGTCTCGATTCTTACCACGCCGGCTGCACTGCCAAATAAACAAGAGCAGCTCACTGTTCAAATTCATTCTCAGCCGCCAAGTGAGATCGTTCTGCAAAAAAATCAGCCATTCCTTCGCTTTTATTTTACAACAGCGCTGACCGATACGACCGAGACATCGGTACAATTATCATCGTTGCAGATCAATAATGGTGACCCCATATATAATAAATGCAATTTGATTTCGTCTGGCATTGACGGTGATTTCGCACTTCAGTTAATGTGCGGAGGGACAACTCTTCAGAATTTTTTAGAACATAAACAGATAATTTTTTCACAAGCGCCTCACCCTGACCCGGCAAGTGCCAACTCAACAATTATTTTCCCATTCAGCTTAGAAGAAAAGGGTATTGTTGTTCTGTCGATACATGATGCGCTGGGAAGGGAAGTATTAACACAGAATATTTCGGCTGCCTCTGCAGGGGAATACAATTTTAGCGTGACCTCGAATATGCTCTCAAGCGGAGCGTATAATTATGTTCTTACATATACAGGAAGTCTCACTGGTAGCGCACGAGGTAGATTCGTCGTATTACAATAAGTCTAACTCTCTAATACAGATTTCCTTGAGAGCCTGAATGAACAGCGGTGAGGCATTCAGCCCTTCTGTTACTTCAAATTGGTTTGCTCCGGCTTTTTCTGCGGTATGGCGAAGCTCGTCACCGAGTTCGTGAATTGTTTCGATATGGTCACTTACGAATGCAATGGGCACGACCAGAATGTCTTTATGTCCTTCAGAGATAAGTCGAAGTGTTTCATCTTCTGTTGAAGGCTCGAGCCATTTTTTCGGACCTACCTTGCTTTGGTATGCAAGACTATATCGATTTTTACCGGATCGAGCAGCCATGACCAGCTGTACAGTTTCCTGAATTTGCAACGAATATGGGTCGCCTTTTTTTACCAGATCAACAGGTGTTCCATGGGCAGAAAAAAGTATATAGACATTGTCTGGTGACGAAAATTTTCGTAAGACCGAATCGATCCGATCATTAAATGCTGCGATATATTGCTCGTTCTTGTAAAACTCTTTTACTCGTCTTTCATTGAACTTTGATCCTATGCGTTTAACACTTCGATCCCATTCATGAAAGCTCGATCCTGCATTCGTTACTGAGTATTGTGCATACAATGGGAGTAAAAGGACGTCTGTAATATTTTGTTGTTGTAAGAATTTCACGGCTTCATCGGTAAAAGGCTTCCAGTACCTCATTGCGAGAGTTACAATGATCTGACCGGCCCCATAATGTTCGTCAAGCGTGCGCTGCAAGGACTTCATTTGCGATGCGGTTAATTCATTGATTGGCGACTTTCCTCCCATTTCCTGATAGCCGTGTTGCGCATGTTTCGCTCGTGCGCGTGAAATCAGTTTTGCAAGAGGTTTTTGCAATATGAATCTGAGTGGGATCTGGATAATATCCGGGTCGCAAAAAAGATTATAGAGAAATGGCACAACGGCTTCCATCGAATCCGGGCCGCCAAATTGCATCAACACGACAGCTTTTTTCTTCGAGGTCATAGTAGCAATAATGCGCCAAACGCTAATGGCGGTAAAATAAGAGACAACGTCATTAACACGAACGTAAAGCGAAATTTTGTAAATCGCACATCGGGTTTATCGCTCTCGGGCATTTGCTTCAAGACTGCTTTCCCAATGAAACCGAGAGCAATTATAGCAATGAATAGCGTAAGAAAAATAAGCGGCAAAAAAATGTTACTTAATTTTTCTACAATGAACGTCGGGACGTTGTTTTCTCCGAACGATTTGTACGCAATGATCTGTCGTGTCTGGTTTCCTCCGGCAGAAAACTGATACATCCCAATGAGAAACGCTGAGATAAGTATAGCAAAAATATACCAATAAATCAACCGGCTATACAAGAATATTAAGAGGGGAGTTCTTGACGGAAGCATCATTATATTTGAGCGAAGACGCTGATGTGAATACCAGTGTAAAAAAAACACGACAACGGCAGTGAGCGCAAAACAAATGAGGAGTTGAATGATGCTCATGATGCTTTCACCCACTCTCGCGGATGTTTGAGCACTTCTACGAGGCGGGCTTCCTCGCTCCCTTTTCTTGGTTGATGATCATATTCCCACCGGGCGGTCGTAGGCAGGCTCATTAATATGCTTTCAATTCGCCCTTGGGTTTCAAGCCCGAATACAGTGCCTTTGTCATATACTAAATTAAATTCAACATACCTGCCTCGCCGAATTCCCTGCCACCGACGTTCTTCGTCAGAGAACGTATCGGCCTTATGATGTTCTACGATCGGAATGTATGCAGGCAGGAATGTTCTTGCAATATCTTGTTGGAATGAAAATGTTCGTTCGAGATCGGCAGGTGTACCACTCAAATTATCGAAAAAAATACCGCCAATCCCACGGCATTCACCCCGATGATTAATAAAAAAATAATCATCACACCATTTTTTGAAGTGGGCGTAATACGTAAGGTTGTGTTTGTCGCAGGTGTTCTTGATAGTTTTGTGAAAATGAATGGCATCGCCTTCGTCAAGATAATACGGAGTCAGATCCATACCACCGCCGAACCAAGCCGTTCCGTTCGAAAGCTCAAAATACCTGAAATTTGCGTGAACTGTTGGTATCCTTGGCGAACGAGGATGCAAAACAAGGGAAATGCCGGTTGCAAAAAAATTAGTTGCTCCGGTTGAAATATTGTTAAGATACTGAGGAGATTCACCATGCACGGCAGAAAAATTAACCCCGGCCTTTTCGAAAATATACCCTTCTTCGAGAACTCTTGTACGCCCGCCGCCACCGCCCTGACGATCCCACGTATCTTCTCGGAAATGAATTCCAGTGCCCTCAAGAGATTCTAAGGCAGAAATGATCTCCTCCTGTAATGTTTGGAAGAAATCAGTACATCGAAGTCGAAGAGAATTATGAGTTGCGTCCATACGCTCGTTTTGCAGCATCAACAAATGCACGTGCATTCGCCGGATCGACATCTGGGCTGATTCCATGCCCCAGATTAAATATATGACCGCGCGGATCGCCCATTCGTTCTGCGATCTCAAAGACACGCTCTTCTATGACGTGTGATGGGGCATAAAGAAGCGATGGATCGAGATTTCCCTGCAAGGCAACTTCATCTCCAACGAGCAGCTTCACTTCGGAAATATCCACCCCCCAATCCAGTCCGACCACGTCACATCCGGTACTCGTGATCTCCGTTATCGATTGATTCGCACCTTTACAAAACACGATCATAGGGGCCCGATTTGCTGTTCGCTGCTTGACATCACGAATAATATCTGATATATATTGAAGCGAAAAGTCCTTGAAATCGTCAGGCGTCAGAACACCTGCCCATGTGTCAAATATCTGTACGACATCAGCGCCAGCTTCGATCTGCATCACCAAGTAATCTGCTACGACTTCACTAATCTTCTGAAGCAAACGATGGGCATCCTCTTCACGGGTAAAAATCATTTGCTTTGCGTGCTTAAAATCTTTCGAACCGGCTCCCTCGACCATATAACAAAACAGCGTCCACGGTGCACCGCTAAAACCAATAAGCGGAACGCGGCCATTTAACTTATCAACAGTGAGAGCGATCGCATCTCGGACATATCCGAGATCACTTTGAACATTTACTGAACGCAGCTCCTTGATCTGTGTATACGATCTTATGGGATCAGGAAAGCGCGGGCCGCCTTTGCCTTCTTCCACAAATAACTTCATTCCCATTGCTTCCGGTACGATGAGAATATCGGAAAAAATGATCGCTGCGTCTACACCTACAAGATCGACAGGCTGAACAGTTACTTCCGCAGCAAGCTCGGGAGTCTTAACCATCTTCAGGAAATCATTCTTTGCACGGATCGCCCGGTATTCAGGCAGATAACGACCTGCTTGTCGCATAAACCAGACGGGAGCCCGGTGGGTAGGCTCTCTTCGCGCCGCTTTTAAAAGGAGATCGTTCTGTAAATTTTTTTTCATTTATTCTGATTCAAGTAACCAATGATATCATTGGCGAGTGATTCCTGGTTTGCCTTACGCGCCACGATTTGAGGCTCCTTCTTTAATAACAGCTTTATTTCAAGAGCAGTCGTTTCGCCGATCGCGGCAAGAGCAGGCAAATCTTTTCGTAGTTCCGTCGACATTTGGACGATCGTACGAACAAAAGATTCAACAGCAGACGGAGAGAAGAACGCGATCACATTCGGACGACTTCCGTTTTGTTCTTCAAGTAAATTGATTAGCCGCGCGGCATCGCGAAGGGTCGGGCCTGATGTTTCATAGAGAGTATGACGTTCGATCTCTGCTCCACACATCTCGAAGGCTCGATTCAATACAACAAGCCCGATCTGCGATTGAAGCAACAGGACTTTTTTTCCACGAATGTTAAATGTTCGAAGTTCGGTTAATAACTGCGCGGCACCGGCATTTTGATGTGGAAGCGGGACACCTATTCGGTAGCCGAATTCCGTTAGCTTTGCAGCAGATTTTTCGCCTACCGTAGCAAAGTCAATTTTTTCTTTTATTGAATCATAGAATCCAAGCTTGTTTACACGATCATGAAAAAACTCAATTGCTGTCGGGCTTGAAAGCACACAATAATCAAATTCACCTTTTGATAACTGAGTGAGTGCCTCGTCAAGATCGTTGTGATTCTTCGGGAAATCAATCTGGATCATTGGTAACTCAATGACCTTTATCCCATGCTCGAGAAGAAGAGCAGTGAATGTATTGTCAGTAGAATGCGTGCGTTGTTGCGGTCGGGTAAGAATAACGGATGCCATTGATACGTGAAATAGCTATTATTTTACTTCGTTTATGTGCAAACGCTCAAGAATAATATCCGCACCCGCAGACAATAATCCTGATGCAAGTGAGCGGGCAGATTCGATCAATGATTCTTTGGATGAATGTGCTTTCCGGCGGACGAGGGACGAACCATCTATATCAGCAAAGCATGCCGAAAGAAAATAACCATCGGTATTGGGATATACATAGGTGCCGAGGGGTAATTGACAGCCGCCGCCAAGTGCCTCAAGAATAATTCGTTCTGCGTTTACCGAACGAGAAGTTTCTTCATCATTAAGTGAGACAAGCAACGAGATCGTTTCTGAATCGTCCGCTCTGCATTCTATTGCAAGTGCTCCTTGACCGGGTGCAGGGAGCATAACATCCGTATCAATATATTCGCTTATCTCGGATTCCATCGATAGTCTTGTCAACCCTGCAGCTGCTAATAACATTGCGTCCCAATTGTTCTCGCGAAGTTTTTTCACGCGAGTCGGGACGTTGCCGCGAATGTCAATAATATGTATATCCGGCCGCAGCGCAAGGAGCTGGGCTTTGCGGCGCAGGCTTCCAGTGGCAACTGTTGCCCCGGCCGGAAGCGATGCCAGAGTCATCCCATTCTCATTTGTAAGTAATGCATCTCGAACATCTGCTCGCATAGGAATTGCTGCGATCACAAGTTCAGGATGAATGGCAGTTGGCAGATCTTTTAAACTATGAACTGCAATGTCGATCTCATTTCGTAATAACGATTCTTCCAGTTCAACTGTAAATACTCCTTTGCCGCCGATCTCGGAAAGAGGAGAGTCAAGAAGATGGTCACCTGTCGTCTTGATGATCTTGATGTCAATCTCAATAGATGGGTAACGTGCTTTGAGTTCATTCTTGATGAAGCCGCTCTGCCATTTTGCAAGTTCGCTTCCTCGTGAGCCAATGACGATATGTTTGTCAGATAAGAGCATTACTTATTCATTCTTTGACGTATTCTGTTCATCGAGTGCGAAGAGAAGCCGAATTGTTTCAATGCGTGCCTGAAGATCGTCTTTACTTGTACGAGGGGCTTTCAGCATTACAGTTGGAGTGTGAAGGAGGCGATTGAACATCTTTCGTGTCATCTCATCGAGTTTGTCAAACGCTTCTGGTGAAAGTCCATTACGATGAAGTTCAAGCTCCGCTTGCCTGATTCGCTCGAAGCGACCACGAAGTTCAGCGATCGTGGGCCCGACCTCGAGCCGAGAAAGTACATCAAGAAATACTTCGAACTCTTCGTTAATGATCGCTTTTATTTTCGGCAGATCTGCTTTTCTCTTCTCAAGATTCTGGTCTACGATCGCTGAGAGATCGTCAATATCTTTAAGAAACACATTCGGGAGGCTGGCGATCTTTGGGTCTATGTCCCGAGGTACTGCAATATCAATGATGACGACCGGACTCGGATCCCGGCGCTCGCGGAGGGCCTGCTTCATTTGAGCTTCGTCCAGAATGATCTCTCGGCCGCTTGTCGAACTGATGATAATATCTGCATCGGCAAGTGCGATGCGTAGTTCGGTTAGTGTAAGGGCTTTGGAATGAACAAGCGGAGCTTGCCCGCGAAGCTGCTCTAAAAGAGATTCTGCGTTTTCGACTGTTCGGTTAGCAACGTGAATCGTTCGTATGCCGCGTTCTACTAAATAAGATGCTGCAAGAGAAGCCGTTTCACCGGCGCCAATGATAAGAGCTGTTCTGTCTTTGAGATCGTCATAAACTTTACGAGCAAATTCGACCGCAGCATAACTGACCGTTCCTGCCCCAATAGTGATGTTCGTTTCATTTCGAACGCGCTTGGCTACACGAAATGCAGCATGGGCAAGCTTTGTCATAAAGGTGCCACATGCACCTGTTTCCTCAGAAATACGGAATGAATCTTTCACTTGCGCAAATATCTGCTGGTCGCCGAAGACCTGCGAATCAACGCTCGCGATCACTTCGAACAAATGTGTGATGGCATCACAATAGGAAAGCCGGGTAAACTTCTCTTTGAATATATTACGATCGTGCAAGGGGACATTCTTCGATTCAAGCAGTAGATCGATCAAAAACTCTGACGATACTTCGTTATTGGTCGGGCGAACATAGATCTCGGAACGATTGCACGTCGATATGACAAGCGCTTCATCGGTGAAGCTATCTTTGAGGCGTTCGAGAAGCTGTCGTGTTTCGCTTTCGGATAACGCCACCTTTTCTCGGTACTCTACCGGGACAGAGTGGTGCGATATTCCGACGGCGATCAGCTTCGAGGGCATTGGTTATAAGAAATTATGATATTCAGTGCCGAACGCATTCACGATCGTCGATGAAATAAGCGTCAGAACGTAACCTGACATCCAAATGACGACGATCTTCCTGCCTTCGAGATGCCAAAGGGTACGAACGAGCAGTGTGACACCAAAGACAAGCCAAATGAGTGCAGTAGAGACGGTCTTTGGATCGTGAAGATAAAGAGAAGCATCAGCAGATGAAAAACTTTTTTTGATCAATACGATCCCGAAAATGATCGAAAGCGTGAGGAAGACAAAGCCGACAGCTAGCGAGCGAATGCCGTATCGTTCGAGTCGTGCAAGGCTCGGTAAATGATTAAATACTGCGCCGAACCGATTATACTTCATCGCACGATATAATAACAGATACAGCGAGCCATAAATGGTCGAGAGCGTAAGCGCTGCATAGCCAAAAACAGCCATCGTAACATGAGCATTGAATGAGGCATCAAGAAAGATCGGATTAACTACCGACGCTAAAACCGGGTGTGTGCCCAACGAAGAGAATAGTTGAAATACGAACGCGACGATCATTACCAGCAATCCCGTCCCGACTTTCGTACCTATCGGACGTAATTCGACAATTGTGTATGTGACAAGCAGCGTAAATGCGACGAGTGAGAACATTTCTGATGCGTTTGTCAACAAGCAATGACCTGTTGTGATAGTATATGTAGCTATATATACGGCATGGATCAGTGCCACCGTAATTGTCAAGCGATACAATACCTTTTCGGTAATGGAATTCTTAAAAAATGCAAGTAAGCCGCATACGACTAACGAGCCGTATAAGATGGGCAGAAAAACCTGTATAACTCCGTTTATGGAAAACATTAATTATTAAAACACGTAAAAAATGGCAAACATTCAGAAGGCCTAATCGTGGTTTTGTATCAGATCAAGTTATTTTGGAGCACATACTCTGCAATCTGAATTGCGTCGAGTGCCGCCCCTTTGCGGAGCTGGTCGCCTGAAACGAAGAGGTCGATTGCATTCGGATTACTAATATCATTGCGAAGCCTGCCGACAAGCACATCATCGCTCCCACTTGCTTCGAGCGGCATCGGAAAATAATTGTTCGTTCTGTCATCAACGAGGCGAACACCCGGCGAATGATTCAATATGTTTCTGACCTTATCGATTGAAGGGCGTTTGTCCGCAAATTCTATATTCACACTTTCGCTGTGTGCACGGGCGACAGCAACACGAATACATGTTACTGTGATCGAGATGCTCTCATCGTGTAGTATTTTTTTCGATTCGTGAATAACCTTCCACTCTTCACCATTATAACCAGCTTCATTGATTGTAGTGTTATGACTAAACAAATTAAAAGCGATCTGATAGGGAAGTATATTTGGAACAGCTACTTTACCTTCGACAATATCTTTTGTTTGCGATTCAAGCTCGGCAAGCGCTTTTGCTCCGGCTCCGCTCGCTGCTTGATAGGTAGAAACAACAATGCGTCGAATCTTTGCAAGCTGTCGAATAGGATGTACTGCCATCAGCATAACGATCGCGGCACAGTTCGGTACAGCAATGAGGCCGTGATGCCATTTGCAGTCTTCGCCGTTTATCTCAGGAATCACCAGCGGCACGTCTTTATCCATTCGATACGCTGACGAATTATCTATAATAAGGCAGCCCGCTTTTTTCGCATCGTCGCGAAATTGTTTTGTAATATTACTGCCAGCACTGAAGAGGGCAATATCCAAATCAGCAAAGATCCGAGATTCAAGCAGCTCGACCTTGATCGCTTTGCCATTACAGTGCACAGTCTTTCCGACCGAACGTTCACTTGCAAACGCACGAAGCGATGAGTACGGGAAATTGCGCTCTTCAAGGATACGAAACATCTCCGTGCCAACGGCACCTGTTGCTCCGACAACTCCGAGTCTGATATTCGTTTTTGCCATTATATAATTTCTTCAACAATCTGACGTTTGCGAATGATTCGGT
>DASQGZ010000050.1:0-16177 GCA_035632315.1 Kapaibacterium sp. (SeqCode) | reverse complement strand
TTGAAAGCGGTCGGTATTGATAAAGACGGGAATGAAGTACCGCTGCAATTCGTGATCGAAGAATTCTTGAGCACACAACTTCGCCCGCTGCTCAACTATGTCTTCTTTACGGAAAATTCGAAAGACATGCGCCCGGAATATACATCATTGACGCCTGAAGAAGCCAATTCGTTCTACGTTGATAAGCTCTTCAACTATGAGACGCTTCAGCTCTATCATCAGATGATGAACATTGTCGGCAGGCGTTTACAAGAGCATCCTGATGCGAAGATCACGCTTGTCGGCTGCAATGCCGATACTCGCGACGAAAAAGGAAATACCGAACTGTCGCGACAGCGAGCGGAAACCGTTCGCGATTATTTTAAGTCGGTATGGCATCTTGATGATTCGCGTATCAGTATTCAGGTACGTAACCTGCCGGAAAAGGCGTCGGGTGAAACGACAGAAGACGGCATTGCCGAGAACAGACGCGTCGAAATTCTCTGCGATGATTGGCATGTACTTGAGCCGGTACTGACCGTTGATACACTTCGTGTACCTCGTCCGCCGATCGTACGATTCAAACCGGTTGTCAAAGCCGACGCCGGTGTTGCTAACTGGAAAGTGACCGGAGCTGATCAATCACGTATTCTCAAGACCTACGACGGAACAACGACCGTCCCTGAGCATATCGATTGGCATATTGAAAAAGAAAAGCAGCAGACATTGGCAAACTTGAAAGTATTTAAGTATCAGTTGTCAGCATCCGATCAGGCAGGGCAGCATGTCAGTACACCGCTTGATACGATACCAGTCACTCAGCTCACGTTAGCAAAGAAACGTGAACTGCATATTGCCGATACCGTATTCTCGACATATAATCTCATCCTGTTCGACTTTGGTAAGGCGACATTGAGTGCGGCTAACCAACGAATTGCAGATTTTGTGAAAGAGAAGATCTTGCCGAACGACATCATCACGATCAAGGGCTATGCAGATCGTATCGGCACACTAGAATACAACAGGAATCTCGCAGGTCAGCGCGCGAAAGCGACCTCGCTAGCGGTTGGCACCACAACGGCTACTGTTGTGGGAGTCGGCAATACGGAATTATTGTATGATAACGATCCAC
Organism: Kapaibacterium sp. (SeqCode); assembly: GCA_035632315.1. Taxonomy (GTDB): domain Bacteria; phylum Bacteroidota; class Ignavibacteria; order Palsa-1295; family Palsa-1295; genus JAFDZW01. The sequence continues at coordinate 15,066 of DASQGZ010000050.1, read as the reverse complement.
CGGAAGGACGTTTTTATTGCAGAACTGTTACGATTTTCGTCGCAAGCCCTCAGCAACGGTAAAAAAATATATTTCATTATTTATATTAGCTGATATTTGGAATCCAGATTCCTATGTCGTATATTTGAATAGCGAGTTAGCGTTTTTACGCTCGCTGGTAAAATAATTTATCACTATTCAAAGTATTGCCGAATAGTGTATTACATTGAAAGATAAGAAGTTAGGTTTGGCTTGCTTATCTCTGACTGAATTGACAAATTGATCGCCCCCGTTTCCCGCAAGGGAGTGTTCATTGCTATGCAAATAGCCAAGAGAATTATATCGCCCAATCGTCCGACGGGCTGTAACAAAAGCCTATATCTAGAGTTATTAACAACCCCTGGTGGTAGTAAGTGTAGAAAAGTAATTTCTCGTGTGGATTTTTGTCGAGTTTGCAGTATTTTGACAAAACGGACTTTAGTACTTTCTTTCATAATTCTTACAGGCTTGACGGCTTTCTGTCCGCGATTTGTTCTTGCGCAAATTCCGAGGCAGATCAGTTATCAAGGACTTATCGTGACACCGGGCGGCACGCCGATCTCTGACGGTCAGCATACTATCACGATCACGCTTTATGACGCGCCGACAGGTGGAACACAACTCTATACCGAGACGCAAAACACCCAAACCAATCACGGATTATTTAATGTCATTATTGGCGCTGTGAATCCAATCCCGACATCGCTTGACTTTGGTAATCAATATTGGCTCGGAGTGTCTGTTGACGGCGGGGCCGAGATGTCTCCGCGCACTGCACTGACTGCAGTTCCGTACGCACTTCACGCACAGATCGCCGAAGAAGCAAAAGGTTTTGCATCAAATGCGCGCGGTGTCGTCACCAGTATCAATGAAGTTGACGGCCCGATCCGTATCGTCGGTGATTCGACAACGAATATCCAAATGAACGGGAAGGTCCTGACGATCTCTGCAAACCCCTCCGGTATTCAGACAATTCAAAATCTTGACGGAACGATCGACATCATCCAACCGAAAGGGCCAACTGTCACGATCGGCGTTGCGGATTCATCGATCTCAACCCGTAAACTTGCTCGTGGTGCGGTCACGACAGAAAAGATCGCCGATAATGCGGTCACCGGCGGCAAGATCAACCAAATGGGTGCGCTTACAGGTCAGGTGATCAAATGGAATGGCACCACATGGGTTGCGGCGAACGACGATACGACAAAGATCAAAGCGGGTACCGGCATTGTCATCACGCAAGATGCCGCCGGTAATAATGTCATCACGACCACGCTGATCGGATTACCCCCCGGGACGCTCGGAGCAACACTTCGTCATGACGGGACGAATTGGGTAGCGAACACATTTTTATATAACGACGGCGCGCATATCGGTATCGGGACAACAACGCCTCAGAGCTTATTCGATATTAACAATAAAATTCAGTTCAGCAACACCGGTGTGCTTCGCTTCAACGCGAATGCTCCGCATTATACATCGTTTCAGGCAGGAACGCAAACGGCAGATGTGCAGTACACATTGCCGCCTTCGTTGCAGCCGGCGACATCACTGCTTGCCGGAGACCCCGGGGGACAATTAAACTGGGTAAGCGTACTTCCGCCCGGTGTAACAGTGCCGTTCAGCCAGATCACTTCCGGGACGAATACGAACCAGTCGTTAGCTGTCGGCAACGGCTCTTCGATATTGATATCAGGAAGCGGAATCGTTCAGGCGAACTCGCTTCGTGGAGCGACCATCGGCGGAAATTCGTATGCAGGGCGTGTTGCGATCCCGACCGGGGCGACATCGTTGACAGTATCGTTGCCGGCGACCGTCGGCTGTACGAACAATTCGAGTGTGACAGTAAATCAATTCGATTCGCAAGGATCGTTAAACTTGGTTGGCGCGATGGTGACCGACATTGCCGCCAATCAATTCACGGTGCAGTTCTCTGCATCATATCCGACAAATACGGGATTTCTGACGTATTTGGTCGTTAACCCTTAAAGTGTGCTTTCAGAATCTGTTTTTAGAATGTAGTTATTTCTAATTAGAATTAATCACTAATCCATACAACAATGAAACGAATCATGAACCTCAAGCTAATAGCTATTACTGTGGTAGTAGTGATGGCTCTTGGCGGGGTTGCTTTTGCTCAGCCGGGACCTGTCCCATCGTTGGTCACCCAACAGATGAGACTCTCGTCGGGTGGGGCAACGCCTAATTACGTGCACTTGCGCGGTATTACCGGCGCAGCTGCAGCGACTGACCCTAGTCAGTTCTACCAACTTGACCAGGCGCCGATCGCTGTGACGGGCACGAACTATTCACTCTGGTTGAATGACAAAAACCAGATCGTTCGTTCGAACCCGTTCGGCTTGGCGCAAGCTAACTTTCTGTTGCAAGTCACACCGACTGGCAACGGATTGCAGTGGGTTGACCCGTCGCTCCTGACGACGCTTAACGGCGATATCAAAGGACCGGTAGATTCCACGTTAGTAAATGTCGGGCACTCCGGACTCGATAATCGTTTGATACAAGGTATCAACGATGCGACCGGATATGACGGAACGAGTTTGATCGCTATCGATCGAGGCGGTACGAACTCGAATGCCATTCCTGTTGCTGGGACAGTTGCATACGGTGACGGTACGAAATATATGTTCACTGCTGTCGGTACGACCGGCCAGGTACTTATTTCGCAGGGAGCCGGTGCGCCGATCTGGTCAAGCGTTGGAGCGCTCTTCGTAGCCAATAACGGCTTGACGCAAACCGACTCGCTTATTCAATGGGGCGGACCGCTGCTCAAGAATACCAACATCAACCAATCCGGTTTTGACGTGACCTTCACGGGAGCCGGCAATTTCAAAGTTGGTGATGGCACGAGCATCAATAATATTACGCTCGACCCGGGTGCAGGCGGATTTCTTGCGCTTATGCATCTGACAAATAATACCGATACGTCACTCGTCACTGTTGATGCAAGTGGACACGTACATACGCGTTCGCTTACATCACTCGTCAATGCCGACAACGGTTTGTCGATGAAAGCAGATGGCACAACTGTCGAACTCGGTGGTACATTGATCAAGGCGACAACAGTTGGCTTGGCAACAAACAGCTTGAGCTTAACCGGTGCCGGCAGTATCAATATCGGCGACGGTACGGCTATTCAGACTGACAAGATCGATGTCGGTGCAGGCGGAACGCTCACGGTGAATCATCTCACCAGTTCGAGCGACACGACACTGATGATCCTTGATCCGAATGGTGTGGTTCATACACGCGGACTCGGAACACTTGTCGGAGCCGACAACGGTTTGTTCTTGAATAACGTCGCTGGAACTCCAACAGTCGAACTTGGTTCGACAGGAACCGGTGGAGCAAATCTCTTGACAAATCGTTTTGTCACGTTGAACGGTAAAGACCTCAACTTCGACGGTGCAGGTAACTTGAATCTCGGAACCGGGACTTCGGTATTAAATACCACGATCGACCCGGGCGTAACCGGAAAGATCACGTTGAAGAACCTCACGAACAATACCGATACAACCTTTCTTACGGTTGATAATCTCGGTGTCGTCCATACGCGCAGCTTGACTGCGATCGTAGGTGCCGATAACGGTTTGTCGATGAAAGCAGATGGTACGACCGTTGAACTCGGCGGTACTCTTATTAAGAATACCAACGTCGCGTTAGCGACAAACAGCCTGAGCTTAACAGGTGCAGGAAGTATCAATATCGGTGATGGTACAGCTGTACAAACCGATAAGATTGACGTTGGCGCAGGCGGAACACTCACGGTGAAAAATCTCACCGGTTCGACCGACACGACACTGATGATCCTTGATCCGAACGGCGTTGTTCATACACGCGGACTCGGAACACTCGTCGGTGCGGATAACGGTTTGACGGCAACGGATGTCGCCGGTGTCGAAACCATCGAACTCGGTGCTCCGGCAACTGCTGGTGCAACCCTTCTGACAGATCGTTTTGTCACGATGGGTACGAAAGCTCTTACTTTCGACGGAGCAGGGAGCTTCAACATTGGTGCAGGTTCATCGATCCTGAATACAAAGATCGACGTTGGCGCCGGTGGTACATTGACATTGAAGAACCTGACGAATGGTGCTGACTCTACCTTCATTACTGTCGATAACAATGGTGTTGTACATACACGCAGCTTGACCGCAATCGTCGGAGCCGATAACGGTTTGTCGATGAAATCGGATGGTACGACCGTCGAACTTGGCGGTACACTACTCAAAAATACCAACATCGGTTTGGCAACCTTCAACCTGAGCACATCAGGCGTTGGCAATATCAATTTCGGTGATGGTACAAGTGCAGAGCACATTACACTCGATCCGAGTGCGACGAGCTTCATCACATTGAAGAATATTGCCGCAAGCACAGATACAACGATGTTGATAGTTGACGGTACCGGTAACGTCCACACCCGTTCGACCTCTTCGCTTGTCGGAGCGGACAACGGTTTGGTCGTCAACAATATCGCCGGTGTCGCAACGGTCGAACTTGGTTCGGCTGCGAACACAGGCGCTCCGTTGTTAGTTGACAGATATGTAGGACTCAACGGAAAAACCATGAACTTCATGGGTGCCGGTAACTTCAATGTTGGCGATGGCACATCGATCGAGCACATCACATTGGACGCAGGTGCAACAGGCAACCTGACGATCAACCACCTGACGACGACGAACGACACGAGCATCCTTATTTTGGATGCGTCAAACAACGTTCACGTTCGTGCGCTTACTTCACTTGTCAATGCTGATAACGGTTTGACGATTGCCAATGGCAACACAGTTGAGCTCGGTTCGGCAGCGACGAACAACGCACCATTGCTTAGCAATCGTTTTGTTAACTTTAACAGCAAGACATTGAACTTCGAGAACGATGGTACATTCAATGTCGGTACTGGCGGCAACATGAACCTCGCTGTCAATACAGGCTCGACAGGAAATATGTCTATAACTGGTGCGACGCTCAACGCTGCCACCGGAATGAACAACTTCCTTTGGGCTGACACGTCGAATGGCAATGTCCGTCGTACAAAGACGAACGACATTGCTACCAATACCACACCTGCGTATTATATCACGATTGATAATACAGGTCAAGTAACGAAATCTATTCCGAACTCGACGATCTTCAGAGGACAGATCGCGGGAACGGGTGTGTATCAGTATACGTCACCGAATATTGCAAATCTCGTTTCGGGAGCTGCAATTACACTGACGGTGGAAAATCATACAGGCGTTACTGGTGCCATCGTTGCTCAGGTAACGGATGTTACTCCGGGAACACCGGGAACCTTCAAAGTCGAGACGTCTGAAAATATTCAGTCAGGCTCGTTCATTAACTACGTTGTGATGAATCCGTAATTCATCATTAGATATCGTAATGGTGGCGCCGTTAGTCTGGGGAGAGTGGCGCCACCGTTCGATATCTTGTTGAAGTCTGCCTCTAAAAAAATTGTCATTTGGCACAGTTTGCAGCCAAATATTGTAAGCGGGTATTCATCGCAGCTCTTGTAATATGTGCTGCAGGCGGCAGCGTGTTCGCCCAACAGACGAACTATGCCGTGCAAACAGATCCTCCGGCGCGAAAAACATTTATCGCCCCGGATGTTATGCCGAGCGAACATCGCGAACTGGTAGGCTTAATTCCGCTGGTCTATGCATTCGGCGAGGAACTTGCACCTCCAGAAAAAGGCATTCCGCATTTTCATATGTTCGAACTCAAAAAAGGGAATAGCGCAAATATGGCTCCCGGATTTTATGCAGAGTTCAAACCGCACGAGAATGATACGCTCTTTCTCTTTGACAGCTCGAGCGATCATTTCGATAAAGTGCAGATCCATCCCGGCAAAGAGATCATTCAAGGGGATTCGAACGCGGTTATTCACGATATTACGAAAACGGTCGAGAATTATGACCCGCAAGGTCATCTTCAAGTGCCTATAAAGCAAGGTAAAACGAATTCGACGATCATCAGGTCGGGGTTCATTCCGGCACAAGGATTTGGTTCGAAGCGGTATCGCTTCGCCGTCAAGCCGGGCAATTTTCAGATCACGAAGAATGCATCGGTCTCGGCATCGGTGCATATTATGAAGAACACCGATCTCGGAACGGTGCTGTGCTCGGTTTCGAAGATCGACTACGAGAATAATACGTTCTATGTCGAGGCGTCGAACGAGATCCCGTTCGGAGAGAATATCAATTGGATCATCATTAACGTACCTGAATAAGGATCATTCATTATTAAGACAGAATGATTAAACGAATAGACAACATATTACAGCCTACTCGGATGAGCTTCGTCCGGGTCTTTGCTATAGTTGTAGCATTCGTCGTACTCGTCCCGACACTTGTGTTCGCGCAGGCGAGCATGCAGCGCGGCGTTCGGATTTCGAATTCGAACGGGAATTTCATTGCGCTCCTGACCGGGCTGAACACCCAAAATTTTACGCTGACATTTCCTCCCGCATCGAATCCGTCAACAACAACGGCATCATTGTTGTACGGGATCGGCAACGGCCAGCTCAATTGGACTGACGCGACAGGCGGCGCTGCTAATCAGGTTCTTTCACTTCAGACGAATGGTTCGAATCTTGTTCCGACCTGGACGGATTTGACGACTTTATTGAATGGCTCATTCTGGACATTAACCGGAAATTCTATCACGTCGGCATATAACGGTACTACCGGAAATTTTCTCGGCACGACCGACGCACAACCGCTCGTAGTTGCAACGACAAATACAGCAACGCCGCAGCCGATCGAGTTTTATACGAATAATACAGAGAAGATGCGCTTGAGCGCTTCGGGTAATTTAGGAATTAACCAGACGAATCCGACGCAACTCGTCGAAGTCCGTAACGGAAATTTATTTTTGTCGAATTCTGGGACATCCGATCAATTACAGTTTCAGGGGACAAGCGCGGGTATTACATCCTTTCAAGCCGGTGCGCAGGGAGCGACAAATCTTAATTACACATTTCCGATATTAGCCCCTGCATCCAATTCACTTTTATTTTCTTCCGGTGGTGCGACAAGTAATCTGACCTGGACCAATACCGGAACGAACGGTCAGATCCTTACTATCGCCAGCGGCATACCTTCCTGGCAGAATGTATCGTCGGTAATCAACGGGCAGTTTGTTCAATATGACGTTACGGCAACCCAAGGTACATCGGTTACACGAACGGACAATTTGTTTAATGTTTCGTATAGTGGTGCATCGAATGATGCGAACGCAGCGGGCGCGGTTATTACCTCAGCCGGCGGAGCGACCAATCGCAATGCGACGGCATTGACACTGACATCGTCGGCAACCGGCACAGGTTCTTCGACCGGATTATCGGTGACAGCTTCGGGCGGAGCATCGCAGACAGCGATCTCGGCAACGGGTAATGTCAACTTGCTAAGTCAAAGCGGCGCGGCAAGCACATTGAGCTTGCAAAATCCTGCAGGGACATTTTCAACCAGTTTTCTTTCAGGTGCACAGACGGCAAATCTGACATATACTCTCCCGATCACAGCGCCGACAGCAGGCTCGTTGTTATTTTCAAACGGCGGCGCATCGAGCGCTCTTGGCTGGACGGCATCCGGTACTAATGGACAAGTTCTGACCCTTGTCGGTGGCACGCCGACATGGCAGAGTTCTGGAAGTGTCGCAGCATGGCTGCTTGCCGGTAACTCAGGGACAACAGCCTGGAACGGCACGACAGGTAATTTTCTCGGAACGAGCGATGCGCAGCCGCTTGTGATCGCAACGACGAACACGACAACTTCGCAGCCGATCGAATTTTATACGAATAACACCGAACGAGCACGTTTCACCAACACAGGTGAATTCGGAATTAATGTAACGCCAACAGCGGGCAGGTTGCTCCATGTCGGCGGCGCTTCCGGCGATCTCAATATTCGGTTCAATTCACTTTCAGGCACGAACATTACGAACGCACTTACAACGACCGATGGGTTTGTTGTTGCCGACGGATTTGGCGATCTCACAAAGCGCGCATATAATGTACTCGTGACTCCGTTGAGCGGATATTTTGTCAACTATGACGTATCGGTTCAACAAAATCTTTCGCCGACAAGGACGGATTGGCTTTATAACGTCGCATATAGCGGGACTGCTAACGACGCGAATGCAGTAGGCGCTGTCATCACATCGGCAGGCGGCACATCGAACAGAAGTGCGAACGGTTTAACGGTAACGAGCTCAGCAACCGGAACAGGAAGTTCGACGGCAATTACGGCAACAGCCACAGGCGGCTTATCGCAGACCGCACTTGCCGCAACCGGGAATGTCAATATATTAAGTCAAGGCGGGACAGCCAGCACATTGAGCTTACAAAACCCTGCCGGGACATTCTCAACCAGCTTCACATCCGGTGCACAGCTTGCAAATCTGAATTATACACTTCCGATCACAGCGCCGACGGCAGGCTCGTTATTATTTTCAAACGGAGGAGCATCAAGCGCACTCGGTTGGACAGGGTCGGGGACGAATGGACAAGTACTGACGCTTGTCGGGGGCACGCCAACGTGGCAGAGTGCATCGAGTGTGGCAGCATGGTTACTCGCCGGTAACTCGGGCACGACAGCGTGGAACGGCACGACAGGTAATTATCTCGGAACGAGCGACGCACAACCGTTAGTCGTAGCTACAGTGAACACGACAACCCCACAGCCGATCGAGTTCTTCACGAACAATACGGAGAAGATGCGTTTGACGTCAGCTGGTGAACTTGGGATCGGACTGACGCCGACAGCCGGCCGGTTGCTTCATGTCGCGGGCACCTCCGGCACGCCTGACATCCGGTTTGCATCGCTTTCGGGAGCAAATCTGGCAACAGTGATTACTTCGGGCACCGATGGTGTCGTCTTTTCTGATGCGAACGGCGATTTAACCAAACGCGATATTTCAGTTCTGAACATTCCACTTGCGGGTTCATTCGTAAAGTACGATGTGACTTCGACACAGAATAACTCTGTCACGAGAACGGATAATCTCTTTAATGTATCTTACGGTGCCGGTGCGACCGATGCAAACGCAGCCGGTGCAGTGATCACCTCAGCCGGCGGTGCGACCAATAGAAGTGCAACAGGTCTTGCAGTTACAGCAACGGCTACTGGAACGGGTAACGCGACAGCATTAACAGCATCTGCAACGGGAGGCGCAACGAATTATGCTGCACTCTTTACCGGAAATGTTGGGATAGGGCAGTTGACTCCGACACAGGCGCTCGAATTAAAGAATGGAAATCTCTTGCTCTCGAATTCGGGAACGGCCGACCAGTTGCAATTCCAAGGGACCGGTACAGGCATCACAACATTCAAAGCGGGCGCTCAGGGCGCGACAAATATTAATTACACATTGCCATTAACTGCCCCGCTATCGAATGGGATGGTACTTTCGTCAACAACAACAGGTACTTTAAGCTGGGCGACTGTCGCCTCCGGCGGACCTGGCACTGGGACAGCAACACGAATTGCATTTTGGAACGGACCCGTCGGTAGTCTCGTCTCGACTCTGGGGGATAACGCAAATTTGTTCTGGGATAATACAAATAATCGTTTGATGGTCGGCAACTCGACGACGCCGAATACTGCCGTCGATATTTCAAAAGATCTTGCGACACGCGAGTTTAATTACTCGACTTCACTCAGCGGCACGAATAACGATGTAAACTTTGACGGCAGCAATAATCAGACGTCAATGATCCGGCTTGCCGCAGCGTCAGCTCCGTTTACGATCACGGGTATTGCCGGCGGCGCGAACGGTAAACACCTGACGCTCTATAACGCCAGCGGTCAGACGATGAGCATCTCGAATCAAAGCGCAAGCAGTGCGGCTGCAAATAGAATTATTGCTCCCAATGGAAGTTTTTCGGTTGTCAGTGGTGGAAGTGCAAATTTTATTTATAGTGCGACCGATTCACGCTGGATCTGCTATAATCTCAATAACGGTAATTCGTGGCTCATCACCGGTAACAGCGGGCAAACCGATAACACAAATAATTTGCTCGGTACGCTCGATGCAACACCTGTTCGTTTTGTCTCAGGGGCATCGGGTCCGAATACGCGCGGAGTTCTTGACATATCAGGCAACTTGCTCTGGGGCGCTAATTCCGGTACGACAAGTTTCTCATCGGGGACAGGACGATTGGCATTTGGCGACCAGCTTTCCACGACGACTCTTAATAGTGTTCCGACAATCACTAATAACGTTTTTAATTTGATCGATGCGAACGCAGCGCTTCGCGTCTGGCGTTTCGCAAGCAATGCCGGGAACACTGACCCCGCGATCGATCTGATCGGTGGTACGAACACGTCACAGGGAAACATTGCAAACCAATGGTGGACGATCTCTTCGACAGGAACACCTGGCACGGCAAACAGCGGCACGAACAGTCAAGGCGAAAAATTAACGATGCGCCGCCGCTCCGGTACTACAGATTCTGAATATGTAAGTGTATTTGCAGGCGGTAATGTTGGCATCGGTGGCGATGGAACAGGTGTAGTTACCAGCGCAACCGATCGACTTGATGTGCTTCAGACAGACACCATTACAAGTTCTGCTCCGACAGTGTTGGCGATCGAACATAATTCTTCGAACACTCCGACAACAAATTTTGGATCTAGCTTAGCCTTTAGGGGGAAATCCACTACAACAAATACCCGTGACATGGCAAAGATCGCTTCGATCTGGACAACGGCGACTGATGCTTCACGTACATCAGCGATGACCTTATCGACGGATAGCAGCGGGGTAGTTGCAGAACGCGTACGTATTGCCGGCAATGGCTACGTTGGTGTTAACACTACTAGTCCAGGTATTAGAGTACATATCAACGGCGGTTATGCTACTACATCACGTACCGATACGATTATTACAGGCACAAATAATAATGTTCCCGCGGGTGATGTGTCATATCTCCGGTTAGTTGGTCCAACAGGCCCATTTACGATCACCGGATTTACGGCTGGTGTGGACGGACAGCATCTCAGAATTATTGATATGACCGGCCAGGATATGACGATTGCTAACCTGAGCACATCGTCTTCCGTTGGCAATCGTATTGAAACCGACGTCGGGTCCGATGTTATCGTTAAAGGTACGTTTCCTATTTTGGATCTTACATATGATGGTTCACTTGGTGAATGGATGCTTGGCACACTTAATGCGAACCAGATCATTGGCGGTATCGGTAGTATTTTGTTTGCGTATAAGCCAGCTGCACAAACAAAGACAAATAATGCCGTACTGGGTAACGATCCGGATATCTCATTTTCCTTAAATCCAAATCAGATTTGGGAAATTGCGGGCGGGTTTGATATTACCGAAGTTACGGGAAATAACAATAACGGTGGTTTTACGCAAGCCCTTACCTTGCCAGCAGGAGCAAGTATGCGCGTCTTTTATCAATCTCAAGATAATGCGAACGGCAACGGTCCGCAAGGTGCCGGCGTGATGAATACTTCCGGCGCTGGGTATAATATTAGCATTGCCGGAGGTACACACACACTTGAAATCATTGAAGGAATCATTATCATGGGGAGTACGGGCGGAACGGTGAATTTACAATGGGCGCAAACTTTTAATAGTGGCGACGGCACAACGCTGGGTCAAGATTCTTATCTTAGGTTGACTCGTATAAAATAGTTAGTAGTTCGATTTGTTTGCTGACCAATACTGCTCGACAGAACTGACAAACTCCGGATCGCGTTTTCTTAATTTCTCGCGATCGAGCCGTTTGCTGCGGGTCATCATCTTATATGCCATTTCGATCGGTTCAAGATCCATATAATCGCCAAGATGCTCGAAAAGCAATAAACTATCGTAAGCAAATGATTGATATTCTTCGACGATCGGTTTTCGCGTAGTTTCATAGTCTTTCAAGGCATTCGTCACAGCCGTTTCTTTTTCTAATGACCGTATCAAAGCGATCGCATCTTCAAGCGCCAACTTCGTTCCGCTGCCGATCGAAAAATGTGCGGTATGTGCGGCATCGCCAATAATCAGCATATTCTCGTGTACCCAGTGTCTGTTCTTAATAAGCTGGAAATTGATCCAGACAGATTTATTTGATAGTAACGAGTGCCCGCCAAGATCGTTTTTAAAAACATTTTCAAGATATGTTCGCGTCTCGGGATCGCTCATTTTCTCGAAGCCGGCCCTGCTCCAGGTTTCGGGGTCGCACTCGACGACGAATGTGCTTGTCGTTTTATTGAATTTATATGAATGCGATGCAAATATGCCGTCGTTATTTTTTCGAACGGTGAGCGTCAAAGCATTAAATAATTGATTGGTCCCATACCAGATGTATTTATTCGGGCGGACGCTTATCTCAGGTTGAAAATATTGTTCGTAGCGCTTGCGGAAAAAGCTATTGACCCCGTCGGCAAAAATAATGAGATCGGCACTGTGAAATTCAGCAACATCACGAATCTCATTGTGAAAACCGAGGCGAACGCCAAGCTCCTCAGCACGGTCTTCCAAGATGTTAAGCATCGCAAGGCGTGAGATGCCGGAGAATTTATTCCCACCGATGATAATGTGTTCGTTCTTATGGACGACATCGACATTTTCCCATGTCTCGAACGCCTGAATGATTCGTGCTGCAGAGATATCATCTTCCTCGCGCAAATGCTCCAGCGTACGATCGCTGAACACGACGCCCCAGCCAAATGTATCGTTTCGTCCGTTGCGCTCGTTGATGTGAATATCCCAATCGGGAAATCTTTTTTTTGCAAGAATGGCAAAGTAGAGTCCGCCGGGGCCGGCGCCAATGATCTCAATTCGCATCTTTTTCTTCGACGAGATGAGCGCGTTCGAGCGCGGATTCAGTGATGTTACGAAGCAGATCGCTAAATTTGAGATGGGCAGCTTCGGCGCTTCGTGCAATGCCCGTACCTTCCGAAAGATTCGGATTCGGATTCACTTCCAGAATGAATAATTCACCGCGTTTATTCATTCGCATATCGACACGGGCGTAATCGCGCGTGCCCATGATCTCTGTTGCCTTGAACGCATATTGCTGTGCGAGCAATGCGGTTTTTTGCGGGATGTCGGCAGGGCAGCTCGGTATCGTCGTATGGTATGCCGCATGGTGCGGGTCCCACTTCGCTTGATAGCTGACGATCTTATACAGCTCATCCGGCATCGTATCGAAGACGATCTCCGAGATCGGGAGCACTTGTTTCTTTGTGCCGTTGCCAAGCACAGCAACGTTCAGCTCCCGGCCGTCAATATATTCTTCGATGAGCACCGGCATTTTAAAATCACTAAGGACGAAATCAACACGGGCGCGAAGCGATCGTAAATTTTTGACGATACTTGCATTTTCGATGCCGCCGGAGCCGTCTTCCCAAGCGGGTTTTACGATCACCGGATAACGCAATCCATGCCGAGTAGGGAACTCATCCATCTTTCGAACAGTAAATGATCTCGCGGTCGGCAGCCGGTGTGCGCGAAATAATTCTTTTGCAAGGGGTTTGTTCTGGCATGTCGCCAGCGCCAGCGGCGGTGCACCGGTATAAGGGACTTGTAAGAGATCGAAAAAGCCCGCGACCAGCATTTCGTTTTCCGGACGCGAGTGAAAAAATTCGATGAGATTAAAGATCACATCGAATTTCCGGCGCGTGAGAAAATTGAACAGACGCTCGAAGCGATCTTTGACATTAAAGCTCACAACTTTATAGCCGGCTTCGGCGAGCGCTTTTTCGATGCTCGCATATTCTTGCTCGGCGCCTGTTTCTTCAAGATCGAAGTACGGAGTGAACCCGAGTGCTTCAGGAGAAAAATCTATTTTGGATGCGGGCTCTTCGCCGCCTGGAATGTCGTTATAGAGCAGTGCTACCGTTGTTGGCCGCGCCATAAAAAATTTTTTCTTCTAACGTTTGGGTGCAGATGCCGAATAATCAGTACAACGTACAAATACTAAAATACTTCTTTTATTAACACAGTTCAACAAAAATGCGATCAAAAACAGAAATTACGTACGACGATTTTTCAAAAATAGATATTCGGATCGGAAAAATTATTTCAGCGGAGCATTTTCCCGAAGCAAAGAAACCTGCGTATAAACTTACGATCGATTTCGGCGCCGAGATCGGCGTCAAACATTCGAGCGCACAGATCACTGTGAATTATTCTCTTGCTTCGTTATTCGGAAAGCATGTTGCTGCCGTTATCAATTTTCCGCCAAAGCAGATCGCTTCGTTCATTTCTGAAGTGCTTGTTCTCGGCGCTGCCGATAACAGTGGTGACATTGTATTGTTAGAGCCGGATACACCGGTACCGTTAGGCGAACATATTTATTAAAATAAAAAAGGCTCGTTTTCGAACGAGCCTTTTTTATTGAGCAGTAATCTTTTATTTTGTCACAACCATCTGTCGGTTGAGCCGGACCGCACCGCTGGAGAGAGAGACGATATATGTCCCGCTGGCAAGTTCGTCGGCATTGATGGTGATCTCATGCGCACCGGCGCTGACCTTGCCGCTGGTGATCGTGCGGATGGTTCTGCCGGTCAGATCGCTGAGGGTCAGTTCGACCGGTGCTTCGGTCGGCGTCGTGTAGGTGAAGGTCGTCGTGGCAGCGAACGGATTGGGATAGTTCTGCCCGAGCGAGAATCCATCCTGTTCGGTCGTCTGAGCGACACCCTGCGTACCGGTCTGCTGTGAGAAGACGACAATGAGCGAATCCGAACAGTTCGGATTGGCATTCGGGAAACTGACCTTTCCGGAGTAGGTCGTATTGACCGCCGTCGGATCGTATTTGATCGTCAGCGTGGACGGATTGCCGCCGGCCGCTACCGGATCCTGCGACAGTGTTCCCTTGATCGAATACGCTGTACCCGATTGCGTCAGGACCGCACCGCCGGATGTCCATTGGTAGTTACCCGCATTGGTGATCGAGATATTAAACGTTCCGTGACCGCCGGCATTGGTGTTCGGAACCGTCGGAGCCGGAGCCGAAACATTGGCACAGGCGCCGGAGCCGCCGAGCGCTACCGAAAGTGGCGGCAG
>DASQGZ010000049.1:0-84926 GCA_035632315.1 Kapaibacterium sp. (SeqCode) | reverse complement strand
ATTGAAGCCCGGCGATACGATGTCGATGACCGTATGTTTTCATTCAAAAGATACGACTGTGCATATCGATACGCTCTTGTTAGAGGCGCCATGCTTTCATTCGGTGGTTACGCTCGTCGGACCGGGCGGGTCGCCATTTATTTATACGACGGATAAAGATTTCGGCCCCATCATCATTGGGGAGACTCGATGTGACACAATGACAGTGCGCAACCTCGGTAATATGTCGTTTACCGTGACAGGCATATTATTGCACGACACGAATCATTTTAAGATTGATACTTCTGGCACTTCGAAATTCCCAATTGTGGTGGTGAGTGGCAGACTTACTCATTTTAGTTTTTGCTTCACTCCTGATTCGAAGGCACTTGATTCGACAACAGTTGATTTTCTGACGGACATGGAAGGCCCGTACAAAGATTCGATCAAGTCATGGTCATTTCTTAAAGGGAGCGGCGTTGACACAACATCGGGCGTGACGCAGACGAGCTTAGAACAAACCCAGCTGAGCGCATTTATCGAAGCCAATAGGCTTATTGTTCACGTCGCTGATAATCTCGAACTTGGCGAGAAGTTCGAACTCTACGATCTGCTCGGCAGGTGCGTAGCTGAGTGGGGAAGCGTCGCAGCTCCCGATGCGAATGGATATATTGTTCTTCCGATGCCGAATGTTTCTTCGGGTGTGTATCTGCTTCGAGTCGGAGCGAATAGCTGTAAAGTGCTTCGGTAGCGGGGTTGGGTGTTGGGGATTGGGGTATCGGGTATCCGCAATGACATCAATTGATAATTCAAAACTCAACATTCAAAACTCCAATTTTACATTTTACATTACCCCGTTCACACTTGCCCCGCAATCATCGCTCCGATGATAAGCCCGCAGCCGGCGAGTTCTGCCGGATTCATTGTTTCGCCGACGAGGATAAAGCCGATCAGCGCCGTGACAACGGGTTCGAGTGTATAGATAAGCGTTGCGGCAGTGGGTGTGATCTCTTTTTGGTAGTACGCTTGCATAAATGTCGAGATCGCTGTCGTGAGGATCGCTGTATAAAGAATTGCAAAAATATCGTTGCCCGTAACTGTGATGTGCGGCGATTCGACGAATGGCATTGTGACGAGAATGACGCCGAGCGCGACCGTGAGCTGCATCGTTGCCAGTATGATCGCGGCGTTGCTTTCTTTCGGGACAACTTTTTTAAGAATGGGATTTGTCGTATCGAGCCAAAGGATGTATGCGCCGAATGCAACGGCGCAGAGTGCGGAGAACACATCACCGATCACGATCTTCTCGATGGGATACGGATGGATCAGCAGTACGATCCCGACCGCGGCAGCAAGGACGGTCAGTACCTTCCGAACGGAAAATTTTTCGTGCCCGAGAAGTCCCGAAAATAGCGGCGTCCAGAGGATCGTGGTTGCCGTGAGAAATGCCGATTTTGATGTTGTCGTCGTCAGCAATCCGAGAAATTGGAAGATATAACCGACGCCGAGCGAAATGCCAATGATCGTCGCATCTTTGCGCAGTATCCGTTCGTCAGGAGTGCGCGGCGAAAAGAGCATTCGAATGCCTGTGCGGGCAACGGGAAAAAAGCCTACAAAGCAGACGAGCGCAATGCTGAAACGGATCGCCGCAAACAGCAGCGGCGTTACATCCGCGAGTGCCCGCTGTACGATAATAAATGTCGTGCCCCACACACACGTGAGCACCGTCAGCGCAATCACAGCGCGCCGGCGTTTCGGGTGAGAGAGATGTTCTTTCATCATGCGAGGAGGAAGTAACAGAGAATTAAAAATTAAAAATGCAAAATTCCCAATTTCTCAATTCTCAATTCTCAATTCTCAATTCTTTCGTAGATTCGCACCGAATGATCGTGATCAAGACGATATCAGAAATTCGCAAACAGCTCGCGGGGGCGCGTAATATCGGCTTTGTGCCGACGATGGGCGCATTGCATGAAGGGCATCTTTCGCTCGTGCGTTTATCCAAAGAACGCTGTGCGAAAACGGTCGTGAGTATTTTTGTCAATCCGACGCAATTCTCTGAGAGCGAGGATTTCTCGAAATATCCGCGTACGCTCAGTGACGATCTCGCAATGCTCGAGAACGAGGGCGTCGATATTGTTTTTACGCCCGACGCAAGCGAGATGTATCCCGAAGGTGCAGCGACCAGCATTGATGTCGGCGAACTCGGACGCATTTTCGAAGGCGAAATTCGCCCGACACATTTCGCCGGTGTTGCAACGGTTGTATCGGCATTATTTAATATCGTGCAGCCCGCTGCCGCTTTTTTCGGGCAAAAAGATCTGCAGCAGGTTGCCGTCATAAAAAAAATGGTTCGCGACCTGCACATTCCGACTGAGATCGTTGTCGGAGAAACAATTCGCGAAGCCGATGGACTGGCGATGAGTTCGCGCAATAGATATTTGACGGAAAGCGAACGCGAAGAATCACTCGTTCTTTTTCGGACGCTTAAGATGACCCGCGACGAGATCGAATCCGGAATGAACCCGCAAGATGCGATGCTTGCCGGTAAAAAATTCTTTTCGGAGATAGCGGGCAAAGCGCTCATCGATTATCTGGCTGTCGTTGACCCAGAAACATTTCAAATTCCAAACTCGTTTAAACCCATGCAGTCCGTGGGGATCGTTATTGCTGCCAAACTTGGCGCGACAAGATTGATAGACAATATCCTCGTAACTGCTTAGAAATCAGCATTTGCATTTACTGTTAAAAGCTGAAAATTATGAAAAGGACTCTCTTTAAATCGAAGATCCACCGAGCCACGGTCACCGAAGCCAACCTCTATTATGAAGGTTCGCTGACGCTGGACACGGAATTGATGAAAGCCGCCGACCTGCTTGCCTACGAACAGGTCTCGATCGTCAATATCAATAACGGCGAGCGGTTCGAAACATATCTCATCGAAGGTCCGGCGGGTTCCGGCGTGTGCTGTCTCAACGGAGCGGCAGCGCGCAAAGCCGCCGTCGGCGACGAAATAATTATCATTAGTTACGGTATTTTTGAAGATAACGAAGAGCTGAAATATTTCAAACCGAATATTGTCCTCGTCGATAAACGCAACAAAGTAAAAGAAATTTCTCACAGCATCGAAGCCTTTCATCTCGTAAATTAATTCGCCGCTTGGCAACGATCAGCAAGCCTCTCGTCACTGTCATTCTCGCCGCCGGACAAGGCAAGAGAATGCAAGACCCGACAAAACCAAAAGTACTCTACGAACTCGCCGGCAAACCCCTTGTCGGTTATGTGCTCGACCTTGCAGCGAGCGCCGCAAGTTCGCGCACGATCGCGATCGTTGGCTTCGGCAAAGAGCAGGTAATAAAATATATATCTGCCGTCGCTCCAAAAACAGAATTCGCCATTCAAGATACACAGCTCGGCACGGGGCATGCGCTCCAACAGACAACACCACTGCTGCAAGATTTCGACGGAGAAATTCTCATCCTCTATGGCGACGTGCCTCTGCTGCGTAAAGAGACTGTGCAGCATTTAATCAACTCGCATCGCGCATCCGGCGTCCGTGCGACGATCCTCACCGCGATTTTCGACGACCCTGCCGGTTACGGGCGGATCGTCAGAACTGCCGACAGCAAGCATTTGAAGGCTATCATAGAAGAGCGGGATGCGCCGCCGGAGATAAAACAAATTAAAGAAATGAACTCCGGCATTTATGTCTTCGATGCCAAGACTGTTCTTGAATTTTTGGATAAACTTCGGTCAAATAATAATCAGGGCGAGTATTATCTGACGGATGTTTTTGCGATGATCACTGCCGCTTATGGCAACGATGCGGTCGGCTTGTATGTCACCGATCTGCCGATCGAAGTCAGCGGCGTCAATACGAAGGATCAGTTGCAAGAGTTGGAAGGGTATTATTTAAAGAACAGGTGAGCGCGAGTGTATCACCGCTGTCATTCCGAGCGGAGTATGCACGACCGAAGGGAGTAATAGAGAGAGAAAAAATCTGTTCTTTTAAAATGCATTGGGTAAAAATTTCGCGTCCCAAAATTATTTCTCAATAGAAACAATTTGCCATATTGCGGGTTACGATAATATCCGCTAACATATTCTGTTAATGGATGTACATATCCTTGAAAGATAGAATACAATGAAAGCATATTTGGCATTTATCATTATTTGTGTTTTATCCGTGGGTGCATATTCCCAAACTGCGGGACAGGTATATATTACTTCGTACGACGATACGGTTGACAAAGTTTACTTCTGTTCAGGGCAGAGACAAAATAGCGTCACGACAGCTTTTGGAATGGCAAACCTATTGTATCAAACATCGCCTTCTGTTCAAATTGACTCGATTACATTCGGCGGGACATTGGGTTCGTTTCTTGATATTCCGATAAACCCATCGTTTACTCTATCTCAAATTTTTTATGGATCAGGGCCGGAATATAGTCCATCCCATATGGGAACGGATACACTTATTATTACGGCCTACTATGGCAAGTATCACAGCCAAGGGACAGTTATTTTTCATGCGGTAGAAAGTCCTTCTCTGGGAATGGTCGGATATGAGACGACATCGATTTCGCTTGGCGGTGGGTATAGTTTCGGAAACGATCAACAGGTCATATCCACCGATACAATGCATGACAAACTTAATGGTGGGCTTGCATATCATGTAGGAGATACCGCAATTCAAAAAGGGTTCAACGATGCCGTCAGGCTTCGCGCGTGCGGCGATGTCGTCATTGACTCCATCCTTAGAGTGGGAGATTTTTCGGAGTTTCAATTTCACTACACTCCTCAGACCCCGCTCACTCTTCATACGAGTGACTCAGTCATCATCAAGTATGACTTGATGCCTGCAGTGGTAGGAAAATTACATCATTATTTGGTTTTCCATACGACTACTGGACAGTATTTAGTGTGGAGTTTCGAATATAAAGTAAATCCGAGGTTGGGTGTATTCGAATCCTCATTTGGCGAAGCCTCTGTCGCGCTTATTCCAAATCCTGTTTCTTTAGGTCGTGGATCGATCATTGTTCGAAATATGTCTCTTACAGATGCGGAGTATCGGATCGTCGATATCTATGGAAAGGAGATGAACGGTAAGCAATCATTGGGAGACCTCTCATCGGACGCACCGGTGCCGATCAATATGCAAACACTAAACGACGGCACTTATTTTCTTCTGCTTAAGACGCCTCAGAAATTATTTAGTGTAAAATTTGTGGTTGTACATTAGAAAGAAGCCTTAACTCCAACTGAGTGCAAGTACTCTGTACATTCGATATTATTGTTATCCCAGGTTCTTCCGCTTCGCTCCATTCGGAATGACAGTCTTGAACAACCGTAAAAAATGAACTTCTTTCTCGTACTCGTGCGTTTGAAATAGTGGTAACCAGATGGCGAACCGTATCCATAGAGCGCTTCTTATTATCTTTGCAATTGCACTTGCGAGCGCAGTTTCTTCTGCGCAATTTCGTCCGGGAACAAGTGTTGCAACCGATGAGAAACCTGCCGGTACGCTCGAGGCGATGAGCGGGCACGGAGAAAATATTTTTTCAAGTTTGTTTGACCCAATGCGTTTCAGTTCGCATCAGACATACTCGTTCTCGATGATCAGCGGAGGCGGGGGCTCGGTCGGGCTTGGGATGTTTACGAATACTTTTGGTTACCGTGCGTCGGATAATCTGATGATAAGAGCCGATGTGTCGGCGGTGTATTCACCGTTCAGTTCGTTCGGTTCCGCGTATCAAAAAAGTTTGAACGGCATTTATCTGACGAACGCATCGCTCGATTGGCGCGTCGGTGACAACACGTTCGTGCGCGTCTCATACAGCGCGTCGCCGTATTATCCGTTTTCGAATAACAGCTATTACGATCCGTTCTATTATTCGGCATTCCCGAGAGCACGTTAAATTATCAACATTATTTTTTTGACGATCGGACTACCATCGTTCATCAAACGCAGTCGCCGCACGCCTCGAAGCCCGAACGCTTCCAATCGTTTTTCCTCACTGTTTTTCTGGACATTCATTATAACGGCGCTTGTCGTTGTCGGGCTGCTCGGCTGGCAATTTGTCAACAGATTTTTTGTGAAGCCGCCCGTCTCGAGCACGATCGAACGCAACGATATGCTCGTACGCGCAGGTGAACATATTCAGCTCAACGTGCTCAACGGCTCCGGTGCGCCGAATGTCGCGCGGATCTATGCCGATTTTCTTCGTGCCCGCAAGTTCGATGTCGTGACAATGGGCAATTATAAACTGACGAACGTCGAACATACGTTTATTATTGACAAAGTCGGCGATTCGGCCGCAACTCATAAGATCGCCTACGCGCTCGGCATCAGTTCTGCGCGCATTACGATCGAGCGCGACAGCGAAGCATTCGTCGATGCGGCGGTCGTGATCGGAAAAGATTATCCAAATACGAATCCAATGCGATAAATAACGAATGGCAAAAACAACGAAGTCGAAGACCACAGTAAAAACAACAACAACCCGCAAGCCCCGCGCTGCTGCAAAACCGGCGTCAAAGCCGCGTGTGCCCAAAGATACAGCAAAGCTCATTGCAAAGCAGGCGGCTGATTATGCGCTCGAAAAGAAAGCGACTCACATCAAACTTCTCGACGTGCGCAGCATTACACCCATCACCGATTTTTTTATTATCTGTTCGGCGTCAAGCGATCTGCAGGTCAAGGCCATTGCCGAGAATGTGATCGTCAAGATGCGCGAGGAAAAGGGAATGTCCCCTTGGAAAAGCGAAGGCTGGGATTCGCTGCAATGGGTCATTATTGATTTTGTCGATTTCGTCGTTCACGTTTTTCGCGATACAGCGCGCGAATTCTATCATCTCGAACGCCTCTGGGCAGATGCGCCGATGGAGGCAGTCGAGGATAAACCTGCGCCTGCAAAGCGCCGCGTGAAAAAAGCGTAGCTTCAATATGTTGTTATTGCGAGCCCAGCGAAGCAATGACATTTAAAGAAAATTTATGTTAAAACTTCAATTTCTCGGAGCTGCGGGACAAGTGACCGGCTCGAAATATTACATTCATTCATCAACATCGCGCGGTGTGCTTGTTGATTCGGGGCTGTTCCAGGGCGGCCGCGAATTGCGCGGTATGAACTGGACCGAACTGCCGATCCAGCCCGGAAATATCGGTAATATTCTTATCACGCATGCGCATCTTGACCACATCGGATATTTACCGCGATTAGTAAAGGGCGGGTACAAGAACCCGATCTTTGCCACCGAAGCAACGATCGAAATTGCCGGCTATGTGCTGCGCGATTCTGCGCATTTACAGGAAGAAGGCGCCGATCATGCGAATAAACACCACTACTCGAAACATCAACCCGCGCTGCCGCTCTACACCGAAGAAGACGCCGAGGGCGTGTTGAAATTATTTCAACGGATCGATCGCTATAAGAAAAAAATTCTGCCGGATAATATCTCTGCAGTATATTCGAATGCCGGACATATTCTCGGCTCGTGTTCGATCCTCATCGAGAAACGATACGACGACCGCGACCCGATCTCGATATTATTTTCCGGTGACATCGGCCGCCGCGCGCCGATCTATCTCAAACCAAAAGACCCTGCGCCTGCCGCAGATTACATCGTCTGCGAATCAACGTATGGCGATCGTTTGCACAAAGACATTCCGCCGCTCGACGAATTGAAGGCAGTTGTGAACGATACTGTGCAATCAAAAAGCGTTCTGCTCATTCCTGCATTCGCTGTTGACCGCACGCAAGAGTTGATGTTTTGCCTAAACGCGCTGATGCGCGACGGGGCAGTGCCGGATTCACTGCCGGTGTATGTTGACAGCCCGATGGCGAACGGCGTGACGGATATTTACGACAAGTTCTGCGACGAGCATACGTTCACACAGGCAGAGCTCAACGAGCCGGACAAAAATCCGCTTCGCTTCAAATCGCTGAAGATCATTACGACCCCGGAAGATTCGAAGCATCTCAACAGCATTTCGGGTCCTGCCGTTATTATCAGCGCAAGCGGCATGGCAACCGGCGGACGCATTATGCATCACCTTGCCAATCGGCTCTCGAATACCGATACGATCGTTTTATTCACCGGCTATCAAGCCGAAGAAACACTTGGCAGAGAGCTCATTGAAGGCGCAAAGCAAGTGAGAATTTTCGGCGAGTCGGTCGAAGTGAAAGCCCGTATCACAAAATTAAATTCGTTCAGCGGTCACGCCGATCAAGGTGAGATACTCGACTGGCTGAAGTCCGCTCCGAAGCCGCCGAAAATGGTGTTCTTAACGCACGGCGAAGATGATGCGCGCACCGTCCTCAAAGCCAAAATAGAATCCGACCTCGGCTGGAAAGTAATGATGCCGAAACTCGGGGAGATCGTGGATCTGGAGACTATCTGAATTGGGATTTGCTGGCTACAGAAAAAAAACCCGCCAAGTTGGCGGGCTTTTTTAATATGTGAGAATAATTTTCTCTTATGCAGCTGTTCTCGACATTCTGCGCGGACGTGCCATTTCTTCGACCGGCTCCATTCCGAGTTCGTCGAGCTCTTTCGGAATGACAAGCAGGTCTTTGAATTTCGGCAAGCCCGTACCCGCCGGGATGAGATGTCCGACGATGACATTCTCTTTGAGGCCGAGCAGCATATCGGTCTTTGCCTGGATCGATGCTTCGGTGAGCACTTTGGTCGTCTCCTGGAAGCTGGCAGCAGAAATAAAGCTTTCTGTCGTCAAGGCAGCCTGAGTGATGCCAAGCAGAATGGGTTCTGCAAGGATCGGCTCGGCATTGCGTGCTTCCGGCGGCGTCTTTTCTTTCTTCTTGAGTTCTGCAGCGACCTCTTTGAACTTCTTCTTTTCGATCATCTGAGCGACTTTGAACTTCGAGTCGCCGCGTTTGGTGATGAAGACGGAATGCTTCAAGATGTCGTTCTCTTCAGCGACTTTATTTTTATCGATCTCATCGTTTTCGAGCATCAGCGAATCGCCGCTCGATGTGATGACGACTTTACCAAGCATCTGGCGCACGATGATCTCGATATGCTTATCGGAGATCTTCACACCCTGCATCCGATAGACTTCCTGGATCTCATTGACGAGATACTGCTGAACGGCAGCAACACCTTTGATCTTCAGAATGTCGTGCGGGTCGATCGCACCGTCGGACAAACGCTCGCCCGAGCGGACGCTGTCGCCTTCCTGCACGAGAATATGCTTGCCAAATGCGATCGTGTATTCGCGACGGTCGGTGCTGTCATGCGCCGTGACGGCGATGACACGCGAACCGCGCCGCGGTTTTTCGAAGTGAATGACGCCGTCGATCTCGGAGACAGTTGCCGGATCGCTTGGCGAACGCGCTTCGAAAAGCTCCGTCACGCGCGGCAGACCGCCCGTGATGTCGCGGTTCTTCCCGGACTCGCGGTGAATTTTCACGATCACCGTACCCGCAGTGATCTCTTCGCCGTCTTCAACCTGCAAGAGCGCCTGGCTCGGAATAATATAATTGATGATGCGCTTGCCGCTCTCATCGAGCACATCGATCGTCGGCGATTTTGTACGGTCGCGCGAATCGATCGTCTTCGTCTGAATATGCCCGGTCAGTTCGTCGGGTTCGCGGCGAACAGTGATGTTCTCGACGAAGTCCCGATATTTGATCTTTCCGCTATGCTCCGAAATGATAACAGCGTTATACGGATCCCATTCGTAGAGCAGTTCGCCTTTCTTGATCGTCTTGCCGTCGGGTGTCGTGATCGTCGAACCGTACGGAACATCGAACTTGCCAACGACGCGGTTATCGTCATCGAGAATGTTCACGACGCCGGAACGCGAAAGCACGATCTTCGCGCCTTCGACATTCGAAATGACTTTCATTCCTTCGTACTGCGCCGTTCCGTCGAACTTCGAGGTGACCTGCGATTGCGACGCGATCAACGACGCGGTACCGCCGGTATGGAACGTACGAAGCGTGAGCTGCGTACCCGGTTCGCCGATGGACTGCGCGGCGATACGACCGACTGCTTCGCCCTCTTCGACAAGTTTATGCGTCGCCAGGTTACGGCCGTAGCAGAGCGCGCAAATACCACGCTTGGCTTCGCAGGTGAGCACCGAACGGACAATGATCGTTTCGATGGAGGTCTCGGCAATATGCGCCGCTACTTCTTCGTCGATCATGTGGCCTGATTTAACGATCGATTTTTTCGTGACCGGATCGACGACATCTTCCTGCGAGACGCGACCCAAGATGCGCTCGGCAAGCGTTTCTTTGACATCTTCGCCTTCTTTGAGAGCGCTTGTCGGGATGCCGCGGATCGTACCGCAATCGTACATCGAAATGACGGCATCCTGCGATGCGTCAACCAAACGGCGGGTGAGGTAACCGGCGTCAGCCGTTTTCAATGCCGTATCGGCAAGACCTTTACGTGCGCCGTGCGTCGAGATGAAGTACTCGAGGATCGAGAGGCCTTCGAAGAAGTTCGAAAGGATCGGGTTCTCGATGAGTTCGCCGGTTTGACCGGAAAGCGATTTCTGCGGTTTTGCCATCAGTCCGCGCATACCGGCAAGCTGACGAACCTGTTCTTTCGAACCACGGGCCCCGGAGTCCACCATCATATATAATGGATTGAATCCACCACGGTCGTGCTGCAGCGTCTCGAAGAGTTTATCGGCAACGCGGTTGGTTGCGCGTGTCCAAATATCAATGACTTTATTGTACCGTTCGCCGGTCGTGATAAAACCATTGAGATATTTATCGTGAACGTCATCGACCTGCGCTTGCGCTTTGTCAATGATCTCGTTCTTTTCTTTCGGCACAACGATATCGGAAAGTGCGACGGAGATGCCGCCCTTCGTTGCGTACGCGAAGCCGAGGTCTTTGAGCTTGTCGAGGAATTCAACGGTCTTGATCAGCCCGACCTTGCGGAAACTCATCGAAATAACCTGGCGCAAACGCTTTTTTGTCAGGAGTTCGTTGAGATATCCGAGTTCTTTCGGGACGATCTCGTTAAAGATCACACGGCCGACAGCCGTCTCGATCATTTTCCCTCCGATGCGCACTTTGATCATCGCATGAAGCGATACGCGCCCGAGATTATATGCGACGATGACGTCTTTTGCGCTCGCGAAGGTAAATCCTTCTCCGAGTTCGCCCGGACGATGCTTCGTCAAATAGTACGGTCCGAGAACCATATCCTGCGACGGAACGGCGATCGGTTCGCCGTTCTGCGGCGAAATGATATTATGCGAACTCAGCATCAACGTCGATGCTTCGAGCTGCGCTTCAAATGATAATGGTACGTGAACAGCCATCTGGTCGCCGTCGAAGTCGGCGTTGAACGCCGTACACACGAGCGGATGAACTTGAATGGCGCGGCCCTCGATCAACTTCGGCTGGAATGCCTGAATACCAAGACGGTGCAGCGTTGGTGCGCGATTGAGCATCACCGGATGCCCGTCAATGATCGATTCGAGAATATCCCACACATCGTTCGTCTTGCGCTCGACGAGCTTCTTTGCGGACTTCACGGTTTTCGTGATGCCGCGCTCGATGAGCTTGCGAATGATGAACGGCTTAAAGAGTTCGACCGCCATTTCTTTCGGCAAGCCGCACTGATGCAATTTTAATTCGGGTCCGACGACAATAACCGAACGGCCGGAATAATCAACGCGCTTACCGAGCAGGTTCTGACGGAAGCGTCCTTGCTTGCCCTTGAGCGTATCGGAAAGCGATTTCAGCGCACGCGAGGTATCGGCTTTGACGGCAGAAACGCGGCGTGAATTATCAAAGAGCGAATCAACTGCTTCCTGCAGCATACGCTTTTCATTACGCAAAATAACTTCCGGCGCTTTGATGTCCATCAAGCGCTTGAGGCGATTGTTGCGGATAATGACGCGGCGATAGAGATCGTTGAGATCGCTGGTGGCAAAGCGTCCGCCTTCGAGCGGCACGAGCGGGCGAAGCTCCGGCGGGATCACCGGGATCGCGCCGAGAACCATCCACTCAGGACGATTGTCGATCTTGCCTTCTTCGAGACGAAATGCTTCGACTGTGCGCAGGCGCTTGAGCGCATCCTGACGCTTGAGCTGCGACGTTTCTTCGGTCGCCTGGCGGCGAAGCTCGAACGACAGCGCTTCGACATCGATGCGGCGAAGCAGATCGTGAATTGCCGGCGCGCCGATGCCCGCGATGAATTTTTTCGGGTCGTCGTCGTTCATATCGTCGTTCTCTCCCGGAAGCGAATCGAGAATACGATAGTATTCTTCTTCAGTCAGGAGATGCTTTTGCGGCAAGCCTGTTTGGCCTGGGCTGATGACGACGTACGATTCGTAATAAATAATTTTTTCGAGATCTTTACTCGGAATGCCGAGCAAATGGCCGATCTTGTTCGGCAGCGAACGGAAGTACCAGATATGCACGACCGGCACCGCGAGCGAAATATGCCCGAAGCGTTCGCGGCGAACGGATTTTGTCGTTACTTCGACGCCGCATCGGTCGCAGATAATACCTTTGTAGCGGATACGTTTGTATTTGCCGCAAAAGCATTCCCAATCACGGGTCGGTCCGAAGATCTTTTCGCAGAAGAGTCCGTCTTTCTCCGGACGATACGACCGGTAATTGATCGTCTCCGGTTTTGTCACTTCGCCATGTGAGCGGCCGAGAACGCTTTCGGGGCTCGCCAGACTGATCGTGATCTGCGTGAACTTCTTAAATGGGGATTCCATCGGAAGCATGTATGCCATTTTCGTTTCTTTCTATTATTTCTCTAAACTTTTACTTGCTGTCTTTTTTATCCATCCCCGTCAATGGGGATCGGTACGAGATATTGGGTCTTAGGTGTTGGGGCTCAACCGAACACCCAACACCTAATCCCAAACACCTCATCAACTGATCGTCACCTCGAGCGCTAAGCCTTGTAACTCGCGAACGAGCACCGAGAACGATTCCGGAACGCTCGGCTCCGGCATATTCTCTCCTTTTACAATGGCCTCATAGACGCGCGAACGGCCTGGGACATCGTCCGACTTTACGGTCAGGATCTCTTGCAGTGCATGAGCCGCGCCGTAGGCTTCGAGCGCCCAGACTTCCATTTCTCCGAAACGCTGGCCGCCGAACTGCGCTTTTCCACCGAGTGGCTGCTGCGTGATGAGAGAGTACGGTCCGATCGAACGAGCATGAATTTTATCATCGACCAAGTGCGAAAGCTTGAGCATATAAATGCACCCGACAGTCACTTTGTAGTCGAACGGTTCACCCGTGCGTCCGTCGTAGAGTTTCGATCTGCCATCGGTATCGAGTCCGGCTTCGGTCAGGTAGCCGAGCACATCATCCCAATGCGCGCCGTCGAAGATCGGCGTTTCGAACTTCACACCGAGTTTCTTTGCTGCAAAACCGAGAGCGGTCTCGTAGAGCTGGCCGATGTTCATACGGCTCGGAACGCCGAGCGGATTGAGCACGATGTCAACCGGCGTACCATCGGCAAGGAACGGCATATCTTCCTGCGCGACGATCTTTGCAACGACGCCTTTGTTACCGTGGCGTCCTGCCATTTTATCGCCGACCGAAAGTTTGCGCTTCTTTGCAACATAGACTTTCGCCATTTGCATAATGCCGGGCTGAAGTTCATCGCCGAGTCCGACTTTGGATTTCTCGCGGCGAACATCGGCTTCGACATCCTCGCGCTTGGTCCAATAGCCTTCGTAGATCTTGCGAATAAGATTCATCTTCTTACGGTCGTCAACCCAATCTTGACCGACCGAAAATTTATCGAGTTCGTCCAGGCGCGAGAAGAATGTATCGTGCTTGAAGCTGACACCTGAACGGATAAGAATGGCTCCGTCGAGATCGCGTACCCCGACCGAGCTTTCGCCGTCGAGTACTTTCACTAATTTCTCGGCAAGTCTCGAGTTGATCTCGTGCAATGCATCTACATACATCTTGTCGATCGCATCAAGGCGTTTTTTCTCATCGCGTTTTTCTTCGCCTTCTTTTTTCGTGCCTTTGCGCGAGAAGAGTTTGGTATCGACGACAACGCCTTTGAGTCCCGGCGGTGCCTTCAACGATGCGTCTTTAACATCGCCGGCTTTATCGCCGAAGATCGCGCGTAAGAGTTTTTCTTCGGGCGTCGGATCGGTCTCGCCTTTCGGCGTGATCTTTCCAATAAGAATATCGCCTTCTTTGACTTCAGCGCCGATGCGGACAATCCCGCTCTCGTCGAGATCTTTCGTCGCTTCTTCTGAGACGTTCGGAATTTCGCGCGTCAGTTCTTCTTCGCCGCGCTTGGTATCGCGGACGTGAAGTTCGTACTCTTCGATATGAATGGATGTATAAATATCTTCCGAGACGACCTTCTCGCTGATGACGATAGCATCTTCGAAGTTATAACCACGCCAGGGCATAAATGCAACGATGACGTTGCGGCCAAGCGCGAGTTCGCCGCCTTCGGTCGAAGAAGAATCGACGAGCACTTCGCCTTTCTTCACTTTCTGGCCTGCCTTTACAATAGGCCGGTGATTGATACACGTATCCTGGTTCGAGCGGAAGAATTTCGTCAGGAGATATTCTTTCACGCGTGTATCGGCGAAGCTCGCAAGAATTTCATCTTTCGAGCCTTCTTCTTCGTAGCGGATAATAATTTTCTCCGAATCGACATATTCGACGGTCCCGTCGCGTTCTGCCAGTAAAAGCGCACGCGAATCACGGGCGATCACGCCTTCAAGCCCCGTACCTACCACAGGAGCTTCCGGACGAAGCAGCGGCACGGCTTGCCGTTGCATGTTCGAACCCATGAGTGCGCGGTTAGCATCATCGTGTTCGAGGAACGGGATGAGCGCAGCAGCGGCAGAGACGATCTGGCTCGGAGCAACATCCATAAATTGGACTTCATCAGGTGATTTCATCACAAAGTCGCCATACTGGCGGCAGCTGATGCGCTCGCCGACGAACTTCTGATGCGAGTCGAGTTCTTGATTCGCCTGCGCGATGATCTTATCCTCTTCATCGTCGGCAGTCAGATACTCGATGTCGTTAGTTACTTTGCCATGCTTGACCAGACGATACGGCGTTTCGATAAATCCGAACGGATTCACGCGAGCGAACACTGCAAGCGACGAGATAAGACCGATGTTCGGTCCTTCCGGCGTTTCGATCGGGCAGAGGCGGCCGTAATGCGTGTAGTGAACGTCGCGGACTTCGAAGCCGGCGCGCTCACGGGTCAGACCACCCGGTCCGAGTGCGGACATACGACGCTTATGCGTCATTTCCGCAAGCGGATTGGTCTGATCCATAAACTGAGACAACTGGTTCGTCCCGAAGAACGTATTGATCACGCTCGTGACGGTACGTGCATTGACAAGATCGGCAGGTCCGACTTTCTCATCGTGAATGCTCATCCGCTCGCGGATCGTACGCGCCATACGCGCAAGACCAACATTAAATTGCTGCGCAAGCTGTTCGCCGACTGTACGCACGCGGCGGTTACCCAAATGATCGATATCGTCGAGCGATGCTTTGCCGAGCTGAAGTTTAATGATATACTTCAAGATCGCGCAAATATCTTCGCTCGTGAGCGTCGTTGTATCGTTCGGAATGCCGAGTTCGAGACGCTGGTTCAAGCGCAAGCGTCCGACAAGTCCGAGATCGTAGCGCTTCTGTGTAAAGAATAATTTTTCGAGCAGTCCGCGCGCGGTTTCCATATCCGGCGCTTCGGTCGAGCGCATCACGCGGTAGATCGCTTCGTAGGCATCATCCTGGGAGCGCGACGGGTCTTTGGCGATCGTGTTCATCACGACAGCGCCGCCGGTCTCTTCGAGATCGAGGAATTTGATCGACTTCACGCCGCTCTTCTTGAGCATCTGAATATGCTCTTCTTTGAATTCGCTGTCCTTCGAAAGAAAGATCTCGCCGGTTGCCATATCGATGACATCGGCAGCGATCTTGCGGCCAACATATTCCGAGAGATCGCCTTTCTTTGCGTCAACTTCGGCAACCAAGCCGAAGAGATCGAGGATCTGCTCGTCGGTGCCGTATCCGAGTGCGCGAAGGAGCATCGTCACCGGGAATTTCTTCTTGCGGTCGATGTATGCCCAGAGCACATTATTAATATCTGTCGTAAATTCGACCCAGCTTCCGCGGAAGGGGATGACGCGCCCCGAGAAGATCGTCGTTCCGTTCGGGTGCATGCTCTCGGAGAAGAACACGCCCGGCGAGCGGTGCAACTGGCTGACGACAACGCGCTCGGCGCCGTTAATGATAAACGTGCCTTTATCGGTCATCATCGGCAGGTTGCCAAGAAATACTTCCTGCTCGATCGTCTCGACGAAATCTTCGGTGCCTTCGGCGGCATTTTTCGACGACAGACGCAGGCGTGCTTTCAGCGGTACGCTGTAGGTGAGTCCGCGCTCCTGACACTCTTCTATATTATAGCGCGGTTTTTCGAGACGGTAATCGAGATATTCGAGGACGAACGTCTCGCGCGAATCGACGATCGGAAAATTCAGGCGAAACACCGATTCGAGTCCGGTTGCGATTCTATCCGATAGCGGCACGCCGGATTGCAGGAATTCCTCGAACGATCTGATCTGAACATCCAATAAGTCGGGCATCTGATAGCCCTTTGGAATTTTCGAGAATGTGATTCTGCCGTTTTCAGCGATCTGAGCGCCCCTGAGTAACGGAGTAGTTGCCTTTTTTGCCATACGAGTTCTTATTCTTCTATTTCAAAAAATTAAAAATTTCGAGTCAACCGACAATTATTGATTATTTGACGAAACGCGCAGCGCCGCTGCCCCGGCGTGGGGAGCGGATACAGACAGTCCGGATTGTGGAGTTTGCGAGAACCGGGATTTCGGTAATGCAGGAATAAACGTATTCGCAGGCGAATACGTCAAGGGATGCGTCGTCGCTTCGTTCAAAGTCGTTCGGTTGTTTAGTGATGAACGCTCCTGCACGAGGCATTAATTAAGTTTCGTATATGCCCGACAGAAGGATTCAAATTTTAGCCTAAAGCAAACGGCAAATAGGAGGGAAGAATTCCCGCGCTTGGATCAAATTATTGAAGAAAAAAGTGTTATCCTCGATCGGGAAAATGACATTGAATTCTCACGTGAGACCTCGTAAAACTTGTCATTCTGAGGCGGCAGCCGAAGAATTCCTTGATGTCCTGCACCGACCTACGTTCTACAAGATCAGGATAGGGATTCTTCGCTTCACTTCGTTACGCTCAGAAGCAGTATGGATGGGACTCTTCGCTTCGTTGGCAACGATATCATTGGAAAATTGAGGCGCAATCTCCATTTTGAACTTTCCACGCATTGTTCGTGTATATTATTCGGGAGTGTACCCCCTCGTTGCTGCTCCCTTGCTCACAATTTTCCGGCTGAACTCGACTTGGCTCAGTTTACAAGCGATATGCTCACTCCCGAGATCGGAGCACATCTGCGCGAAGCCCGTATTTCTCGCGGGTTAAGCGTCCACGATGTTGCCGCCCGCCTCAGGGTCGCCCCCCATTACATTGACCGTATGGAGGAGGGCGATGTCCGTTCTCTGCCTCCGGAGCCGTACCGAAAATCCTTTATCAAAGAATACGCCCGTTTCGTCGGCGTTAAGATCGAGCAGTTTTATATTCCCGTTGAAGATCGTCCCGAAGGACTCAAAGCGGCGGTTTCCGCCGTAGATGAAGTAGCAAAAAAAGCAGCTTCGTTCACGAAGGAAGCGGCTCAGACGACATACAAAACAACGGAAAGCGTTTTCAAGAAAACAGGCGAAGGCGTCAAAGATGCGGTCGAAGGCATTCGCGCAAAAGAATTGTGGGCAGAAGCCGCTGAAGTTCGCCGCGAACGGCTCGGTATAAAGCCTTCTCCGGCAGAACCACCTTCTCCCCAGATCAGGCCGAAGGAGATCGCTCCGCAAGCCAAACCGATTGTAGCTCCCCCAACAGCAGAGCGGCCGGCAGAAGATGTGCTCGATTATGACGTTCTCTCGCGCCGCAATGAGCGCCGCCAACCGACCCAGCGAATTAATCTTGACAAAGAAGTCCGTAAAGAAGCGGAAAGTTACGAGCCTGAGATAAAAGACTATGAACCGCCTTCCGGCGTCTCGCGCTCAACGAAAGTTGTCGTCGGCCTCCTGATCGTTATTGCCGCAGTGCTTGGCTATTCGATGATCACAAAAAAGTCGAAAACACCGCCGGCGCCGGTCGTTGCAGAAGAAGCCGCGCCTCAAACGAAAATATCCAAAAAAGCGGCGGCAAACCAACAAGTAAAACCTGCGGAAAATAATGCGGCTGAGAACACGAGCGCAGCAGCTGCCGCCGCCCCTCTGACATTTACAGTCACTGCAACCGATAGCGTCTGGCTCAGTGTCACGCCCGATATCGGCGGAGGCTTTCGCGGAAAATTAAATAAAGGCGAAGTAAAAAGTTTTACGGCGAAAGAAAAATATATTATCTATATTGGCAATCAGCATGCGCTTAAAATGCTGCTTGACGGCAAACCAATCGACGCACTGCCGACCGTCGCCGGCTCGAATATGGTCGTGCGAAATGTGCTCCTGACAAAAGACAAAGCCGTCATTGCACCGAGCGAAAACACGGCAACGGAAATAAAAAAACAGGTGATCCAAAATTCCGAACCGGTTAAAAAATCCGCGCCGATCAATGAAGTTGTGCCGAAACATCATTCAAAACCTCCGCCATCTCCGCCGCCTCACGAAGCACTTTCACGGGAAAAGCCACAGGATAAAAAGCTCACACAAAATCCACCGATCAAAAAGAGAATACCAACAACGCCACCCCTGCTGCCGCAGCCGGAGTGAGGTGTTGGGTGTTGGGTGTTGGGTGTGGGGTGTTGGGTGTTGGGTGTGAAAAAGACTAATAAGGTACGGAGGAAATTTTCTCTAATTCAAAATTCATAACTCAATATTCAAAATTCTACAGCCGCTGCCCACTGCCCACTGCCCACTAATTTCGTATTTTAGCAGCCTGTCAATGGCGCCAAAAAAAACATCACCGAAAGAACGCATCGAGAAGCTCCGCTCCGAACTGCGCGAATATGATTATCGCTATTATGTGCTCGCCAGTCCGAGCGTCAGCGATAAAGAGTACGACCTGTTAATGAAAGAGCTTGAGAAGCTCGAAGCAGAACATCCTGAGTTCGATTCCGACGATTCGCCGACCAAACGCGTTTCCGGCGAGCCGACAAAATTATTTCCTCCGGCGCGTCACACGGTCGCGATGCTCTCGCTTGCAAATACATATAGCAGGGAAGAGGTCGTCGATTTCGAAAAACGCATTCATAATATTTTAGAAAGAGAACCGAAAGACGGATATACCTGCGAATTAAAATTCGACGGCGTCTCGATGAGCCTCACCTATCGCGACGGTAAACTCGTGCGTGGCGCGACGCGCGGCGACGGCGTAACCGGTGACGATGTCACGCCGAATGTGCGAACGGTAAAATCGATCCCGCTGCAAATTCACTCATCGAAAACAAAAGCCGGAACATCGTTCGAAGTACGCGGCGAGATTTTTATGAGCATCGAAGGTTTTCGTAAGATGAACCGTGAGCGCGAAGAAGTTGGCGATGCGGTATTCGCGAATCCGCGTAATTCGACTGCGGGTACATTGAAGACACTTGATTCGCGTGAAGTTGCAAAACGTCCGCTCCAATTTGTCGCATATCAGCTTCTGCTCGAAACCGATGACCATAAAATATTACCAACACAAACTGCGCGGCTTGCAGTATTGAAAGAGTTAGGGTTTCCGATATCCGAACAAACGCGCAACGTTCACTCGATCGAAGACATTATGAAGTTTGCGATGAAGTGGCAGGACGAACGCGAAACGCTGCCGTTCGAGATCGATGGCGCGGTAATAAAAGTAAATTCTCTTGCCGATCAGGACGCGCTCGGGTTCATCGCGAAATCTCCGCGCTGGGCGATCGCCTACAAATTTGAAGCGCGGCAAGCTCGAACGATCTTGAATGGCATTACGCTTCAAGTTGGCAGAATGGGGACGATCACGCCTGTTGCCGAACTCGAACCCGTGCAATTAACCGGCATCACCATCCGCCGCGCATCGCTGTTCAATCAGGATGAAATTGAGCGCAAAGATTTTCGCATCGGCGATACCGTCATCGTCGAACGCGGCGGCGATGTAATTCCGAAAGTTGTCGGTGTTGAATTGAAAAAACGTCCGAAGTCGGCAAAGCCATACAAGTATCCGTCGAAATGCCCGGCGTGCGGCACAGTGCTTGTCCGTGCTGAAGACGAAGCGAATTGGTATTGCGAAAATCCGGAGTGTCCGCCGCAAGTTATAGCGCGCATCACGCATTTCGCGTCGCGCGGAGCGATGGATATCGAAGGCCTCGGCGCACAATCGGTCGAGCAGTTCGTCGGCGCGGGTCTGCTGCATTCGATCGCCGATATCTATGATCTCGAAAAAAAGCAACAGCAATTGCTTGAGCTCGAACGAATGGGCGAGAAAAAATTAGAGAATCTGCTTGAAGGAATTAATAACAGTAAAACCGAGCCGGCAGATCGTGTGCTCTATGCGCTCGGAGTTCGTCACGTCGGCACGAATATCGCAAAATTATTGATGAACGCATTCGGCTCGATCGATGCAATTGCTGAGGCATCTGCTGAAGCGATCGATGACGTTCCGGCGATCGGCGAAGAAATTGCGAAAAGCGTACATCGCCATTTCACGATCGCAAAAAATAAATCTATTCTTGAACGCTTGAGAAAAGCCGGCCTCCAATTCGAAGCCGTTAAAGCGAAAAAGATCGAATCGGTTTTTTTTGCAGGTAAGACATTCGTGCTGACCGGTACGCTCAGCGCGATGACGCGCGACGAAGCAAAAGAACAGATCGAAGCGCGAGGCGGCAAATCGAGCGGCTCGGTCAGTAAAAAAACCGATTATGTCATTGCCGGCACTGAAGCCGGCTCTAAACTTGACAAAGCAAATGAACTTGGCGTAAAAGTCTTAACCGAAGAAGAATTCTTGAAAGAATTGAAGTGAAATCGTACAGTTGATGTCATTGCGAGAGTCGCGCAGCGAGCGAAGCAATCTAAGATTATTCATTATTGCAACACTGAAAGATATTAGATTGCTTCACTCCCTTCGGTCGCTCGCAATGACAGCACAGCAAATTTTACATTTTACATTTTTAATTTTACATTGAGTCTATGATCCCATCGCGTCCACTCGATCTTGCCGGCATTTTTGCCGAAACGATTCGCATTATTAAGAAGACATATCTCTATGCGGCGATCGTTGCGCTTATTTTTACGGGACCGGGACTTGCCGTGATGCTGATCGGAGCCGATCGTGTTGCCGACGATACGTCATCGCTCATCCGTACGGAAAATCTGGATACGCCCGCGGTGCGCCAGGTGATCCACGACCAGTTAATAAGAAGTGTGAAACATAAAAGTACGCTCCTGATCTATCGTTTCCAATATCCCAATATCTTCGAACAATACGACAGCGTTCACGATATTCTTGTTGCAAAATATCCCGGCGATTCGGGTCTGGCGATGTTGCAGGCTGAGTTCGACTCGTTGACACATATCAGCCGCGGTGCTGTCAATAAAAATGCAGAGGCGGCGGCGATCTCGACGTTGATCGCCGATACTATTTTTTTCGGCGCCGGATTATTGCTCGTCATTCTTGGTGTGTTTTTTGGGATCGGCGCACAATACGAGCTCTCGATCCGCGCATTTGAAGAGCGGCCGTTCCACTTGACAAAAATATTCAAACATACGCTTACACGGCACGGCTGGCTATTGATGGTACAAACAGCGATGCTCGTGCTGGTGATGATGCTCGGCCTCTCTGTTGTGGTCGGGATCGCATCGGCGATCTCTGCCGTGCTCGGTGTTTTTGCCGCACTTGGGGCTATCGGGGTTATTATTTATATGGTAATTCGATTGATGTTCTCATGGATCGTCCTCGTCAGTGAAGGGACGGGACCGGTTGCATCGGCAACGCGAAGCATGGAATATACCGGCGGACATTTCTGGCGCATTGTCGGCATCACATTCATCGGCGGGCTTGGCATAGCGATCGTCGGTGCGATATTAAAGTTACCATTCAACTTTATCTTTAAAGTCGATACGCACCCTATACAGACATATATCTCCGGAGAGAATACGTCGCTCGTCGCGATCGTTGATTTTTTCCGTTACATGGTGGTCAATCTGTTTGCATTATCACTTGTCAGCGGCTTACTCACCGCTTCGTTCTCGCCTGCATTTATGACGGCGTTCTATTACGATCTGCGCACACGGCTCGACGGACCGATCGATTATTACGAATCGGGAGGAACGCACCCGACATCTCCGCCGCCCAGCCCGGAACCGCTTGCAGACGCATCCTCTGCTGCGCAATCAAAACCGCCTGAGACGAACGTCCCGGAATAATTGTTTGGATTCTACGAACCTGTGCTGAAGTAATAAAATACTTTAGCGCAGGATTATTGTGCTTTTTAAATTTTTATCGTGACTCCGCTTTTCAGATCGCTCGAACAGTATGCCAGATCGCTGCCTGCGCTTGAGCAGTCGCTTGAGGCAATTCAACATTCAGACAAGAAATTACGATTTTCGAATGTCGTGCCGTCATTCGATGCACTTGCATTGGCAGAGATATTTTTACAGACGAAACGCGAAC
Organism: Kapaibacterium sp. (SeqCode); assembly: GCA_035632315.1. Classification (GTDB taxonomy): domain Bacteria; phylum Bacteroidota; class Ignavibacteria; order Palsa-1295; family Palsa-1295; genus JAFDZW01. Next base: position 62,291 of record DASQGZ010000049.1, on the reverse strand, counting down.
TCTTCATCACGGTCGAGACGAGTGCCGATGCCGAACGCATCTACGATGATCTTGCCAAACTACTTGGCGAATCATCGGTCGTGCTGTTCTCGCATATCGAACATCGTTCGCGCATTTCGGAAGCATTGCACAAAAACATCAGCGATACCGAAAACATCGGCGGATTGCTTGAAGCGCTCGAACGGATCTCGATGGCGCAAGAACCGATCGTGATCGTTGCGCAAGCCGAATGTCTTGCGATCGCGGTACCGAATGCGAACGAGTTCAAGCTCGAAACGCTGACACTTCGCACACAACAAGAAACAGGATTCGAGTTATTGCAGCGGTGGCTGCGAGATCACCGCTTTGAATCGAAGAATTTCGTCGATGGCTGCGGCGATTATGCTGTTCGCGGAGGCATCATCGATATTTTTCCGTTCACCGAGACCGTCCCGTACCGCATCGAATTTTTCGGCGACGAGATCGAATCCATCCGTGAGTTTGACGTTATCAGCCAGCGTTCGATCGCGCACCGTACGGAGTTGGTGCTAATCCCGAACGCGCTCGAATCCGAAGATGTCGAGCGAACTGCGAGCGTGCTCGATTACCTTGATCCCAGTGTTCTTGCGATTACCGTCGAACCGGAACGCATATATCATTTGCTTGAAGAACAACATGCAAATGAGATAATGATGCAGCTTCGCAGCTTGACGCGAGTAGCAGTATCGAATTTCGATATGGATGGTTTTGCTGCGGTTGATTTTGCAACACGCCGCCAGCCGAATTTTCAGGCGAACTTAAAACTCATTCGCGAAGAGATCGACAGACTGCGCGATACGGGAACGACGGTCATCTTGACCGCCGAAGCAAAAGAGCTTCTGGGACGATTGGAAGATCTGCTCATCGGCGAACAATCGGATGATGACGATGCAGAAGAGGAAAGCGCACGTGGGCGGTTACAATTTCTTTCTTCGTCGCTTGCATTTGGTTTTGCGCTTGGTTCCGATGCACGAACGGTCATATATACCGAGCACGAACTCTTCGGCAGGCGTCGCGAGAAGGGCGCTGCCAGCCGTAAGCGCGGCTCGCGTTCGAAAGGCATTTCGCTACGTGAATTGCGCTCGCTTAAGCGCGGCGACCTGCTTGTACACGAAGACAAAGGCATCGGTAAATTCATGGGCCTCGATACGATCACTGTCCAGGATGCAAAACAGGAAGTTGTTCGCCTTTCGTATCGCGATGGCGATACGCTCTTCGTCAATCTCGATTACATCTCAAAACTTTCGCGGTACTCAGCAGCCGAAGTATCGCCGGAATCAGTTGAACTTTCAAAGCTCGGTTCGTCGCAATGGGCGCGCACGAAAGAAAGAACAAAACGGCGCCTCAAAGACATCGCGCGTAATCTCATTCAAATTTATGCGAAGCGAAAAAAAATGCATGGCTTTGCTTTTGCTGCTGACGATGTGATCCAGCATGAAATGGAAGCGGCATTCTTGTATGAGGACACTCCCGATCAAGCGCGTGCAACATCCGATGTAAAAAAAGATATGGAGACCGGGGCGCCGATGGACAGACTTGTCTGCGGCGACGTCGGATACGGCAAAACAGAAGTTGCGATGCGCGCGGCGATGAAAGCGGCGCTCGATAAAAAACAAGTTGCCGTGCTCGTGCCGACGACGATCCTCGCCGAACAGCATGAACGCTCGTTCAAAGACCGGCTCGAACGATTCGGCGTGAATGTCGCCGCGCTCTCGCGCTTTCGCTCGCCGAAAGAACAGAAAGAAATTCTTGCACGTCTTGCAGAAGGGAAGACCGACGTGCTCATCGGCACGCATCGCATTTTGTCGAAAGATGTTGCATTCAGCGATCTCGGCTTGTTGATCATTGACGAAGAACATCGGTTCGGCGTCGCAGCAAAAGAAAAACTTCGCGAGCTTCGCGCGACCGTTGATACGCTGACGCTGACAGCAACGCCGATCCCGCGTACACTGAATTTTTCGCTGCTTGGCGCACGTGATCTTTCGGTGATCGAGACGCCGCCGAAGAACAGATTGCCGATCAGCACGGAGATTCTCACCGAACTCGAAAGCGAAACTATCCGTATGGCTATCAGGCGTGAGATGGAGCGCGGCGGACAGATCTATGCGATCAACGATAAAGTAAACGACATCGAGCTCTTTGCGACGAAACTTCGAACGCTTGCTCCGCGTGCGCGCATCGGTATCATTCACGGGCAGCTCACGGCAACGCAGATCGAAAAAGCAATGCGCGATTTTCTCGAACGCAAAATTGACATTCTTTGCGCAACGAAGATCGTCGAATCAGGACTCGATGTCCCGAACGCAAATACGATCATCGTCAATCGGGCGCATCATTTCGGTTTGGCAGAACTCTATCAGCTTCGCGGGAGGGTCGGGCGTTCGAACGAGCAGGCGTATTGTTATTTGGTGACGCTGCCGGTGAAAAATCTGTCGAAAGATTCGCTCAGGCGGCTCGAAGCAATGGAAGAATTTTCAGATCTTGGTGCCGGCTTTCAGCTGGCGATGCGCGATCTTGAAATTCGCGGCGCAGGAAATCTGCTCGGCGCCGAACAATCCGGGTTCATCAACGAGATCGGCTTTGAGCTGTTCCAAAAAACACTTGCCGAAGCAGTGGACGAACTAAAAGAAGAGGAATTCAGCGAGCTCTTCAAAGATGTTCCTTCTGAAGGACGAAAAAATCCGTTCATCAAACGATTCGACGCAGACAGTGAGACAGTGCGGCTTTCGCTTGGTGTCGATGCGCTCATTCCGGAGCATTATATAGAAGACGACGCCGAACGGTTCGCATTCTATCAGCGCTTTGCACGTATCAACGAACAAACCGAGCTCGAAGAACTTGCGACAGAACTGCGCGACCGCTTCGGTCCGCCGCCGGAAGAAGTAACAAATCTTGCACATATTGCTACGATCCGGATCCTGGCGATAAAACTCGGACTGCGCGGACTTTCGGTTGACGACGTTTCGCGTTCGCTGCGCATTTCGCTTCCGAGCGAAGATCAGAGCGATTACTATCAGGAATTTTTCCCGCGTATTCTCGACGCATTGAACGCGCTCGGACAGTCGCGCATCAGAATTGTACCCGACGGAAAAAAATTATTTATTATGGTCAAATTGCAAACGAAAGAACGCTCGGTCGAGAGATTACAAGAAATTGAGACTGTGTTGTCGGAAATATTGGAAGGGACTGCTACTCAGTAGCGCTGACTGAAGTCGGAGCTACTGCTCGTACAGATGATTGTTCGTAATATATGTACCCACCTCATTGGGTACAAAATATCGGATGCTCTCACCGCGGCGAATTCGTTCGCGAATACTTGTCGAAGAGATCTCAACGATCGGCGAATCGAGGATCTGAACTCGTTGCAATATGTCCTGTGGAATGTGAGAATGCCCGCCAAGCCTGTCGCAAACAACGACGCGGCTTTCGTTCAGGACCGCGCCAATCTCATGCCATTTTGGGAAGAGATCGAGATTGTCGGCGCCGATGATGACAAATAATGCTTCGGGATTCATCCGGCGCTTGATCTCTCGGATCGTATCAATGGTGTATGACGCGCCGGTGCGAGCGATCTCTATATCGGAAAATTCGAATTTAGGATTGTGCGCTATCGCAAGTCTTGTCATCGCAGCGCGATGTTCGGGCGATGAGTGCTCGGACGTATTCTTCAACAGAGGTTCGCTGTTCGGAACGATGAGCAGTTTGTCAAGCCCAAGTGCGCCGACGGCAAATTCACCGATGATCAAATGCCCGATATGCGGCGGATCGAATGTGCCTCCGAATATTCCGAGCCGCATCAGCTTTTTCTGTTGGTGATGTGAAACTCGGTGCGGCGGTTGCGCTGACGGTTCTCTTCGGTGTCGTTTGGCGCGATGGGCCGTGTAGCGCCGTAGCCTTTGGCAGATACATGTTTTGCTTTGACACCATGACCAATGAGATATTCACGAACGGCATTCGCACGTTCTTGTGAAAGCGTCTGATTGTACTCCGCAGTACCGATGCTGTCGGTGTGACCGGAAATTTCGATCTTGATCTTCGGGTTCTCGGCTAAAAAGCGAACAAGATTTTTTAATTCAGGGATGGATTCTTTTCGAAGTGTCGCTTTATTGAAATCGAAGAAGATATTGTTGAGCGCATTGCCGTCGCCAAAATTTCCATTACCGTTTCCATTATTATTGAGGTGTCCGTTATTATTATTATTATTCCCGTTGTTATTATTCCCATTGTTATTATTGCCGTTGTTATTATCGCTATCATCCTCATTCTCGGCAACAAGCCCGGTCGAATCGGGCACTTGCGAGAGTTCGATCGTATAATTGACTTCGGTATATTTCGAAGAATCGGGTACGGTATAATGCTGCGAATAAAATGTATAATGCGGGACGGAGGCGGTGATGCCATATGTGCGTCCTTTGGTGATCGGGAAGAAAAATTTTCCGGTTGCGCTGTTCGATTGATACGAACCGTACGGTTCGTCTTTATCGAGATCGGCAACTTCGATCTTTGCGCCGAGGGACTTGCGGCTTGACTTGTCAACGACAAGGCCTTTGACGAGGGTCACCGGGAACGGCATCAGTTCAGGCGGAAGAACTGCCTCGTAAATATCGAAACCGGTATTTGCATTGCCGCGACGGCTTGCATAAAAAACAGTTTTTGCACCCGGCGCCATTGTGAGATATTCATCATCATCAGCGCCATTGATCGGAGATCCGAGATTGATCGGATCGCTCCAGCCGCCGTCAGGCTGCTTGCGCGTCATAAACAGATCATGCGCACCGAAGCCGGGATGGCCGTTCGATGAAAAGTAGAGTGTCACGCCATCAGCCGCAATGAATGGGCTGCGTTCGCTGCCTTCGGTGTTGATCGTCGGGCCCAGATTGACCGGAGGTCCCCACGTGCCGTCACCGTTTCGATAGGCGACCCAAATATCTTCCGAGCTATCGATCGAACCTGCTCTGCGGCTCGAGAAATACATCGCGTTACCGTCCGGCGAGATCGACGGATGAGAATCCCATGCTGCCGAGTTGATCGAACGGCCGAGATTTTTTGGTTTGCTCCAATCTGTTCCGCTGAGCGTACTTTGATAAATGTCGCAATCGCCAAAACCATCAGGTCTGCGGCAAAGAGAATAATACACCGTTTGTCCGTCGGGGCTGATGCCGACAACACCTTCGTCATCTTTCGAATTGATCGGCGAGGGCATTGCGATGCTGGGAGTCCAATTCCCTTTGTCGTCCCGCTTGCTGACAAAAATATCGTCGCCAAAATCCTTCGTTTCGTAATATTGCTGAATGTTTGTCGAAGGACGGTGCGATGTAAAGTACAATACTTCGCCATCGGCGGTGATCGACGGCGCGTAATCGTCGTAGCCGGAATTGATGTCGCTCGTGAGCTTGACGGGATCGGTCGTATTCTTCGGCCTCTTTTGCAATTCGATGCTTTTTGCGGTGTAGTCGCGCAGGAATTCAGCGTCGTGCATAGCGATCGAGTCCTCTTTGACGATCGGATTCATCCGGTTGAGAAAGATCTCATAAAAAATGAGCGCGCTATCGAGCTTATGCATCGCTTTGTAGCACGTGCCGAGATTATAATAATTATAGTCGTCGTAGGACGAATCGAGTGTGACCGCGCGTTTGAGAAAATTTATCGCACGCGGATAATTGCGCAATCGCTGGTACATCGCTCCGATGCGTGAAACGGGATAGGGGTACTTCGGATCGGAGGTGATCGCTTTGTTATACTCGAACAATGCTTCCGGCAGTTTCCCTTGCTGCTCGAGGTCGAACCCATAGCGGCTGGCTTCGAGGGCGTCTTTTTTCGGTTGGGAATATGCAGTGTTCGGACTGAGATTCGTAATTATGAAAATGAACAGTGCTAATGAAAGAAGGGGTATAGGGGTATAGGGGTGTAGGGGTGCACATCGCGATGCACCGTCATCTTTGATAATTCTTAAGTTGTTCTGTTTTAAATCGTTCAACATTACACTCTATTAAACAAAAAGCATAAGCTTCAATCTATCACTATCACTATCGCTATACGTCCATACCCCTATACCTCTATACCCCTACACCCCAACTTCTCTCATTCGAACCTGCACCACTTCTTTCGGGGTTCGTTTGACAACGGTAAATTCTACGCCGTCGGTTTCAAAAGATTCGTTGGTCTCGGGAATATGCCCAAAGAGCGTTGTGATATAGCCGCCGACGGAGTCATATTCATCTCCTTCGGGAATACGAAACCCCGTAAAGAATGATTCGAGATGATGATTGGCATCCACGACTGGCAGGGTCGCCGACATCGTGATCTCATGTTTTTTTTCATCCATCACAATGGGCTGCTCTTCATCATATTCATCATGAATTTCGCCGACGATCTCTTCCAAAATATCTTCGAGCGTCGCAATGCCCGCTGTTCCGCCGAATTCATCAATGACGATGGCAAGGTGCATTTTCTTCGTTTGCAGTTCGCGCAGTAGTTCAGCGATCAGTTTCGTCTCCGGAACGAACGAGACCGGCCGGATAATATCATAGAGCATAATAAGATCGGGATGTTCGATGAGCGCGAGCACATCTTTTGAATACACGACGCCGATGATGCTGTCGAGCGTATCCTGATACACCGGCAGCCGTGTATAGCCTTCGGCGACGATCTTATGAATGACCAGATCGCGATGGCTTTCAATGTCGATCGCAATGATCTTCGTTCGCGGCACCATTATTTCACGAACGGTCTTTTCACGAAAATCGAAAATATTCTCGATCAGCTCATTCTCTGTTTCATCGATGATGCCTGTGCGCTTGCCTTCTTCGAGCATCACGAGAAATTCTTCTTCGCTGATACGCGATTCGGAAAAACTGGCAGAATCCTTGAACGGCCGCAGAACAATATTCGCCAGTACAACAGGGAAGTGCGTAACGGCTTTTGCAAATCGTAAGGCAGCGAGCACGTACGGAGCAAAAATCAGCGCAAAGCGGCGGTTCTGATGCAGCGCGATCGACTTTGGGATGAGTCCGCCGAATGTCAACAGCAGCGGCGCGAGCGTCAGGATCGTCACGAGCAATCCGACCACGTTCGCGGCTTTTGTGCTGATCGGGAATGTCTGTCCGATAAAGTTCGCAACGTCGTCAAGCGCGATAAAACTTGAAAATGTTGCGGCAAAGATCACCGAAAGAATAACACCGCTTTGCACGAGCGCGAGAAATTCTTCGGGGTGTGATTTTATTTCGAGAACGATCGCTGCGTGATCGCGGCGTTTGCGCGATTCATCTTCGTCCTCGATCATTTTTCTGAGGCTCGATTTGCGCACGGTCAATATGCTCGTCTCGACCATTGAAAACAAGGCGAAGACGATAAGCGTAATAAGAACGAGCAATATTTCGAGCGAGAGTGGGAGCATTACATACTCTCCGGCGCCGAAACGCCAAGCAGCGCACAGCCTGCGCCAAGCACATATTTTGCCGACTGTGCGAGCGCCAGCCGCGCCGATTGCAAGGGCTCCGGCTGGCCTACAATGCGGCAATCGTGATAAAATTTATGAAATCCTGCCGCGACCTGACGCAGATATTCGCAGATATGATGCGGCGCATGCGCTTCGGCAGCGCGAAAACTAAGCGACGGGAATTGTGAAAGCAATTTGACGAGGTCGTGTTCGGAAGAGTGTGTCAGCACATCGAGATCGGCATTTGCCAGATTCGATGTGTCGATCTCTTGGTCGTTCGCAAACCGCAGAATGCTTGCAATGCGCGCATGGGCGTATTGCACATAATACACCGGATTTTTTTCAGATTGATCTTTCGCCAGCTCGACATCGAATTCAAGATGCGAGCCGACAGCGCGCATATTGAAAAAGAATTTAGATGCATCAGAGCCGACATCGTCGATAAGATCGTCGAGCAGATAATTACCGCCCGTTCGTTTGGAGAATTTTATCAACTCTCCGCTGGATACGAACGAGACCATTTGATGAATGATGACGGTCACCTTGTCTTCATCGTAGCCAAGCGCCTTCAGTGCCACCAGCACATCGGGTATCGTCGCAATATGATCTGCGCCGAAAATATCGATGATGTGATCATATCCGCGCGAAAGTTTATCGGAGTGGTATGCAATATCCGGGAGCCGGTATGTCGGTTCGCCTGATGATTTGACAATAACGCGGTCTTGCTCCATCCCCATTGCAGAGAGCTTCAGCCAAATGGCGCCGTCTTGTTTGTATGCAAGGCCTTTTTCTTGAAGCAATGCGATAAGTCTGGCGACTGCACCGCTATCATAGAGCGATTGCTCATTGAAAAAAATATCGTGCTTGACGCCAAGTCTGGTAAGCGTATGTTTGATGCGCCGAAAATTTTCTTCTTCCGCAAATTTCTGGAATTGGGTAAGCTCGGCTCCGCGGTAATTTTCTCCGTGCTGTGTAACGATCTCTTTAGCGATCTCGACGATCTCTTCGCCGTGATATCCGTCTTCCGGAAGTTCGACCTGTTCGCCAAGCTCTTGCAGGTACCGAACCCGCGTCGAGATCGCGAGATTCTTCATCTGGTTGCCGGCATTATTAAAATAATATTCGCGAACGACCGAATAGCCGATCCATTCAAGCAGATTTGCAACTGCCAGCCCAAGACATACCTGCCTGCCGTGACCGGCGTGCAAATTTCCGGTCGGGTTGGCGCTCACCCATTCGAGGTTAACTGTTTTGCCGAGGTGTTTTTGCGAACTGCCGTATGACGTACCCGCACGAACGATCTCGCGAATGGTATTTGAGTATTGCTTCTGGGAAAATTTGATATTGATAAAACCCGGGCCGGCGATCTCGACGGATTGGAGCCAGTCGATGTGATTATTCGATTTCAGCCGCGCGGTGATCTCTTCTGCGATAGAGCGCGGAGTTTTTTTCATCGGCTTGGCAAGCTGCAAAGCGATATTTGTTGCCAGGTCGCCGTGATCTTTATTTTGAGGTACCGAAAATTCGATCTCACCGGAAAATTCCGGATGGATATGTTGTATTGCCGAGAGAAACAGTTGTTGTAGTTGGTCTTCCATTTAATGGTATTTCGTCGTCTTTTTTCTTCGAAAACTAAATAACGCAGAATTCGCTTACAATACTCCTAACCTATTGGAATTTCAATAGGAACGGGACTTAACCCTTTCATTCGCATAAACTTGAAGATTCTTGTAACCGGAGGGGCAGGCTTTATCGGCTCGCACATATCAGATACGCTTATCGGCAACGGTCATACCGTTGTCGTCCTCGACGATCTTTCGAGCGGCAACCGCAGCAATGTTTCACCGAAGGCAGAATTCGTGCAGGGAAGCATCGCCAACCGTGAATTTATTAATGAGTTGTTCGATAAATATCAATTCGACATTGTCGATCATCATGCGGCACAGGTTGATGTGCGAAAAAGCGTTGCCGATCCCGCAGCCGACGCGCAAACCAACATCATCGGCTCGATCAATCTGCTCGAAGCATCCCGACGCTCGGGCGTAAAACATTTTATCTTTGCTTCGACCGGCGGGGCGATCTATGGCGAGCAGGATCATTTTCCGGCGGACGAAAGTCATCCGACGCGACCCGAATCGCCGTACGGCGCAGCGAAGCGTTCGGTCGAAACATACCTAGAGTATTACCGAAAGATATACGGATTGAATTATACCATATTCAGATATTCGAATGTCTATGGTCCGCGCCAAGACCCTCACGGCGAAGCTGGCGTCGTGGCGATCTTTTGCAGTGCGCTCATCGAATCGCGTCAGGCATTTATTTTTGGCGACGGCAAACAAACGCGCGATTATGTCTATGTCGGCGATCTCGTCTCGGCTCATTTGAAAGCGCTGGAGAATATAAACCGCTCAGGGACTTACAATATTTCCACCGGTATCGAAACTGACGTTAATACGATATTCACCATACTGTCGAACTATCTCAGCAATGGTAAATCGATTGCCAAATATGCCGATGCACGTCTCGGCGAGCAGTTCAGAAGCGTGTGCGATCCAAAGAAAGTGGCACGGGAGCTTGGTTGGAAGCCTCGGACAACGCTCGAAGAAGGCCTTCGCCTGACCGCCGATTATTTCAAGCAAGTGCTCGGCTGATGAAATATTATTTGTTTGCGTTCGCGTGTGTGCTTGCCTCAGGTTGCGCGGCGATCCAGCCGCCTCCCGGCGGGAAAGAAGACAAAACTCCGCCATTGATAGACTCCGGAGCTGTCGTGCCTGCAATAAGCGCTCTTAATATCCCCCGAAATACAAAGCTGCATTTTGAGTTCAAGCATAACATCGATCGTCAATCATTTATGAGTGCGATCTCGATCACGCCGTATATCAACGGCGTCGTGAAATATAATTGGTCGGGCTACGATGAAGTCGATGTAAAACTTCCCGACACGCTTCGAAAGAATACGACCTATATCGTTACGCTTTCGAAGGATCTGAAAACAATTCGCGGCGGCCCGCTGACAGCTCCGTTTCAACTCATCTTTTCGACCGGCAGTGTGATCGACACCGGTGTGATCTCCGGCACGATCTTGCCTCCGGTTGCAGGAGCGGCAGTGCCCGATCTGAAAAATATCTCTGTTTTTGGATATGATCTCAGCGGCATCAACCCCGATACGCTTGAAGTTGATAAGGTCCGGCCTGATTATCTCACGCAGCCGTCGGATAAAGGCGCATTCGATTTCAAAGCAATGAAGCCCGGGCACCGGTATCGGCTCTTCGCACTCGTCGATGAATTTCGAAATAAAGTATATGATCCGGGCATCGATTCCTACGGAATGCCGAGCGGCGATGTCTCGCTCGATAGCAATTCGCTGAGCGGAATTCGTATCAGGATGATGCCGAAAGCCGATACGGCTAAGCCGCAATTACAGGATTGGGAAATGCAGGATGTGTATCATCTTCGTGTCAGATTTTCGAAAGGCATCGATTCGGCAAGTGTTCGCGCAGAAAATTTTTCGCTTCACGATAGTATCTCTACAAAACAGGTTACGATCCTATCGGCGTATCGCGAGAATATCGAACGCAAACCGGGCGCGGTGATGGTCGTGCTTGCATCGCCCATTATAAAGAACGCGACGTATGAAATTCGCGGCTCCTCTGCGATAAAAGATGCATTCGGCAATCATCTCGATTCGAATCTCGATCGGCTTTGGATAAAAGCAGTGGATATTCGCGATACATTTCCTCCGCCGAAATTTAGTGGCATGCCGTATGCCGATAGCGCGCGAGGCATCGTGCCGGAACTTGATAATCAATTTTCGTTCAGCGACGCTGTAGATACCGCATCGTTCCAAGCGGGTCTCGAGCTTTTTGATTCATCGGCTCATCCGGTACCGCTTCTGTTTAAATGGCTCGATGGCATTCGCGTACGAGTATTTGTCGCAAAGCCGCTCTTGCCGCGGGCGTGGTATAAATTCGTGTTCAAAACGGCATCGGTAAGATCGCCGGGAGGCATTAAATTCGGCTCGACAAAAGATACGACACTCATCGGCAGATTTCTTACTGACATTAAAACAGAATATGGGATCGTCTCCGGTACAATTCAAATTTCCGACAGCTTGCTTGCAAAAGGGCATATTGTCGTTCGCATTGCATCGACGGCAGGGGATTGGTCGCGTATATTGCAGCTTGCGCCCGGTAAGCGGGATTACTCGCTCGCTGAGGTACCAAAGAATCGTTACAGAGTTCAGGCATGGCTGACCGACCGTGCTGACGGCACATACGAAGGCGGCTCACCGATACCGCTGAAATTTGCTCTGCCGAGCGGCGATTATCCGGACGACATCGACGTGCGTCCCAAATGGACGGTCGAACATGTAGATATTACCTTGCAATAAAAAATGACCCAGCTCAAACGCGCACTGACACTGTATCCGACGACAGCGATCGTGATCGGCTCGGTTGTCGGGTCCGGCATATTTGTCGTGCCGGTGTCGATGGCGGCAGTGCTCGGCAGTGCAAGTGAGATGCTGCTTGTTTGGGTCGTTGCCGGAATGCTGACGCTCTTTGGAGCATTGACACAATGCGAACTCGTCGCGTTGATGCCTCGTACAGGCGGATTATACGAATACTTCCGTGAGATATACGGCGAAGGCGCGGGCTTTCTCTATGGCTGGGCAAATTTTACGATCGCGGGTTCCGGTGCGATCGCGGCAATAGCGATCATCTTTGCATATTATCTCGGCGAGTTCGTAACGCTGCCTCCTATCGCGGCTGGACTTGCACAAATGCCCGTGCATCTTCCATTGCTTGGTGATATTTTCCCGTTCGCGCATTTCACTGAAAAGATCGTGGCGGGTATTCTCGTCGTTATTCTGACATATATCAATGTCCGCGGAGTAAAGATCGGCGCGACGCTGCAAAGTATTTCGACAACAGCAAAAGTTGTTGCGCTGCTCGGCATCGTTGCGATCGTATTTATCGGCGGAGCACATATCGGTTCGGTCTCGCATTGGAGCGGCGTCACCGCAAAAGGAAGTTCACTTAGTTCGTGGACGCTACTCGGAGCCATTGCAACGGCAATTACAAAAGCGTTCTGGGCGTACGACGGGTGGGGAAATACCGCTTACATCGCCGGCGAAGTAAAAGAACCGCAGAAAATTATTCCGAAAGCAATTATTCTCGGTACGCTTATCTTTACGGGGTTATATCTGCTTCTGAATCTTGCATATCTCTATATTCTGCCGGTTGATGTGATCGCTGCTGTTCCGAATGAGCGTGTTGCCTCGGCGGTGGTGACTGCCATCTTAGGCACGGGCGGTGGAGCATTCGTTGCCGCGCTCATTATGCTTTCGACATTCGACACGACGAACTCCGGCGTATTGACGAATGCTCGTGTGTATTATGCAATGGCACACGACAAAATTTTTGCTGTGAATGCCGCAAAAGTTCATCCACGCTACCGGACTCCGTATGTTGCACTCTGGCTGCAGGGTGGTTGGTCACTTTTTTTGCTGTTATCGGGTTCGTTCGATCTGATACTCGATATGTATATTTTTGTGAATTGGGCATTGTATGCGATGATGGCAACAGGCGTATTCATATTGCGCAAACGCGAACCGAAGCGCGAGCGCACATTCCGTGTGCCGGGATATCCGTTCGTGCCGGCTATCTTTGTGCTCTTTGCATCGAGTTACGTCGTGATCACGCTCGTCAAAGATATTAACGCATATCATAGCGGCGAACAGCCGATCATCAGCAGCCTTGCAGGTGTTCTGCTTGTGCTTGCGGGGCTGCCATTCTATTATTTTTGGAAATTCAAGCAGAACTCGATCACGAACGATTAACGACTACCATTTAATAAACATCATTAAATGACAACCATTGACATACTCGGTATTGCTGCTCATCCTGACGATGTTGAACTTTCATCGGCAGGCACGCTGCTTACGGCAAAACTTGCGGGTAAGCGAACCGGCATTCTCGATCTGACGCACGGCGAACTCTCGACACGTGGAACACCGGAGACCCGTACTCGAGAAACGGCGGAGGCGACGAAGATCCTGAAACTCGATGTTCGCGATAATGTTGGCTTGCCCGACGGCAACATCGAGATCACACAAGAAAATGTCTTGAAAGTGATCCACCATCTTCGCGCACTCAGGCCGTCTATTGTACTTAGTCCGCATTTTTCTGAACGTCATCCTGACCACGAAGCGGCAGCAGAACTCGTTCATCGTGCAGCATTTTACGCAGGGCTTGCAAAGATCGAAACGACCGGCAGTGACGGCAAGCCGCAAAAACCGTTTCGTCCGTTACTCGTTCTGCATTTTATGCAAACGTATCTCTTCGAGCCGAAGCTGGTTATTGATGTTTCAGATGTCTGGGAAGCACGAATGGATGCCGTTCATGCCTATAGTTCGCAATTCGACAGAGGCAAAGACGGACGGAAGATAGCCTCGGGGAAACCGGAGACATTTTTGACGCAGTCAGGTTTTTACGAATGGATCGAAGCTCGCGCGCGCCATTTCGGTATGGTTATCGGCGCAGAGTTTGGCGAACCGTTCTGGTGCGAAGGTCCCGTCGGGCTAAAAGATGTCTTCTCCGTCGTCACGAAGAAGATCGCGTAGGCTTACTTCGCGTCCGCGCGTTCGGGGCAAGATAATTTTTAAAACACAAAACGCCCGCTTCGTTTATGCGAAGCGGGCGTTATGCTTGTATACCTGTAGGCAGTTGCTGTTAATTAATTAACAGCGTCTTTCAGAGACTTTCCGGCAGCGAAGCGTGGCACTTTGCGTGCAGCGATCTTGATCTCAGCACCGGTCTGAGGATTGCGTCCCATACGGGCAGAGCGCTTCGATACTTTGAAGGTACCGAATCCGACCAGAGCGACCGAACCGCCCTTTTTGAGAGTCTTAGTGATGGTTTCGACAACAGCGCCGAGCGCACGGTCAGAATCCGCTTTCGTGAGTCCTGACGATTTCGCCACGGCATCAATGAGTTCTGCTTTGTTCATAAGAAGTGGTTGAATGAGAGTGTAAAAATAATGTTCGAATCTCTTCCTTACACCCGCATCCAGCCGGTGGCGTGGCGAAGAAAGGTATTCGAATATACAACAAAAATTTCAACGTCGAAGCAAATGCTTCTTCGGATACGGGCTTCGGTGCGGCGGTGGATGCGGCATTCACGTGCATATCACAGAATAGTCCGATTGCTGTCGCAGGGAAGTACGCGCTACAAAGATAAGAAAAACTTTTCGCATCTGCAAGAAAATTAAAATGTCCATCGCGCGCCGAGCCTGCCTTCGATGAGCGTCGTCGAACTGAACGAGTTCAGATCAAATGAATCGTGCTTTAAAATACTGTACCACACACTGCCGTAAAAACGTAAACCGGATGCACGCTGCTCATCAAGCACGATCACGACAAGCGGCCCGAAACGATTGACGCGCTCTTGCAGTGATAGCGCCGTCGTCTCTGCCGTTGCTGGAGCAGAACGAAGCTGGTAGAATGTCCGCGCTCCGAGTTTCACAAGCACCGGTGCGCCGCTCGAACGATCTTGAATGTTGATCGTCACGTCGCCGGAAAGCTCGTTTGTTCTCAGCAGCGGGCGCTCGCTGAACGATCCGGAATTATACGCGCCGCGCTCGTAGAGCCTGAACGTAAGATCGCTTTCGAACATACCGATCGCATTGCCGAGGAACGGCCACCGCCCGATCGAAATGAGCAAACTGTCCGACGCATTGATGCCGCGAATGAGATAATCCGGATTACCGGTCGGCCCGGCAGACGGAAGGATAAAATCATAGACGGCATAATTAGAAAATACTTCCGATGAAATGGAATTCTGAATGTGTTCGCCGCTATACGCGCTCGAAAGAACCAGAGAGATCGTTTTACTGACAAAATTTTGCGCGCTGCGATCGCTTTTGAGATAGACCAGATGACTTTTCGAAAGCCGCACCGCCGCTGAACCGGAAAGTCTATCGGAAAATATATGCGAATATCCAAGCGTTCCGTTGAGATATAATTCGTCGCGGTCGTCATGATTATCTTCGCTCGGAGTGTCATATCGGTAGAGCCGCGACGAGAACGAGGCTTGCAGCACATCGTGTTCGTAGAGCGGAATAAATGCGTCGGCATTCAAGACCGATTGCTTCCCGTCAAAACTGGTCGCTTGGAAAATGCCGGAAAGTTTTTTTAGCAGATCGCTCGATGCGAACGACAGTTCACTCGAGTTCACATCGTTGGTCTCGGAGTTTTCAGTAAAGCGAAGTCCCCCGGAAACAATTGGCGAGCGGGCATCGGCAGCAGCGCCGAGCTTCCAG
Organism: Kapaibacterium sp. (SeqCode); assembly: GCA_035632315.1. GTDB lineage: Bacteria > Bacteroidota > Ignavibacteria > Palsa-1295 > Palsa-1295 > JAFDZW01. Next base: position 46,516 of record DASQGZ010000049.1, on the reverse strand, counting down.
ATAAAGCGAGTCCCGAGATCGAGATCGAATGTCGAAGTCGTTGACGGAAGCAGGAATGTTGAAGAAGTCAGAAAGCCCTGCGAGACATTTGCGAAGTTCACGCCTTTGGTCGAGCGATTGATCGATTTCGGAATGATACCTGCTTCGAGATACCAGTCGACTATTTTCGGCGCGATCGGGTAATGCAGAGAATCGCTGAGCTCGAATGTCGTTTCGTTTCGTTCTTGCCGCGCATACGGGGCGAGCGAATCGACAGCAAAATAAAAATCCTGCCGGCGAACGACAAATGACGCCGCCGCGTCGTTCGAGCCGCCGTCGCCAAGCGCACTGACATAGTGCACACGAGCGCCGTCGTTGCGCGATGCTTCGCCAAGAGATGGGAATCGGCGTTCATCGAGGCTTGCAGACAGATCGATCAACGAGCCGTCGGAGACCGACACGGGCGACAGGGCGCCAAGCGCCTGAAAGATATTGCCGCCCGATTTCCCGTATTGAAACGATTTATACGCGCCTCCGGCTGCGGCTGAAATCGTGAGATCGCTTGACGGGATGTAATTGACTCCGGCAAGCGCATAACCGTCGCTCAAGCGCTGTACCGATGAGAAGAGCGTGCCGAGCACCGTCGGTGATTGGTTCAGGGAATACGTTGTCCCGAAGAGTGTTGTCGTAATGCCAAGTGAGCCTGTTTGTACCGGAAAAATAGATTGCAGATATGCCGTGCCTTCGTTCGTTCGGGTGCGTGTATCTTCCCGGAATTGCGAACGCGCTTCGCTGGCAAAGTACAACGATGGCGTTTGTAAAATATTGTAACTCGATGGTGTTTTTATAACAGAGCCTTCACCCCAATTATAGAGCGAGCGAGTATGATCGAAATCGAGCTCTATCGCATTACGCTGCTGCAAACCGGTCAGGGAGTTTACTGTCGGCAGCGACGCGATCGCACCGGGCGACCACCATTCGCCGATGAGCGTGTCGCGCAGCTGTGCAAACGCAGACGGTGCTCCGAGTACGATGAAGAGTATGAAAAGGAGTCTTCGCAATGCTACACGTAACAGGAGCGGAGGCGTGTTAGGTTTTGGGTGCTAAAAAATGTAAAATGCAAAATGTAAAATTGGAATGCAGGGGAGGAAAATTCTAAAGGACAGTTGTACAGATGTATAAAGCCTAAGAAGGTACGCAGAGAATTTTAATTCAAAATTCAAAACTCAACATTCAAAATTCCTAAATCAAACTATCGCTTCAGTTTCACATACACCGTCACCGTATCGCGCCCCGCGCTGCCCCAGCAGCCGATGCCGCCGTTAATGTGATTGAGCGACGATTGATACGGCAAGAACGCTTCGCCGCCGTAGCCGACTGCCCGTTTATAATCAACCCAATTGGTATCGAGCGCAAGCATTGTCAGGCGGTTTGGTCCGAACCAGCCGAAGAGCCGCGAATAAATTTGCATATTCGGCGCTGTCTGAATAAATCCGTAGCGCGTATATGCCAATGTATCAACCGGCGGACCTTGGATGCCAGTGTGAATTTTTCCGATCGTTGTATCGAGCGCAGTTACTTGCAGCATATACAGCCTGCCCGGTTTATCAATAGGTCCGGCAGTCAGATCGAATGTGAATGTCGTCGCATTGTTCGTATCGAGAAGAAGAATATTCCCCGGAGGAAATGCCGAATCGCGATTCGTGAGATGAATCGGCATCGGCACAGTCGTCGAAGCCGTTGCTGTCATTCCGCCTGCCTGTACGGTTAGCATATACGTTTTTCCGCCTTCGATGGTCAGCGTTGATTTTGGCAGATAGTATCTTCCGCCGTAACGTGTTTGCAACTTTTGCAACGGATATTCTTGCCCGTCAACGGTCACGAATACCAGTGCGTTGGAAATTGCAGAGGCGGAATCGTTATACGCAACGGTGTATGGCGTCGTATAATGGAGCACGACAGAATCAATGCCTCCGCCGGGATAAATAAATCCCTGAATGACGATCTCGGGTGCATACTGCGAATCGATCGCGCCGTCGCAGCCGATAAAGAGTAATACGCCGAGCAGTAATAATTTTTTCATACGCTTAAAATTTTATCGTAATACCGAATGTCGGCAGTATCGGCAGCAGGCGGACATCCTCGCTTGTCGCTGGTGTGACGTTCGTATTGATGCGGCGAAACCAGACGTTGCGATGATTATAGATATTATAAATATCGATGTCGAATTCCGCATTTCGTTTGTCCGAAAAAAATCCGAACGAATATGTTGCCGAGAGATCGAGCCGGTGATAGGGTTCGAGTCGCAAACCGTTTCGCGTGCCTTGAATAGGGATGAGTTTGCCGTTGTAATCAGGCTCTTCTGCATTATAGAGCGCTGTCGTCTGCGAATACGGCTGTCCGGTCGCGTAGACGAATGTCGAGCCGAATGTCCAGCGGTCGTTCAGACGATAGGTCGCGACGATATTCAGATCGTTGCGCCGATCGTATGTCGGCGGAAACGGCGCGTCATTATCGATCGCCGGAAATTTTCTGCGCGTGTAAGCAAGCGAATATCCGATCCATCCCGTCCAATCGCCGATCTGTTTTTGCAGAAAAATTTCGAAGCCATACGAATACCCGCTGCCGAAGAAAAACACGTCGCTGAGTTTGCTGCCTGTGATGATGTTCGGCTGCAATTCGACGAGGCTGTTCATGTTTTTATAGTAGGTCTCGACCTCAAGAGAAAAATCTTCGAACGGTACAGTCGAAATACCAAGCACATACTGCTCAGCGCGCTGCGGTTTTTGCGTTGAATCGACCGGCAGCCAGAGATCGAACGCGCTAAACAGGGGATTTGACGCAAGATCGAGATATTGATGATAAATACCGTAGCTTGCCTTGACCGTCAGATCAGGATTAATAATATATCGAACATTAATGCGCGGATCGACACCAACCTGACCGCTCGAACTGATCTCGTCGATGCGAAGCCCCGGCGTGAGCGCCAGTTTATCCGTCGGTTTCCACTCGTCGGAAACATAACCGGCGTAATAGAACGGTTTGTCGTTGATGTTCGCATTCGGGGGATTATTGCCAACATTAATATAGAGCAAAAACTGATAATCGGAAAGTTGGAACCCGGTGCGTAATAAATTATTTTCCGACGTAAAATATTCCAGATCTCCGTGAAGCGAATAATCAAAGATCTGATTATCGAACGAAAATGCTTCATTACCGAGACCAAATTTCAAGAGCGAAAAATAATGGCTGCCAGTGAAATTAAATTTTGTAAAAAGATTACTGGCGAACAGATGCGTCCAGTTCGCCGAACCCGATTGATTGCCCCAGCGAATATCCACTTGTGAAGCCTGCGAGCCGTTGTCGTAATATAATTTGTCGAGTCCGCCGTAACCGGAAACGGCGATCTTATCGCTCGACCCAAAGTTCTGCGTGAACTTGCCGTTGAGATCGTAAAAATAGTAATTTGGTAGGTCGAGGCTTTTTTGTAAACCTGTTGCGCTCAGTATTGCATCGACATAAGTGCGTCTTGCTGAAAGCGTGATCGCGCCGTTGCCAAGCGGTGTTTCGATAGAGCCGCGGCTCGAGATCAACCCGACCGCGACCGTGCCGCGTGTCGCATACATATCGCCGTCGTTATTGGTGACATTGAGCACCGCAGAAAGTCTGCCGCCATATTGCGCTGGGAAGCCGCCTTTGATCAGTTCGACATCCTTAATGGCATCGGGATTGAATGTTGAAAAATATCCGAAGAAGTGGTTTGGATTGTACAGTGCGCTTCCGTCGAGTAAAATTAAATTCTGATCGGGTGAGCCGCCGCGAATGTAGAGACCTGCCGAAACTTCGCTTACCGTCTGTACGCCCGGAATAAGCTGTAAAATTCTGAATATATCCGCTTCGCCGGCATGAGGAAGCGAGCGGACTTCGTTCGGTTTGAGCGAAACGGTCGAGACCTGCGGCGATTCGCGCTGCTCTTTGAAGCGATCGGACTCGACGACGACCTCGCCGCCTTGAAGGTTTTCCGTTCGTAAAAGAATATCTTGCGTCCGGTGTTCAGACTCTGCAAGCCGGATGTTCTCAGTGAATTTTTTATAGCCGAGCGAACTGACTTCGACGATGAGGTCTTCGCCGCTCGGCAGATAGAGCGCGTAATATCCGCTGCGATTACTGATGACGCCCCGGTGCAGCGACCGCACGCGAACGGTTGCGCCGATGATCGTTTCGCCCGTCACGGAGTCCTTTACGTAGCCGCTGACGAGTGCGTCCGTCGAGTCGGGAACGACGCGCACTCTCCGTAGAGCCGCGTGGGCAAAGTCTGTATAAAAAAAGCATAACGCAGCAAAGGCAATAAGCAAGAAATAACGTATCATCAACCGTACTGACGAACAAGTAAGCGCTGTATTGTAACGGAGGAGAATGCGGAGTGTTGCGCTCGGAGAAAAAATTATTATGCGCCTATTTTAATTGTAGCAACATCTTTCGGAGACACGCCTTTTGCAAATTTCGATTTATATTTTGTGACCCAGATCGTGATCAGCGGCGCCCCGACGACCGTCGGCCAAAGCCACTGTACGACTATTGGCAAAAAAGTAAAGTTCACGGCAGAGAATGCCGTAACGGCGGCAATATATGATGCGAGCATTCCTGTCATGTGATCGAAGAACCATGAGTTTTTCGGGCGGTTTTTTGAAACATAGATCACGATGACGCTAATGGAGTTCGCGATCATTCCGGCGCCAAAAATAAAAAATAAAATTTGTCCGCCCCACTGAGAGCTAAAACCTCGATAGATAAGTAATACACCGCATGCAACATTTAAGATCGTCACAAGCCAATCGACAAGCTTTGCCGGATCACGCTCCGGGCGTTTACGAAAGAGAACACGGTACCCAACAAAACACAAATGAAAACTAAACACCGACAAACCAAGCAAGAAAAAATTCGGCCGCCACGCTGCGACAATAAGCGCCGCCATCGTTGCCATCGCCATTGCATAAAAATAGATTTTTCCCCAGAATCGGTGACGATCGCTGCCTTTGGCAACGATCATCGCCACCGGCGCGACAAAAAAAGCGAGGAAACCTGCTCCAATGTGCAGCCAGCGAATGGCAAGAATGAGCGGGGGCATTACTTATAAAAATTAATGTAAAATGACTTTCGTCAATTGCCGAGACAGGAATAATTTTAGCTGGTGTGAAACACTATCAAGTATGAAGAGTTCTTCCTTAATCTCACCAACATTTACTGCATAATATTCATTATCCTGACTTTGTAGAATATGTTTCAAATCATAGTAATTAGTACTATATTTGAAACATGTGTAAGTCCCTGAAGGAACGGTTACAACAGAGTTTACCGAATCGACAATGTGATCGCGGATTAGGGTATCATTGCCGCCGGTTGTATCGCGCCGGATAAAATCACCTGACTTCGCAGGATATTTCGCGATTAAACCGGTGTATGCTGGAGAGGCGGAATCCTTTACGATCCACAACCCGTCACTTCTATTCTCATAATACGTCCCGTCCGGCGTAGCAAAGTCAGCGCCCATACTTGAAACAATTTTAGTTGTATCATAAAATTGATGTTGGTCTGTATGATTAATCCAAAAAAAACCTGCGTAATCCCATTCATTACCAACAGCAAGCGGCATAATGGCATCGGTTGAGTTGGGCTCCATACTGTTTTTACAAGAAACGATTGCAAGACAAAACGCAAGGAAGAGATATTTTTTCATGGTGAATTCTGATTATGAAGCTTGGTCTAGCGCAAGCTTTACCTCATGGTTTCTCAAATTTCAGGTCACAAAACGATCCCTATTATTGAATGATCGGCAGCATTGCCGCAGGCTGCTGTATACCGGAATGTTCCTGTTCGCTAACAGATGAAATCACAAGTGGCGCGAGATCATAAATAACTTCTCCTCGGTCCTGGCTTGTGTGAGATGTATGTTTTGATTCTTTCACATCGATAAGCTCACCGAAGAGTGTTGCGGAATTCGAGCGGAGAATCTTTACTTTGCGATATTCGCCGACTTCAGCATCGATGCGCGGGAAGACGACCATCTTATTGGTATCGGTTCTGCCTTTCCACTCGGTTTCGTTCTTTTTCGAACGGCCTTCGATGAGCAGTGTATGTTCTTTGCCGATCTCCATTAAATTCTTGCGCGTCGCAATTTCATTTTGCAGTGTGATGATCTGATTCAATCGCCGCGTCTTTTCCTCGAGCGCCACATCGTCAGTGAGCGTATCGAATGCTTTCGTATTCGGACGCGGCGAGTAATTGAACATATATGCGCCTTCGTACTCAACTTCACGCATCACGCTCATCGTTTCGAGATGATCTTCGAGCGTCTCGGTGCAGAAGCCGACGATAATATCCGTCGAAAGCGCGGCATCGGGCATTGCGCGCTTGATCATCTCGATGATACTCATATAATGCGCGCGCGTGTACGTCCGGTTCATCAATTTTAGAATGCGGTCGGAGCCCGATTGGATCGGCAAATGAATATACTTGCAAATGTTATCGTACGTCGCCATTGTGTCCGTCAGCTTTTGGTCGAAGTCCTGCGGATGGCTTGTCGTATAACGCAAGCGGACGTTCGGGACTGCCTTCGCACAGGCGGCAAGCAGATCGGCAAAATCTTTGCCCTCATCTTCGAATGAATTCACATTCTGCCCAAGAAGTGTGATCTCGCGAAAGCCTTGCTGCTCGAGCTGTTTACATTCATCGACGATCGAACTGACGGAACGAGAACGTTCGCGACCTCTGGTGAACGGCACGACGCAGAACGTACAAAACTTATCGCAGCCGCGCATCACCGAAATAAACGCGCTGATGCCTTCCGCACGGAAGGGAAGAATGTCGTCGTAGGTTTCGGTTCGGGAAAGTTTAACGGCAATGCCTGCTTCGCCGCCGGAGATCGTCGAGTCGATCAACGCCGGAAGTTTACGATATTCATCGGGACCGATGACGAGATCGATGATATTCTTATCGCTTTTGAGCAAGTCTTTGCGCAGATGCTCTGCCATGCAGCCGAGCACACCCATCACCATTTCGGGTTTGCGTTTTTTCAGTCCGCGCCAATGATCGAGCCTATTCCAAACTTTCTCTTCGGCGTTCTCGCGAATGGCGCAGGTATTCATAAATGCGAGATCGGCATCATCGAGGCTGGCAGTCGGCGTATAGCCTGCCTCGTTCAGCACGGAAAGCACAACTTCCGTGTCCGCCACGTTCATCTGGCAGCCATACGTCTCGATATATACTTTTTTAGACGGCATCGGGCTACATAAACCCGCAAGCGAGCTATGGGGTTCGCGGCAGGGGGAGAAGCATCTAATGATAGCCCCTTCTTTTCAAATGCGGGTGTGAAAATAAAACTCCCTCGCCCTTGTACTCAAGGGAGAGGGTTGGGGTGAGGGTTCTTCGTATCTTTGCACTACAGAATGCACCCAATGAACAAACTCTACTTCGGCGATAACCTCGACATCCTGCGCGAACACATAAAAGACGAAACGATCGACCTCGTCTATCTCGATCCGCCGTTCAACTCCAAGCGCGACTACAATCTTCTCTTCAAATCGCCGAAAGGTCATGCCGCCGATGCGCAGATCACCGCATTCGAAGACAGTTGGCATTGGGGCGAGCAAGCCGAACGCGAATTCGGCGACCTCCTGCGCCAACCGAATACCGATGTCGCCGAAATGATGCGCGCGTTGCGCGGCTTCCTCGGCGAGAACGATATGATGGCATACCTCACGATGATGGCAAACCGTCTCCTCGAACTCAATCGCGTTCTCAAATCCACCGGAAGCATCTATCTCCATTGTGATCCCTTAGCAAGTCATTATTTGAAGATTGTTTTGGATGCAGTTTTTGGAAAAGAGAGTTTCGTTAATGAGATAATTTGGCAAAGATCATTGCCTCACGGTAACATTACAAAAAAATATGGCGCTTCGCATGATGTAATATTATTTTATAAAAAAGGCGATGATGCAATATGGAATGGATCTTTCTTAGGACACAGAGAACAATATTTAAAAGATTTTTACAAATTTAAAGAAGACGATGGTCGTGTATATAGATTGATTTCATGCATCAATCCAAATCCTAACCGACCAAACCTGACTTATGAATGGAACGGCGTAACAAAAGTTTGGAAGTTTACTAAAGAACGTATGCAAAGAATGCACGATGAAGGATTAATCGTATATTCTAAAAATGGTGTCCCTTCCTATAAAGGTTATTTGGACACAATGAAGGGAACGCCTATGCAGGATATGTGGACGGATATTTCTCCACTCATGGGGGTATCTAATGAACGCCTCGGCTATCCAACCCAAAAACCTCTCGCACTTCTCGAACGCATCATCAATGCTTCGAGCAATCCCGGTGATGTTGTGCTCGATCCGTTCTGCGGATGCGGGACTGCCATTCATGCCGCAGAGAAACTACAGAGAAATTGGATCGGCATTGACATTACTCATCTTGCGATCTCGCTCATCGAAAAACGTCTGCGCGATGCATTCCCGAGCATTGAGTTCGAAGTCGAAGGCACGCCGAAAGACCTTGCGGATGCACGATCACTTGCCGAGATCGACAAATACCAATTCCAATGGTGGGCGTGCTCGCTCGTGAACGCACAGCCATATCAGGGCAAGAAGAAAGGCGCGGATTCCGGAATTGACGGACTCATCTTTTTCCAGGACGACGCCGAAGCCGCAAAGAAGATCATCGTCTCCGTCAAAGGCGGCGAGAACATCAATGTCGCAATGATACGCGACCTCAAAGGCGTGCTCGAGCGCGAGAAAGCGGAGATCGGCATTTTCGTCACACTTGCCGAACCCTCGAAACCGATGGTCACCGAAGCCGTCGCCGCCGGATTCTACGAGTCGCCCGTCGGCAAGAGCTACCCGAAAATCCAGATCCTGACGATCGAAGAGTTGTTACACAAAACCAAACGCCCCGAATATCCCGACCTAACAATGGGCAGCCTGACATTCAAGAAAGCGCAAAAAGAAAAGAAGATGAGCGGGCAGGAGGGGATGTTCTAGATTTTTAACCACTTTTTCAAGCGATTATGATTACTGCAAATAAGGACTACCTATCAAACTTCTTTTTTGGTCAACTACAATTCGTAGTTCCTTTCTTTCAGCGTTCATATGTTTGGACCACTGAAGAATGGCAAGTCCTGTGGGATCACATAACTGAAGTGATGGGGCATGATACACCCGAAAAGAAGGACGAACATTTTATCGGTACGCTCATAACAAAGCAACGCATGGCAGAGGCAATGGGTGAGCAAAAGCATGATCTTATCGACGGACAACAAAGGCTAACGACTTTCGCGATATTACTTCGTGCAATTGCTGCTAAAGCTACTGGTAAGGAACCGTATAGAAAGCTGCGCGAAAATACTATGAATCTTCTACAATTTGAGGATTCAAAAGGACAATTATTTTATCGTTTAGTGCACTCTCGAAGCGATCAGCCATATTTTAATGAAATTACTACAAAAGGTGAGTCCGGTGTATACCAAAACCAAGAGCATAGGCTTTTGATGTGCTTTCGTTTCTTTCTCCAACAGCTTGAAGACTATAACGATGAAAAGCTAGATCGGCTTAGAAACATAATATTGCAAAATGTCCCAGTTATTAATATGCTTTTATCGCCTCTTGATGACGAACAAGAGATCTTTGATACAATTAACTCACTCGGCATACGACTTACAACTGGCGAATTGCTTAAGAACTTCGTCTTCAAAGAAGAGCTAATTCAACCAATGTATGAAGACTATTGGTACTCAGTCTTTGAGGAGGACGACGAAAGTATTGAATTTTGGAATAAAAGGAAATCATCAGGCAGACAATTCCGGGCTAATATTGAGAATCTACTATTCTCTTATCTAATCATCAAACGGAAGAGCGAGGTAAAACTTGATAAACTATTCAATGAATACAAAAAGTGGTTGCGGGATGAGACCAGTGATTTCAGAATTGATTTTCTTGACGAATTGCGTAAATACGCCGAGATTTATCGAAGTTTTCCTGAAGGAAGTGAATTGAACGAAATTTCTTACAGGGAAGATGAAGCCCGTTTCTTTCATGTTATTGAGAATCTCGAAATAAATACAGTGCTTCCACTTGTCTTATATGTATATTTGAATGTACCTGATCTCACAGAGAGGATTGCAATACTAAAAGTACTCGAAAGCTATCTCGTAAGAAGAAATATTTGCAGACTCACTACAAAGAACTATAATAATGTATTTCTCCAGCTTATTTCAAAACTCGAGGAGAGTGCTGATCTTACGGCAAAGACACTTTCGGATTTGCTTTCTGATTACACAGAAGACACCAACAAGATGCCATCAGATATTGAGATGCAAGACGCAATGAAACAGGAAGCGATTAGCAATGACCATGCACGTGAGATTCTCTTCTGTATTTCACTCTATCATCTCGATAATCCAAAGCAAGACAATAGAAAACTAAGTTCGCAAAGTTTTTCGGTGGAGCATATACTCCCTCAGAAATGGGAAGCGCACTGGACTTTGGAAAAGGATAACGAGGAAGCTAAAGTGAAAAGAAATCGTACGCTGAAAACCATTGGTAATTTGACTTTATTGACAAAATCATTAAATAGCACGCTCCGAAATGCTGATTGGATCACTAAACGTGATGCACTAAAGAAATACTCTAGCCTCAAAATTACGACTGATTATTTAGAACTTACTGATTGGAACGAAGCTACAATAGAGCAGAGAGCTAACGACCTATATAAGGCTGTCGTCAAGATCTGGCCAAGTATCTAATATTACAAAAAATCCCGGCAAGCGGACTTGCCGGAGAACATTGACTGAACCGTGATTCATGGGATTATTGGGATTTGTGCGATAGGTGCCTCTTTCATTAACTTTTAAAATAAGTGTGATGAGCACCTTGACAACGGGCTTTAAATTTCGTATTTTTGGACTATGAGATCTGTGCGATCATGGGCACCTATTTTTCATCCAGAGCCGGCGAAAGCCGGCTCTTGTAGTTTTAAGGAGGACGTGTGTTTGTGTAAAATTAGAATGTTGAATTACAATGACTTATCTGGGGTTCAAATCGGTTTGGGCACCTATTCGGCTGTTTCGGTTTTGTGCAGGGGCTATTTTCAGAATGAGATGAAATTCGGGATAAAATCTATATGAAAATTCGTATTCTTGTTACCGTTCTTTTATTATCCACAGTGTTTGCCAATCTTCACGCGCAATTCTGGCATGTGTTGCCGCCATTAGAAGAAGATAATAGCGTCGGGACGACATTTTCGAACGACGATAAGCGAATTTATTATCTTGCGACTGATTCGCTCGGCAAGAAAAATATATTTGCGATCGATATTAAAACGCAGACCGTGATGCAGATCACGAAATTCACAGATGCGCCGGTCGTCAGATTTTTTCATTTGCCGAACAAGCCTTCGCTCGTGTATATGAAAGCGACGGCAGATCATCCGACGGATTATCATATCTATCGGACGGATAATAATGCGAAAGATCAGCCGGAAGACCTCACGCCAACGAAGCCCGGAGTTCAAAACATCATTCTTGGCGAGCAATACAACGGACGCTACGTATATTATTCGACGAATAAGCGTAACCCAAGTAAGCTCGATTATTATCGCTATGATGCGGCGCAAAATATCTCGGAGCTTGTCTTCACGAACGACAAAGCGCATACGCTCGTGGCGTGGTCGCGCGATGAAAGTAAGGTGCTGATGCTCGACCCGTCAATGTCAAAATTATTTCTCTCGGATGTGCAGACGACCGAGCGTTTCCCGTTATATACTCCCGCTGCCGGGAAGAAAATTCTGACGGCAATGTGGACGCCGGATAATAAACAATTATTCGTGCTTGAATCGGGCGGAAGTTATGCTGAGTCACGAGCATTCGAACTAACGTCGCCGACAAGCATCTCATCGAACTCGAAACTTCTCGACAGCGGCGCGATCACGTATATCAATGCGTCGATTAATGGCAGATGTTTTATGGAAATGAAGAATGATATTCTCGGCGTCAATGATTATAAAACCGAATCCGTCACGATCTTACAGCATATTACCGATGCCGTCACGAATGCAAAAGAGACATATCTTCTCGAATGCTATACGCTCACCGGCGCATTGAAATTCAGAATTTACGACCTGACCAAGAAATCCAGTTTCGAGCCGATCGTCGTAAAAATGCATTGAAAACTCTATTGATCTTCGCGTCGACAGGGTGTCATTGCGAGCGTAACGAAGTGAAGCGAAGCAATCTAAAATGTCGAGCGTGCATACGTCCGTCAGATTTTAGATCGCCACGTCGGACTAAAGTCCTCCTCGCGATGACATCATTGTTCGGCCATTCGTCATTAGAATTGATTTTCAGTAGTATTTTCGTATTAAGAAATTTCTACCGATGAACGCATTTCGCATTGAAGGCGGCAAGCCGCTGCACGGGACTGTCCGCGTCAGCGGCACGAAGAACCTGATCTCCAAACTAATGGTGGCATCGACGCTTTCTGAAAAAGAAAGCGTACTCTCGAATGCGCCGCTCTCCTTAGGAGAGACCGAGATCACGACCGACATCGTCACCTCGCTCGGCACGAGCGTGAAGACGTCGCCTGATGCGAACGGCACCGTCAGAATTTCGACGCCGAAATTTTCCACATCGGAAGTGCCGGAGCGATTTGCATTACTGAACAGAATCCCGATCTTGATGATGGGTCCGTTGCTTCATCGCACGGGTTCTGCGACCGTGTCAATCCCGGGCGGCGACGACATCGGCGCGCGGCCGGTGGATTTTCATATTATGGCGCTGCGGCAAATGGGCGCTCATATTGAGCACAAAAATTCGCACTATCATTGTCATGCCGATTCGCTGCACGGCGAACACATTGAATTGAAATTCCCGAGCGTCGGTGCAACGGAAAACATTCTGATCGCAGGGACACTTGCCAAGGGCACGACGATCATCGATAATGCAGCCGTCGAGCCTGAGATCGTCGAGCTGATAAAATTTTTGCAGAAAATGGGCGCCATCATTTCGATGGAGACGAACCGCCGCATTGTCATCGAAGGCGTCGAGCGGTTGCACGGTGCGACGCATCGCGTGATACCCGATAGGATCGAAGCGGCATCGTTCGCATGTGCGGCTGTCGCATCGAAAGGGGAAGTGTTCGTCGAGGACGCCGATCAATCGGCGATGCTGACGTTCTTGAATTCTCTTCGCCGCGCCGGCGGGGATTTCGAAATATCGAATGACGGCATTAAATTCTTTTATACCGGCAAACTGCATCCGCTTGCGATCGAGACAGGCGTGCATCCGGGGTTTATGACCGATTGGCAGCAGCCGTGGGTATTGATGATGACGCAAGCCGACGGGCTTTCGGTGGTACACGAGACGGTCTATGAAAATCGTTTTGGGTACGTGAAAGAGCTGCGCAAAATGGGCGCGCACATTGAATTATATAATTCCTGCCTCGGCGGAGCGGAATGCCGCTTCACGACGATGGCATATCCGCATTCGGCAGTGATCTTCGGTCCGACAAAATTAAAAGGCGCAGATATTATCATCCCCGATCTTCGCGCAGGTTTTGTCTATCTCATTGCCGCCGCCATCGCCGAGGGCACAAGCACGATTACGGGTATTTACCACGTCGAGCGCGGGTATGAGAATATTCAAGGAAAGCTGCAAGGGTTGGGCGTAGCGATCGAGCGGGTAAAAGCATAAATTGATATAACAAAAAAGGCGGGTTGAACCCGCCTTTTTTTATTACGATCTGCAAATCGTTATTGCTTGATCACAGCACCGCCGCCGCTTTTTTTCATTACTTTCGGAGCGTTGGGGTTTTCGTTCGCTGTTGGTGCTGCGGCTGCCGGAGCGGCTGCTGCTGCAGGGGCTGCTTTTGCATGTGACATACCACCATGCGCTTCGGCTGATTCACCGCCCGCGGCTGCTTCGGCTGCTTCGCCGCCGAGGAATGCAGTGATATCTGAGCCAAGTTTCTTGTGCGCATCCATCATCATATTGCACCCGCTGTTGCACGCGGCAAGCTGCGCTGCAAGCCCTGCCGATGCGGCCTTAAGCCCATCGTTGGTCGTCGGGTTCATTGCAATGTATGCATTGAGGCTGTCCTGCATAGCTTTGCCGGAAGTTTTGCACATGTCTTCGTGCTTCTGCATCTCGGCTTCTAAGGCATCGACTTTCGCCGCATCATCCGGGTCGGCTGCCTTTTCGGAATCGAGTTTCGCTTTCCAAGTGGCATGATCGGCAAGCATCATTTTGGTATTATCGGCCATCGAGGTCAGCAGTTTCTGTGCATCGGCTTTCTTGGCATTAAAATCCGTGACAAGCGCCTCGTCAAGTTTCGAGCCGCAGCTGGAGACTACGAAGCTCAGAGCAAACACAAACAGTATCGAAAAAACAGTAAATTGCTTTTTCATAGTTGTAGAATGAATTGATTTAGTTAACACAAAAATAAAATCACGTGAGCCCGGGCGGTATCGAACCGACGACCCTCTGATTAAAAGTCAGATGCTCTACCACTGAGCTACGGGCTCCCTCGCCGAGCGGTAAAGTGTACCATCAGCGCGGGCGTATAACGATGATTTCGGGTTGTGAGTTCTGATATGGGGTTGGGTGTTGGGTGAAGAAAGACTAATAAGGTACGGAGGAAAATTTATTCTAATTCAAAACTCAAAACTCAACATTCAAAATTCTCACTTGTAGTTGACAACCATCTTCCCGACACCGCTTGAAAGGCGGAGCGTCAGAACCGGAGCGTACGACTGGTCGAATCCGGCACTGGTATAATAACCCTCTCGGCGTTTATTCAGCCCCTGTGAGGAGAACGAACTAAAGAGATTATCCTCGTAAAAAACCTGGACGCGCCCGGCAGTCGGCGGAATGTTCATTACTACTTTGCCGCAGCCGACCTCAACATTAGCTGAAAGATCTTTCTGCAGATTGCCGGTGAAATGCAGTTCGCAATACCCGATACCGCCTGAGAATGAAAATGTTTTACAGTTAAAATTACAAATGCCGTCAACAATGCACTCCCCGACGCCGGCATTGATCGTACAAGATTCCATCCCGACAGGATTCGGAGACCGTGATACGATATGCGCTTTTGACGCGCTCGATTGGATGTTGGCATTCATCACCGATAGCCCCGTCATATCCAGCAACGACTCGCCAAATCCGAATTCGCTGTAAATAGAAAGGGGGATCGTCTGATTCAGAAGAATTCTTGAAATATTATTATCGGTGACAGGTGCAGGTGCGGGAGTAAGGTTTTCGCGGATATTCTGTGCGCGGATCGTGCCGCCGTCAGTCTCGATCGCGCCTGCGCTTGCCAAATGAAATCCTGAGTTCGCCCACGTGCCGAGTGCCAGTTCTTTCGGGCGCTGGACCATTCCTTCATCAGACCCAAGAGTGATTCGGAGCGTACCGATCGTGCCGATCGGATTATAAAAATATCTTGCAACCATTGACGGCTGGTCGTCGGGGTCGTCAACTTCTGTCTGAATAAGCGCCGCCTTATCTTGCGGACAACCGCCGGAAACGGTAACTGATCCATACGGGACCTTCAGGATCACGTTCATACGGGTTTCCCGTCCATCACGACTAACGGGACGTTGAAAGATCGTCATCGCTGCGTATGCCGTGCCAGCAAAGGCAGCAATACAGGCAACTGCTGCGGCTTGCTTCTTGTGGGTCAGAAGATACTCTCGAATGCCGTTCAAATCCCTGCTTCCTTCTGCAAAATACGAAAAATACGTGCCCTATGCGTGGGTTACCCCACACTATAACTTTGGGCTACGGCGGCTGTTTCGGAATGTTACATCTTTGAAATAGAGAAAAGGCGCAATAAGGGGTGGAGTTTCTACATTTGTCATTGCGAGGCGAAAGCCGAAGCAATCCCCTGACTGCGCAGAAATAGTTGTGTATATGGAAATCTTATATTGCGCAGTCCTCGCAATGACAAACCCCAACCCCTAATCCCTAACACCTAACACCTAATCCCCCAGCACCAACCACCAACTTCTCGAACACCGAACAGCAAATTGGTGTTATATTTGCAGAGAGAAAAATTTCCCGAGGCTCTTACCGAAGGTTCAGGCGGTGATGGCACCAGAGGTCAGCAACGCCAAAAAGAACCTTACAAATAGAGACTATGGGCGACTGATCCGATTTGTACCAATTACAGGCCTCACCGGATATTCTTGAAAAAGAATAATCGGAACTCCAATAGAACGCGCCGAATATATTGCAAAATATATTCCGCCGGATGCGGGACAGTGGAAGTAAACGGTAACAAATGCAGACGCCCGCATGTATTAGGGCATCGGTTCTTTTAGCCCTTGTTCTCGCGAGCGATCGCGAGCAGTGTTCGGTTCGCGCGCCTTGTCGTCCGCGTACTCTTACGAGAGTACACCTTCGACTTTCTGACGTACGGGCAGAACCTGAGTCCTCTGTGTCAGCCGCCGCCTTCGGTAAGAGCCTTTGGGAATGCGTCGCAGAGAGAATGTAAAATGTAAAATGTAAAATGTAAAATTGCATGTTGCATTCCGACACACCGTCCCCACTTCTTCAACCTCGCGCATTCCGACTTGGTATTACCGGCAAGATCTCGAGCGGTAAGACAACGTTTTCAGCTATGTGCCGCTCTCATGGAATTTCTGTGATCGATACCGATGAGCTGGCAAAAGAAGTAATGTCTTCCGATCCCGGCATTCGCGAAGCGCTGATATCTATTCTTGGTGATGACGCATACAACGGATCGTCGTTAAATAAAAAATTTATCGCTGAAAAGATCTTTTCCGATGAAGATGTGCGGCGCTCTGTTCAAGATGTCGTTCATCCGGCGGTGATGCATACGATGGAGTCGAAATTTCAGCAGGCGCCAGCCGGCAGCGTCATCGCGGCCGAATCCGCGCTCTTCATTCAAACGGGATACGACACGCAGTTCGATCTGATGGTTATCATCAGTTCGACCGATGAAAATATTATTGCCCGAAATCGCGAGAGCAAGAAATTTCAGGAGGATGACCTCAAGACCCGGCTCAATGAACAGGATTATTCTCCCGAGATAGAAGAACTGTGCGATATTGTGATCGACAACAATTCGAGCATGGAATTTTTTTTAGCAAGTTGCGAGAAAATCATCGGTATCATCAATATGTTAGCTCAAAATCCACTCCCAGAGCAGCCGCTGCGTACAGAAGAAAATGATTCCGAGTAGCGACGTGGCCTGTTTGAAATTATTTTTGCCGTTTTGTTGAAATCTGTTTATCCACAAATTTCAATTTTACTTGCATACGTAACAATTTCTTAATATATTTGTAGTATGAGACTTTGCCCATAAATTTTTTCATTCACAAACACAACTTGGAGGAAAATATATGTCACGTTTCTTTTCAAAAGCGTTCGTTATTGCGCTTGTCATAGTAGGTTTATATGGTGTGACTCGTGCTCAGGAGACAGAGAACATCATTCGGCCTAATACGAAAGCCGGTTCGGCAGCGTGGGTATTCACATTCGGCGGGCTTTCGTCGCTTGGGGTCAATGCTGTTGAACTTGCAAGCCTGACTGTCCCAGGTGAAACATCAACGACTGTGGATGTGTACGGCGCAGGATACAAATATTACTTGTCTGATGATATGGCTCTCAGAGCGTTGCTCGGGTTTTCAACAACCAGCAGCGGCGATGAAGCAAAGGCTGGGAAAACAACAATGACCAATTGGGGGATTGCTGCAGGCATTGAAATGCATACGCATGCCGTTTATTCGACTTCGCCATATTTTGGCGCTCAGATCGGTTATACCTCAGCAAGCGGTGATTTCAAACAAACTCCGTCCGGCGGACAGACTTCCGAGACCAAAGGAAGCGGCTCTGCATTTAGCATCGGTGTTCTTGCCGGTTTCGATTGGTACTTCACCAGAGGTATCGCTGTCGGCGGCGAGTACATGCTTGGCTTCAGCTCGTTATCCTCGAGCACGACGGTTACTGCAGCTGGAACGTCAACGACGACGGACAATCCGTCTGCTTCGACGATCGGTATCAGTGCCGGCGATGTGCATCTTGTCGTTCATTTCTAATTTCAATTGTATTTAGATCTGACGGGCAATGCCCCTCGAGAAAATCGAGGGGCATTCGTTTTTATATTCGTTTGTTTGTAGCCGCGTGAAAATTACCGATGTCTTGATCCTTGGCTCCGGTTCTGCCGGAACGTTCTTTGCCTTACAGCTTGCCGAACGCTCCGATCTGCATATTACCATCGTTACCAAAAAAGAGCGTTCCGAATCGAACACGAACTACGCGCAGGGAGGCATCGCTTCGGTGATGAACGAGCACGATTCGTTCGAATCGCATATCCGCGATACGCTTGTTGCCGGCGCAGGCCTTTGTAACGAAGAGGCAGTCAAGACGCTTGTGTATGAAGGACCTGAGCGAATTCGCGATCTTATTGAAATTGGCGCTCGCTTCACTCGTTCTCGCACGGGCGATCTTGATCTTGGCAAAGAAGGCGGGCATTCGATCCATCGGATCGTTCACGCAAAAGATCTAACGGGCAAAGAAGTAGAACGATCGCTACTTGCGGCGATCGCTAAAAAGAAAAATATCACACTGCTCGAAGATCATTATGCAGTCGAACTGCTGACGGACCACTCACGGATAGATAAACAAACCGGCGGCGACGATTCGATAAGCTGTTATGGCGCGTATGTGCTTGCCGAAGCATCGGGGACTGTCGAGATTCTCTATGCTCGCAAAGCAGTCATGCTTGCGACCGGCGGCTGCGGGCATATTTATTTACATACGACCAACCCGTCGATCGCAACCGGCGACGGCGTTGCAATGGCATACCGCGCCGGCGCGAGCATTGCCAATATGGAATTTATCCAATTTCATCCGACGGCGCTCTTTAATAATAGCGAGGGTAAAGCGTTCTTAATTTCGGAAGCTGTTCGCGGCGCCGGGGGCATCCTGCGAAATAAAAAAGGCGAGCGGTTTATGAAGCATTATGATAAACAACGGATGGAGCTTGCGCCGCGCGATATCGTTGCCCGTGCGATCGATGCCGAACTCAAAAAACACGGGGATGATTTTGTGCTGCTCGATCTTTCACATCTTCCGGCAAAAAAAATAAAAGACGAATTTCCGAATATCTACGCCCATTGCAAAAAGACAGGGCTCGATATTACGAAAAAGCCGATCCCGGTCGTGCCGGCGGCGCATTTCGGCTGCGGCGGAGTAATGACCAATCTCAATGGGCGAACAAATATCAACCGGCTCTATGCCTGCGGCGAAGTTTCGATGACAGGTGTTCACGGAGCGAACCGGCTGGCGAGTAATTCGCTGCTGGCATCGCTTGTTTTTTCGAAGCGAGCCGCTGACGATCTTTTAGCATCTTTGAGAACAGAAAAAAGAACCGAGAATGTGAAGTTAAAAGAATGGGACGATTCCGGCACCGAAAATGCTGAAGAATGGGTTGTTATCGAGCACGATAAGCGCGAAGTCCAGCAGTTGATGTGGGATTACGTCGGCATTGTTCGTTCGACATATCGTCTTGAGCGTGCAAAGCGGCGGGTTGATCTTATTGTGCGCGAGATCGAGCAGTATTATCGTAAAACGAAGGTAACTGTGCCACTGCTCGAACTTCGCAATATGGCAATGACCGCGCAGCTCGTGATCCGTTCGGCGCTTGCCCGTAAAGAGAGCAGAGGATTGCATTATACGACCGATTATCCGAAAGCGAATCCGAAACTGGCGAAGAAAAACACGGTTTTGTGATTACGGTTTTGTGATAATGATCTTGAATACAATGTCATTGCTTCGCCCCACTTCGTTACGCTTGCAAGGACAATAAATTGAAAGAAATAAATATGGCTCACGCACATCACGCTCACGCAAAGGACGCATTCCCGCAGGCGGTGCTCGACCGTATCGCCGCGGCGATCGCCGAAGCCGAGAAACACACTTCTGCCGAAATTCGCGTTTCGATCCACGACCAGCGCGATTCGAGCGAAAGCGGGAAGTCAGTCGCTGACGTCGCAAAAAGTGAATTTGTGAAACTTCACATGGATGAACTGCCAAATCATAACGGCATTTTGTTGTTGATCTTATACAGCGAGCGGCAATTCTATATCTATGCCGATGCCGCGATTCATTCCCGCGTTCACCCCGAAGCGTGGGCGGATGTCGCCGCGACCCTTGGGTCGCATTTAAAAGATGCTCACTACGAAGAAGGCGTGACGAACGCTATTTCAAAAATGACGCATCACCTGAAAAATGCACTTCCCGAACATGGGAAACATAGTGCCGAACATTCGAACGAAGTGACGCTGCACTGAGAAAGAATGTTAAAACCTTCACGCATAGCGCTCGCGCAAACGAAAGCAGTGATTGGAGATGTTGCTGCAAACGTCACGCATCATCTTGAGTTTGCCGACCGTGCCATTAAAGAAAAAGCTGACGCTGTCGTTTTTCCCGAGCTTTCACTTTCCGGTTACACGCTTCGCGATCTGAATCAGGAAGTGGCTCTTGATCCAGCAAAATCAGAACTTCTTTCTGAGCTTCGCGCAAAGAGCAAGCAGATCACGATCATTTGCGGCGCGGCTGAGAAAACTTCGGCAGGTGCGATCCATAATTCTGCATTTGTGTTCGAGGACGGCGCGCTTGTTCATGCGCACAGAAAAATTTATCCGCCGACGTACGGCATCTTCGAAGAGCAGCGATATTTTCTTGCAGGAAGTAAAGCGCTCTCGTTCGAATCAAAACGTCTCGGCACGATTGGCGTACTTGTCTGTGAAGATCTTTGGCATCCGTCGCTGCCGTATTTGTTAACATATCAGGGCGCGCAGTGCATTATCACGATCGCTGCAAGCCCGACGCGCCTCTCGTCAAAAAATGAAGACGATGAAGATGATGTCCCGTCAAACTATCGCATCAATAAAGAGCATCACATTGCCTACGCACGCCTGTTCAGCATTTATCTTGCATTTTGTAATCGTGTCGGCGTCGAAGACGGGGTTAATTTCTGGGGCGGCTCCGAGATCGTCGCGCCCGACGGCTCGGTAATTTCGCGCGCAAAATTTTTTGAAGAAGATTTAATTATTGCTTCGCTTGACCCCGCGCTCATCGCCAAAGCCCGCGAGTATTCCCGCCACTCACTCGATGAAAACCTGTTGCTCACGCGAGAGATGATGGATGAGACGATCACCAAAAACAGAACGTAGGGTACGTAGAGACGTCTGACAAATTCCAAAATTCACGGAAAGTATTTTACCGAATTGTTGTTTTACGCGCCGAATAGCAAAGCCCCCACTTGGCTTAGTGTATTGAAATAAATCAATTATGGCAAAGAAAGCAACCGCAAAAAAAGCATCGACGCGCCGCTTTAGCGACGAAGATCCAGTAAGTTACAAAGAACCGGGTCCGATAAAACCGAAAGCTCATACCAACGGGAATGGCAACGGCAACGGGCATGAAAGCCCCCTCGATTCGATGATGAAACGATTCGATAAAGCCGCAGAGATATTGAAGTTAGAGCCCGGCATTTACACATATCTTAAAACCCCCGTTAAGTGCGTGATCGTCTCCATTCCGATCGCAATGGATGACGGGCAGATAGAAATTTTCGAAGGTTACCGTGTTATTCATAATGATATTCTCGGACCATCCAAAGGTGGAATTCGCTACGCACCGGATGTAAATCTAGACGAGATCAAAGCGCTCGCCGCTTGGATGACATGGAAATGCGCTGTGATCGACATTCCGTTCGGCGGTGCAAAAGGCGGCGTTCGCTGCGACCCGCGCAAGCTTACACAGCGTCAGCTCGAATCAATCACACGCCGCTACACGGCGAATATGCTTGATGTGTTCGGTCCGAACCGCGATATCCCGGCGCCGGATGTGAACACGAACGAGCAGGTGATGGCATGGGTGCTCGATACATATTCGATGCACATGCGCTCGACAGAGCCGGGTGTGGTAACGGGCAAGCCACTCGTGCTTGGCGGCAGTCGCGGACGCCGCGAAGCAACAGGCCGCGGCGTGATGCATGCGGCGATGTGCGGTATGGAAAAATTAAAGATCAACCCGAAGCGTGCGACCGTTGCCGTCGAAGGCTTTGGCAACGTCGGCTCGATCAGCGCCGTATCGCTCGAAGATCAAGGTTGCAAGATCGTCGCTATTTCCGATATCACCGGCGGATACTACAATTCGAAAGGCATTGATATCGATGCCGCTATGAAATGGTCGGAGACGCACGATCATCTTCTTAAGGGCTTCAAAGGCGCAGAGAAGATCACCAACGAAGAGCTGCTCGAACTTCAATGCGACGTCCTCGTGCCGGCTGCTCGCGAAGACCGTATCACCGAAGAGAATGCGCATAATATCAGAGCGCGATTGATCGTCGAAGGTGCTAACGGTCCGACGAGCGCAAATGCCGATGCCATTCTTCAGGATAAAGGCATTATGGTCATTCCGGATATTCTGGCGAATGCCGGCGGCGTCAAGGTCAGCTATCTCGAATGGGTGCAGAACCGGATGGGCTATTATTGGGATCTCGATACCGTTAACCAACGCCTCGAAGAAGCAATGATCGGCGCATTTAATCGCGTGTACGATAATGCCCTCAAGCACAAGATTTCGCTGCGGCTGAGCTCGTATGTGCTTGCCATCGATAAAGTGGCGAGAACGCTGAAGCTTCGGGGCATTTACGGTTGATGCGTGTGTATGCCCGCATATTACTTCTTTTCACATTCGCCCTTGCCTTTGCAAGGGCGAATGTGTTTGCGCAAGATCGCAGCGGACTTGACGATGCGCGTTTTGTCACGCTCGCTCCGCAGATCGTCTTGGCTTTTTTAGATCACTGTATTTCAGATTCGCTTCATTGGAAAAATAATTTTACGCTTGCCGCTGTTTCGGGCGATTCACTGGTGTTGTTGCAATTCATTCATTCTCATTCCGGAATAAAAACCATTTTTACAAGTGACGGAAGTCTTGCAAAAACACCGCTTCAAGATCCATTTATGATAAAGGTCGCAAAGCTTACTCGGCATATCGAAGTGACTGAAACTTCGACCCCGGCGAGCGTACGAACAGCAAGTATGGATATTTCTGTCGGAAGCTTTGTCGGGATGCAGCCGCCGAGATATTTCACGAGTACCGTGACGATCTTTCGCGACACGATCCGTCAATTAGGCACTTCTGCGCAGGAGAAACCTAAGACATTTTGGGAATCGACTGCAGAGCCGGTCTTAGTGACACTTGGCGCGGCGGTAATCGTCGCACTCTTTTTTATTATTCGTAGTTGAATCCTTCTTGTGAAGAATTATCATCTATATAGTACGCTTTGTCTAGCGTTCGCGCTCGCAAGCTGCAGCACGAGCAAACCGACCGTGATGGCAACCGGCGCGAATCAGTTCGAAGAACGATTCAAGCAAGGCAAAGCCGCATATACAAAAGAAGATTATCTCAGCGCTCAGACGATCTTCGACGAAGTGCGCCTGCAGGCGCCGACATCCGAGTTCGCTGCCGAAGCCGCCTTCTTGGAAGGCATGTCGCGCTATTACAGCGGCACCTATATAAGCGCAGCGGTTGATTTCCGCGCAGTGCGCCGAAATTTTCCGACCTCGCCGTTCGCCGACCGCTCTCAATTTATGGTCGCTGAAAGTTACTATGCGCTTTCACCGCGCCCTGAACTCGACCAGACATATACGCAGTACGCGATCAATGAGTATCAGTCATTTCTTCGCGACTGCCCGAATGCCGGCAAAGCGCTTGCCGATAGCGCCGAAATGCGCATTACCGAGCTTCGCAATAAACAAGCGTTGAAGCTGCTGCTTTCTGCTGAATTATACATTAAACTGGTCGATCGCAAATCGGCAGTCCAATATTTTTCGCGTATCGTTGACGGATATTACGATACGCCGTCAGCGGTCGAAGCCGAACTTCGTATCGCCGAAGTACAATACTCGCGCAAGAAAAACAAAGAAGCGCAGGATGCGCTTGAAGCGTTCGACACAAAGTTTCTTTCGAACTCGACGCAAGCCCAGCGGCAGCGCGCGCTGAAACTGCGGCAAGTGCTTTCAGAAAAATAATCACGACCCACTCGAGATGAGCAAACAACGCCCGAAGAAAGTAAAAGCATCTGAGATCGAGATGACGGAACTGGTATTGCCGAACGACACGAACGTTCTCGGCAATCTGCGCGGAGGCACGCTGATGCACTGGATGGATATTTGTGCTGCGCTTGCCGCGGCAAAGCATTCGGGACGTATCTGCGTCACGGCGAGCGTTGACGAGATCAATTTTCTCGGTCCGGTCAAGCTCGGACAAGTCGTGCATCTTCGCTCGGCAGTCAATCGTGCGTTCACCACGTCGATGGAAGTCGGGGTACGCGTCGAAGTTGAAGATATTCGCACCGGATATCACCGTCACGTCAATACGGGTTATCTGACGTTCGTTGCGATCGATGACATCGGCCATCCCGTGCCGGTGCCGGAAGTCGTGCCGCAAACGCTGGTAGAGAAGCGTCGCTTTAATGCAGCGCAGGTTCGCCGCAAGGACCGCCTCGAACGCCGGCGTTTGATCGAGCAAGCCGAGAAAAAAACAAAATAATCTGTCGTGACTTCGCTTGCCACGCTTACGGCCGAAGGACTCACGAAGCGATTTTCTGCGGCGCCGCTGTTTGCGCCGCTTTCATTCTCTCTACACTCCGGTGAGATTGTTGCGATCACGGGCGCGAACGGCTCCGGAAAATCAACACTCCTGAAAATGCTTGCCCGTGTGCTTACACCATCAAAAGGCGGAGTCACATATCAAATAGACGGCAAAGAATATTCGATCGAAGAACACCAGCCCTATATCGGTTTTGCTGCTCCATATCTCGAACTATATTCCGAACTAACGGCGATCGAACATTTACAATTTGTTGCAGAGCTGAAATCAAAACGGATAGGCGCCAAAGAATCGCTTTCGATCTTAACATCGCTTGGGCTTGACGGATCTGTCGCCGAGAGCGACCTTCATGTCAAGCAATATAGTTCGGGGATGCAGCAGCGCGTAAAACTGGCGATGGCGTTTGCGCTTGAGCCGAATTTTATTTTTCTCGATGAACCCGGTTCGAATCTCGATTCGGACGGTATAGAAAAATTATTCGCGAAGATAAAAAGCGTTGCTTCGGGTGGTGCACTGGTGGTCATTGCAACGAATGATCCGGCGGAGACAATGCTGGCGTCGAAAGTGATCGCGCTCGAGCCATATCAAAGATCTGCCCCGTAGGGGCAAGGCATGCGTCGCCCTACAAAAAATACATTTGAAATTTTCTCTTCTTCATACTGACAGCAATACAAAAGCGCGAGCAGGGCTGCTCGAAACTGATCACGGCGCGATCGAAACACCATGCTTTATGCCCGTCGGGACGCTCGCAACGGTGAAGGGAGTGACCCAGCAGCAATTATGGGAAACCGGGGCGCGCATTCATCTTGCGAACGCGTATCATCTGTATCTTCGTCCCGGCACCGAGATCATCAGCGAAGCAGGCGGCATTCATAAATTTTCGAACTGGAATGGCGCAGTGCTTACTGATTCCGGCGGCTATCAGGTGTATTCGCTCGGCGATCTTCGCAAGATCACTGACGACGGCGTGACCTTCAAAAGCCATCTCGACGGAAGTAAGCATACGTTCACACCCGAGAAAGTCATTGAGATCGAACGCGCGCTCGGACCGGATATTATGATGCCGTTAGATGAATGCCCGCCTTCGGATGCAGAACGAAAGATCGTTACGCGCGCCGTCGATCGAACCATCGCGTGGGCGCATCGCGCTGTAGAACATTTTGTGAAAACGAAACCGCTTTATGGTTATGGGCAGGCGCTCTTTCTTATTGTACAAGGCGGTGTGCATCCCGATCTGCGCTCGCGCTGCGCGGATGAACTCGTCAAACTTGATACATTCGGTTATGCCATTGGCGGACTTGCTGTCGGCGAGCCGAACGAAGTGATGTATCAAGTCACAGATCATACGACCGACTTACTTCCTGCTAATAAGCCGCGATATTTGATGGGCGTCGGAACGCCGGTCGATCTCATCGAGTGCATCGCGCGCGGTGTTGATATGTTCGATTGTGTGTTGCCGACCCGCAATGCCCGCAACGGCCAGCTTTTTACAAGAAGCGGCAAGCTCAACATCCGCAACGCAAAACACAAGCACGATCATACGCCGATCGATCCCGAAACGAACTCGTATGCGTCGCGGAATTTTACAAAAGCATATCTGCATCACTTATTTAATAGCGGCGAAATGTTAGGTCCCATCCTTGCGACGATACATAATATATCGTTCTATCAAGAGGTTGTTAGTGAAGCAAGAGAAAAAATTTTCAAAGAAGGATTTTACGATTGGAAGGAAAAGTTTGTAAAAAGATATAATGGGAAATAAATTCACAATTCGTCAATGAGTTTATCGTAATCGGCATGTGAGCCGATCCAGAACCAGACTATTGTCTCATCATCTTTGATCCCGATTGCCCTCCAATGCATTCCGATCCGTACCGAGAAAATAGGACGCTTTGGATGAATCTTTTTAAAGTCAAGCGATGGGTGAAAAGGATCGTTTCGCCATAGGCCGTAATTTTTCTGCGCTTGTTCTTGGACAGCATCAGGTAGTTCATTAAATGCCTTCCAAAATTTTTCGGTTGTGAGGGAGGTCATTAATGGAAGGATAACGGCTTCACATTTCCTTCGCGTAATTGCCTGAGTGCATCATCGGCAAGTTGTTCGAGCTTTTCGTGAGAGCGTTCAAATGCTTCATCCCATGTGCGTTCAGCTAACAACTCTTCCATGATGATCGCCGCAAGCGCATCCTGATCGTGGTTATTGAGTTTTTTGGCTTCTGTGAACGCCTTCTCTAACAGCATTGTCATATTATAATAACTTCTTAAATGAATAATTTAGTTCAATAGTGCTGTCTTGCCCTGAAATGATGAGAGAGACGTACATGTATGCCCCTCAAACGTTTCCCCTTTTCCCGTTGTTTTAACCTATTCAAGACTCAAAATTCATAATTCAAAACTCATTATTTCATGATTCTTTCAAGACTCGGATTGATCTTAATGGCAGGGCAGAACGGGCAGGACCCGGCTGGAAGCCTGACATCGACACTGTTAATGTTCGGCTCGATCATTCTCATTTTTTATTTTATGATCTACCGTCCGCAGCGCAAACGCCAGAAAGATCGCGAAGCGCAGCTTTCGAAGATCGATAAAGGCGATAAAGTCATTCTCGCCGGCGGCATGCACGGCACGATCAGCGCGATCGAAGATAATTCGATCCTCGTGACCGTTGCAGAAAATACAAAGATCCGATTCGAGAAATCGTCAGTAACGTCGGTCGTACCGAAATGATCTGAAATGCGAATTGTGAAATGTGAATTGTGAAAAAAATAATTCCGATTCACAATTCACTCTTCACAGTTCTCAATTCGAATTATGCTCAATACCATCGACGAAGCGGTAGCGGATATCAGGGCGGGAAAATTCATCATCGTCGTTGACGATGAAGACCGCGAGAACGAAGGCGACCTGATCGCAGCGGCGGAAGTCATTTCGCCGGAAATGATCACGTTTATGCTCAAGCATACGAGCGGGATCATCTGCGCGCCGCTGACCGAACATCGCGCGAACGAACTCGGGCTTTCGATGATGGTGGATGTCAATACAGCACGGTACGGGACCCCCTTCACGATCAGCATTGATTATCTGCACGGCACAACGACCGGTGTTTCTTCTGCCGATCGTGCGAAGACCGTCCGTGCAATGACCGATGCGAAAACTCATCCTTCCGATTTTGCGCGTCCCGGTCATATTTTTCCATTGCGCGCCGTCGATGAGGGCGTTCTTCGACGCGCCGGCCATACCGAAGCCGCCGTTGATATCACAAAGCTTGCTGGCTTTCAGCCGATCGCGATCCTCTGCGAAATGATGAACGAGGACGGCACGATGTCTCGCCTGCCGGATCTGAAGAAATTTGCGGCCGAATATAATATGAAAATTATTTCGGTGCAGGACCTGATCAAATATCGTACCGAACGCGAAAAACTTATAGAAAAAATTGTTGAAGTCACACTGCCGACATATTATGGTGATTTCAAATTACACCTGTATAAAAATAAAGTTGACGGCAAAGAACATATCGCGCTGACTAAGGGCATGGTCAGCGGCAGCGAACCGACGCTCGTTCGGGTTCACTCGGAATGTTTCACGGGCGATACGCTTGGTTCGCTGCGCTGCGATTGCCAGGATCAGCTTCACGCGGCGATGATG
Source organism: Kapaibacterium sp. (SeqCode) (assembly GCA_035632315.1). GTDB lineage: Bacteria > Bacteroidota > Ignavibacteria > Palsa-1295 > Palsa-1295 > JAFDZW01. Next base: position 18,178 of record DASQGZ010000049.1, on the reverse strand, counting down.
ATGGTCGAGCGTGAAGGAAGAGGCGTTGTGCTGTATATGCGCCAGGAAGGCCGCGGGATCGGCTTGGCGAATAAACTCAAAGCCTACAAACTTCAGGAAGAAGGTGCTGACACGGTCGAAGCCAACGAAGCCCTCGGCTTCAAAGCCGATCTGCGCGACTATGGAATTGGAGCACAGATACTCGTCGATCTCGGCATTCGCAAAATGAAATTGATGACGAATAATCCGAAGAAGATCGTCGGCATTGAAAGTTACGGACTTGAAGTTGTTGACCGTGTGCCGATCGAAATTCCTCCAGGCGAAGAAAATCAAGCCTATCTCGAAACCAAACGTAAAAAACTCGGCCATCTCCTCGGCGGCCACTCGCATGGACTCGAAAGCATCATCGAACATAAGTTGGTCGATACCCCGTAAGCAGGAACACTTCTTGCACTTAAAATCGTTAGGGAAATTGCTAAAAACGGGAGGGTATCTTGCCTAAAACGGGCGAGATGCCTTCTTCCTTTTTTATAGAGGGATGAAAATGTCTGGTAAAGTATATGTAACCAAAGACCGATTGTCCGAGATCGAGCAGGAGCTGCGGCAACTGAAGACTGTTGCGCGCAAGGAAATTGCGGGGAAGATCGCCGAAGCCCGCGCGCAAGGCGACCTCTCGGAGAACGCTGAGTACGATGCTGCCCGCGAAGAGCAAGGGCTGCTCGAATTGCGCATCCATAAAATGGAGCTGACGCTGATGAACTCCTCGATCATCGACGAGTCGCAGATCTCGACCGATAAAGTGGGGATGATGACGCGTGTTCGCGTCAAAAATAAAAAGACGAAGAAAGAAAGTTCATATTTGCTTGTCTCAGCCGAAGAAGCGAATTTTGAGGATAATAAAATTTCTGTTTCATCGCCGATCGGCAAATCGTTACTCAATAAAAAAGTCGGCGACACTGTTCAAGCAAAAGCCCCTGCAGGGCTGATCGAGCTTGAGATATTGGAGATCTCTCTTTGACAAATTACTGATCACTGGCCACCCACCACTGGCCACTGACTCCTGCCCGGATGGCGAAATTGGTAGACGCAGCAGACTCAAAATCTGCCGCCAGCAATGGTGTGTCGGTTCGAGTCCGACTCTGGGCACTAGTTCAAATTATGAATTGAGAATGGAGAATGGAGAATTGTGAATTAGGAACGGTCCTTCACTTTCACCCATAATTCTGAGATCAACGTATCAACTTCTAAACCGGCAACAGCGCTGATGATAAGAGGCTTCTTTCTGTCGAAACGAAGCTTCGCAAGATCGGTTGTTTGTTTTTTTGAAAGAATATCCGATTTTGTAATAGCGATGAGCCGAGGTTTCTTCAGAAGGGACGGCTCGTATTCACCGAGCTCGTGCTTCAATGTTTTATACGCTTCTGCAGGCGGATTCGTCTCGTCCGAACCGTCGAGCAAAAATAATAAGACTGCACTGCGTTCGATGTGGCGCAAAAATTGATGCCCCAGTCCCTTACCTTCGCTTGCTCCTTCGATGAGTCCAGGAATATCGGCAACAACGAACGACCGGTGTTCCTCGGGCGCTTGCACGATGCCGAGATTCGGTACGAGGGTCGTGAACGGATAATCCGCAATTTTCGGCTTCGCAGCAGAGATGCGGCTGATGAGCGTTGACTTCCCGGCGTTCGGAAAACCGACGAGAGCGACATCGGCAAGTAATTTTAATTCGAGCGCAAGTGATTTTTCTTCGCCTGGTTTGCCGTCGGTTTTTTTACGAGGCGATTGATTTGTAGAAGATCTGAATCGCGCATTACCGAGTCCGCCGTTACCACCTTCGGCGATCGTCACTTTCTCGAACGGGGCTGTGAGGTCAGCAAGGATGTCCTCGCTCGCTTCGTCGCGAATGACCGTCCCGACTGGCACGCGGATGAGGGTGTCTTCACCCATACGGCCTTTCATATTATTGCGGTCCCCGCGATGGCCGTTCTCTGCTTTGTAATGGCGATTGTATCGGAAGTCGAGCAGCGTCGAAAGCTGCGGGTCGGCAAGAACAATAACGTCACCGCCTTTGCCGCCGTCGCCGCCTGCAGGGCCGCCTTTCGGTACGTACTTTTCACGGCGCCACGAGATCACGCCGTTGCCGCCGCTGCCTGCAGTAACCGTTATGTGGGCTTCGTCAACGAATTGCATCACGTTCCGGCTGCGCAAATTTCATTTTGATCACATTCGCCCATTTATCAAACAGTTTCGGAGAATTTGTCGGGCGTTGGAGGTGCATAATTGTTTCAAGATTCAGTATCGCTTCCTCGTAATTTGCGGCGTTATCGATGATTGCTATCAAACGATCATATTCATGAGGATTTCCATGAAATATTTTCCCGGTCGTTTGTTCGCGAAGTTTCTCGTTGACAAAAAAATGAACGGGCAGAAGATCGAACTGTTTTGCCCCCTCTCGCATGTGGGGCGGTGGCGGCAGATGAATACCTGCAGTGCGAAGTTCGTCAAGAAACTCCTGATACTCAGCATCTGAATGTTGTGTCGATGCATCTGCCGAAGAAGAAGCCGGACTAAAGATCGCGTGAGAAATATTTGTCTTTAAAAAATCAGCTAATGCCGCAGCACTGTGAAGGCCATCTTTCCCAGCTAACGAATAGTCGAGGCCTTTATCTGTAATGAATAGCTCGGTAACACGGCCAAGTCCATCAGTTGCGTTATCGAGCTCCTTAAAAAAATCAAAGAACGGTTCAAGATTTTTTTCGATAGTTTCGACCGGCGAATATATGACAAAGAGTTTATCCGCGTTCCAAACAAAATTGCGAACGTCTTCTTTTGACAATATCGTACTGTTGTGAGGCAGCCATTCTTCAATAAATTCCCGGTAGTACGGGTAATCTTGGAATGCATCGAGTTTTTTTAATGCGTTTGCTGAAGTTTCGCGAGCAAAATATTCCGAAAGAAATTCATTCGGCGTAGCAAGATATCGCGCGCTAAACAAGTGAGCCTCGCTCACGATCTCCTTGCATTCGTTACCATTGTAAAGTTTATGTTCAGTGACGAACGTCCGCAAAAAACCTTGTACGCTCTTTGAGAGTACGGTATCGTCAAAAAGGCGCGCGAGATTATGGTCTTCTGCTTCAGCAGGATGCTGCTCGAAGAGCCATTGCAGCACGCGGTCGCTCTTTGTACGAGCAGCGTCAGATATGATCGTTTGGTCGGTCATTGGGGGTAGGTAAACGATGAAACGGGACGTTGAGTTTGAACAGAAAGCCTAAAAAGATGCACGAATCTCTGCTCTGCCGATATGTGTGATGTGGCGGTCAGAGATCGACGGTTCGGAGCGTCCTTCGTACTTTATATTGAGCAGGACTCCGCGTGTGATCTCTTGATTTGCACCAAGCGACCACCCCCACGTGACCCCGGGGCTTAATCCGGCAGAAAGCCCAAAGGGAAGTATTTGGTCAGAGCCGATATGCGCTGCAAATTCATTTCTGCTCGTTTCGGCGTTTAAACTGAGCGTCGAACTGAGCCCATATCGCATTGATAACTTAATGGCATCGATCGATGCGTTGCTTGTAACAAGATAAAGCGGATCAGCTATGCTCTCGTAGGAAACTGAGAGGGCATAACTTGCGCGTGATGCGAACGGGTCAAACGAAATATTCGATTCGCCTTGATATCGTTTTGTCTGCTGCGGCCTGTTTGCAGAAAATTCGTTCGAGCTTACATTATCTTGAACGTACGAAACGATCTCTTCGGTCGTTAGCTCATCCCACGGACGCAGCCTTGCACGAAGAGAAAGTTCGCGATGATATGTTCGTTCTAATCCGGTATTGAACTCGGAAGCGCTCTTGCGATCATTCCACCTGAACCTGAAACTGCTATTTACATTGTTTTCAAAAAGAAAAATATCTTGTTGGTATTCCTGCAAGCCATGTATGGTCGTTGAATCGTTCAGAAAACGAGAAAGGTGAAAAAAGTAAATGTCGGACGTTCGTTCATCGGTGCTGTTCTCGTCAAGCCGCACAACCGTTTCGAATGAAAGCGGTGATAATATATGCAACACATCTGTTTGTGCAAGCGATGCCGGTGCAAATCGCAGGTGGAGCAGCGTATGCAGATCAACGGTGGGACGAAGCTGATCGGTCGGGATCGTAAGTAATATATATGTTCCCTGGTCGCTATAGCGTGCCAGTTGAAATTCCTCGGGGTCTTGTTTGCCATTGTGATTGAGGTCTCCGACGTACATATAATTTCCCTGCCCGGGCTGCACTGGGAAAAATAATCGTTGAAGCGCAGCGGTACGAAGTTCGGAAACTTGATAATCGGCATCGATCGAAAACGCATTGTTCATTGTATGATAGCGAGGCACCAGATGAACGAGCAAGCTTGTGTTATCACCGCCGTTCTCGCTTTTCGAGATCGAATCCCGAAACGTTCGTGCATGATAACCGACATCGAATTTTCCGGAGAAGCCATTATCGAAAAAGAGCGATGAGCCAACAAGGAATTGCGATGATCGTGAAATGGGGAAGAACCTGCCGTATCTGCTGCTGTCGTCTGCGCGAAATGTATATGACAATGAAATGGATGATTGTTTAACGAACCGTACCCCGAGCGACGGAGCAAGCTCAATATATCTGAAACTTGTTAATGTCAGGGAGTCAGATGAGAACGGTGCAGAGAGTGCGCGGCTTTGGCGCTCACCGTAATTGAACGCAAAAGAGGGTATATACAAAACAGTAGAATCCTTGATCGCTTTATTTACCAGTGCATTCACCGATCTCCAGTTCGATGTGATCCCGTTTGCGGAATCAGTGACGGGCGTTACTTCGTACGATGCGATGATATTCGGCAGCGATGATTCGTTGCTGTTTAGCAGACCGCCATATTTATAATGCTGAGCTTTATAGATAGTACCCCCAAGCGAGTATGTTCCAACGTCAATAGTACCTGTAAATCTTGATATGGAAATGCGGCTTGAAAATGTTTGTTCTTTTTCATCTTGCCCGAGCATTGTCGTTCCATACGAATTGTCTTCTTTGCCGTATTGACGCATCGATTCAACGGAACGGATCCGATCGAACGGAGAAAATAATGCAGAGGTAAACAGTTGTTTTCCGGATACCTCGATCGATACGGACTTCATGCCTGCGATCGAAAACGTATCGACGTACGATCCGCCAAAATTGTATGCGTTGCCGTTTTCTGCGGCGAGCGATGAAAATCTGTTTTGTGTAAGTCCGGTTGCTGCGCCTTCGCCTGTTAAATTCAATCCGGGAAACGGTACGACGGATAATTTACCACCGAAGAGTTCGTGAAGCTGCGGAAGAGGAAGAAAGATCAGAGTATCATAATCGCCGTTACCCATCCCGACATAGTCGAACTCGCCGATACTTTTACGAATGTACTGCCCCTTGCCGGTGCCGGCAAATCCGAAACCCACAGTATAGAACGCATTAATACTATCAAGCGGCGAGTAACGGAAGAAATGAACTGCTACGGCTGAGATCACTGAATCCACTGCAATATATGAACCTCGTGCTTTCCCGCTGATGCTGTCCTTGCCGACGAAAACTACTCCGCTCTTTGTCGCTTTTAACGGGTCGTTCCCGGCACGGGCAAGGATCGCTTTATCGGAATCGGTGAGTATAAGTTCTTTCGGATTATTTTGGTCGTCGCCCTCTCGCAGATATGTTGTGCTGAATAATGCAGCATTACCAAACAGAGAGGTTACTTGCTTTGCGGCAAATAAATTGCGGCTGTATTGTTCGTCGGTGTACTCAAAATCAATGGTAATGCGGCTAAAAGAAGTAATGATCCGTTTAGTGGTGAACTGAACTTGTGCGAGTCCGTAGTCGATCACGTAATCATTTTGCTCGCCCCGCAAAAGCAGCTCGCCGTCGAGATAAATATGTTCGGTACCAGCAATAATAATGATCGCTTGCTCACCGTTGCGGCCACTGAGACGATACGGTCCTTGCACACCGTCGATTCCTTGCAATGCGTTTGACGTGAACTGTCCTTTTGTGACGGAGTAGGAAGTTGCAACGGCAGTCGGGCCTGCTTGAACGGTCGCCATAGCACCAAGCACTTTGCGTGTAATATTATCGTAGAGCGACGTTGTCGGGATTGAATCCAATCTGATGTGCGAAAGCGAAAGAGGAAAATCACCGATCGTTACCGCAAAATGATCTTTCGCACGAAATTCGACGAATATCCTGTCAATATCGCGCAGAGTTTGAGTATTTCCTTCCGGCTGCAACGGGGCAGATTCTTCGCTGAGTGCTCCTTTGAACGATAACTCATCGCCGAGCGAACCGGAAAAAGTCAAGTTGAAACTATTGGTGAACGCCGCATCCTGAGCGGAGCCAACTTGCAAACCACGCATAATACCGCCCGACTTTTGCAATTTGAAATCTTGTGAAGATTGCGCAGGCATATTTTGAAGCGTCGGTTGGGCCGTCTGCACAGGCGGTTGAGATGAATCTGACATCTTAGAATCCGGAGGAAAGAACGAATATGTTCTTTTGAGTGTGGTCGGTAATGTTTGATAATCAAGACGAATGGTATGAGGACTTGTCGTTGTCGTACCCGCAAAAAATAGTGAGCGGATTGATGCTGAGAGTATAATTCTTGGATTCTCGGCAGAATCGAGAATAGAATAATCAATGCCTTCTGTTAAGTTAAGATTCGAATCGATCGCGAGCCGTATCGACGATCGAATAAAAAAAGCTTGCGGGAGTGTGAGCACCGAATCGTTGATCGACGTGATCACATATATCTGATGCAGTATCTGAGAATGCACATACGACGGAAATGCAAAAAGTCCGCTAAGAACGAGAATAGCTATGCTGCGCCGCAAAAGATGCACCTGGTTACAACACGGGAGGATAGGAGGTCATTTGTGTTTTTTATGCGGACTTCGAGGCACAAATCTGTCTCTGTGAGGCCGTTGCGTTGGTCCAAGCACGATCACAAACTCTCCTTTGAACGGATGTTCTTCGAAATATTTTACCGACGACTTGACGGTTCCGCGATAGATGCGTTCGCCAGCAAGTGTAAGGTCCAAACAGACGGCGATCTTTCGTTCGCTGCCGATGCCGAGCCGCAGATCATCCAGAATCTGAGCGAGCCGATATGGCGCTTCGAGAAGCACAAGTGTTTCTGTTCTATTCTTTAATTCTGATGCGGCTCGTGCGCGCGCCGATTTTTCACGCGGTAAAAATCCGATGAAAGAAAATTGATCGAGCCTGAAGCCGCTGACAACGAGCGCAGCCAGAATGCTTGAAGCGCCGGGAATCGGTGTGATAGTAATATTTTTTTCGATGCATTTTTTGATCAGCACATCGCCCGGGTCGGCGATGAGCGGTGTGCCGCAATCGGAAATGAGGGCAATATTTTTTCCTGCGGCAAGTTCATCTAAAATTTCATCTTCAACTGTATTCCTCGTATGTTCATTGAGTAAGATGATCGGCTTCTCGATATGATGATATTTCATCAGAGCACGAGCAGGCTTTGCTTCTTCACAGACAATGATGTCGCACTTGCCGAGCGTCTCGATCGCGCGAAGGGTTATATCACGTGCGTCGCCGATCCCGACTGAGACGATGTAGAGCGCACCTGACGGACTCATTCTGATACTGAGTCAGACACGATCGCCTGTTTGTACTCGCGGATGAACAGCACGATCACTCCTGTCAGCGGGACAGCGATGAGCATACCGATAAACCCGAAAAAGAATGCAAAGACAAAGACCGACGCTAAAATAAGTATCGGCGGAATCCCGACGCCCTTGCCGATGATGCGCGGACCAAGCAAATATGTTTCGATCATGTGCATTCCTAATATGATCAAAACACCGACCAGGATATTGCCGAATGTGATCGGCATTGTCACCATGATAACGATCTCGACAACCAGAACGCTCGAAAGCAATCCGATCACCGGAATAAAATCAAGCAGAACGATCAGCACGCCGATAAGCGAATAATAGGGTACGCCGGCGATCGCAAGCGCCGTTGCTGTCAAGATCCCGATGATTAGCGCAACCAGCGACTGCCCACGAATGTATCCGTAGAGGACTTTGTCGATGTTGCCGATCGTCTTTTTCCAATGCGGACGGCGCTTCGGCGGCACAAGCCCCATCAGGCTTTCGCCGATGTCGTTCCAATCGCTGAGCAAATAAATGGACGCAATAGGGATCAGCACAATGTCAAGCGTGCGTTGCAAAACGGCCGGCAATGCCGAGACGACCGAGAGCATCACGGTTGGCAATGTTGCTGTGAAATTCTTGATCGCTGGGTATAACTCGTTATTCAAAAAGGGCGTCACATATTCGCGCGGAATGCCGAGCGAGATAAGAAAATCGTGGATGCTTTTTTCGTCGAACGCAAGTTGGTTCGTTTGAAATGCCGTCGAGATCGTTTTCGTCAGAGATTGCGCTTCGTTGACGATCAGCGGAATCACCATATATCCTGAGAATCCGACAATGCTGCACAGTATAACGACAACGATCACCGCGCCCCAGCCGCGAGAGATCTTCCATTTTCTCTTCATATATGAAACGACCGGGTTGAAGAGATATGAAATGACGAAGGCAACGATGAAGGGAAATAAAATACTTGAAAGCGTCATCGCGAGCCAGAGCACGAAGAGCGTGAGTGTCGTCGTGAGGATCGTTCGTGCGGCGCGATATTCGCGAAACGGAAACAGGAGTAATGCGACCGTCACCATCAGGATGAACGGCGAGATGTCTTTATGGATCAGGTAGAGAATGCCGCCGAGGCCAAACGCAGCGGCGCCGATCGCGATACCGTCAAAACGAGACGAACGCTTTGCGCGCTCGGCTTCTTCTTCCGGCGTCGGATGGGGTCCTTCGTGAGAAACGATAATGCTATCCTGGTTTGGCACAAACGTCACTAATATTCGTGCTCAAATATACGATAGAACGGATGAAGAAGGGAAATTTAGTTGTGGCCCAGCCTATTAGCGGGCTGCAAAGCCCGGCATCCGAAGCGCATCGGATATCATCATAAACGGACGTACGCTATATACAAGGCTCGCATATTCCTGACTGACAACTTCAAGCACGACATGCGTGGTGCCTTGGTCGGTAAAATCAAGCGCTTTTGCAGCAGCTTCGGAAAGATCGATAATGCGCTTGCGCACGAATGGACCACGGTCGGTGATCTCGACTAAACAGGACTTGCCATTCTCGGTATTGGTGACACGCACTATTGTACCGAACGGAAGGGAGCGGTGGGCAGCCATCATTGCATTCTTATCGAATGGTCTGCCGGATGCAGTCAAGCGTTTATGAAAATGTTTGCCATACCAGGAAGCAGTCCCCTTCATCGAAGCGGCATTCTTATCGGAAAGGCGGTTAGTGCGGAGGTGGATGCGGCGCTCTTTTTGGTTCTTATCTTTGCCGACGGTCTTCGCAACGGCATCGGTAACAGTTGCACCGAGTGAAATAATAGCAGTCAGCCAGAGGAACGATGTGGCAAGGGCAACCCGGACGAACGCCTGAACACGGCGGCGAAGCTTTTCTTCGGCAGTGATCACCGCGCGCGGAAACTCCAGTACGATCTGGGCAGACGTATCCACCATTTCTTTGGAGAGTCGCTTTATATTATTTACCCGTGTCATCCGTGAGCCAACACTACGTTTTAGGAGCCACTTTAGTTTCAGAAATTTTATATGCAAATTACGTGCCAAAATTAACCAAATTAAGCACTTTTATGGATTCAAATGCAAATTTATTCTTCATCCTCCTCTTCGTTCTGGACAACCCCAGCATCCAATTGTTTCCTGTCCTCGAAAAGATCGTTATGATCGTTGATACGTTTGGAATGAGTCTTCTCTGTCCTAACGGTAGCGTAAGCTATTGAATTTTCAGTAGTTGATAGCTTCGAAAGTATCTCGCCATTATAATTGATAATACAGCTTTCGCCCCGGAATTTCAATTTCTCCTGTCCGGCCTCGGTCTCAAGCATTTCAGAGCCAATTCTATCGGCAAAAGCGATGATGACCTTATTATCGAAGGCACGAACTCGCAGTGTCTCATGGAGCATCCCGGTTGTCGTGACAATATTAGATGGAATGGCAACGATCTCCGCACCTTGAAATGCCATCTCAAGTGTGTTCTCAGGGAAGCGCCAATCGTAACAGATCTCCATCCCGACCTTGACGGAGCGGTCGTCGCGAATCATGACATCGAAGACCGGTCGCCCGAGCTCGCCCTGATAGAAGACCATCTTCTCATAATAGAACAAATGCTGCTTTTGATACAGGCCGGCAATATCACCGGTCGAGCTGATCGCAACAGAGGAATTAAACAGGTCATCACCCTCGGCTTGTGCGAACCCAAGCACGATAGCTACTTTATTTGATCGGGCACAGGCAGCAATGTTTTGAATTTCTTCGCCATCTGCTTCGATCGCGAACGGTCGTGCTTCTTCAGGCGACGAAAAAGCATACCCCGAGAGCGATAGCTCCGGAAAGACAAGAAGATCTGCAGTGCAATGTGCGATGAGATCGCAGACGTTCGCAATATTTTTTTTGAGGTCTTTGTGCGCGGGCGCGAATTGTACGACGCCAACGATCGTACCTCCTACTTCATCGTCAAATTCATTCACCAGTTCAGACATAGGCTTATTCAGTGGTTTGTTGTGCTAATCGTTTCGTAGCAAGTCGTACATAATCAGGATTGAGTTCAATTCCGATAAATTTCCTATCTAATCGTTTCGCGACGACGCTCGTTGTGCCGGAGCCGCTGAAGAGGTCGAGTATGTTGTCGCCTTGGTTGCTCGATGCTTCGATGATGCGCTCGATCATTGCTTCCGGTTTTTGCGTTGGGTGCTCGGTGTTTTCGGGCATTGACCAAAAGGGAACAGTAAGATCGACCCATATATTAGATGGATGCGTCAGCCGCTCGGGTTCGCCGTCTTCGTTCACATACCAATCTTTTGGTTTGCCGCCTGTGCGGTAGGGTGCGATGACGGGTTTCTTGAGCTTGACGCGATCAAGATTGAATGTGTATTCTTTAGGATCGCGTACCGCAAACCAAATATCTTCCATATTCTGCTTCCAGTTTCGCTTCGCGCCTCTGCCTTTATCGCGTTTCCAGGTAATGCGATTGATAACGGTGAGTCCGGCGGCTTCCATCGCTTCCTGATAAAACCCGCTATGGACCCAGTCGCAGCAAATATAGAACGATGCGGTTTTCGTTGCGACTCGCGGCAGAAGTTTCACCCACTTCGTCACCCAGTTGCAATAGTGCTCTTCACGCTGTTTGTCGCTGTCGTTGCCGAAATCGACGCCGTTATTATACGGCGGATCGGCAATGACAAGATCGAACGAGTGCTTCGGTAGTATCTGCAGCGCACCGATCGCTTCGCCGCAATAGATCATATTCTCCTGGAAATTTTTCTTCGGGAGAATCGGGATTTTCATCCGCGCATCGGCAGAAGTAAGTTTGATCGTTTTGTTCAGCGGTGATGGCATATCAGAAACCAAATGCTACGGATAGAGAACTGGTGAAGTCGTTGTACGTGTAGAGTTTGATCGTTGAGTTATATTTCGAATACTGAAAATTCAGGTCGGGCGTTATGACATCGAAGATCGAAAAAATTCTGTCTTCAATATAAAAATCTTTTGTGATGTCAATAGTCAGGAGTGTTCCCTTATCTGTTCTGTTTGGCACAACAGCCCCCACATTCTTTCGAAGGACGCCTTTACCATAGTCGCGAGTTTCGAATGCAAGATCTATGGCTGAATTGATGTCCCAAAAAACTCGGGTTGTAATAAATGTGAAGACTTTCGATAGTTCATACGAGAACGGATCGTCGGTCGCTTGTCCGCTGGTCTTGCTGCGTCCGAGTGAGTTGTCGAGCAGGTATGGGTGCAATTCGGAAGAGCGCGTTAAGACAGTGCCAAGCCCAAGATGTGTGCGCTCGGAAACAATGAAGGATCCCAACAATCCGAATTGCGTTTGCGAATAATTCGACGGCTCGGTGTACTGAAATAGAATTTTACCCTTCGGTCCGCGAAGTGTCGAATCGAGCGGGTGCAAATAATTGCCAAGATTCAACCCGATCTGAGCGCCGACTAATAATAACGAGCCGATCTCAAATCTTCCGTCGGCACGAAAACGGTTTTCCGAAAATGTAAAAAGCGTGTCGTCAGGATAGGTATTATTCTGATACGTGTAGAGCAATCCAAGCCCGGCTTTATCACTCGGATAAATGCTCAGGCGCGGTGCAAATGATATTTGATTGTAACTGTACTGTTTATAGACCGGCTGGTTGGACTGCTGCTCGTACTGCACAGGAACCGAGAGCAGCGTAGCCAGTGTCAGCGACGATCGTGGGAGGGCGTCTTCGCGAAGAACAAGATCGGAAGTCGAAAACTCGGTGTAATCGGTCAGAGCATTGACGAGCGTAATATCCGGTGCGTCGTTGGCGTCGGTCTGGGTCTCGGGCAGTTTGACGATCGTTGCGATCGCAGCAGGCAATGGCTTCTTTGCCGTGTCAAGCGGACTCGTTGGCATCGCTAAGAGATCTTTTTTTGCGATCGAGCGTGATAATCCGTCATTCGTTCGGCTGATCACTCTATCAATGCTGTCTTTTCTATTTTTCGGAAACGGAATTTGAGAAAGCAATTTCAGATCGGCTGTTAATTCTTCTGTGAGCACCTGCTGAATGCTTTCCGAATATGGCTGCGCTCGGAGCACTTCGCTCACGGCGAGCATCGATTCTGAGAGAGAGTCTTTCAGATCATTCGCTGCATCGATGCTATCCTCGTCATCGGAAATCCCGGTTGTGTCGATATCGAGCGCATCAAGGCGGTCGGCAAGCTGCTCAAGCGATTCGGCAGCGAGTGCGGCGCTGTCTTTTGCCGGCGGCGATGATGGTATTGGCTGCGTTGCAACAGGGGGCGGCTTCGCTGGCGTATCATGCAATATGGTCGGATGGGGTGCGGGCGGCAGGATCGGCAATTCTTTTTTTGCGGTGTTCTCAGATAAATAAAAATTTCCCATCGCTGAAAGATCAAACTTTGTATATGAATTATTCGGGGTCGTCGTATAAATATTCGGATTATATGATGCTTCGAATTCGAGATGAATCAGATGCGAGATCGGTACTTTATCTTGTAAGGTGATCTCCGGCGTAAATGCTCTGTCACCGCCTGCGGTATCAATGCCCGCCACATTCGACGAAGAATTGCCGCCAAGGACGAACTGCCCGGTAAATTGGGCATGAGTATTCGTCGCACAAAAGACGATCACGCCAATACAGACAGTACACAGTATTCGCAGCATTGCAGCGCGGCAGACGTTCACAGAAGCAAAATTACGACGAGTTTACGGCTGTTGCATTAACTGACGGTAGAGCGAGACGTAGGAGGGGTCATGTGTTAATGACAGGAGAAAATAAACAATCCACATTGTGATCCCGATCGTGCACGGCACGGAGAAATTATCATCAAGCTTTAACCGTGTGCTCATTGCTTCGGCAATCGTCCCGACGAGTGCGCCAAATGCAGCAACGAAAAATTCTGTGATCGAACCGGCTGCCTTCGGAGCAAGTGAAATGACAAGAAGCGCACTGACAAAAAAAGCGATCGAGCCTTCGAGGGATTTATCGAAGAATGCGTGTTTTCCGAAACGCCTGCCGATCAGTGCACTCGTCGCATCAGAGACGATCAGGACGGCGAAGGCCGTGATCGCGATCACTTTCGGAAAAATAATAATGCATAAACAGGCGCTGATCAGCACATACGAACCGCCCGAAAGCAGCTTCCGGGTGCCGTCGGTTTCGTGTTCGCGAAGGATCGGTCCGAAAAGAAACTTATAAAATCTATCGACGCCGCCAATATAAAATTTACCGTAGTCAATAATGACGGCGATCGCTGTCATCGGAAGCAGCACCCATAAGATCGTGCTTTTCGGAAGAAAACTATATGCAACGGGAATTGCAAGCGACGAAAGATGGATCATCTTCCTCGCCAATTCGCCTGACATTGAGATCTGCCGAGCCCGCGCGTTCACCCCTGTAGATATAACTTCTGACATAACAACGATCGGCTGCAAAAATACGAGGGTTTGACCGGCCCGTAACCATAACCGTGAATAACAGTTCTGTTATTTATCGGAATGCCTGCTACGGGAATTGCTGTTATGTTCGGATTACAACGAAATCGTGAAGCGATATTATACTGCATTTGCGTCCATAATTATTCTTGTCCTTGCGTGCAGCACACTTCAGGCACAGGATGTTCAGTGGGCATCGGAAGTTATTTCATTCTCGTCGCAATTCGGAACGAAAGAGTATTCGGCAAACCAAGTATTAGGCAAGCCGAATAAGTGCCCTGCATCCGGCGACAGCCCGTGTGCATGGGTCGCAAAGAACGATGCGGCGTTCGGCGGCGGGGAAGCGCATATAAAAGTCGGGTATAATAATCCGATGAAGATCCAGCAGGTTGCGATAGCGGAAAACTTCAATCCCGGAGCCGTGCAGCAAGTTATTTTATACGACGCAGCGGACAAACCTCATCGAGTATATTTTGGTGACCCTGCTCCGGCGGGCGTCCCGTCGCGCGTGATGAATGTATTCTTCAAAAAAACGGACTATAAAGTAGTGGCTGTCGAACTGGTGTTGCAATGCGGTCTGGTACGCGGGTATAATGAGATCGACGCGATCGGAATTTCGGATAGCAAAATTCCTGTCAAAGCAGAGATCAACATTGCGCCCGGTTCGAAAATATTCGGTGTCAAAGAAAATCTCGGTCCGAACGTGAACTCTCCGTACGATGAAGTTTTTCCGGTAATATCTCCGGACGGTAAAACGCTTTACTTTGACAGTAAAGATAACCCTGCGAACTATGGGTATATGCCAGGCAAAGCCTGCGATAACATTTGGTATTCGGAGGTTCTTCCGAACGGCAGCTGGGGACCTGCCCATAATATCGGACCATTGCTCAATAACGGAAACGGAACATTCCTTGCTTCGATCACACCGGACGGCAACATGGCGCTCATCGGTGGAATATACAATGAGAAACCGGATGCCGGACCATCATTCGGCATCTGGACGACCAAGCGGACAACTAATGGCTGGAGCAAACCTGACCGCTTAAAGATGGATACGCATACGACGCATCACTTTATGGAATTTTGTCTGGCAAACGACGGAAAAAAGATCATTATGAGTTTGCAGCGTGAAGAAGGAAATGGAGGGCGCGACCTCTATGTGTACTTTCTTCAAGATGACGGTTCATGGCAAGGTCCGAAAAATCTTGGTACAACAGTGAATTCGGCGGCCGATGAGGGAATGCCATTCTTAGCGTCAGACGGTAAAACACTGTATTTTTCTTCTGACGGACATCCCGGGTATGGCTCTGTCGATATGTTTATGACCAAACGCCTCGACGATACGTGGGAGAATTGGAGCGAACCGCAAAATCTGGGACCGGACTTTAATACCCCGGAATGGGATGCATATTATACTGTTCCGGCATCGGGCGAGTATGCATATTTCGTTTCGAATAAAGATGCCTACGGCAATAGCCTCGATATTTTTCGCGCAAAACTTCCTCCGGCGCTCAAGCCCGAACCGGTTGTGCTCGTCAGCGGGAAAGTGTTTGATGGGAAAACAGGCAAGCCGCTCGCCGCTGATATTCATTACGAAATTTTACCCGGTGCCAAAGATGCCGGCATCGCGCATAGCAATCCGAAAGACGGCAGTTACAAGATCGTGCTTCCTGCAGGACAAATGTATGGCTTCCGCGCCGAAGTCAAAGGGTATATCCCTGTTGACGAAAATCTCGATGTAAAAAAAGTGACTGAATATAAAGAAATAAATCGCGACCTGAAACTTGTTCCCTTCGAAGCAGGCGAAACCGTCCGGCTTAACAATATCTTCTTTGATTTTAATAAAAGTGTTCTTCATGAAGAATCGAATGCCGTCCTGGACCGGCTCGTCGTGATGTTGAAACAGCAGCCGGCTATTACGCTCGAGATCAGCGGACACACCGATAATAAAGGCAGCGAATCGTTGAATCAAAAGTTATCGCAAGCACGAGCGATCTCGGTCAGAAATTATCTTATCGCAAAAGGCATTGCAAAATCACGAATAACCGCGAAAGGATTTGGCGCATCGAAGCCAATAGCTACCAACGATACCGAAGATGGCAGACAGCAGAACCGAAGAGTGGAGTTTACCATCGGGAAGTAAAACGAGACTCAAACTCAACACTCATAGACGTTGTTTACCTTGCGTTATGCTTTTAGATTTACCGGTTATTGAGAGACCAGAACCGCGCAAGCCGCGGCCCGAGTGGCTGAAAGTGCGCGTGCCGTCGGGTGAGAATTATTCGCGCCTGATGGGTATTATGCGCGAGAACGAACTGCACACCGTCTGCGAAGAAGCGCGCTGCCCGAATGTTGCCGAATGCTGGAATAGCGGCACTGCGACGTTTATGATCCTCGGAGATACCTGTACGCGCTCCTGCGGGTTTTGCGCTGTGAAAACCGGACGCCCCACGCATCTCGATACCGACGAACCGAACCGTGTCGCCGAAGCAACACGACTGATGAATTTACGACATGTTGTCATCACGAGCGTCAATCGTGATGAACTCTCAGATGGCGGCGCGGGCGTGTTTGCCGCAACGATCAAAGCCGTCCGCGAAAAAAATCCGACGACGCGCATAGAAGTATTGATCCCGGATTTCAAAGCGCGAGCTGAGTCTCTTCGTCTTATCTTCGATGCAAAGCCGGATATTTTGAATCATAATACTGAGACCGTTCCGTCAATGTATCGCACGGTGCGCCCGCAGGCGAAGTATCATTGGTCGCTCGGAGTATTGCAGCAAGCAAAATCGGAGGGCTTCATCACAAAGACAGGTATTATGCTCGGTCTTGGTGAAAGCCGTGAAGAACTCCTACGAGTGATGACCGATCTTGTTGAGATAAAAGTTGACATCCTCACACTTGGTCAATACCTGCAGCCAACGCCGTATCATCTGCCGGTTGCACGGTTTCTGCATCCCGATGAATTCAATGAACTCCACGATATCGGTATGGAAATGGGCTTTCGCAACGTTGAGTCCGGTCCGCTTGTCCGCAGTTCGTATCACGCTGCCGATCACATTTGAGAATTAAAAATTAAAAATGCAAAATTAAAAATTGCGATGCGGACGCTCTATCGTGCTGCAATAGCAATCACCGCATTTGCGCTTCGGTTGGCCGCACGATTGAATCCAAAACTTCGTCAGGCGATCAACGGTAGACGGACATTGTGGCGAACGACCGAAGAGCACTATGAAACGGTTGCAGCCTCACGAAAAAAAATAATTATTCACGTTGCGTCCTTCGGCGAACTCGAACAAGCAACGCCACTTATTGAAAAACTGAAAGCTGACGATCCGGCTATTCACATTCACCTCACTTTTTTTTCACCGAGCGGGTATGAAAATGCAATAGGAAAGTATACGACCCCTGATCTTATTACATACCTGCCGTTCGATACACTGAAGAACGTTCGATGTTTTCTCGACCTGACAAAGCCGGACCAGTTCATTTTTATTCGCTACGATGTGTGGCATACCCTTGCCGATGAACTCTCTGCGCGAAAGATCGGAAGCATTCTTGTTTGTGCGACGGTCAACGAAAAAAAATTTCGTAATCCGTTCACGCGCGTACTCTACAGAACGACCTATCAAAATCTTGACCGGATATTAACGATCGGGCAATCAGATAAACTGGCGCTCGTCCGGCTTGGCATAGATGAGAAGAAAATGTCGGTTTCGGGAGACACACGATTTGATCAGGTCATAACGCGAAAGAATGAAGTACTGACAAAAAATGAAAATATATTGCCGATGACGTTTGCAGATAAAATGGTGCTTATCGCCGGAAGCACCTGGGAAGCAGACGAGGCGTTGCTGAAACAGTTGGTGGATAATAGCAGCATCGGGGTTCGACTCGTCAGCATTCTTGTACCGCATGAAGTTTCGCCGGGTCATATTACTTCATTGAGCGAACAGTACGGCAAACGAGCAATTTTATTTTCGCAGATACATAATTATAATGGCGAGTCCGTCGTCATTGTCGATACCATCGGTAAGTTATTTGCTTTGTATCAATATGCCGATATCGCCTACGTTGGCGGGGGATTTGGCGCCGGAGTGCATAATA